>NZ_LGEG01000226.1 GCF_001280125.1 Streptomyces sp. NRRL F-6492
GGCGCGGCGGGGCGGGGGGTGATGGGGGTGTTGTGGTTCATGCCGGGGGTCTTCCGCTTCCGAAGGCTCCCCTAACCCCTGTTACACGCTCGTCGACAATTGGGGACAAGCTCGCCCTAAAGTACGTGCGTTCGAGTGCCGATGAGGCACCTCCCCCTCGTGAACGCGGCCGTGAACGCGACGGCGACCGCGCACGCGACGGCGGGGGCCGCGGGCCGGAGCCCGCGACCCCCGCCGGGTCCGGTCGCCGTCACTCCGCCGCGCGGTCGCACTCCTGCGCGCGCAGGGCCCGCGCCAGGTCGTCGCGGGCCTCCAGGACCAGGCGCCGCAGGGCCGGCGCGGCCGACTCGTGCGCCGACAGCCAGGCGTCCGTGGCGGCCAGCGTCGCCGCGTCGTCCTGGAGCCCCGGGAACAGGCCCCGGACCACGTCCATGCCGAT
Source organism: Streptomyces sp. NRRL F-6492 (assembly GCF_001280125.1). Classification (GTDB taxonomy): domain Bacteria; phylum Actinomycetota; class Actinomycetes; order Streptomycetales; family Streptomycetaceae; genus Streptomyces. The sequence goes on from NZ_LGEG01000226.1 coordinate 440, forward strand.
CTGGATCGACCGCTCGGCCCACAGGCGCTCGATCGCCGCGAAGTACTTCTCCGCGTACGGGGCGATCAGTTCGCGCTGCGAGGGCTGCGCGAAGCCCGCGATCGTCGCCTCGACCAGCGCGTTCGACAGGGCGTCCGACTCGACGACCTGCGCCCAGGCCTGCGCCTTGACCGCCGCCGAGGGGCGCGAGGCGAGCAGCCGCACCTGGTGGCGCTTGCCCGTCGCCGTGTCGTCCCGGGCCAGCTCCTCGCCGATCCGGGCCTCGTCCGCGCGCCCGTGCGCGGCGAGCGGCGAAAGGAGCGCCCAGCGCAGCTCCTGGTCGACGTCCAGGCCGTCGATCCGGGCCGTGCCGTCGAGCAGCTCCTCCAGGAGCCGGAGGTCGGCGTCCGAGGAGGCCGTCGCCGCGAAGAACCGCGCCCAGGTCAGCTGGTGCTCGCTGCCCGGCTCCGCCGCCCGCAGCTCGCGCAGCCCGCCCTCGGCGAGCAGCCGGCCGCCCTCCGCGCGCCACCCCGGCGCCGCGTACAGGGTGACGGCCGACTTCGTCCAGGCGTGCACCATCTGGAGGACGCCGATCTCCGTCTCGCGGCCCGCGAAGGCCAGGACGACGGCGACGAAGTCCCGGGCGGGCACGAGCCCGTCGCGGGTCAGGTTCCACAGCGCCGACCAGCACAGCGCGCGGGCCAGCGGGTCGGTGACGTCGCCCAGGTGCTTGCGCAGGGTGACGAGGGAGCCCTCGTCGAAGCGCATCTTGCAGTAGGTGAGGTCGTCGTCGTTGACGAGCACCAGGTCGGGCCGCTCCTCGCCCGCGAGCCCGGCCACGACCGTGCGGGCGCCGGTGACGTCCGCCTCGGCCCGCGCGTACCGCGCGAGCGAGCCGTCCGCCCCGAGCCGGTAGAGGCCCACGGCCGTCCGGTGCGGACGGAGCTCGTCGCCCTCCTGGAGGACGGCGAGCTCGGTGATCCGGCCCTCGGCGTCGTAGGTGACGTCCGGCGCCAGGACGTTCACGCCCGAGGTCTGGAGCCAGGACTTCGCCCACCCCTTCATGTCGCGCCCGGAGGTCTCCTCCAGGATCGCGAGCAGGTCGCCCAGGCGCGTGTTGCCGTAGGCGTGGCGCTTGAAGTAGCGGCGCGCGCCCTCCAGGAACGCGTCCCGCCCGGCGTACGCCACGAGCTGCTTCAGGACCGACGCGCCCTTGGCGTACGTGATGCCGTCGAAGTTCAGCTTGGCGTCCTCCAGGTCACGGATGTCGGCCGTGATCGGGTGGGTGGACGGCAGCTGGTCGGCGCGGTACGCCCAGGACTTGCGGTTGTTGGCGAAGGTCACCCAGCTGTGGGTGAAGCGGGTCGCCTCGGCGTTCACGAAGGACCCCATGAAGTCCGCGAAGGACTCCTTCAGCCACAGGTCGTCCCACCACACCATGGTGACCAGGTCGCCGAACCACATGTGCGCCATCTCGTGCAGGATGACGTTGGCCCGCGCCTCGTACGAGGCCTGCGTGACCTTGCCCCGGAAGACGTACTCCTCGCGGAAGGTCACCATGCCCGGGTTCTCCATCGCGCCGAGGTTGTACTCGGGGACGAAGGCCTGGTCGTACTTCCCGAAGGGGTACGGGTAGTCGAAGTTGTCGTGGAAGAAGTCGAAGCCCTGCTTGGTGATCAGGAAGACGTCGTCCGCGTCGAAGTGCTTCGCAAGGCCCTTGCGGCACATCGCCCCGAGCGGGATCTCCAGGTCCCCGCGCCGGTAGGTGTCGGTCACGTAGTGGTACGGACCGGCGACCACGCAGGTGATGTACGTGGAGATCGGCGCCGTCTCGGCGAACCGCCACACCCCCTCCGCGTCCCGCTCCCCGGCGCCGTTCGACCAGACCGTCCACTCCTCCGGCGCGGTCACCGAGAAGCGGTACGGGGCCTTCAGGTCGGGCTGCTCGAAGTTCGCGTACACCCGGCGGGCGTCGGCCGGCTCGTACTGCGTGTAGAGGTAGACCTCGCCGTCCTCCGGGTCGACGAAGCGGTGCATGCCCTCGCCGGTCCGGCTGTAGGCGCACTGCGCGTCCACGACCAGGGTGTTCTCGTCCTCCAGGCCGTCGAGCGCGACCCGCGCGCCGTCGAAGACCTCCGCCGGGTCCAGGGAGCGCCCGTTCAGGGTGACCGCGTTCACCGAGGGGGCGATCAGGTCCGCGAAGGTGCTCGTGCCCGCTCCCGTACGGCGGAAGCGGATCGTCGTCACCGAACGGAAGGTGCGCACCGCCTCGTCGGACTCGCCGACCGCCGAGCGCAGGTCGAGGGCGACCTCGTACCCGTCGACGGACAGCAGCGCGGCCCGCTCGTGGGCCTCGTCGCGGGACAGATTCTCACCGGGCACGGTCACTCCTTCGTGGCGCGTTCGAAACAGCACCGATCCTCCCATGTGCCCCTGTCGCCCGGCACACGGGAATGCCCTTCCGGGTCCGTGGCGTTCTCCCCTCGGCGCACCACCTTCCTTTCCCGCGGCCGTACCGAGGAGTGACATGTCCGAGAGCAGGACCACCGCAGACTTCTACTTCGACCCGCTGTGCCCCTGGGCCTGGATGACCTCCCGCTGGATCCTCGAAGTGGAGAAGGTGCGCCCGGTCGACGTGCGCTGGAAGGTGATGAGCCTGGCGGTGCTCAACGAGGACCGGATCGACGAGCTCCCGGAGGAGTACCAGGAGATGCTGCGGACCAAGGCCTGGGGCCCGGTCCGCGTGGTGATCGCGGCCCAGCAGCTGCACGGCGACGAGGTCGTCGGCAAGCTCTACACCGCGCTCGGCACCCGCTTCCACAACAACGGCGAGGGCCCGACCCGCGAGGCGATCGCCGGGGCCCTGAAGGACGTCGGCCTGCCCGAGGACCTCGTGGAGTACGCCGACAAGGACACCTACGACACCGAGCTGCGCGCCTCCCACAAGGAGGGCATCGACAAGGTGGGCCAGGACGTCGGCACCCCGGTCGTCTCGGTGCCGGGCCCCGACGGCGACGAGGTCGCCTTCTTCGGTCCCGTGGTCACCCCGACCCCGCGCGGCGAGGCGGCGGCCCGGCTGTGGGACGGCACGCTGCTCGTGGCGTCGACGCCGGGCTTCTACGAGATCAAGCGCACCCGGACGGCGGCGCCGAGCTTCGAGTAGTCACCGCCCCGCAGCTGCGGAAGAACCCCCGCGATTCACGTCATCGCGGGGGTTCTTCCTCATTCCGCCCGCACGTGAAGGTTGAGAAGACGATCACGAGTGGGACGACGGGGGGCCGCTGCGGGCCCGGTGCCTCAGAAGGAGATCAGCGGGACCGAGGCCTTGGCGGCGTGGTAGCGCTTGCTCACGTCCTGCCAGTTGACGACCTGCCACATGGCCTCGATGAAGTCGACCTTCTGGTTCTTGTACTGGAGGTAGAAGGCGTGCTCCCAGGCGTCGAACACCAGGACCGGGACCGAGCCCTGGCCGACGTTGCCCTGGTGGTCGTAGACCTGCTCGACGATGAGGCGGCCGCTGATCGGCTCGTAGGCGAGGACGCCCCAGCCGGAGCCCTGGGTGGTCGCGGAGGCCTTGGTCAGCTGGGCCTTGAACTTCGCGAAGGAGCCGAAGGACTCGGTGATCGCGTCCGCGAGGTCGCCGACGCCGTCGGCGGCCAGCGGCTCGCCGCCGCCGCCCTCCTTCGGGCTGTTCATGTTGTTCCAGTAGATGGAGTGGAGGATGTGGCCCGAGAGGTGGAACGCGAGGTTCTTCTCCAGCCCGTTGACGGACCCCCACTGGTCCTTGTCGCGGGCTTCCTCCAGCTGCTCCAGGGTGTCGTTCGCGCCCTTGACGTAAGCCGCGTGGTGCTTGTCGTGGTGCAGCTCGATGATCTGCGGATTGATCACCGGCTCCAGCGCCGCGTAGTCGTACGGCAGCTCGGGAAGTGTGTAGATCGGCATGTGCCCGGCCCTTCGACTGCTCCTGCTTATTGCAACCTGTATGCAGGTGCAGGCTAACAGTAGGTGCGTCCCGGAGTTGATCAGCCCTTCGTCCTAGGTCCCGTGTCCGCGCATGGAGAAACCCCCGGACCGGGTGCGGTCCGGGGGTTTCCCGTCGGTACGGGGCGCGGTCAGGAAGCGCGGTCCCGTGCCGCCCTCTGGCGTACGAGGCCGATGCCGGCGAGCAGCAGGGTCAGGCCGCCCGTCCAGTACAGCTGCGTGCGGGTGCCCTCCTCACGGGCCATCAGGACGAACACCACCGCCATGCCGGCCAGCGCCACCCACGTCAGGAACGGGAAGGCCCACATCCGCACGACCAGCTTCTCGGGCGCCTCGCGCTCGGTGCGGCGGCGCAGCACCAGCTGGGAGGCGGCGATGAAGAACCAGACGACCAGGATGATCGCGCCGATGGTGTTGAGCAGCCAGACGAAGATGTCGTCCGGCCGCCAGTAGCTCAGCAGCACGCAGCCGAAGCCGAAGACGGAGGAGGCGAGCACGGCCGGGCGCGGGACGCCGCCGGAGGTGCGGCCGAGCGCCTTCGGGCCCTGGCCGCGCGCGACCAGCGAGGAGGCCATGCGGGAGGCGCCGTAGACGTTGGCGTTCATCGCGGAGAGCAGGGCGACGAGCACGACCGCGTTCATGATCTGGCCGGCGGCCGGGATGCCCAGGTGGTCCAGGGTGGCGACGTACGGGCCCTTCTCGACGACCGCCGGGTCGCCCCACGGCACCAGGGTGACGATGACCGCCATGGAGCCGATGTAGAAGAGCGCGATCCGCCACATCGCCGTACGGACGGCCTTGGCGACGCCCTGCACCGGGTGCTCCGACTCGGCCGCCGCGATGGTGACCGTCTCCAGGCCGCCGTACGCGAAGACCGAGGCGAGCAGGCCCACGATCAGACCCTCGGAGCCGTGCGGGAAGAACCCGCCGTCGCCGGTGAGGTTGGCGGTGCCGGGGGCGTCCGAGCCGGGCAGCAGACCGGTGATCGCGAGGACGCCGATGCCCAGGAAGAGGACGATCGCGCCGACCTTGAGCGCGGCGAACCAGAACTCGAACTCGCCGAAGTTCTTCACGGCCGCCAGGTTGGTGACGCAGAAGACCAGCATGAAGAGCGCGACCCAGGCCCACTCGGGGCTGCCGGGGAACCAGCCGGTCATGATCTTCGCCGCGCCGATGCCCTCCAGGCCGACGGCGACGCAGAGCAGGAACCAGAAGGCCCAGCCCGAGGTGAAGCCCGCCCAGGAGCCGAAGGCGCGCTCGGCGTGGACGGAGAAGGAGCCCGAGGCCGGGTTCGCGGCGGACATCTCGCCGAGCATCCGCATCACCAGCATCACGAGGATGCCGGAGAGGGCGTAGGCGACGACGATGGAGGGGCCGGCGGCGGCGATGCCGGCGCCGGAGCCGACGAAGAGGCCTGCGCCGATGACGCCGCCGAGGGCGATCATCGAGAGGTGGCGCTGCTTGAGGCCGTGGGAGAGCCCCTCGGCGGGTGCCGCGCCGTCGTCCTCGCGGTCGACGGGCGCGGGCGCGGTGGTCCGGGACATGGGCCGCCCTGTTCACTGGCTGGGACGGGGGAACGGGCCACAGTCTGGGCGGGCACACCGCTGAGAGGGAACCGATGTCCGCTATACGGGCACGGTCTTCACACAAGGTGAAGATCCGGTTCCGTTTCGTACGCGGCCTCCGCGCGCCTCCCGGCCCCCGCCGCGTCCGGCGTCGTCCCGGCCCTCGGCCCCGCCGCGCCCGGCGTCGTCCCGGCCCTCGGCCCCGCCGCGCCCGGCGCCTTCCCGGCCCTCAGCCCCGCCGCGCCCGCAGCTCCCGCACCCACGCCACCAGCAGCACCGCCCCGGTCGCCGCCGACGACCACAGCACCTGTGGCCGCGCCCCCTCGTCGCACAGCATCAGGACCAGCACCGCGCCCATCGCCGCGAGCGCCACCCACGTCAGCCAGGGGAAGCCCCACATGCGCAGCGTCAGCGTCTCGGGCGCCTCCCGCTCGATCCGGCGCCGCAGCCGCAGCTCCGAGACCGCGATCAGGCCCCACACGAAGAGCAGCACCGCGCCGACCGCGTTGAGCATGTAGAGGAAGACGGAGTCCGGCCACTTCAGATTGAGCAGCACGGAGACGAAGCCGAAGGCCACCGAGGCGAGCACCGCCCGGCGCGGCACCCCTCCGCCCGAGACCCTCAGGAGCCCCTTCGGCGCCTCCCCGCGCTCGGCGAGCGAGAACACCATCCGCGAGGAGCCGTACAGGTTCGCGTTGAGCGCCGAGAGCAGCGCCACGAACACCACCACGTTCATGATCTGGCCCGCCCCCGGCACCCCGATCGCGTCCAGGACCGCCACGTACGGCGACTCGCCCGGCTCCATCGACGTCCACGGCAGCAGGGTCACGATCACCAGCATCGAGCCCACGTAGAAGAGGAGGATCCGCCACACGGCGCTGCGCACCGCCCGCGCCACGTTCCGCGCCGGGTCGTCCGACTCGGCCGCCGCGATCGTGACGACCTCCAGGCCGCCGAAGGCGAAGACGACGGCGAGCACCCCCGACACCACCCCCGACCAGCCGTTCGGCAGGAAACCGCCCTGCCCGGTCAGGTTGGCGAGGCCCACCGGATCGGTGTCCGGGAGCCAGCCGGCGATCGCGAGGACGCCCAGGACCAAAAAGAGGACGATCGCACCGACCTTGAGCGCGGCGAACCAGAACTCGAACTCGCCGAAGTTCTTCACCGCCGCCAGGTTGGCGAGGGTGAACACGACCATGAAGACGAGCACCCAGCCCCACTGCGGGACCCCCGGCACCCAGCCGTGCGCGATCCGGGCCGCGCCCGTCGCCTCCACGGCGAGGACCACGACGAGCAGGAACCAGTACAGCCAGCCCACCGAGAAGCCCGCCCACCGGCCGAGCGCCCGCTCCGCGTGCACCGAGAAGGCGCCCGACGCCGGCATCGCCGCCGACATCTCGCCCAGCATCCGCATCACCAGCATCGCGAGCGCGCCCGCGATCAGGTACGAGAACACGATGGCCGGCCCGGCGACGGCGATGCCGGCCCCCGACCCCACGAAGAGCCCCGCGCCGATCACCCCGCCGAGCCCCAGCATTGTCAGGTGACGCTGCTTCAGGCCGTGGGAGAGGGGCTCCGGTTCGGTGAGCGGAGAGGGCGGCGGGGCGTCGGGCATGGTGAAGGGCTCGTGCTCTCGGGAGATGGCGCTTTATGGAGACTCCACAGTCTCTCCGGTGACCTCCCCCAGGCGCAAAAGGGACGTCTTCCAGCGAGTTGCCAGTGACAAGGGTCACGTGGCGCACGGCATGAAAACCGTCCTTTGTCAGAACTCCATGAAGCGGTCGGCTTCCGCTTTGTCGGCTGCTGACGGTGATCGGGCGCTCACCCCTGGCATAGCGTCAACCTGTCCCTGCACCCTCACCCCCGCGGAGTACCGATGAGCACCGCAGCCGCCCCCGTCCGCTCCCTCCGGCCGGGCATCGTCCTCGCCGACCTGGTCCCGGCGAGTCGCGCCCGCGACATCGCCCTCGTCGTCGGCGGCGCCGCCCTCACCGGCCTCGCCGCGCAGCTCTCGGTCCCGGTCCCCGGCTCCCCGGTCCCGGTCTCCGGCCAGACCTTCGCCGCCCTGCTCGTCGGCACCGCCCTCGGCGCCCGCCGCGCCTTCCTCGCCCTCGCGCTCTACGCGGTGGCCGGCGCGGCCGGCGTGCCCTGGTTCGCCCAGGCCACCTCCGGCTACGGGATGCCGTCCTTCGGCTACGTCCTCGGCATGCTCCTGGCCGCCACCGTCGTCGGCGCCCTCGCCCGCCGCGGCGCCGACCGCTCGGTGCTCCGCACGGCCGGCGCGATGGCCCTCGGCTCCGCGCTCGTCTACGCGGTCGGCGTGCCCTACCTGGCCCTCGCCACCGGCATGACCTTCGGCCAGGCCGTCGCCGCCGGCCTCACCCCGTTCCTCATCGGCGACGCCCTCAAGGCCGCCCTCGCCATGGGCGTCCTCCCGGCCGCCTGGAAGCTCGCCGGCCGCAGGGGCTGAGGCCCGCACGGCACGCGAAAGGGCCCCGGCGCACTCCGCCGGGGCCCTTTCGCACACGCGGTCAGAGCTTCGCGGAGGACTTCCCGATCCGCTCGCGGACCAGCGCGACCGCGATCACGAGGGCGGCCACGAGCAGCGAGAGCACGACCTGCTCCCGGGCGCTGCCGCCGTCGTAGATCATGTAGCCGAGGACGAAGACGATCATGGCGATCGTCGCCCAGGTCAGGTACGGGAAGAGCCACATCCGCACGACCAGCTTCTCCGGCGACTCGCGCAGGATGATGCCGCGCATCCGCAGCTGGGTCACGCAGATGACCAGCCAGACGAAGAGCGCCACCGCGCCGGAGGAGTTCAGCAGGAAGGCGAAGACGGTGTCCGGCCACTTGTAGTTGAAGAAGACCGCGACGAAGCCGAAGACGACCGAGCCGAGGATCGCCGCCCGCGGCACGCCCCGCGCGGTGGTGCGGGCGAAGGCCTTCGGGGCGTCACCGCGCCGCCCGAGCGAGAAGGCCATCCGGGAGGCGGTGTAGAGGCCCGAGTTCAGGCAGGACAGGACGGCCGTCAGGACGATCACGTTCATGATCTGGCCGGCGGCCGGGATGCCGATGGAGTCGAGGGCGGCGACGTACGAGCCCTTCTCGACGATCGACTCGTCGTTCCACGGCAGCAGGGTCAGGACCACGAAGATCGAGCCCAGGTAGAAGACGCCGATCCGCCAGATCACGCTGTTGGTGGCCTTGGTGACCGCGCGCTGCGGGTCCTCCGACTCGCCGGCGGCCAGGGTGACGATCTCGCTGCCCATGAAGGAGAAGACGACCATCAGCACACCGGTGAGGATCGCGCCCGCGCCCATCGGGAGGAAGCCCCCGGCGTCGGTGAGGTGCGCGAACCCGGCGCCCGGGTTGTCCGAGCCGGGCAGCACGCCGAAGACCGCGAGCAGGCCGATGACGACGAAGGCGCCGATGGCGACGACCTTGATGCCGGCGAACCAGAACTCGAACTCGCCGTAGGAGGCGACCGAGGCGAGGTTGGTGGCGGTGAGCACCACCATCACGATGAGCGCCCAGGCCCACTGCGGGACGGCCGGGACCCAGCTCTCCAGGATCACCGCGCCCGCGGTCGCCTCGACGGCGAGCACGACGACCCAGAAGAACCAGTACAGCCAGCCGATGCTGAAGCCGGCCCAGCGGCCGAGGGCCTGGTCCGCGTAGGCGGAGAAGGAGCCGGAGGACGGCCGGGCGGCGGCCATCTCGCCCAGCATGCGCATCACGAAGACGACCATGGTGCCGACGAGCGCGTAGGAGAGCAGGATCGCGGGGCCGGCCGCGGCGATGCCGGAGCCGGAGCCGACGAAGAGGCCGGCGCCGATGACGCCGCCGATCGCGATCATCGAGAGGTGGCGGTTCTTGAGACCGGCCTTGAGACCGTCGGAGGAGTCGGGCGTCCCGGTGGTGCCGGTCGTGCCGTCGTCCTTCGTCAGGGTCGGTTGCGTGTTCATGGACGCTTCCTCGGGTGTGGGGGTCGCTCGGGTCGCGAGCCCGGGCATTTAACCCTGTCGGCGGGGCTGATCGGAAGACCCCGTTCCGGATCGTTGTACGGACGGACGCGCGAGGGTCGAAGGTCCGTACCAGGCCGGACGAAGGTCCCGACCCCGCTGCCCACTACCCCGGCCGGTACGTGCCACACTCGGCACCATGCGCGTCTACCTCGGTTCCGACCACGCCGGCTACGAACTCAAGAACCACCTCGTCGAGTGGCTGAAGGCCCACGGCCACGAGCCCGTCGACTGCGGTCCCCACGTCTACGACGCCCTCGACGACTACCCGCCGTTCTGCCTGCGCGCCGCCGAGAGGACGGCCGCGGACCCGGACGCCCTCGGCATCGTCATCGGCGGCTCCGGCAACGGCGAGCAGATCGCCGCGAACAAGGTGAAGGGGGTGCGCGCCGCCCTCGCCTGGAGCGAGCAGACCGCCGCCCTCGGCCGCGAGCACAACAACGCCAACGTGATCTCCGTCGGCGGCCGGATGCACACGCAGGAAGAGGCGACCAAGTTCGTCGAGATCTTCCTCAGCACCCCGTACTCCGGTGACGAGCGCCACACCCGCCGGATCGACATGCTCACCGCCTACGAGAACACCGGCGAGCTCCCCCCGATCCCGGCCCACCACCCGCAGGAGCCGACCGCCTGATGCCCGAAGGGCACACCATCCACCGGCTGGCCGCCGACCACCGCGAGCGGTTCGGCGGCCGGCCCGTGCGCGTCTCCAGCCCGCAGGGCAAGTTCGCCGACTCGGCCGCCCTGCTCGACGGCACCGTCCTGGAGACCACCGAGGCCCACGGCAAGCACCTCTTCCTGGGCTTCACCGGCCGGGTCTGGATCCACATCCACCTCGGCCTCTTCGGCAAGGTGGCCTTCGGCGACGCCCCCGCGCCGCCGCCCACCGACACGGTGCGGCTGCGCCTCGCGAACCCCGAGTCGTACGTCGACCTGCGCGGCCCCACCACCTGCGCCCTGATCACGGACGCCGAGAAGCGGGCGATACACGACCGGCTCGGCCCCGACCCGCTCCGCGACGGCGACGACCCGGACGGGGCCTGGCGCCGGATCTCGAAGTCCCGCACCACCGTCGCCGCCCTCCTCATGGACCAGAAGGTCGTCGCCGGCGTCGGCAACGTCTACCGCGCCGAGGTCCTCTTCCGGCACGGCATCGACCCGTACCGCGCCGGCAAGGACCTCACGAAGCGGGAGTGGGACGCGATCTGGGCCGACCTGGCGGCGCTGATGCGCGAGGGCGTCCGGCTCAACCGCATCGACACCGTCCGGCCCGAGCACACCCCCGAGGCGATGGGCCGCCCGCCGCGCGTCGACGACCACGGCGGCGAGGTGTACGTCTACCGGCGCGCCCGGATGGCCTGTCACATCTGCGGCACCGACATCCGCACGGCGGACCTGGCCGCCCGCAACCTCTTCTGGTGCCCGGGCTGCCAGACCCGCTGAGGGCACTTCTCTAGAACCCGTGCGGCAGCCACGGCGCGACCGGCGAGCCGAACGCCACCGACGCCTCCACCAGCGCGCCCTCCCGCAGCTCCCGCACCCGCCCGGCCGCCGCCAGCGACGTCAGCGGGACGCCGCCCAGATACGCCGCCCCCAGCTCCCGCACCGAGAGCGACAGGTCCGCCGGGTCCGAGGTCCGCACGCAGACCGCGCCCTTCGCGTCCCCGGTCAGCCGCCAACGCCCCTCGTTCCACGGACAGAACGCGTCCTCGACCTCGAACACCACGTCCACCGGCGTCTGGTACGTCCGCGCCTCCAGGGCCGGGCCCACCTCCACCAGGCGCGCGTGCAACGAGTCCCGCAGGGTCGGCGCGCACCGCCGCACGTCGTCCACCAGGTGCTGCCAGCCGTCGTCCACCGGCCGGCCCTCGACCGTCCGCACCGACGCCGTCAGGTCCACCGAGCAGAGGAACCGCCACAGCGCCGCCTCCGCCGCCGGGTCGAGCCCCATCAGCCCGTGCACGTGCACCGACCCGTCGGCCCCCGTCGCCGACCAGTCCGGCTTGACCGCGTAGTGCGCGAACCCCACGACCTCCCCGTCCCGCTCCGCGAGCACGCACAGCCGGGGCGAGGTCCCGCCCCGCTCGGCCGCGGGGTCGATCAGCGGCAGCCGCTCCCAGCCCGGCCGCCGGGCCAGCATCCCCGGCCGCGCGGACACCAGGCGCGCGTACACCGCCTCGCACGCCGCCGAGGACTCCACGAGGTCCGCCCGGCGCAGCGCCACCGCGTCCGTGCCCTCCGGCACCGCGAGCCGCACCCGGTTCGTGTCGATCACCGCCCGCGTCGAGTACGTCGCGATCCCGTAGCCGAACCGCCCGTAGATCCCCGGCTCCGACGCCGTGAGCACCGCGAGGAACTCGCCCGCCGCCCGCAGGTCGTCCAGCTGCCGCCGCATCATCGCGGTCAGGATCCCGCGCCGCCGGTGCGTCCCCGCCACGCTCACCATGGTCACCCCGGCCGCCGGCACCGACGCCCCGCCCGGAACCGTCAGCCGGAACGAGAACGACCCCGCCGTCCCCACGCACAGCTCACCGTCCCAGGCGCCCAGGGAACGGTCGAACTCGGTCAGGTCCCGCCACAGCCGTCGCTCCTCCGGGGACTCGACCACCCCTCCGAAGGCGAGTTCGAGGACCCCGTACCAGCGGTCCCATTCGATCGGGTCGAGAACCCGCAGCTCAGTAGTCATATGCCAAGTCATATGCCATCGATATCAGCGGCCCGCGCCCGGGGCGACCCGGTTTCGCGCACATTGTCGCCGGGGTACCCCTGCACGACGCCGGACGGGATGGATAGGGTCCGGCCCATGGGACACCGCGGCGGAGTGAACGCGTACGCGGCCCGGACGCGCAGGCGCGTACGCCGGGCCCGCGTCGCGCTGCGCAAATCCGGCGTCGACTACTTCCGCGGGGACGGCGCCGACTGGATCGCCTTCGCCGGACTCCTCCTGATGATCCCGGCCATCGCCTTCGGCACCCTGGTCGACCCCGTCTGGTGCGCGCCCACCGCGCTCGCCCTGCCCATCGTGGCCGGCGGCCTGCTGCTGCGCCCCGCCAGCCTGCTCGGCCTGTACGCGGCCGCCGCGGGCGCCCTCATCGTCGAGTCCGTCGTCCTCGGCCCGTACACCCAGGGCCCCGCCCGGGTCACCCCCGGCACCGTCCTCGTCGTCGCCGCCTGCGGCCTCTTCGGGCTCCTCATCGCCCAGTTCCGGGCCCGCGTCGGCGTGCCCTGGCGGCGCGGCGGCACCATGCTCTTCGACCTGCGCGAACGCATCCGGGTGCAGAGCGCGCTGCCCCGGCTCCCGCAGGGCTGGCACCGCGAGATGGCGCTGCGCCCGGCCGGCGGTCAGTCCTTCTCCGGGGACTTCGTGGTCGCCGCCCGCACCCACGGCGGCCGCACCCTGGAGGTCGTCCTCACCGACGTCTCCGGCAAGGGCATGGACGCCGCCTCCCGCTCCCTGCTGCTCTCCGGCGCCTTCGGCGGCCTCCTCGGCTCGCTCCCGCCGCACGGCTTCCTGACCGCCGCCAACGGCTACCTGCTGCGCCAGAACTGGGACGAGGGCTTCGCCACCTCGATCCACCTCGTCCTCGACCTGGAGTCCGGGGACTACGAGCTCTACTCGGCCGGCCACCTGCCCGCCCTCCAGCTCCACGCGGGCAGCGGACGCTGGGAGGAGAAGGAGGCCGAAGGACCCCTCCTCGGCGTCTACGACGGCGCCGAGTTCCACCCGGCCAAGGGCTCCCTGCGCCCCGGCGACGTGCTGATGCTCTTCACCGACGGCCTCGTCGAGGCCGCCGACCGGGACATCGCCGAGGGCATCGACCGGCTCACCGGCGAGGCCGACCGCTGTGTCACCGACGGCTTCGACGGCGTCGCCTGGGACCTCATCGAGGCCGTCGCCAAGGACGTCAACGACGACCGGGCCCTGCTCCTGATCAGCCGCCGGTCCCCCTGAGAGCGCCTCCGGACGCGCACGGACACGGGGACGGCCCCGGACCCTCCCGCGCGGGGAGGCGTCCGGGGCCGTCCGGGATCCGGGGCGGTCAGCCCGGCTTCGCCGCCCCACCCCTGCGGAAGGCCCAGGCCATCTCGGGCTCCGTCACCCACTTCAGCGCCTTGCGCACCGGGGGCGTGCAGAGGAGGGTCATCACCGCCAGGGCGACCAGGGTGACCGCCACCCGGCCCGGGGCCGTGGTGAGCCACGGGTGGTCCTCGAAGAGCCCCAGGTATCCGGCGCCCCGTATCAGGAAGCCGTGCAGGACGTAGCCGCAGATGGTGCCGGCCCCGAGGGCCGTGAACCAGCGCCGGGTGCCCGGGACGAGGGACAGGAACGCCGCGGCCAGCACCAGCGTGCCGAGGAGGAGGACCGCGACCAGGAACACGCCCCACCCCACGTCGGCGCCCATCTCCTGCACGCTGCGGGAGCGGTAGAACCAGTTGAGGTGGAAGGCCGGCGCCCGCCAGTAGAAGAACGGAACCGCGGCGACGAGCACGACCGCCGAGACGATCCGCACGGGCCGCCGCCGCAGGAGGGCGAAGTGCTCCGGCTCCATGCTCAGGCCGATCACGAAGTACGGCAGGAGCTGGAGCACCCTGGCCAGGTCCAGGGGCGCGCCGACGGCCGGAGTGACCGACGCGAGTCCGGCGATCACCAGGGAGGTCGCCACCGGCCACCGCACGACCCGCCAGAACGGGGTGGTCAGCCGCCAGACGAACAGCGCGATCAGGAACCACATCAGATAGGTGGGGCGCAGCAGGCTGAACGGCCGGAAGGCACCGGTGCCCCACCGGGTGAACAGCGTGTACGCGACCTCGAAGAAGAGGTACGGCACGGCGACGCCGGTGAGCAGGCGCCTGAGCTGGTCGGGCCGGCCGGTGTAACTGCGCGAGAGATAGCCGGATATCAGTATGAACACCGGCATGTGGAAGGCGTACACCAGCATGTAGAGCCCGCGGGTGGCCCGGCTCCCCTCGATCACCGCGGGCCAGAGGTGACCCATGACGACGAGCAGGATCGCGAGGTACTTCGCGTTGTCGAAGTAGGGATCGCGCACGGTGGGCCCGCGCGCGGGCCCGCTCCGCGGCGCGGTCGCGGGGGCCGTGGGTGTCCGCTCCGCTTCCCGGCGCCCGGAGAACGGAGCCCTGACGCTGTTCTGTGTGGCGGAGGACATCGGGGAACCCTAGCCACGTCCTCACGCCGACTGAACCCCGTGCGCAACAAAGGGCATTCGACGCAAAAAGGCCTTTAAGTGCTCTTGTGCCGCCGATTAATACGCCCTACACCCGGGTAAAACGGGCTTGGTTGTACGGTTGTGCCTTTTCTCTCCCTTACCCGCCGCCGGGGGCCCTCCGCGACCCGGCGGTTCGTCACCGGGCGGCGTGGGCAAGGGGGTTGATGGCACCATGGGAGCGGCGGGGGGCGCGGACGACGCGAGGCCTCCGGACGGCAAGGCGGGACCGACCGAGGGTGTGATCAGTTGTGGCCATTTCACTGTCTGTGGTGTTGCTGTTGGCGATCATCATGGTGGTGTTGATCCGCGGGGGAAGCCTCAAGGCCGGCCCCGCCGTGGTCGCGGTCCTCTTCGGCTTCTTCCTCGCCTCCACCGGCATGGCCGACGACATCCAGCGCTTCCTGGACTCGATAACGCAGACCGTCGCGTCCATCAAGTTCTGAGGACGCCCCCTCGGAAACGACACGGGGCCCGGACCGCGAGAAGCGGTCCGGGCCCCGGGCCATGTGGAGCGGGTGACGGGAATCGAACCCGCGTAGCTAGTTTGGAAGACTAGTGCTCTACCATTGAGCTACACCCGCACAGCATCGCGCCGCAGGTCACGAGGACCGCGGCACGAAGAGCATGGTACCGGGTCCGGGGCCCTCTTCGCACACCCCGTGGAAAGAGGGGCGCCGCAGAGTCTCCGTCCATGTACCCTACGTGTCGCACCGACGGGGTGTGGCGCAGCTTGGTAGCGCGTCCGCTTTGGGAGCGGAAGGCCGTGGGTTCAAATCCCGCCACCCCGACCATGACGACCACGTGCCCGTCCCGGGCGTTCTTGATCATGTTGTGGGCGTCCTCCCGCTTGCGGTTACTATGCAAGCTGCGTGCCCGTGTGTCTCTCTGACCGGGCCGATCGGCCGGACCCGCCCCGCGCGGCCCGGCTGAATCCAGGAATCAGCCACAAGGAGACCGAACCGTGAAGAGCGCCGTGGAGACCCTGAACCCGACCCGGGTTCGGCTCACTGTCGAGGTGCCCTTCGAGGAGCTCAAGGACAGCCTCGACGCGGCGTACAAGAAGATCAACCAGCAGGTCACGGTCAAGGGCTTCCGCAAGGGCAAGATCCCGGCTCGCGTGATCGACCAGCGGTTCGGCCGCGGCGCCGTGCTGGAAGAGGCCGTCAACGACGCGCTCCCGAAGTTCTACACCGAGGCCGTCAACGAGGCCGAGGTCAACCCGCTCGGCCAGCCCGAGGTCGACATCACCGAGCTGAAGGACGGCGAGCTGCTGGCCTTCACCGCCGAGGTCGACATCCGTCCGGCGATCGAGATCCCGGACTACTCCGGCATCGAGGTCACCGTCGACCCGGTCGAGGTCACCGACGAGGACGTCGAGAAGTCCGTGGAGCAGCTCCGCGAGCGCTTCGCCTCGACCTCCCCGGTCGAGCGCGCCGCCCAGGACGGCGACGTCGTCACCATCGACCTGGAGGCCAAGGTCGAGGGCGAGGTCCTCCCCGACGGCGTCGCGAGCGACGTCTCGTACACCATCGGCTCCGGCGAGCTGCTCGACGGCATCGACGAGGCCGTCAAGGGCCTGGAGGCCGGCGGCGAGACCACCTTCACCTCGCAGCTGAAGGGCGGCTCCGCCGAGGGCAAGGACGCGGAGGTCACCGTCAAGGTCACCGCCGTCGCCGCCCGCGAGCTCCCCGAGCTGGACGACGACTTCGCGCAGCTGGCGTCGGAGTTCGACACCCTCGACGAGCTCAAGGCCGACAGCCGCAAGCGCCTCGAGAACATGAAGCAGTTCGACCAGGCCACCCAGGCCCAGGAGCGCGTCCTCGACGAGCTCCTCAAGCTGGTCGAGGTCCCGATGCCCGAGAAGCTCCTCGAGGACGAGATCAACACCCGCAAGCACAACCTGGAGCACCACCAGCTCGGCCAGATGGGCATCGACCTCGCGAAGTACCTGGAGATCCAGGGCAAGACCGAGGAGGAGTTCCTGGCCGAGACCAAGGAGCAGGCCGAGAAGGGCATCAAGACCCAGTTCATCCTCGACGAGCTGGTCAACCGGGAGAAGCTTGACGTCTCCCGCGAGGAGCTCACCGAGCACCTGTTCCGCCGTGCCGCCTCCTCCGGCATGAGCCCCGACCAGTTCGCCCAGGCCGTGGCCCAGGGCGGCCAGGTGCCGATGCTCGTCGGCGAGGTCGCCCGCGGCAAGGCCCTCGCGGTCGTCGTCGAGGCCGCCAAGGTCGTCGACACCAACGGCGAGGTCGTCGACCTCTCCGACGACGAGGACGAGACCGCCGAGACCGCCGTCGAGGCGGCCGAGGGCGCCGAGGCCGAGGCCTCCGAGGAGAAGTAAGCCCGGAGCGGCGCGGGGGCCCGACCCCCGCGCCGAACCGCTCCGCGGGCCCGTGCGCACAGCTGTGCGCACGGGCCCGCGGACGTACCGGGACCCCGTGACGCGCCCCCAACTACCTTGCGCTCCCAGCGAACAGTTCGGGAACCGGGATGGCGTTGTCCCACCTGCGCGTTAGGGTCCATGAATACGAGGGCAGTGCCTTCTGAACGAGACGCGGAGACGGCCCGGGGCCGTCGGAGACGAGCAGGTGGATACGTGACGAATCTGAAGCCTTACGCCGCGGGTGAGCCGTCCATCGGTGGCGGCCTCGGCGACCATGTCTACAACCGGCTGCTCGGCGAGCGCATCGTCTTCCTCGGCCAGCAGGTCGACGACGACATCGCCAACAAGATCACCGCACAGATGCTCCTCCTGGCCGCCGAACCGGACAAGGACATCTACCTCTACATCAACAGCCCCGGTGGCTCGGTGACGGCCGGCATGGCCGTCTACGACACCATGCAGTACATCCCGAACGACGTCGTCACCATCGGCATGGGCATGGCGGCCTCCATGGGACAGTTCCTGCTGACCGGCGGCACCGCCGGCAAGCGCTTCGCGCTGCCGAACACCGACATCCTGATGCACCAGGGCTCCGCCGGCATCGGCGGCACCGCCTCGGACATCAAGATCCAGGCCGAGTACCTCCTGCGCACCAAGAAGCGCATGGCCGAGATCACCGCGCACCACTCCGGCCAGACCGTCGAGGCGATCATCCGCGACGGCGACCGCGACCGCTGGTTCACCGCGGAGGAGGCCAAGGAGTACGGCCTCATCGACGAGATCATCTCTGCCGCCTCGGGCGTTCCGGGCGGCGGCGGCACGGGCGCCTGAGCCCCGCCGGCCCGCTCAAGAGCCCCAGCCCACCGAACGCCACCAGGACGGTGAACACCCAGATGCAGAACAACCTCTCCCCGAGCGGCCTCCACACCGGCGCGCCGATGGACAACCGCTACGTCGTGCCGCGCTTCGTGGAGCGCACCTCGCAGGGCGTGCGCGAGTACGACCCGTACGCGAAGCTGTTCGAGGAGCGCGTGATCTTCCTCGGCGTGCAGATCGACGACGCCTCCGCCAACGACGTCATGGCGCAGCTCCTGTGCCTGGAGTCGATGGACCCGGACCGCGACATCTCGATCTACATCAACAGCCCCGGCGGTTCCTTCACCGCGCTCACGGCGATCTACGACACGATGCAGTTCGTGAAGCCGGACATCCAGACGGTCTGCATGGGCCAGGCGGCCTCCGCCGCGGCCGTGCTGCTCGCCGCCGGCACCCCCGGCAAGCGGATGGCCCTGCCGAACGCCCGCGTGCTGATCCACCAGCCCTCCGGCGGCACCGGCCGCGAGCAGCTCTCCGACCTGGAGATCGCGGCCCGCGAGATCCTGCGCATGCGCAGCCAGCTGGAGGAGATGCTGGCCAAGCACTCCTCGACCCCGATCGACAAGATCCGCGACGACATCGAGCGCGACAAGATCCTGACCGCCGAGGACGCCCTCGCGTACGGTCTCGTCGACCAGATCGTCTCGACCCGCAAGAGCACGGCCTCCGCCGAGCGCTGACGCCCGACCTTCCCCTGACACGGTTCGCGTGGCCGAATCGCGACCATGTGAACCGTGCCAAGGGGGGCCCGAACGGGGGGCCCGGCAAGGTACCGTCGAATATGAGGCACCAGGAGTCGCCGAACCAAGCGGCTCCCAGGCGAAGGGGAAGCACCTCGTGGCACGCATCGGTGATGGCGGCGACCTGCTCAAGTGCTCGTTCTGCGGAAAGAGCCAGAAGCAGGTGAAGAAGCTCATCGCGGGACCCGGTGTGTACATCTGCGACGAGTGCATCGACCTCTGCAACGAGATCATCGAGGAAGAACTCGCGGAGACGAGCGAGGTGCGCTGGGAGGAACTCCCCAAGCCCCGCGAGATCTACGAGTTCCTCGAGGGATACGTCGTCGGGCAGGAGCCCGCGAAGAAGGCCCTCTCGGTCGCGGTGTACAACCACTACAAGCGCGTCCAGGCCGGCGAGAACGGCGGCGCGCAGGGCCGTGACGACGCCATCGAACTGGCGAAGTCCAACATTCTGCTGCTCGGCCCCACGGGCTCCGGGAAGACGCTGCTCGCGCAGACCCTGGCCCGCATGCTCAACGTCCCGTTCGCCATCGCCGACGCGACGGCGCTCACGGAGGCCGGCTACGTCGGCGAGGACGTCGAGAACATCCTGCTGAAGCTGATCCAGGCGGCCGACTACGACGTCAAGAAGGCCGAGACCGGGATCATCTACATCGACGAGATCGACAAGGTCGCCCGCAAGAGCGAGAACCCGTCGATCACGCGGGACGTCTCCGGCGAGGGCGTGCAGCAGGCCCTCCTGAAGATCCTGGAGGGCACCACCGCCTCCGTGCCGCCGCAGGGCGGCCGGAAGCACCCCCACCAGGAGTTCATCCAGATCGACACGACGAACGTGCTCTTCATCGTGGGCGGCGCCTTCGCCGGCCTGGAGAAGATCATCGAGTCGCGGGCGGGCGCCAAGGGCATCGGCTTCGGGGCGACCATCCGCTCCAAGCGCGAGATCGAGGCGAGCGACCAGTTCCAGGAGGTCATGCCGGAGGACCTGGTGAAGTTCGGGATGATCCCCGAGTTCATCGGCCGTCTCCCCGTCCTCACCTCCGTCCACAACCTGGACCGCGAGGCGCTCCTCCAGATCCTGGTCGAGCCGCGCAACGCGCTGGTGAAGCAGTACCAGCGCCTCTTCGAACTCGACGGCGTGGAGCTGGACTTCGACCGCCCGGCCCTGGAGGCCATCGCCGACCAGGCGATCCTCCGCGGCACCGGCGCCCGCGGCCTGCGCGCCATCATGGAGGAGGTCCTCCAGTCGGTGATGTACGAGGTCCCGTCCCGCAAGGACGTGGCCCGGGTCGTCATCACGGCCGACGTGGTCCGCGACAACGTCAACCCGACGCTGGTCCCGCGGATCGTGAAGAACGACGGCAGGCACGAGAAGTCGGCCTGACGCCGGACGGACGACGATGAGGGGGTCCCGCCCGAAGGCGGGACCCCCTCACGCGTGCGCGGGACCGTCCGGTCAGAGCTTGACGCGAACTTCCTTGCGGAGCTTGGCGGTGGTGGCGGCCGCCTCCTCGGCGGAGCCGCCCGCGCCGGTCATCATGGAGGCCATGTCGACCGGGACCACGAAGCCCACGGTGCTGTGGTCGGCCCAGACGCACATGGTGATGGCGAACGCGGGCGTGCCCTTGCCGGTGTCGGCCTTCGTCTTGGCCTGCTGGCACTTCAGGACCGCGCCGTCGAGCCCCGCCGGCTCGTACGCCTGCGGGCTGCCCTCCAGCTGGGGCACGTCGGGCTTCCCCGCGTCCTTGTCGGCCTCCACCTTGGCGGCGGCGAAGATGGTGTCGACGACCTTCTCGGGGTCCTCGATCTCGCCGTAGAGGCCGTTGAAGGAGAGCATCTTGCTCGCCAGCGGGTTCGCCTTGTTCTCCACCTGGTAGGAGGCGCCGACCTCCTTGGCGTTCTTGACGCCGTTCTTCTCGGCCTCCTTCAGGGAGCTCTTCTCGGACGAACTCCCCTTGTCGGGCATCTTCTTGTACTCGCCGAGCACCGTGTCCGGGGTGATCAGCTTGTGCGGGCCGTCGTTCGCGACCGAGGAACCGCCGCCGCCGACCACGAAGTACGCGCCCACGGCGATCGCCGCGACCACGGCCACCGCGCCGACGATCCAGCCCGCCTTGGACTTCTTCGGGGCCGGCGGGGGCGGCGGGAAGCCGCCGGGGCCCTGGGGGCCGCCGTACGGGGGCTGCTGGCCGTACGGGCCGGGCTGCTGCTGCGGGTAGCCGTACGGGGGCTGCTGCGGCGGGACGCCCTGCGGGGCCTGCTGGGGGTATCCGTAGCCGGGCTGGGCACCGTACGGCCCCGGCTGCTGCGGCTGCTGGCCGTAGGGGCCCGGCTGGCCGTAGGGCCCGGGCTGCTGGGGCGGCTGGCCGCCGTACGGGCCCGGCTGGTTGTAACTCATGGACAGGTTCCCCTCACAGGATGTTTATGCCTGCCGAACATCCTGGCGGAACCGTCGGACACTCGGTGCGGCGGGGGCCACACCGTTACCGAACCAAAGCGTTTCAGGACAGGGACGAGACACCCCTAAACTGACCCCGTGACCGAGAACACTCAGCAGCAGACAGCGCCCACCACCGAACTGCCGACCCAGTACGCGCCGGCCGAGGTAGAGGGGCCGCTGTACGAGCGCTGGGTGGAGCGGGGGTACTTCGAGGCGGACGCGAAGAGCGAGAAGCCGCCGTACACGATCGTCATCCCGCCGCCGAACGTCACCGGATCGCTCCACCTGGGCCACGCCTTCGAGCACACGCTGATCGACGCCCTCACCCGCCGCAAGCGGATGCAGGGCTACGAGACGCTGTGGCAGCCGGGCATGGACCACGCCGGCATCGCCACCCAGAACGTCGTCGAGCGCGAGCTCGCCAAGGAGGGCAAGTCCCGCCACGACCTGGGCCGGGAGGCGTTCGTCGAGCGCGTCTGGCAGTGGAAGGCCGAGTCCGGCGGCCAGATCTCCGGCCAGATGAAGCGCCTGGGCGACGGCGTCGCCTGGTCCCGCGAGCGGTTCACCATGGACGAGGGCCTGTCCCAGGCCGTCCAGACCATCTTCAAGAAGCTCTACGACGACGAGCTGATCTACCGCGCCGAGCGCATCATCAACTGGTGCCCGCGCTGTCTGACGGCCATCTCGGACATCGAGGTCGAGTACCAGGACGACGACGGCGAGCTCGTCTCCATCCGCTACGGCTCCGGTGACGCGGAGATCGTCGTCGCCACCACCCGCGCCGAGACGATGCTCGGCGACACCGCCGTCGCCGTCCACCCGGACGACGAGCGCTACCGGCACCTCGTCGGCACCGAGATCGAGCTGCCGCTGACCGGCCGCCGCATCCCGGTCGTCGCCGACGAGCACGTCGACCCCGAGTTCGGCACCGGCGCCGTCAAGGTGACCCCGGCGCACGACCCCAACGACTTCGAGATCGGCCAGCGCCACGGCCTGCCGAACCTCGCCGTCATGGACGAGCGCGCGGTCATCACCGCCCACGGCCCCTTCCAGGGCCTGGACCGCCTGGAGGCCCGTTCCGCCATCGTCGCCGCGCTGCGCGCCGAGGGCCGGATCGTCGCCGAGAAGCGCCCGTACACCCACTCCGTCGGCCACTGCTCGCGCTGCAAGACCACCATCGAGCCGCGCCTGTCGATGCAGTGGTGGGTCAAGGTCGGCCCGCTCGCGCAGGCCGCCGGCGACGCGGTCCGCGACGGCAAGGTCAAGATCCACCCGCAGGAGATGGAGAAGCGGTACTTCGACTGGGTCGACAACCTGCACGACTGGTGCATCTCGCGCCAGCTGTGGTGGGGCCACCGCATCCCCGTCTGGTACGGCCCGAACGGCGAGGTCGTCTGCGTCGGCCCCGACGAGCAGCCGCCGGCCGGCGAGGGCTGGCACCAGGACACCGACGTCCTGGACACCTGGTTCTCCTCCGGCCTGTGGCCGTTCTCCACGCTCGGCTGGCCGGAGCGGACCGAGAGCCTGGCGAAGTTCTACCCGAACTCCGTCCTGGTCACCGGCTACGACATCCTCTTCTTCTGGGTCGCCCGGATGATGATGTTCGGTCTGTACGCGATGGACGGCACCCCGCCGTTCCACACCATCGCCCTGCACGGCATGGTCCGTGACCAGAACGGCAAGAAGATGTCGAAGTCCTTCGGCAACGTGGTCAACCCGCTGGACTGGATGGACGAGTACGGCTCCGACGCCGTCCGCTTCACCCTGGCCAACGGCGCCAACCCGGGCGTCGACGTCCCGATCGGCGAGGACTGGGTCAAGGCGTCCCGGAACTTCGCCAACAAGATCTGGAACGCGACCCGCTTCGCGCTCATGAACGGCGCGACGATCGAGGGCCCGCTGCCGGACGCCTCGGAGATGTCGGCGACCGACCGCTGGATCCTGTCCCGGCTGAACAAGACGGTCGCCCAGGTCGACGCGCTCTACGAGGACTACCAGTTCGCGAAGCTCAGCGACGCGCTCTACCACTTCGCGTGGGACGAGGTCTTCGACTGGTACGTCGAGCTGTCGAAGACGACGTTCTTCGCGGGCGGCGAGCAGGCCAAGGTCTCCGGCCGGGTCCTCGGCGAGGTCCTGGACGTCATGCTGCGGCTGCTGCACCCGATCGTCCCGTTCGTCACCGAGGCCCTGTGGACCACGCTGACCGGACGCGAGTCCGTCGTGATCGCCGACTGGCCGAAGGACTCGGGCTTCCGGGACGAGGCCGCCGAGAAGGAGATCGAGAACCTCCAGCAGGTCGTCACCGAGGTCCGCCGCTTCCGCGCCGACCAGGGCCTCCAGCCCGGCCAGAAGGTCCCGGCCCGTCTGGAGCTCGGCGGCACCGCGCTCGCCGCGCACGAGGCCGCGATCCGTCAGCTGCTGCGCCTCCAGCCGGAGGGCGAGGACTTCTCCGTCACCGCCTCCCTGCCGGTCGCCGGGGCCACCGTCGCGCTCGACCTGTCGGGCACGATCGACGTGGAGGCGGAGCGCAAGCGCCTCACGAAGGACCTCGCGGCGGCCGAGAAGGAGAAGGCGCAGGCGAACGGCAAGCTCGGCAACGAGGCGTTCCTGGCGAAGGCCCCGGACAACGTGGTCGACAAGATCCGCACCCGCCTCGCCAAGGCGGACGAGGACATCGCCCGCATCCAGGCCCAGCTGGCGAACCTGCCGCAGGCCTGACCCGTACGGACGAAGGGGCCCGGAACCGATCGGTTCCGGGCCCCTTCGCGCGCGTACCCCGTCCGGCCCCTTCGCGCGCGTACCCCGTCCGGCTCCTCCGCCGGTGTCCCCCTTCCGGCTTCCGGGTGACGTGCCCCATCTCATAGCGGGCCGGGGTCCGGGACCTTGGATGATGGAAGGCATGCTCCGTCTCCCCGCCGTCCCCGCGCTGCGCCGTCGCGCGGAGCGGTGGACGGGCTCGCCCCGCGCCCTCGACGCCGTCGCCGCGCTCGGCGCCTTCGGCCTCATGGTCCTGGACGTGCCGGGCCTCGCCCGCGAGGACAACTCCCTCACCGGCGTCACCGCCACCCTGGCCCTCGCGGCCGGCGCGGCCACGCTGGTCCTCCGGCGCCGGCTGCCCTGGCTCCCGTACCTGGTGGCGCTCGGCCTGATGGGCTGGCTGCACGAGCTCACCATGGTCCAGTTCGCGCTGTACTCGATCGGCCGGTTCCGGGGCCGGCGGGCCGCCGTCGCCGCGACCGCGCTGTACGTCGCCGTCGCGTACGCCCTCTTCCAGACGCCCGGCCGGCACCTCCACGGCTACACCCTGAGCGACTTCCTGAGCGTCGTCGTCCCGATCGGGGTCCTCGCGGCGGGCGTCGGCATCGCCGCGTACCGGCACGACCTCGTCCGCGCCCTGGAGACCGAGCGCCGCGAGGCCGCCGCCCGGCAGGCCGTCCAGGAGGAGCGGATCTCCGTCGGCCGGGACGTCCACGACCTGGTCGGCCGCGAGCTCACCGTCCTCGCGGTGCGGGCCGAGGTCCTCGCCGTACGGGCCAGGGGCGAGGACGGCCGGCGGGACTTCGAGGAACTCGCGGACACCGCCCGGCGCGCCCACCGGATGCTCAACGAGACGATCGTGCGGCGCGCCGACCGGGACCCGGCCACCACCGGCCTCGACGGACTCGCCGTCCTCGCCCGGGAGAGCGGGCGGATGGGCAGCCCCGTGGAGCTGACGGTCGCCGAGGAGGCGGAGGCGCTGTCGCCGCTGCGCCGGACGGCCGTCCACCGGGTCGTCCGGGAGTGTCTGACGAACGCCGCCAAACACGCGCCCGGCCTGCCCGTGACGGCCGTGATCGCGGTGGAGGGGGCCGGCCTGCGGATCGAGGTGCGCAACCCGCTGCCGTCCGCGCCGCCGGAACGGGCCCCCGTCTCGACCGGCACCGGCCTGCTCTCCATGGAGGAACGGGTCACCAGCATGGGCGGCGCGCTGACGGCGGGACCGGAGGGCGGGGAGTACGTGGTGCGGGCGACGCTTCCGGCGGGCCTCGACCACCGGACGACCAGCGGGCCGTCCACGACCCCGTCCGGGCCGCTCCGTAGACTGGCCCCGTGAGTGAGCCCCGCGATCCGTCCGACACGCCCGACGACCCCGACGCTTTCGACGAGATCGTCGACAACGAGACCACACGCGATCCCGACCTGGCGGTGATCGAGGCCGGCAGCCGCACCCTGCGCGCCCAGGCCGGACCGCCCCAGGGCGACCCCGTGCCCGGCCGCCCCGAGGACCCCGAGCTCGACGAGGCGCTGCGCGAGGTCGAGACCGAGCTGTCCACCCGCTGGGGCGAGACCAAGCTGGAGCCCTCGGTCACCCGGATCGCGGCCCTGATGGACGTCCTCGGCGAGCCGCAGCGCGCGTACCCCACCATCCACATCACCGGCACCAACGGCAAGACGTCGACGGCCCGCATGATCGAGGCCCTGCTCGGCGCCTTCGAGCTGCGCACCGGCCGGTACACCTCGCCGCACGTGCAGACCATCACCGAGCGGATCAGCCTCGACGGCGCCCCGATCTCCGCCGAGCGGTTCATCGAGACGTACCGGGACGTCGCGCCGTACGTGGAACTCGTCGACGCCCGGGAGGAGTACCGGCTCTCCTTCTTCGAGGTCCTCACCGGCATGGCGTACGCGGCCTTCGCCGACGCCCCGGTCGACGTGGCCGTCATCGAGGTCGGGATGGGCGGCACCTGGGACGCCACGAACGTCATCGACGCCTCCGTCGCCGTCGTCACCCCCATCGACCTCGACCACACCGACCGGCTCGGGGAGACGACCGCCGAGATCGCGTCCGAGAAGTCCGGGATCATCAAGCCGGGCGCGACCGTCGTCCTGGCCCAGCAGCCGGTCGACGCGGCCCAGGTCCTCCTGAAGAAGGCCGTCGAGGCGGACGCCACCGTGGCCCGCGAGGGCATGGAGTTCGGCGTCACCTCCCGCGAGGTCGCGGTCGGCGGCCAGCTCCTCACCCTGCGCGGACTCGGCGGCGAGTACGACGACGTCTTCCTGCCCCTGCACGGCGCCTACCAGGCGCACAACGCGGCCGTGGCGCTCGCGGCCGTCGAGGCCTTCTTCGGCATCGGCGCCCAGCACGCCCGCACCCTCGACGTGGACACGGTCCGCCGGGCGTTCGCACGGGTGGCCTCGCCCGGCCGCCTGGAGATCGTCCGCTCCTCCCCGACGGTCGTCCTGGACGCCGCGCACAACCCGCACGGGGCGAGGGCCACCGCCGAGGGCATCAGCGAGGCCTTCGGCTTCTCCCGGCTCGTCGGCGTGCTCTCCACGAGCGCCGACAAGGACGCCAAGGGGGTCCTGGAGGCCTTCGAGCCGATCCTCGCGGAGGTCGTGATCACCACGAACTCCAACCCGCGGGCCACCGACGTGGACGCGCTCGCCGCGATCGCGGTCGAGGTCTTCGGCGAGGACCGGGTCGTCGTCGAGCCGCGGCTGCCCGACGCCATCGAGGCGGCGATCACCCTCGCGGAGGAAGAGGCCGAGTACGGCGGCGCGGGTGTCCTCGTGACCGGTTCGATCTTCACGGTCGGCGACGCCCGGCTGCTGCTCCGGAGGGGCTGAATCCCATGCGCACGCTCTGTTCCTCGACGCTCATCGGCGAGTTCTTCGTCATCGGCTTCGCCGGGCTCGTCGCCATGAAGGACGACACCCTGGCGATGTCCACCGTCTGGTGGGTCTGCGGGATCGGGATGGTCCTCTCGGTGCTGCTGTGCGGGACGGTCACCCGGCCCGGCGGCGTCCAGCTCGGCTGGGCGCTCCAGATCGGCCTGATCGCCAGCGGCTTCTTCGTCCCGGTCATGTTCTTCCTCGGGGCGGCCTTCGCCGCCCTGTGGTGGGCCTCCGTCCACTACGGCCGGAAGGTCGACGAGGTCAAGGCCCGCTGGGCCGCGGCGCAGACCGCCCAGGGCCCGGCAGAGCCTGACGCTGCGTAATCGGGGCACGTGCGGGCCCTGTAGCCTCGGAGGCCCGCACACCGCTTTTCCCGAAGGAGCCCCCCGTGAGCCAGCGCACGCTCGTCCTGCTCAAGCCCGACGCCGTCCGCCGCGGCCTGGTCGGCGAGATCATCGGCCGCATCGAGCGCAAGGCCGGCTGGACCCTCGCGGCCCTGGAGCTGCGCGAGCTGGACCAGGAGACGCTGGAGCAGCACTACGGCGAGCACAAGGGCAAGCCCTTCTACGAGCCGCTGATGGGCTTCATGGCCTCCGGCCCCGTCGTCGCGCTCGTCGTCGAGGGCGAGCGGGTCATCGAGGGCGTCCGGCAGCTCGCCGGCCCGACCGACCCGATCGCCGCCGCGCCGGGCTCCGTCCGGGGCGACTTCGGCACCATCGTCCGTGAGAACCTGATCCACGCCTCGGACTCCGAGGAGTCGGCCCTCCGCGAGCTGAAGATCTTCTTCCCGGGTCTCGTCTGATCCGTACTCCGTCTGCTCCGGGTCCCTTTTGATCCGGTGTCAGCCGAAAGCACCACCCCGGTGGGGCGACCGAAGGAATTTCGGTCGCCCCCAGGCATATGAACGACAAACCCGGGAACGGATCGCCGCATCCTGCCGTCACCTGTACAGAGGTGGACCACCGCGCGGCATCCGGGCGGGCAGCACTACGATGGAAAACTCCACGCCGCACCACCCTCAGCCATGGGAAATCAAGGGGAACTCAATGTCGTTCATCGGCCGTGACATGGCTGTCGACCTCGGGACCGCCAACACGCTGGTGTACGTCAGGGGTCGAGGCATCGTTCTGAACGAGCCGTCCGTCGTCGCCATCAACACCAACACCGGCGGCATCCTCGCGGTCGGTGCCGAGGCGAAGAAGATGATCGGCCGGACCCCCGGCAACATCGTCGCCGTCCGCCCGCTCAAGGACGGCGTGATCGCCGACTTCGAGATCACCGAGCGGATGCTCCGCTACTTCATCCTCAAGATCCACAAGCGCCGCTACCTGGCCCGCCCCCGGGTCGTCGTCTGCGTGCCCTCCGGCATCACCGGAGTGGAGCGCCGCGCCGTCATCGAGGCCTCCACCCAGGCCGGCGCCCGCCAGGTGCACATCATCGAGGAGCCCATGGCGGCGGCCATCGGTTCGGGCCTCCCCGTCCACGAGGCCACCGGCAACATGGTCGTGGACATCGGCGGCGGCACCACCGAGGTCGCCGTCATCTCCCTCGGCGGAATCGTCACGGCACAGTCCATCCGGGTGGCCGGCGACGAGCTGGACAACGCGATCATCCAGCACATCAAGAAGGAGTACTCGCTCCTCCTCGGTGAGCGCACGGCCGAGCAGATCAAGATCACCATCGGCTCCGCCTACGACCTGGAGAAGGACGAGCACACCGAGATCCGCGGCCGCGACCTCGTCTCCGGTCTGCCCAAGACCGTGGTCATCTCCGCCGCCGAGGTCCGCAAGGCCATCGAGGAGCCGGTCAACGCGATCGTCGACGCGGTGAAGACCACGCTCGACAAGTGCCCGCCGGAGCTGTCCGGTGACGTCATGGACCGGGGCATCGTTCTCACCGGTGGCGGCGCTCTGCTGCGCGGCCTCGACGAGCGCCTCCGCCACGAGACCGGCATGCCGATCCACATCGCCGAGGACCCGCTGGACTCGGTGGCGCTCGGCTCCGGCAAGTGCGTGGAGGAGTTCGAGGCCCTCCAGCAGGTCCTCGACGCGCAGCCGCGCCGCTAGCACCACGGGCCGGGTCGGTGCGGTAGAACTGCCGCACCGACCCCCGCACACCCCGCGCACCACGGAACAACGGAACAGACGAACCACGAGGAAAGGCACGGCCGCCGCACGTGAGGGACACACGAGAGAGCCGGCTGCTCCTGGTACTGCTGATCGCCATCGCGTTCGCACTGATCACGGTGGACATCCGCGGCGGCCAGGAGTCACCCGTCGACGGGGCCCGGCAGGCCGCGGCGGCGGTCTTCGGGCCGGTCGAGAACGGTGTGGCCGCCGCCGTCGACCCCGTAGGCAACGCCATAGGCGCGGTACGGGACTCCGGCGAGCGGCACACCCGGGTCGCCGCCCTGGAGAAGGAGAACGCCGAACTCAAGGCGAAGCTCGGCAGCGACGACCGCAACCGCAACCGGCTGAACGAGCTCGACACCCTGCTCAAGACCGCCGGAGCCGGCCAGTACGGCATCAAGGGCGCGCAGGTCGTCGCCATAGGAGCGGCCCAGGGCTTCTCCTGGACCGTCACCATCGACGTCGGCGCGCGCGACGGCATCCGGCGGGACATGACGGTGCTCAACGGCGCCGGACTCGTCGGCCGGGTCACCACCGTCGGCCCCTCCACCTCCACGGTCCTCCTCGCCAACGACCCCGACTTCACCGTCGGCACCCGCATGGAGAAGAGCGACGAGCTCGGCTTCGCCACCGGCCAGGGCAACAGCCCGCTCCGCGTCCAGCTCCTCAACGGCAAGGCCAAGGTCAAGCCCGGCGACCGGCTCGTCACCTTCGGCTCGCGCGCCGACAAGCCCTTCGTGCCCGGCGTCCCGGTCGGCGAGATCGTCCGCGTCGACCCGGCGGGCGGCGGCCTGACCCGCAACGTCTACGTCCGCCCGTACGTCGGCTTCACCAAGCTCGACATCGTCGGCGTCGTCGTCCAGGCCCCGCGCTCCGACCCGCGCGACGCGGTCCTGCCGCGGAAGCCCGGACCCGCGCCGACCGTCACCGTCACGGCCACGCCGAAACCGACGGGCAGCGGGCAGCCGGAACGGGAACAGGCACAGAACCAGGATCAGAACCAGGCCGGTCAGAACCAGAACCAGGGGGACACGACACCATGAAGTTCAACCGGATCCTCCTCTCCGCCGCACTGATCGTGGTCGCCCTGGTCGTCCAGGTCTCCGTCCTCGCCCGCCTCCAGCTCCCCGGCGCCGTCCCCGACCTCGTCCTCCTCACCGTCGTCGGCCTCGCCCTCGTCTACGGACACGTCAGCGGCGCCCTCATCGGCTTCACCGCCGGCCTCCTCGCCGACCTCGCGCCGCCCGCCGACCACGCCGCCGGCCGCTACGCCCTCGTGCTCTGCCTCATCGGCTACCTCGTCGGCCTGGCCCGCCCGGAGAACGGCCGGCTGACCTCCGCGGCCGGCCCCATGGCCGTCGTCGCCGTCGCGGCCGTCGGCTCCACGCTCCTCTACGCGGGCGTCGGCGCCCTCGTCGGCGACACCGCCGCCCGCCACGTGGGCCTGGGCTTCCTGCTGTTCACCGCGGCCCTGTACGACCTGCTCCTCGCACCCTTCGTGGTGCCGCTCGTCATGGCCCTGGCCCGCCGCGCCGAGAACGACCCGCTCGCCGACTCCGGCGGGGGCGCCGGCACCGACGTCGCCTCCGGCTGGCTCGCCTCCGGCACCGGCCTGAGCATCGGTGCCCAGCGCGGCGGCCTGCGCGTGAAGGCCGCCCGGAACCGGGCCGCACGGGCCGGACGCATCAAGGGAGTCAAGCGACTGTGACCGAGGGGGCAACGGCAGTATGAGCAACATCCCCGAGACCGGCCGGACCCCCCGGGTCCGGATCCGGCTCGTCGTCATCCAGATCCTCGTCTTCTCCCTGCTCCTCACCCTGGGGGGACGGCTCTGGTACCTCCAGATCCGCAACGGCAAGGAGTACACGGACGAGGCCAAGAACAACCACGTCCAGCAGGTCGTCCAGCCCGCCGTCCGCGGCTCGATCCTGGACGCCCGCGGCGTGCCGCTCGCCGACAACGAGACCCGGCTCGTGGTCTCCGCGTCCCGCACCGAGCTGATGAAGATGAAGGACGACGGCAAGGCCGTCCTCACCCGGCTCGCCGGGGTCCTCGGGATGAAGCCCGAGGACATCATCAACGCGATCCGGCTCTGCGACTCCAAGACCCCCAAGCCCTGCTGGAACGGTTCCCCGTACCAGCCGATCCCGGTCACGGACGAGGCCACCACGCAGCAGGCCCTGACGATCCGTGAGAGCTCGGAGGACTTCCCCGGCATCACCGCCGAGCCCACCGCCGTCCGCCGCTACCCGGCGCCGGGCAAGGCCCGCACCGCGCAGGTGCTCGGCTACCTCTCGCCCGTCACCGACTCCGAGATCGAGAAGGCCAAGGACACCGACTCGCCCTTCCTCCGCTCCGACCAGGTCGGCCGCTCCGGCATCGAGCGCACGTACGACAAGGAGCTGCGGGGCAAGGCGGGCGTGACCCGCTACGAGGTCGACAACCTCGGCCGCGTCATGGGCCAGGCCAAGGCCGACCCGGGAGTGGCCGGCTCCACCCTCGTCACCAGCATCGACGCCCGCGTGCAGGCCGTCGCCGAGTACGAGCTCCACGAGGCGATGAAGGTCGTCCGCAAGGAGACCGACAAGATCACCGGACGCAAGTACGAGGCCGACGCGGGCGCCGTCGTCGTCATGGAGACCAAGACCGGCCGCGTCGTCGCGATGGCCTCCCAGCCCGACTACGACCCCAACGCCTGGGTCGGGGGCATCTCCGCCACGGACTACTCCACCCTGACCAGCAAGAAGTCCAACTACCCGCTGCTCAACCGCGCCATCCAGGGCCAGGCAGCCGCCGGCTCCATCTTCAAGGTGATCTCGGCGAGCGCCGCCGTGCGGGCCGGCCACGACTTCAACGACAAGTACAACTGCAGCAGCTCCTACAGCCTCGGCAGCCGCAGCTTCGCCAACTTCGAGTCCCAGGGGCACGGCCCCATCACCCTCGGCGAGGCCCTCAAGTACTCCTGCAACACCGTCTTCTACGCCCTCGGCCACCAGGAGTGGCAGCGCGACGGCGGGATCAAGCCCAAGAAGGACGCGAAGGACTGGTTCTACCGCACCGCCCGCGACTTCGGGCTCGGCGCCGAGACCGGCATCGACCTGCCGAACGAGGTGACGGGCCGCATCCCCGACCGCCAGTGGAAGCAGAACTTCTGGGCGGCCAACAAGGACGTCTGGTGCAAGCAGGGCAAGAAGGGCGGCACCTACGTCCAGCAGATCGCCTACGAGAGCTGCCTCGAAGGCAACCAGCTGAAGGCGTACGACAGCATCAACTTCGCCATCGGCCAGGGCGACGTCCTCGTCACCCCCATCCAGATGGCCACCATCTACGCCGCCATCTCCAACGGCGGCACCCTCTACGACCCCACCGTCGGCAAGGCCGTGATCAGCCCCGACGGCAAGGAGGTCCGGGAGATCAAGCCCACGTCCCACGGCAGGCTCCCGGTCAACGCCCGGACCGTCAGCGACCTCGACAAGGGCCTGCGCTCCGTCGTCGAGCCCGGCGGCACCGCCGCCTGGCGGTTCGGCGGCTGGCCCCAGGACAAGATCCCGATGCGGGCCAAGACCGGCACCGCCCAGGTGTACGGCAAGCAGACCACCTCCTGGCTGGCCACCTACACCGACGACTTCACCATCGTCATGACGATCTCCCAGGGCGGCACCGGCTCCGGCGCCTCCGGCCCCGCCGTGCGCAACATCTACGACGCCCTCTACGGCCTCGACGACGAGGGCAACCAGGACCTCAAGCGGGCCCTGCTGCCGCAGCCGCAGAAGGCCCTGCCGAAGATCAACCGCTACGGCACCATCGACGCCCCCGCGATCAAGCCGTACGACCCCGCGTCGCAGAAGCCCGTTCCCGCCGGGGACGGCGACCCCGCGGGGGAGAACGACGGACAGCCGCCCCTCGCGGGGCCGCCGCCCGGCCGGAGGGACTGACCCGATGACGACCCGCACCAGCTTCTCCGTCTCCCGTTACGCCCCCCAGCGCGGGCCGCTCCTGAAGCTCACCGCCCGCGACTCCGTGCTGCGCCGCCTCGACTGGCCGATGCTGCTCGCGGCGCTCACCCTCTCCCTGCTCGGCGCCCTGCTCGTCTGGTCGGCCACCCGGGGCCGCACCCAGCTCAACCAGGGCGACCCGTACTACTTCCTCTTCCGGCACCTCCTCAACACCGGCATCGGCCTCGCCCTGATGGTCGGCACGATCTGGCTCGGCCACCGCACCCTGCGCGGCGCGGTGCCGGTCCTCTACGGCATCTCGATCCTGCTGATCCTCGCCGTCCTCACCCCGCTCGGCGCCACCATCAACGGCGCCCACGCGTGGATCGTGATCGGCGGCGGCTTCTCCCTCCAGCCCAGCGAGTTCGTCAAGATCACGATCATCCTGATCATGGCGATGCTGCTCGCGGCCAAGGTCGACGCGGGGGACCAGCTCCACCCCGACTACGGGACCGTCGCCAAGGCCCTCGTCCTCGCCGCCCTGCCCATGGGCATCGTCATGCTGATGCCCGACCTCGGCTCGGTCATGGTGATGGCGGTCATCGTCCTCGGCGTGCTGCTCGCCTCCGGCGCGTCCAACCGCTGGGTCCTCGGCCTGATCGGCACGGGCGTCCTCGGCGCGGTGCTCGTCACCGCGCTCGGCATGCTCGACGAGTACCAGATCAACCGCTTCGCGGCCTTCGCCAACCCCGACCTCGACCCGGCGGGCGTCGGCTACAACACCAACCAGGCCCGCATCGCGATCGGATCCGGCGGCCTCTACGGCACGGGCCTCTTCAAGGGGCACCAGACCAGCGGCCAGTTCGTGCCCGAGCAGCAGACCGACTTCATCTTCACCGTCGCGGGGGAGGAGCTGGGCTTCGTCGGCGCCGGCCTCATCCTCGTCCTGCTCGGGATCGTCCTCTGGCGCGCCTGCCGGATCGCCCGCGAGACCACCGAGCTCTACGGCACGGTCGTCGCGGCCGGCATCATCGCCTGGTTCGCCTTCCAGTCCTTCGAGAACATCGGCATGACCCTCGGCATCATGCCGGTCGCGGGCCTGCCCCTGCCGTTCGTCTCGTACGGCGGCTCGTCGATGTTCGCGGTGTGGGTGGCGATCGGACTCCTCCAGTCGATCCGCGTCCAGCGCCCGATGACCGCCTGATACCGGCCTTTCCCCCGCCACGCCGAGTAAGCGGGCCCACGGGCGGTTAGACGAGGGGTATGGCCGAGACGAAGCGCGAGATCGAGCGGAAGTACGAAGCCACGACGGGAACCGGCGTCCCCGACCTCACCCGGGTCCCGGACGTCGCGACCGTCGTCGACGAGGGCGTCGTGGAACTCGACGCCACCTACCACGACACCCCCGACCTGCGCCTGGCCGCCGACTCGATCACCCTGCGCCGCCGCACCGGCGGCTCCGACGAGGGCTGGCACCTGAAGTTTCCCGTCGCCGTCGGCGTCCGCGACGAGATCAGGGCCCCGCTCTCCGACGCCCTCCCGCCCGACCTGGCGGCCCTGCTGCGCTCCCGCGTCCGCGGCGGCGAGGTCGTGCCCGTCGTCCGCCTCCGCTCCGCCCGCGACGTCCACCGGCTCCTCGACGCCGACGGCGGCCTCCTCGCCGAACTCTCCGTCGACACCGTCCGCGCCCGGCGCCTGCCCGCGGGCCCCCGGGCCTCCTGGACCGAGATCGAGGTCGAGGCCGCCGACGACGCGGACCCCGCCATCCTCGACGCCGTCGAGAAGCGCCTGAGGAAGGCCGGCGTCCGCCCCGCGCACGCCCCCTCCAAACTGGCCAGGGCCCTCGCGGAGACCGACCCGGGGGAGGACCGCCCCGACGCCCCGCCGCCCTGCGGACCCGGCACCGCCGGAGCCGCCGTCCTCGCCTACGTACGGGAACAGGCCGAGGCGATCGTCGCGCTCGACCCCGCCGTCCGCCGCGACCTGCCCGACGCCGTGCACCAGCTCCGCGTCGCCTGCCGCCGCCTGCGCAGCGCCCTCAAGACGTACCGCTCCGTCCTCGACCGGGACGCCACCGACCCCCTCGGCGACGAACTCAAGTGGCTGGCGGGCGAGCTGGGCGTCGCCCGCGACCAGGAGGTGCTCGCCGCCCGCCTCCGCGCCCGGCTCGACGACGTCCCCCGGTCCCTGCGCCTCGGCCCGGTGAAGGCCCGGCTGCGGATCTGGGACACGGCCCGCACCCGGGACGCCCGCCGCAGGGCCGTCGCCGCCCTCGACTCCGACCGCCACCTCGCCCTCCTCGACCGGCTCGACGCCCTGCTCGCCGACCCGCCCCTGCGGAAGGCCGCCGCCCGCGACGCCGCGAAGGTCCTCCACCGCGCCGTCCGCAAGGACCACGCCCGGCTGGCCGCCCGCGTCGACCACGCCCTCTCCCTCGCCCCCGGCCACGAGCGCGACCTCGCCCTCCACGAGGCCCGCAAGGCCGCCAAACGCGCCCGCTACGCCGCCGACGCGGCCCGCCCCACCCTCGGGAAGCCCGCGAAGAAGCTCTCCAAACGTGTGAAGGAGGTGCAGTCCCTGCTCGGCGAGCACCAGGACGGCGTGGTCTCCCGCGCGACCCTCCACGACCTCGCCGCCCAGGCCCACGCGGCCGGCGAGACCGCCTTCACCTGGGGACTCCTGTACGGCAGGGAGGAGGCGGCGGCGGACGCGGCCGAGCGCGGCCTGCCGGAGGTCTGGGCGGGGGCCGCGTCCCTCTGACCCGGGGGCGTCGCGGGGCGGCTCGGGGCCACCGGGCACCGGGGTACGCTTGAGAGTCGCCCCCCTGCCCGCTCACGAAGGTTCGAGATGTCTGCTGCCGAGTCTGTCTTCCCGCAGCTCGAAGCCCTGCTCCCGCACGTGCAGAAGCCGATCCAGTACGTCGGCGGAGAGCTGAACTCCACGGTCAAGCCGTGGGAAGAGTGCGACGTCCGCTGGGCGCTGATGTACCCGGACGCGTACGAGGTCGGCCTGCCCAACCAGGGCGTCATGATCCTCTACGAGGTGCTCAACGAGCGCGAGGGCGTCCTCGCCGAGCGCACCTACAGCGTGTGGCCGGACCTCGAGGAGCTGATGCGCGAGCACGAGGTCCCGCAGTTCACGGTCGACAGCCACCGCCCGGTGGGCGCCTTCGACGTGTTCGGCCTGTCCTTCTCCACGGAGCTGGGCTACACCAACATGCTCACCGCGCTCGACCTCGCGGGCATCCCGCTGGAGGCGAAGGACCGGACCGTCGACCACCCCATCGTGCTCGCCGGAGGCCACGCCGCCTTCAATCCCGAGCCGATCGCGGAGTTCATCGACGCGGCGGTCATCGGCGACGGCGAGCAGGCCGTCCTCGACATGACCGCGATCATCCGCGCCTGGAAGGCGGAGGGCAGGCCGGGCGGCCGCGAAGAGGTCCTCTTCCGCCTCGCGAGGACCGGCAACATCTACGTCCCGCGCTTCTACGACGTCGAGTACCTCCCGGACGGCCGCATCGGCCGCGTCGTGCCCAACCGGTCCGGCGTGCCGTGGCGCGTCTCCAAGCACACCGTCATGGACCTCGACGAGTGGCCGTACCCCAAGCAGCCCCTCGTCCCGCTCGCGGAGACCGTCCACGAGCGCATGTCCGTCGAGATCTTCCGCGGCTGCACCCGCGGCTGCCGTTTCTGCCAGGCCGGCATGATCACGCGCCCCGTGCGGGAGCGAAGCATCACCGGCATCGGCGAGATGGTCGAGAAGGGCCTCAAGGCGACGGGCTTCGAGGAGGTCGGCCTCCTCTCCCTCTCCTCGGCGGACCACACCGAGATCGGTGAGATCGCCAAGGGCCTCGCGGACCGCTACACCGAGGACAAGGTGGGCCTGTCCCTCCCCTCGACCCGCGTGGACGCCTTCAACGTCGACCTGGCCAACGAGCTGACCAGGAACGGACGCCGCTCCGGCCTCACCTTCGCCCCCGAGGGCGGCTCCGAGCGCATGCGCAAGGTCATCAACAAGATGGTCTCGGAGGAGGACCTGATCCGGACCGTCTCCACCGCGTACGGCAACGGCTGGCGCCAGGTGAAGCTGTACTTCATGTGCGGCCTGCCGACGGAGACCGACGAGGACGTCCTCCAGATCGCCGACATGGCGATGAACGTGATCGCCGAGGGCCGCAAGGTCTCCGGCCAGAACGACATCCGCTGCACCGTCTCCATCGGCGGTTTCGTGCCCAAGCCGCACACCCCCTTCCAGTGGGCCCCGCAGCTCTCGGCCGAGGAGACGGACGAGCGCCTGCGCAAGCTCCGCGACAAGATCCGCGGCGACAAGAAGTACGGCCGCTCGATCGGCTTCCGCTACCACGACGGCAAGCCCGGCATCGTCGAGGGCCTCCTCTCGCGCGGCGACCGCCGCCTCGCCGGCGTCATCCGCGCCGTGTACGAGGACGGCGGCCGCTTCGACGGCTGGCGCGAGCACTTCTCGTACGACCGCTGGATGGCGTGCGCCGAGAAGGCGCTGCCCGAGCACGGCGTGGACGTCGCCTGGTACACGACCCGCGAGCGCACCTACGAGGAGGTCCTGCCCTGGGACCACCTGGACTCCGGTCTCGACAAGGACTGGCTCTGGGAGGACTGGCAGGACGCCCTCGACGAGACCGAGGTCGAGGACTGCCGCTGGACGCCGTGCTTCGACTGCGGCGTGTGCCCCCAGATGGACACGCACATCCAGATCGGCCCGACCGGCAAGAAGCTGCTGCCGCTGACGGTCGTGAAGTAGGAACTCCGGACGACGGCCCGGCGCGAGGGATGAACCCTCCGCCGGGCCGTCGCGTCATGTTCGGCATGAGCACGCAACACCCCACGCCACCTGCGCTGATCCGCATCCCGGTCCGGATCGTCGTGCTCGTGGCCGTCCTGCCGGTCCGCATGGCCTGGGACGCCCTCACCGTGACGGCCCGCCTCCTCGACCGCACCCTGCTCCGCCCGACGGGCCGCGCCCTGGCCGTCGCGGGGGCGTGGCTGGGCCGGGCGCTGTTCGTGTGGCCGTGGGCGGGGCTGTGGCGGTACGTGGTGGTGCCGGTCGCCCGGTACGGGATCGCGGTCCCGGCCGCGTGGCTGTACCGCACGCTCCTGCGCCCGGCCGGTCGCGGCCTGCTCCGGGGCCTCACGGCGGTGGGGGAGGGGCTCGGGCGGTTCCTTCCCCGGCTCGGACGTGCCCTGGCCGCCGGGGCCGGACGACTCGGCCGGGGGCTTGCGTGGCTTTTCAGGGCGGTGTTCGTGTGGCCGTGGGCGGGGCTGTGGCGGTACGTGGTGGTGCCGGTCGCCCGGTACGGGATCGCCGTCCCCGCCGCGTGGCTGTACCGCCGGGCCCTCTCCCCGCTCGGCACCGGCTGCCTCTTCCTCCTGGAGAAGCTGCTGTTCGTCCCCCTCGCCGCGCTCTTCCGGTACGTCCTGCTCCCCCTGCTCCGGTACGGGGTCGCCGTCCCCGCCGTCCGGCTCGACCGGTACGTGCTCACCCCGCTGGGGCGGGGCCTGGGCCGGTTCTTCCGGCGGGCCGGACGGGGTCTCGGTTGGTTCCTCCCCCGGCTGGGCCGCGCGCTGTTCGTGTGGCCGTGGGCGGGGCTGTGGCGGTACGTGGTGGTGCCCGTCGCCCGGTACGGCGTCGCCGTCCCCGCCGGCTGGCTCTGGACCCGGGTCCTCGTGCCCGTCGGACGGGAGGTGCGGGACGCGCTCGCCCTGTGCTGGCGGGTCGCCGGATTCGTGTCGCGGGCCGTCGGCCGGGGGCTCAAGTGGCTCGCGTGGAACCTGCTCGGACGGCCCCTGGTCCGGGTCTGGTGGGGGCTCCGGTGGTGCGGACGGAACCTCGTCGCGCGGCCCTTCGCCCGGGTCCGGGCGTCCGTCGTCCGGCCCGTCGGGCGCTGGGTCCGCGACGCCGTCTCGGCCCCGGCCCGCCAGGCCGCCGTCGAGGCGGGACGCGCCGCGAAGGAGGCGCTCGCCTCGGCCCGCGCCGTCGTCCGGGAGGCCCGCCGGGACGCCTGGCGCGCCCTCGTCGGCTCGGCCCGGCCGGTCGAGCCCCGGGAACCGGAGGCGGCCCGGGCGCGTACTCTGGGTAGTACAACGAACGTCTCCGGCGCGGTGCCTGCCCCCGAGATCTCCCTGCGGAAGCGGGGGTGAACCGGGCGGACCCCCCGAGGCGACCCGCACATCTCGTGGACGGCGCACGCCCGCGCCGCCCCGCAACGAGGAGAAGAACCACTGGGCAAGCGACAGCCCGAAGGCCCGCCGCCCGCACCGGCGGTGCAGCGCATCCGACTGCGCTACACCAAGCGCGGCCGCCTCCGGTTCACCAGCCACCGTGACTTCCAGCGCGCCTTCGAGCGCGCCCTGCGCCGCGCCGAGGTGCCCATGGCGTACTCGGCCGGCTTCACCCCGCACCCCAAGGTGTCGTACGCCAACGCCGCCCCGACGGGTACGGGCTCCGAGGCCGAATACCTGGAGATCGCCCTCACCGAGGCATGCGACCCGGAGACCCTGCGGGCCCTGCTCGACGAGTCCCTCCCGGTCGGCCTCGACATCACCGACGCCGTCGAGGCCCGCACCCCGGGCCTCGCCGACCGGCTCACCGCCTCCGTCTGGGAGCTGCGCCTCGAAGGCGTCGCCCCCGAGGCGGCGGAGAAGGCCGTCGAGACGTTTCTCGCGGCCGAGACCGTGGAAGTACAGCGCAAGACCAAGAACGGCGTCCGCACCTTCGACACCCGTTCGGCGGTCACCGAGCTGACGACCGTCCGCCCCCCGGGCGACCCCCGGGAAGATGGGCCGCTGGACAGCGCCTGTGCGATACTGCGGCTGGTTGTTCGGCACGTGACACCTGCCGTACGACCCGACGACGTCCTGTCCGGTCTCCGAGCCGTGGCCGACCTGGCGCCGCCGGTCCCCGCCGCGGTGACCAGGCTGGCGCAGGGGCCCTTCGACGAGGAGTCCGGCACGGTGACCGACCCGCTCGCGCCCGACCGCGAGGCAGTCACGGCCGCTTCACCCACGGCCGCCGCGACCGCCCCGGCGACGGCGCCGGGTACGGACACCGCGTAGGGAGCGGTCGCCGCAGCGCAGCCCTGGCACTCGGGAGCCACCTGGGTCGGGCCGCGCACTGACCAGAAGACTTTCGCCAGGCCGTCCGCACAGGGCGTACGGAACCGGCGAGCCAGACATACAGCTCCCGTGCGGCGCCCGCGCCCCGGACGGCGGCACCTCGCCACAGGCGTGACCGTGCCGCCGGACCGGAACCAGACGCGGCGCCCGGGAGCGTGACGGGAGAACCCCGCATGCCCGAGACCAACGAAGACACCAATGCCCCCGGTGACAAGCTGCCGCCGCGCCGCAGGCGCCGCGCCGCTTCCCGCCCCGCCGGTCCGCCGGTGACGGACGTGACCGCCGAGACCCCGGCCGCCGACGCGCCGGAGCCCGCCGCGGTCGCCCGGACGGCCCCCGAGCCGGTCGCCGAGACCGCTCCCGAGGCCGCGCCCGCGCCGCGCACCCGCCGCCGCGCCACCCGCAAGGCCACCGCGCCCGCCGCGGAGACGGCCGAGACGGTGGAGGCGGCCGAGACCCCGGCGCAGACGCCCGAGCCGGTCGCGCAGACCGCGCCCGAGGCCGCCGAGGAGGCCCCCGAGGCCGCTCCGGCACGCCCGGCCCGCCGCCGCGCCACCCGCAAGGCCACCGCGCCGGTGACCTCCCCGGCCGAGGCCGCCGGGACCGCCGCTCCCGAGACCGCCGCGCCGGCCGTCGCCGAGCAGCCGGCCGCCGAGGCCGTCGAGGAGGCCGCTCCGCCGGCCCGTACCCGCCGCCGTGCCACCCGCAAGGCCACCGCGCCGGCCGGCGCGCCCGCCGCGGAGACGGCGGAGCCCGCCGTCGCGGCCCCCGCCGCCGAGCCGGTCGCCGAGCCGGTCGCCGGGACCGCCCCGGCCGAGGCCGCTCCCGAGGCCGCGCCCGCGCCGCGCACCCGCCGCCGGGCCACCCGCAAGGCCACCTCCCCCGAGGCGAGCGCCGCGCCCGAGCAGGCCGCCGAGACGCAGGCCGCCGAGACGCAGGCCGCCGAGGCGTCCGTCACCGGTGAGTCGCTGCCGGAGGCCGCCGTCGCGCAGATCGCCGCCGACGAGACCGAGGTCGCCGCCGCCGAGACCGCCGCCACGCGCGGCCGTGGCCGCCGCCGCGTCACCTCGCCGCAGTTCACCTCCGAGCCGGCCCCGGCCCGTGAGCCGCGCCGCGCCGCGCGTCCCGCCGTCGCCGTCTTCCAGGCCCCGGTGTTCGCCGAGCCGATGTTCCAGACCCCGGAGACGGCCGCCGCGGCCGCCGCCGCCGTGCCCGCGGAGCCGGAGACCGACGAGGTCGAGGAGACGGAGGAGACCGTCGAGACGGTCGAGGCCGTGGAGACCGCCGAGCCCGCCGAGGGCGCCGAGCGGCCCGAGTCCGGCTCCCGCCGCCGTCGCCGTCGTCGCGGCGAGCCCGTCGCCGTCGAGCCCGTCCCGGCCACCGTCGCCGACGAGCCCGAGGTCGAGGCCGCCGCCGACGAGGTCGAGGAGGCCGAGGAGACGGACGAGTACGAGGACCGTCCCTCCCGCCGCCGTCGCCGCGGCGGCCGCCGCCGCCGGCGCGGTGAGCTCGCCGAGGTCGAGGAGACCGAGGAGGGCGAGGAGCCGCACGCCGAGGACGAGTCCGAGGAGACCGAGGACGGCGAGGAGGAGTCCGAGGACGCCGACGCCCTCGCCGGCGGCTCCAGCAGCTCCCGTCGCCGTCGCCGTCGCCGCCGTCGCAGCGGGGACGCCTCCGCCGACGCCGAGTCGGGCGACGAGGACGGCGTCCGCACGGTCGTCAAGGTCCGCGAGCCCCGCCCGGCCCGCGAGAAGGCCGAGCCCGGCACCGGCGCCGACGAGGTCCAGTCCATCAAGGGCTCGACCCGTCTGGAGGCCAAGAAGCAGCGCCGCCGCGAAGGCCGCGAGCAGGGCCGCCGCCGCGTCCCGATCATCACCGAGGCCGAGTTCCTCGCCCGCCGCGAGGCCGTCGAGCGCGTCATGGTCGTCCGCCAGAGCGGCGAGCGCACCCAGATCGGCGTCCTGGAAGACGACGTGCTCGTCGAGCACTACGTCAACAAGGAGCAGGCCACCTCGTACGTCGGCAACGTCTACCTGGGCAAGGTCCAGAACGTCCTGCCGTCCATGGAGGCCGCCTTCGTCGACATCGGCAAGGGCCGCAACGCCGTCCTGTACGCCGGCGAGGTCAACTTCGAGGCGCTCGGCATGGGTCACGGCCCGCGCCGCATCGAGTCCGCCCTCAAGTCCGGCCAGTCGGTCCTCGTCCAGGTCACGAAGGACCCGATCGGTCACAAGGGCGCCCGTCTGACCAGCCAGGTCTCCCTGCCCGGCCGCTACCTCGTGTACGTGCCCGAGGGCTCGATGACCGGCATCAGCCGCAAGCTCCCCGACACCGAGCGCGCGCGCCTGAAGACCATCCTCAAGAAGATCGTCCCCGAGGACGCGGGCGTCATCGTGCGCACCGCCGCCGAGGGCGCGAGCGAGGACGAGCTGCGCCGCGACGTCGAGCGCCTGCAGGCGCAGTGGGAGGACATCCAGAAGAAGGCGAAGAGCGGCAACGCCCCGACGCTGCTCTACGGCGAGCCGGACATGACCGTCCGGGTCGTCCGCGACATCTTCAACGAGGACTTCTCCAAGGTCATCGTCAGCGGCGACGACGCGTGGGAGACCATCCACGGGTACGTCGGCCACGTCGCCCCGGACCTGACCGACCGCCTGTCCAAGTGGACCAGCG
Organism: Streptomyces sp. NRRL F-6492; assembly: GCF_001280125.1. Lineage (GTDB taxonomy): Bacteria > Actinomycetota > Actinomycetes > Streptomycetales > Streptomycetaceae > Streptomyces. The sequence goes on from NZ_LGEG01000226.1 coordinate 43,197, forward strand.
AGGTCGACGTCTTCGCGACGTACCGGATCGACGAGCAGCTGATGAAGGCGCTCGACCGCAAGGTCTGGCTGCCGTCCGGCGGCTCGCTGGTGATCGACAAGACCGAGGCGATGATCGTCGTCGACGTCAACACCGGCAAGTTCACCGGCCAGGGCGGCAACCTGGAGGAGACCGTCACCAGGAACAACCTGGAGGCGGCCGAGGAGATCGTGCGCCAGCTGCGCCTGCGCGACCTCGGCGGCATCGTCGTCATCGACTTCATCGACATGGTCCTGGAGTCCAACCGCGACCTGGTGCTGCGCCGCCTCCTGGAGTGCCTGGGCCGGGACCGGACCAAGCACCAGGTGGCCGAGGTCACCTCGCTCGGCCTGGTCCAGATGACCCGCAAGCGGGTCGGCCAGGGCCTCCTGGAGTCCTTCTCCGAGACCTGCGTCCACTGCAACGGCCGCGGTGTCATCGTCCACATGGAGCAGCCGACCACCCCCGGCGGCGGTGGCGGCGGCAAGCGCGCGAAGAAGCGCGGCCGCGGCGGTGAGGGGCACGCCCACGAGCACGAGCACGCCGAGGCCGTGGAGTCCGGCGCCGACGCCGAGGTCCAGGAGGTCGAGACCGAGGCCGAGGTCGCCGCGGAGCTGGCCGCCCCGGTGGCCCTGCCGGAGCCGATCGCCCCGGACGAGGAGCTGTACGGCTCCGTCGCCGAGGCGGAGGCGGCCGCCACGCGCGGTCGCGGCCGCCGGCGCGCGACCCGCAGGGTGACCGCCCCGGTCGCCTCGACGCCGGCCGCTCCGGCCCCGGTCGTCGAGACCGTGACCGAGGCCGTCGTGGCCGAGCCCGTCGCCGAGCCGGCCGCCGGGCCCGAGGCCGTCGAGCCCGCTCCCGTCGAGGCCGAGGTCGTGACCGGGGCCGTGGTCGAGGAGCCCGCCGCCCCGGCCCCGCGCGGCCGCCGCCGTGCCACCCGCCGGGCGACCTCCCCGGTCGTCTCGACCACGGAGTCGGCCGAGCCGGTCACCGTCGTGGAGACCGAGGCCGTCGTGGCGCCCGTCGTGGAGCCGGAGCCCGTCGCGGCCGAGGAGTCCGCCCCGGAGCCGGCCGCCGGGCCCGCCGCCGAGGAGGCCCCCGTGGCCGCCCCGCCGCGCGCCCGTCGCCGGGTGGTCCGCAAGGCCACCGCCCCGGCCGGTTCGCCCGCGGGCGCCGAGGAGGCCGCCGTCGTCGTGGTCGCCGCGGCCCCGGCCGAGGAGACCGGCGCCACCGAGGCCGAGGCCGAGCCCGCCCCCGCCAAGAAGACGGCGGCGCGCAAGACCACGGCGAAGAAGGCCACGGCCAAGAAGGCCGCCATCAAGAAGACGGCGGCGACCAAGAAGACCGCGGCGAAGAAGACGACGACCGCCAAGAAGGCCACGGCCAAGAAGGCGGCGGAGAAGACCTCCGCCCCGGCCCAGGACTGACCGGCGGGTACGGGCCGCCCCCTCCGTCGCGGAGGGGGCGGCCCGTACCGCTCGGGCGAATTTGACCCCCGGTGTCGACCGCCCGTAACCTAGACCGTCGGCGTGTCTGTCGAGACGCCGCGCCTCTGAGCACCTCCCTCCCGCTCGTCGGGAGAGGCCGCTCGTCCGATTCCGGAACGCCGCGGGCCCCCGGGCCCGTGTGAGCGGCTGGCTTCAGAGGTTTCGATCCCGAGTGAGAGAGAGATCCGCGTGTACGCCATCGTGCGCAGCGGTGGTCGCCAGCACAAGGTTGCTGTCGGCGACATCGTTGAGGTTGACAAGATTTCCACTGCCAAGGTTGGCGACACGGTCGAGCTCTCGACCCTGCTCGTTGTCGACGGCGACGCCGTGACCAGCGACCCGTGGGTCCTGGACGGCATCAAGGTCACGGCCGAGGTCGTGGACCACCACAAGGGCGCCAAGATCGACATCCTGCGCTACAAGAACAAGACCGGCTACCGCCGTCGCCAGGGTCACCGTCAGCAGTACACGGCGATCAAGGTCACCGGTATCCCCGCGGCTGCGAAGTAAGAGGGACTGAGACATGGCACACAAGAAGGGCGCATCGTCCACCCGGAACGGGCGCGACTCCAATGCCCAGCGGCTCGGCGTGAAGCGCTTCGGCGGTCAGGTCGTCAACGCGGGTGAGATCCTGGTCCGCCAGCGTGGCACCCACTTCCACCCCGGCGCGGGCGTCGGCCGTGGCGGCGACGACACGCTGTTCGCCCTGCAGGCCGGTTCGGTGCAGTTCGGCACCCACCGTGGCCGCAAGGTCGTGAACATCGTTCCGGTCGCCTGATCGGATCTTTCGCGGAGGCGGACCTCACTTCCCGGCAAGGGAAGCGGGTCCGCCTTTCGCGTGTTACTAGATAGACATTCCGTACGTAATAAATGGAGGCACCCCCATGACCACCTTCGTGGACCGCGTCGAGCTGCACGTCGCCGCGGGTAACGGAGGCCACGGCTGCGCCTCCGTCCATCGCGAGAAGTTCAAGCCGCTCGGCGGACCCGACGGCGGCAACGGCGGCCGCGGCGGCGACGTGATCCTGGTCGTCGACCAGGCGGTCACGACCCTCCTGGACTACCACCACTCCCCGCACCGCAAGGCCACCAACGGCCAGCCCGGCGCCGGCGACAACCGCTCCGGCAAGGACGGCCAGGACCTGGTCCTGACCGTGCCCGACGGCACCGTCGTCCTCGACAAGCAGGGCGACGTCCTCGCGGACCTGGTCGGCCAGGGCACCACCTTCGTCGCGGGCCAGGGCGGCCGCGGCGGCCTCGGCAACGCGGCGCTGTCCTCCGCGCGCCGCAAGGCCCCCGGCTTCGCGCTCCTCGGCGAGCCCGGCGAGGCCCGGGACGTCGTCCTGGAGCTCAAGACCGTCGCCGACGTGGCCCTCGTCGGCTACCCGAGCGCCGGCAAGTCCTCGCTGATCTCGGTCCTGTCGGCCGCCAAGCCGAAGATCGCGGACTACCCCTTCACCACGCTCGTCCCGAACCTGGGCGTCGTCACCGCCGGCTCGACCGTCTACACCATCGCCGACGTCCCGGGCCTGATCCCGGGCGCCAGCCAGGGCCGCGGCCTGGGCCTGGAGTTCCTCCGCCACGTGGAGCGCTGCTCGGTCCTCGTCCACGTCCTGGACACGGCGACGCTGGAGTCCGACCGCGACCCGGTCTCCGACCTCGACATCATCGAGGAGGAGCTGAGGCAGTACGGCGGCCTGGAGGACCGGCCCCGGATCGTCGTCCTCAACAAGATCGACATCCCGGACGGCCAGGACCTCGCGGACATGATCCGCCCGGACCTGGAGGAGCGCGGCTACCAGGTGTTCGAGGTCTCCGCCGTGGCCCGCACCGGTCTCAAGGAGCTCTCCTTCGCCCTCGCCGGCATCGTGGGCGAGGCGCGCGCGGCCAAGCCGAAGGAGGAGGCGACCCGGATCGTCATCCGCCCGAAGGCCGTCGACGAGAGCGGCTTCACGGTCACCTACGACGAGGCCGAGGAGGTGTACCGGGTGCGCGGCGAGAAGCCGGAGCGCTGGGTCCGCCAGACCGACTTCAACAACGACGAGGCCGTGGGCTACCTGGCCGACCGCCTCAACCGCCTCGGCGTCGAGGACGCCCTGATGAAGGCGGGCGCCCGCGCGGGCGACGGCGTCGCCATCGGCTCCGAGGAGAACGCGGTCGTCTTCGACTGGGAGCCCAGCATGATGGCCGGTGCCGAGATGCTCGGCCGCCGTGGCGAGGACCACCGTCTGGAGGCCCCGCGGCCCGCGGCGCAGCGCCGCCGGGACCGGGACGCGGAGCGCGCCGACCCGCAGCGCGAGTTCGACGAGTTCAACCCGTTCTGACGGACCCCCGCCCCGTTCCGACGGGGTGGGGAGCCCCTCGGCCGGCCGCGGGCCGGGCCGGGGGGCTCCCGTAGGATCCTGACCGTGAGTACCGTTCCCCCGCCCGAGACCGCAGGCAGGCTCAGCGTCGTCGTCATCGCCCACAACGACGAGGAGCTGGTCGGCGAAGCCATCAGGTCCGCGCTCGACCAGGGGCCCGTGGTGGCCGAGGTCGTGGCGGTCGACGACTGCTCCGGCGACGGCACGGCGCGGGTGCTCGACGAGCTGGCCGCCCTGCACCCCCGGCTGCGGGTGGTGCACCGCACGGAGAACAGCGGCGGCTGCGGCACCCCGCGCAACGACGGCGTCCGGGCCGCCACCGCCCCGTACGTCATGTTCCTCGACAGCGACGACGTCCTGCCGGCCGGCGCCGCCGAGGCCCTGGTCGCCGCGGCGGAGCAGCACCGGGCCCCCGTCGCCGTCGGCGTCTGCGTGCGCCGTGAACTCCCCGAGGGCAGGGACGTGCGCTGGCAGCCCGGCCTCTACCGGGAACCGGCCGTCCTGGAGACGCCGGAGGAGCTGCGCCCCCTCGTCCACGACACCCTCTGCGTCAACAAGGTCTACGACCGCGCCTTCCTCGACGCGCACGGCATCCGCTTCCCCGACGGCCGGTTCGTCTACGAGGACTTCCTCTTCACCGCCCGGGTGTACGCCGCCGCCCCCCGCGTCGCCGTGATCCCCGACACCGTCTACGTCTGGCACGTCCGCCGGACCGCCGCCCGGCTGTCGATCTCCCTCGACCGGCAGGGCGTCTCCAACTGGCGGGCCCGGATCGCCGCCCACCGCGCGGCCGTCGAGACCTTCGCGGAGGCGGGACGGACGGAACTCGCCGCCGCCTGCCGCACCAAGTTCCTCGAACACGACCTGCGGATGTACGCCAGGGACCTGCGGCTGCGCGACGCCGACCACCGCGCCGAGTGGTGGACGGTCACCCGCGAGCACCTGGCCGGCTTCCGGGAGCCGGAGATCTCCGCCGCCGTCGCCCCCGCCCGCTGGGCCGCCCGCTTCCTGCTGGCCGCCGAGGAGCCGCGCGACCTGCTCCGGCTGTCCCGGCTGTGCGCCGCCCCGGCCCGGCTGCTCCCGCCGTACGCCGGCACCCGCGCCGCCGCCGTCTGGTCCGAGGACCTGCCGGAGGCCCGCCTCGACGGCATGGACCGGCTCCCGCTGGACGAGCTGCCGCTCGTCGTCGACGCCGTCCTGCGCACCGGTGACGGCGGCGACCTGCGCTTCACGGTGCGGGACCTGTACGGACGGCTGGCCGAGGCCCGCCCCCGCATCGCCGAGCTCGCCTTCCTGCCGCGCGGAGACGCCGAGCCCGCCCGTACCGAGCGGGTCGAACTGAGCCCCGCGACCGGGGCGGAGGGGACGGAGGGCGGCTGGACGGCCCGGGTCCCCGTCCGGTTCACCGGCCTCGCCGGAGCCGGGCGGCGGCGCGGCCGCCAGGGCGTCCAGATGTGGGACGTCACCGCCACGGTGACCTGTGCGAACGGCGAGTCGTACACCACCTCGCTCCGGCCGCCGGACGGATCCCAGCGGCGGTCGGTCCTCCCGAGCAGCCGGTACGGTGTACTTCTGGTGCAGCAGTACGCCACGGCGAACGGCTCACTGGCGGTACGGATCGCGCCCGGTGCCCGGGACGGTTTCCGGGCGGTCGGAGCGCGGATCCGCCGGCTCGTCCGCAGTTCTCAGTGAAAGGGTTGGGGCGCTATGACTTATCTGATCACCGGTGGCGCCGGATACATCGGCTCGCACGTGGTCCGCGCCATGACACAGGCGGGTGAGCGGGTCGTCGTCCTCGACGACCTGTCCACGGGTGACGAGTCGCGGGTGCCGGAGGGCGTGCCCCTGGTGGTCGGTTCGACGCTCGACCGCGAGGTCCTGGACCGCACGATCGCCGAGCACGGCGTGACCGGCGTCGTCCACCTCGCCGCCAAGAAGCAGGTCGGCGAGTCCGTCGAACTGCCGCTGCACTACTACCGCGAGAACGTCACCGGCCTCACGGTCCTCCTGGAGGCCGTCGCCGCCGCGGGCGTGCGCAACTTCCTCTTCTCCTCCTCCGCCGCCGTCTACGGCATGCCGGACGTCGACCTCGTCACCGAGGAGACCCCGTGCCTGCCGCTGAGCCCGTACGGCGAGACGAAGCTGGCGGGCGAGTGGCTGGTCCGCGCGGCGGGCGCCGCCCACGGCATCTCCACGGCCTGCCTGCGCTACTTCAACGTGGCCGGCGCCGCGACCCCCGAGCTGGCGGACACCGGGGTCTACAACCTGGTCCCGATGGTCTTCGAGCGCCTGGACGCGGGGGAGTCCCCGCGGGTCTTCGGCGACGACTACGACACCCCCGACGGCACCTGCGTCCGCGACTACATCCACGTCGAGGACCTGGCCGACGCGCACCTCGTCGCCGCGCGCAAGCTCGCGGAGTGGGCCGAGGCGGGCGAGCCGCGCGACCTGACCGTCAACATCGGCCGCGGCGAGGGCGTCTCCGTCACCGAGATGGTCGCGCTGATCAACGAGATCACCGGTCACACCACCGAGCCCCTCGTCACCCCGCGCCGTCCCGGCGACCCCGCCCGGGTCGTGGCCTCCGCCGACCGCATCGCCGCCGAGCTGGGCTGGAAGTCCCGCCACGACGTGCGCGACATGATCGGCTCGGCCTGGGCCGGCTGGGTCGCGAACCGCGCGGTCCCCGTCGGCGGCTGACCGGCCCGCCGTCACCGACGACGTACCCGTACCCGTACCCGTACACGGGAACGCCCGGCCGGAAGAATCCGGCCGGGCGTTCCCGTGAGTGCTTTTCGCGGACCCGGTCGCGCGGACCCGGTCGTTCGGACCTAGTCGCTCAGGAGGGCGAAGAGGTTCTCCCAGCGGCTCATGACCTCGTCGACCGAGTACCGCTGGATGTCGGCGCGGGCGCGCTCGCCCATGTCGTCCCGCAGGTCCTTGTCCGACATCAGCTCGTCGAGCCGGCGCGCGAACTCGCTCGTGTTGCCCGGCGACACGACGAGGCCGTTCTCGCCGTCCGTGATGATCTCCCGGACACCGGGGGCCACGTTGAAGGCGACGCAGGGCACGGCCGTGGCCATGGCCTCCATCAGCGCGAGGGGGAAGCCCTCGCCGCGCGAGGAGAGCGCGAAGAGCGAGCTCTCCCGGAGCGCGCCCGCGACGTCGCTGGTGCGCCCCATCCACTCCACGGAGCCGGTGACGCCCAGGCTCTCGCACTGCTGCCTGAGCGTCTCCTCCTCCTCGCCGGAGCCGTACACGCGCAGGGTCCAGTCGGGGTGGCGCGGGGCCACCTCGGCCCAGGCGTCGAGCAGCATGTCGACGCCCTTCTCCTCGTGCAGCCGCCCGATGCTGACCACCCGCTTGGCGGTGCGGGGGGACGGCTCCTCGGGGAAGAAGGGCAGCGGGTTCGGCATGGAGGAGACGTTGTCGAAGCGCTGGCCGATCCACAGGTCGGCGTCCTCACGGGTCAGCGTGAGCATCCGGTCGACGCCCTTGTAGTACTTCTTGACCCGGTGGAAGCGCGAGGACGCGCGGCAGGTCTGGAAGGACTCGTGGCTCATGCCGATCACCCGCAGGCCGGAGGTGTCCGCGAGCGCGACCCACTCCATCGCCCACACCTGCGTCACGATGACGACGGCGCCGGGACGGGCGGCCCGGAACAGCCGGGTGAGCTTCGCGGCCTGCTCGGCCATGCCCGCCTCGCGCGCGGCCCTGCGCCGGCGCTCGACCAGGTCGAGCTTGCCCTTGAGGCCGCGCAGCGACTTCAGGCTCGGCGGGTGGACGTCGTACAGCGTGGTGGTGCGGTAGGGCAGGTCGTCGCCGAGGTCGGCGCGCCGGTTCTCGGGGACGGGGACCACGCCCACCACGTGGACCGTGTGGCCGCGCTCCGAGAAGAGGCGGGCGACCTGGTGCGACCAGCTGGTGATGCCGCCCAGTTCGTCGACGCTGTTGGAGACGATGAAGATGTCCCGCGTGCCGGCGTTCCGCGCGGTCCCGGGCTCGGTCGTCAGGGTGCTGGTCGGGTTGGACATCAACGGCTCCACCGGGACGAGAAGAACTGATCGACGACGGTCTTGGCGGCGTTGCCCCGGTCGTACTCGCCGAACTCGGCGACGAAGGCCTTGCGCACGTCGGCGTACTCCCGGTCCTGCGCCTCCAGGCTCCGCAGCTCCTCGAAGAACTCGTCCTCCGTGCGGAAGACGGGCCCGGGGGCCTTCTCCAGGAGGTCGAAGTAGGTGCCCCGGCCCTCGTGGACGTAGTTCTCGTAGTCGTACGTGAAGAAGAGCATCGGCCGGTCGAGCAGCGCGTAGTCGAACATCACGGAGGAGTAGTCCGTGATCAGGGCGTCGGCGAGCTCCATGAACGGCATCACGTCGTGGTACTTGGAGACGTCGATGACCTTGCCCTCGACCTCGGGCGGCAGCGTCACGTGGTTGAGGTAGTGCGCGCGCACCAGCAGGACGTAGCGGTCGCCGAACTCCTCGGCGAAGGCCTCCACGTCGAACGGCAGCTGGAAGCGGCTCGCCCCGCGCCCCGCCGTGCGGAACGTGGGGGCGTACAGCAGGACGGTCTTGTCCGCCGGGATGCCCAGCTCCTCGGCGAGCGGTCCGCGGCCCCGGGAGCCGGTCTCCTCCTCGCGCAGCCGCGCCTGGACGAGCACGTCGTTGCGCGGGTAGCCGGCGCGCAGCAGCACCCGGTCCTTCAGCCGGAAGGCCTTGGCCAGCGTGCGGACGTCGTGCTCCGTGCGCACCAGGAAGTGGTCGAAGCGGTCCAGGTACCTCTGCTCCGACGCCTGCTGCTGACGGGTCTTCGCCTTGAGGGAGGGCTGGTCGAAGCCCATCTTCTTCAGGGCGGAGCCGTGCCAGGTCTGGATGTACGTGGTCTCGGGGCGCTTGGCGAGACGGAGCGGGTAGCTCTGGTTGTCCACCCAGAACTCGGCCCGCGCCAGGGCCTTCAGATACGGCATCGACCAGCGGCGCACCAGCTCGACGCCCTCGGGGAAGCCGGTCGGCGTCCCCGAGTACGACCAGACGGCGTCGAACTGGAGGCCCTGCCGGACCATCTCCTCGTAGATCGCGCGCGGGCTGTCGCTGTACTGCTTGCCGAGGTGGCTCTCGAAGACGACGGTCCGCTTCTTCACGGGCAGCCGGCTGTAGACCTCGTGGTAGAGCCGCAGCTTCGTCTCGTCGGACTTGAGCGTCTTGCGCAGTTCCTTGGCCTTGCGGTAGCCGGACTTCGCCAGCTTGCCGGGCTTGCCGCGCACCCCGCGCCGGATCAGCTCCTGGATCCGATCGCTGTTCTGCCGGCTGGACACCAGGCGGAAGGCGAGGTGGCCCTTGGCGGTGGCGTGCGGCTCTATGCGGTCGGCGACCAGGCGGGTCAGCCGGGGCTTGATCGGGAACGCCTCGCCGCCGAGGTCGGGGTCCTCGATGGTGAGCCGGGTCCGGGTGCGCTTGTCGTCGACGTCCAGGTCGAGCCGGACGTCCCAGACGGAGTCGATGACGCCGAGCGGGCGCAGTCCGGCACCGAGGTCGGCCTCGGCCTCCCAGTACACGCTCCGGCCCTCGTGGCGGATCGTCCGGACGGGGAAGACGAAGGTCTGCAGGCTGCGGCGGCGCGCCCGGAACTCCAGCTGTCCCTTGAGCCGGGCCTCCGACGGAATGACGCCGAGCGGGTTGTTGATCCGGCCGGAGAGCCGGACGGTGCCCCCGGACTGCTCGTACGTGGTCAGCAGGTTGCGCAGGAAGAGCTTGTTGATCGGCTTCCTGTGGTACCCGAAGTCGGTGACGTCCAGGACCTTGCGGCCGAACTCGTCGTCGAGGTGCTCGGCGCACCAGTAGACGCGCTCGTCCTCCTCGAAGAGCGGGGCGGACACCTTGTCGCGGTGGAACAGGGTGTCCACGGCGGGCAGCAGGTTGTCCCAGTCGCCCTTCTCCAGCAGGTACGCGCAGATCGACTGGATCCGCTGGGCCTTGAAGTACGCCTCGCGGTCCAGCCCCTGGAGGTAGTCGCGGGAGAGCTCGGCGAATTCGCGGCGGAAGGATTCGTCACGGAAGGGCAGGTCGCGGAGGTGCAGGACCAGGTCGTGCTTGAGGAACTTGACGTCCTTCGCCTGCCGGAGCACGTCCATGCCGTGCTCGTCGAGCAGCGCGTCGATCCGGCGGTGGATCTCCAGCCGGTGGATGTAGTTCGTCATCTCGTGCCGGCGGTTGGTCACCGACTTGACCTGGGCGTTCTGGTGGACGTGCCAGAAGTAGACCTGGTTCGGGATGAGGGTGATCTTCTTCGCGGCGAGGTACGCCTCCGCGATGAACATCAGGTCCTCGTAGAACATCCCCTTGGGGAAGCGGAGGTCGTTCTCCAGGAGGAAGTCGCGGCGGTAGCACTTGTTGGTCGAGAGCGTGTCCCAGACGAAGAGGTCGGGGAGTTCGGCGACCGACTCGATCGTGCGCGTCTGGCGGTAGAGCCAGGCGTACCACTCGTCGCGCTTCTGGTTGGCGGTGTCCTTGTGGAGGCGCACGCACAGGCCCGAGACCATGTCGGCCCCGGTCTCCTCGGCGGCCGAGACCATGTTGAGGCAGGCGTTGAGCTCCAACACGTCGTCGCTGTCGAGGAACATGACGTAGCGGCCCCGCGCGTGGCCGATGCCGACGTTGCGGGGCTCACCGCCCGCTCCGCTGTTCTCGGGCAGCTGGTACGCACGGACCAGGTCGGGGTGCGCCGCTGCCAGGTTCTGGGCGACCGTGAAGGTGTCGTCGCTGCTGCAGTCGTCGACGATCACCACTTCGACGCTCTTCAGGGTCTGGTCCAGTACGGACTGGACAGCAGCCGGAAGACGCTCCGCATCGTTGTAGGCGATGACGATCACTGAGACGTCAGGCACTGGCACCTCGATCCACTTTTCATTCCTTCAGACACCCCCAAGCTACCTGGTGTCGGCAAGCCGTTCGGCCAGGCCTCCGGCCGGGGCGGAGGCGCTCGTCCCCCATCGTTACCGGTTCGCAAGCGAATGCGCCGCAACCGGTGGGGCGGGGCCGGAATCCCGCCGTACGGCGGGATGTCACCGACGCCCGCACATGTCGCCAGAATCTACCGCAGACGCCCCCACACCCCGTCTGACCGGGTGATCGGGAACACGTCCCACCGAGGGGCGGACCTCCTCAGGACCGGGTGACGCGGCTCACGCCGTAGTACCGGGAGGCGCACTGGGCCACCCAGTCCCTCGGATAGGCGGTGGTGAAGAACGGCTCGGCCAGCCGTCCGATCGGCAGCGGGCGGTAGGCCACCTCGCGGGCGCCGTCCGCGGCCTCGGAGCGGATGCGGGCGTCCTGCCGGTCCCACGCCAGGCTCCGGGCCACGGTCGCGGTCGTCAGGTCCCGCACCGGGGACACCAGGGCGGCGACGCAGACGACGGTGGACGCGCCGGCGGCGACGAGGACCGCGACGCGGGCGGCCGCGATCCGGGGGGCGGGGGCGCCGGGACTGAGGAGGCCGCCGGGGCCGGCGCCGTCGGAGGGGGCGGTGAGGCGGCGCCCCAGCAGGAGGCCGAGGCCGGTGCCGTACGCGCAGAGCACCGGCAGGAGCGGGACGAGGAAGCTCGTCCAGGTGCGGGCGTACGTCCAGCCGGTCACGCCGTAGCCGCTGCGCAGCCCGTAGACGACGGCCAGGCTCGCGAGGGCGATCAGCGGCAGCGGCGAGAGCGCCGCGACCAGGAGCACCGGGCGCCGGGACGGTCCGGCGGCGGGACGGGTGCGAGCGGGAGCCCGGGTGCCGGCGCGGGTCCGGGCGCGGGCGCCGAGGAAGGCCGTGCCCAGGCCCAGGAGCACCCCCGCGGTGACGGCCCCCAGGTACGCCCACTGGCCCCCGACGGTCTGCCAGACGCGCCACCAGTCGTGGAACGTCTCTCCCACCTCCGCCGCCGACAGCGGCTCCGGCGGATGCTGGGCGCGCCGCCACCGCGCACCGGGCGAGGTGGAGAGCAGGAGCAGGCCCGCGGCGAGCCCCAGACAGGCCGCCGCGCACCACGTCGACGCGTACCGGTCCTTCGTCCATCCGAACCGGGGCAGGCACATGAGCCCGACGGCGACCGCGGCCACCCCGCCCACCAGGGCGAACGGCTCGCTGAGCATGCCGACCGCCGTCCCGGCCAGGAGGGCCCCGCCCGCCGAGACGGTCCGGGCCCGGGGCCCGCCGCGCGCGGCCCGCACGGCGCCGAGCACGGCCCAGAGGCCGATCACGCTCGGCAGGGTGTGGGAGATGGTCGCCGGGGCCCAGAGCAGCACCTGGTAGGAGCGGGTTCCCGCGAAGAACAGCAGCGCTTCGAGGACCAGGACCGCCGCCGCGGTCGCCACCGCCGGGAACGGCAGGCGCAGCGCCCGCAGCGCCTCCCGGGCGAGGAGGAACAGCGCCGCTCCCAGCGCCACCACCAGGAAGGCGGGCAGCAGCTTCGGCCCCCGCATGCCGTCGGAGTAGACCAGGCCGGTCAGGAAGGCGTTGGTGACGCGGCCGTTCTGGGTGAGGTAGAAGTCCGAGGTGATCCCCAGGACGCCCATGTCCCGCGCCTTCCAGAGGGCGCACCAGTCGTCGGACGTGGGGCGCGCGTAGAGGCCGAGGAAGGCGCCGACCGAGAGCAGCGCCGCCGCTCCGGCGGCGACGACGAGCGCGACCGCGCCCGGGGCCCGGGAGGGGCCGCCCCTCCCGGCGGTCCCGCCCTCCGCTCCGTCCTCCGGCATGCGTGCCTCGCCGCGCTCCGAGATGGTCGTCCTGCTCACCGGTGATCGATCCCCCTGGCCCGAGGTCTCCCCCGGTCGCCCCTATGGGTGACCGGCGAGTGAAAATGCCGCGTATACCAATATCTTGCCCCCATGCTTTGCTGCATGGACGACATGCCGACCGGGGGCGGCCACTCGCGGGACGCCGGGTCGCCACCGTCGCTCCGTACCGTGGCCCCGCTGCTCGAAGGCGAGTTCGGTGGTGGTCCTTCAGGACGTACGCTTGCCCATCTCTCTGGAGTGACCGTTCCATGACCAGGCTTTCCGTCGTCGTCCCCTGCTTCAACGAGGAGGACGTCGTCGAGCGGTTCGACGCGCGGATGCGCCAGGTGCTCGACACCCTCCCGGTCGGCTACGAGATCTGCTACGTGGACGACGGAAGCTCCGACGGAACGCTGGGCAAGCTGCGGGAGATCGCCGCCCGCCACCCGCACCGCACCCAGTACGCCTCCTTCAGCCGCAACTTCGGCAAGGAGGCCGCCATGCTCGCGGGCCTGCGCAAGTCCGCGGGCGACGCCGTGGTCATCATGGACGCCGACCTCCAGCACCCGCCCGAGCTGCTCGGACGCATGCTCGACCTCTACCACCAGGGCCACGACCAGGTGATGGCGCGGCGCACCCGCGACGGGGACAAGAGGATCCGCAGCGCCCTCAGCCGCGTCTACTACCGGGCCGTCAACCGCTGGGTGGACGTGGAACTCACCGACGGCGTCGGCGACTTCCGGCTGCTCTCCCGCCCTGCCGTCGACGCCCTGCTCTCGCTGCCCGAGTACAACCGCTTCTCCAAGGGGCTGTTCTCCTGGATCGGCTTCGACACCGCCACCTTCGACTACCAGAACGCCGCGCGCGAGGGCGGCGAGACGAAGTGGAAGTTCAGCTCGCTGGTCAACTACGGCATGGACGGGCTGATCTCCTTCAACAACCGTCCGCTGCGCATCGCCCTCTGGCTCGGCATGATGCTGACCGGCCTCGCCGCCGTGTACGCGGTCTGGGTGACCGCCGCCGCCCTCTCCCAGGGCGTCACCGCCCCCGGCTACGTCACCCTGGTCGCCATCATCGTGGGGCTCGGGGGCGTGCAGATGGTGATGCTGGGGCTGATCGGCGAGTACATCGGCCGCATCTACTACGAGACCAAGCGCCGGCCGCACTTCCTCGTGAAGGAGACCCACCGCTCCTTCGGCCGCGCGGCCGCCGAACGCGCCGCCGCCGAACGCATCCGCGTCACCACGGCGGAGAGGGAGCGCTGATGGGGGCGGGGGGCGGCGGGGCGACCGGCCCCGCCGGGCGGGAGCGGCGGAAGCGGGGACAGGCGCGCGGGCGGGAGCGGCGGGTACAGGGTGAGGCGCGCGGGCGGGAGCGGCGGGTACAGGGGGA
>NZ_LGEG01000227.1 GCF_001280125.1 Streptomyces sp. NRRL F-6492
GTCTCGGGGGCCTCCAAGGTCTCAGGGGTCTCCGAAGTCTCCCGGGTCCGGCCGGTCGTTCCGCGCAGTAGTCGTGTCACTCGTCCCCGCCCTCCTTCCGTTCGCTCTCCTCCGCGCCGACGACGGGGACCGCGCTCAGGGCCGCGACCTTCCACGTGTCCTCGCCGGTGCGCGTCAGGACGGCTTCCAGGCGCTTGCGGTCGGTGGTCGGGGCGGCGCTCCCGCGCGGGGTGACCTCGACGCGTACGGTCGCGATGAGCTTCGCCGTGCCGGCCCGCGCGTCGAGCGCGGTGAGGGCGGCCTCGGTGACCGTGGCGCGCGCCGAGGCGCCCACCGCGGGCTCGGTGCGGCCCAGTTCGGTGCGGAGCGGGCCGGTGGAGGCGTCGCGCCAGGCCCGTACGCCCGCCGCGGCGCGCTCGCGGGTCGAGGCGTCGAGCGTGTTCAGCACGGTGAGGCGCTGCCGGCCCTCGGCGAGCGCGGCGTCCCGTTCGCGGCCGAAGGAGAGGCCCTCGTCGGAGCGGGCCTGCGCGTAGGTCCACGCGCCGGTCCCGCAGAAGCCGAGGGCGACGACGAGGGCGCCGGCGCCGAGGATCCTCGCCCGCCTCATCGCGTGCTCCCGCCGTTCAGGCCGAGGAGCCCGGCCATGTCCGTCGGCCCCGCGCCCTGGCCCGGCAGCGCGAGCGCGCCGGGCAGGGACTGCCGCTGCGAGCCCGCCGTACCGCTCGCGCTGCCCGAGGGCAGGGAGCCCGGCTTGGCCGGAGCGGGGACGGGGCCGCCCTTCGGGGCGTTCCCGGAGCCGCGCACGTTGACCCCGGCCGCGGCGGAACCCGTGCAGGCCGCGCCGGTGTTGAGGGCGGGCGCGGTCCCCAGGTCGAGGCCGTTGCGGTAGCGCGTGGCGCCGTACCCGGAGGTGCAGGGCAGCGGTTTGAAGAAGGTGACGGCCATGCCGAAGTTCACCTTTCCGCCGTCGACGGCGGTGGCTCCGGCCGAGACGGCCGCCGGGTACGTCACGAGCAGTTCCTCGATGCCGCGCTGCCGGGTGACGGCGACCTCCGAGGTGGTCAGGAGGTTGGCGAGGACGACGCCCAGGCTCGGGTCGAGGTCGCGCAGGAGGCCGCTGACCTGACCGGCCGCGTCGGGGGCGACGGTCAGGACGCGCCGCAGGTCGGCGTCGGAGCCCTTGAGGGCGGCGGCGAGGTCGCGCGCTCCGGTGGCGAAGCCCCGGATGGCGCGGCTCTCGTCGGCCTGGGTGCGCAGGACGACCTCCCCGTCGTCGATGAGCCGGACGGTGGACGGCAGCGCCCGGTCGGCGGCCCGGACGAACCCGCTGCCGCTGTCGAGGAGGACCTGGAGGTCGTCGCCGTGTCCCTCGAAGGCCTTGCCGAACTCGTCGACGACCGTGCGCAGGGACTCCAGCGGTACGGAGGAGGTGAGGTCGTTCATGCTCGCGAGCACGTCGGTGACCGGCGCCGGCACCTGGGTGTCGGTCTGCTCGATGCGGGCGCCGTCGGCGAGGTAGGGACCGCCGTCGCTCTCGGGACGCAGGTCGATGTACTGCTCGCCGACGGCGGAGAGCCCGGCGACCACGGCCCGCGCGTCGGCGGGGATCCGGGCGGCCGACTTCTTGATGCGCAGTTCGGCGACGACTCCTTCGGCGGTGAGGCCGATGTCGCCGACGCGGCCCACGGAGACGCCGCGGTAGGTGACGTCGGAGTGGGTGAACAGGCCTCCCGTACGGGCGAGGTGGACCTTGACGGTGTAGTGGTCGGCGACGCCGACGTGACGGCCGAGGTCCGCGTAGCGGATGCCGAGGAAGCCGAGGACGAGGACGGCGATGACGAGGAACGCGAGGTTCTTCAGCCGTACGGTACGGGTGATCACCGGTTCTCGCCTCCGTGGGTCGGGGTGCCGCCGGTGCGGACCGGGGGCAGCGGCAGGGCCGTTCCGGTGCCCTGTCCCCGGCGGGCGCCGGGCTCCGGCTCGGGCTCCGGCTCGGGCTCCGGCTCGGGCTCGGGCTCCGGGTCGGTCGTCTCCGGGGGCGACGGGGTGGGCTCGGGAGCGGGATCGGTCCCGGGGACCAGGGGCGGGATCACCTCGGTGCCGGGAGCGGCGGCGAGGTGCAGATAGGCGTTGAGGTAGTCGCCCTTGATGCCCCGCATCACCTCGTCGGTGAAGGGGTACGTCAGCAGGACCTGGAGCGATTCGGGCAGGTCGGCGCCGGCGTCCGCGAGCGCCTTCAGGGTCGGTGCGAGGGCCTTCAGATCGGCCACCATGTCCTTCTGGCTCGCGTTGACGGTGGAGACGGCGACGCCGGACAGGGTGTCCAGGGCCCGCAGCATGGTCAGCAGGGAGCCCCGTTGGTCCTCCAGCGTCTTCAGGCCGGGCGAGAGGCCGGTGAGGACGGTGTCGACGTCCTTCTTGCGTCCGGCGAGGGTGGCGGAGAGCCGGTTGACCCCGTCGAGGGCGCGGGTGATGTCGCCGCGGTGCGCGTCCAGGTTGCCGACCAGGGTGTTCACCCGCTTCAGCATCGAGCGGACCTCGGGCTCGCGTCCGCGGAGCGCCGCGTTGAGCTCGCGGGTGATGGTCTTGAGCTGGTTGACGCCGCCGCCGTTGAGCAGCAGGGACAGGGCGCCGAAGACCTCCTCGACCTCCGTGTTCCGGCTGGTGCGCGCCAACGGGATGACGCTGCCGTCGACGAGTTCGCCGCCGCTCCGGCGCGCGGCGGCCCGCTGGACGCCGTTCGTACCCGTGCCGCTCGCGTTCCCGCCCGGTGCGACGAGCTGGACGTACTTCTCGCCCAGGAGGCTGGACTGCTCCAGGCGGGCGCCGGAGTCGGCGGGCAGCCGGACGTCGCCGTTGATCTTCAGGATGACCCGGGCGGTCCAGCCGCCGGGCACCAGCTCGATGGCGGCGACGCGGCCGACGGCGACGTCGTTGACCTTGACCGCGGACTGCGGCGCGAGGCTCAGCACGTCGTCGAGTTCGGCGGTGACCGTGTAGGGGTGGGAGCCGAGGTCGGCGCCGCCGGGCAGCGGCAGGTCCTCGATGCCGTCGAACCGGATCGGGTTCGACGGGACCACGCCGAGGACGACGGCGATGCCCAGGCCGAGGGCGATCGTGCCGACGGCTCCGGCGCCGAGGAGCTTCCCGGAGGGTGAGGTGCCGCGTCCCATCACTCCCCCTTCCCGGTGCCCGCCGCGGAGCCGCCGGTCACCGGCAGCGGGAGCAGCGGTCCGCCCGTGCTGATCTCGTTGAGGTTGGCGCGGCCGTCGAGGGTGCGGGTGGCCGGGTTGTACGCGTTGATCAGGTTGCCCGCGGCGAGCGGGGCGACGTCGAGGGCCTCGGCGAGGGAGGCGCGCTGGTCGACGAGGACCTGGGTGAGGGGCACGAGCCGGTCGACGTTCTTCTTCAGCTCGCCCCGGTTGTCCTTGATGAAGGTCTTGACCTGGGCGAGGGCCTTGCCGAGCTCCTTGAGGGCGCCGGTGAGGTCGTCCTTGTTCTCGGCGAAGTAGCCGACGACCTCGTCCAGGCGTTCCTGCGCGGTGCGGACGTCGCCGTCCTTCTTCTTGAGCATGGTGGTGAAGGTCTGGAGCTGTCCGAGGCTGGTGAACAGCTGCTCGCTGCTGCCGTCGAGGGTCTTGGCGGCCTTGCCGAACTCCTCGATGGAGGTGCCGATGGAGGCGCCGTTGCCCTTGAGGTTCTTCGCGCCGGTGTCCAGCAGTTCGGAGAGGGCTCCGGCGGAGTTGGCGCCGTTCGGGCCGAGCGCCTCGCTCAGTTCGGTGATCGACGCGTAGAGCTGGTCGATCTCGACGGGGACGCGGTTGCGGGAGGCCGGCAGTTCGGCGCCGTCGGCGAGGGCGGGGCCGGTGCTGTAGGCGGGGGCGAGCTGGACGTAGCGGTCGGCGACGACGCTCGGGGCGACGACGGCGGCCCGGACGCCGGCGGGGACGCGGACGCCCTCGTCGAGGCGGAGCCGGACGCGGACGCGGGTGCCCTGCGGTTCGACGGACTCGACCTCCCCTACCCGTACGCCGAGGACGCGCAGGTCGGAGCCGGCGTAGACGCCGACGGCCCGGTCGAAGTACGCGGTGATGCGGGTGCCGTCGGGTTCGAGGACGCGTACGGCGACGAATCCGCAGGCGGCGAGCACCACGAGGGCGAGTCCGGCGACGAGGGGCGTTCTGGGCTTGGTCATCGTTCACCGCTCCCCTTGGCCGTCGCCGTCTGTTTCGGCGGCAGGCATCCGGTCGTGGGCTGCGAGGCTTCGGGCAGGTAGGTCCGGGGCACCACGCCGCACAGGTAGCTGTCGAACCAGCGGCCGTTGCCGAGGCTGTTGCCGACGAGCCGGTAGTACGGGCCGACGAGCGCGAGGGTCTGGTCGAGCCGGCCGCTGTTCTTCTCCAGGACGGCGGTGACGCGGCCGAGGGCCTTGAGGGTGGGGCCGAGCTGCCGGTCGTTGTCGCCGACGAGGCCGCTGAGCTGGGTGCCCAGTTCCCTGCTGCCCTTGAGCAGGGCGCGGATGGCGTCGCGGCGCTTCCTGAGCTCCCCGAGCAGGGAGCCGCCGTCCTCGATGAGCGTCTCGAAGCTGGACTTCTTGTCCTCCAGGGTCTTGGTGAACTTCTTGCTGTTCTCCAGGAGCCGGGCGAGTTCGGTGTCGCGCTTGGAGACTGACCTGGACAGTTCGGACAGGCCGGTGGCGGCGTTGCGGACGTGGGGCGGGGAGTTCTTGAAGGTGTCGGAGATGGTCTCGAAGCTCTTCGCGAGCTTCTCCGTGTCGATGTCGTCGACGGTGCCGCTGAGGTCCTGGAAGGCCTGCGTCACGTCGTACGGGGAGGTGGTGCGGGACCGGGGGATGCGGGTCCCGGGGTCCTGCGGGGCGGAGCCGAGGGGGTCGAGCGCCAGGTACTTCTCGCCCAGGAGGGTCTTGATGGCGATGGCGGCGGTCGACCGGTCGCCGACCCAGGCGTCGCCGACCTCGAACGTCACCTTGACCTTGGGTCCGTCGAGGGCGACGCCGGTGACCTTGCCGACCTTGACGCCGGCGACGCGCACCTCGTCGCCCTCGTCGAGTCCGGCGGCCTCGGTGAAGTCGGCGCTGTAGGCGGTGTCGCCGCCGACGAGGGGGAGCCGCTCCACGTTGTAGGCCAGGGCGGCGAGGAGGGCGAGGAGGAGGAGTCCGACGAGGGCGACGGCGACGGGGCTGCGCTCCTTGACCGGCTTGAGCCGGGGGCGGGGGCTCATCCGCGGCACCTCGATTCGGTCACGGTGACGCCGGTCGGGGGCTTGGAGCCGTCGGAGGTTCCCACGCCGCTCACGCGCGCCTCGCAGAGGTAGAGGTTGAACCACGACCCGTACGAGGAGAGGCGGGCCAGGGCGGTCATCTTGGCGGGGGTGTTGGCGAGGAAGGCCTCGATGCGGGAGGTGTGGTCGCCGAGGTTCCCGGAGAGCCGGCCCAGTTCGCGGATGTCCTTCTTGAGGGGGGCGCGTCCTTCCCGGAAGAGTCCGGCGGTCGTGGTGGTGAGGTCGCCGATGGCCTGGACGGCCTGGCCGAGGGGCTTGCGGTCGGCGTTGAAGCCGGTGACGAGCTTCTGGAGGGTGACGACGAGCTCGTTGAAGCCGGCCTCGCGGGTGTTGAGGGTGGTCAGGACGGTGTTGAGGTGGGTGACGACCCGGCCGATCACCTCGTCCTTGGCGGCGACGGTCTTGGTGAGGGAGCCGATGTGCCGCAGGAGGCTGTCGACGGTGCCGCTCTCGCCCTGGAGGACCTGGACGAGGGAGCCGGCGAGGTCGTTGACGTCGGCGGGCGAGAGGCCCTCGAACAGCGGCTTGAAGCCGTTGAACAGCAGGGTGAGGTCGAGGGCGGGCGTGGTGCGCTCCAGCGGGATGGTCTCCCCGGACTGGAGGCTTCCGGTCAGGTCGCCGCTGCCCCGGTCGAGGGAGACGTACCGCTGGCCGACCATGTTGAGGTACTTCACGGCGGCGGTCGCGGAGCGGGGCAGGGAGCGGTCCTCGCGGACCGTGAAGGTGACCTGGGCGGTGCGCCGTTCGACCACGCGGACGTCGGTCACCTCGCCGACCCTCACTCCGGCGATGCGGACGGAGTCGCCCTCGGCGAGGCCGGTGACGTCGGTGAACAGCGCCTTGTACGAGCGGGTGGCGGAGCCGACCCCGGTGTTGGCGATGCTGAAGCCGAGCACGGTGGTGGCGAGCGCCGTGACCAGGACGAAGGCGAGGGACTTCAGGACCGTGCCGGTCAGGCCGCGCCGGCGGGTGTGGGCGGACGGCTTCGTCATCGGAGGGTCACCTCCGCTCCGCGGAAGGCCGGTCCGGCGAGGAGGCTGCTCCAGTCCGGCAGGTCGCCGGGCCGTTTCTCCGCGGCGGGGGCGAGGAGTTCGTTGACGAGGTCGTTCTCCTGCGGGGAGTTGGCGGGCCCGAGGTCCTGGCCGGCGGCGGCGGAGGCCCGGGCGGCGGGTGCGGCCGGGACGCCGAGGTAGGGCACGGGGTGGCAGCGCGGGCCGCCGCCGGAGCCGTAGGAGGGGGTGTCGCGGCCGGGGACGTAGGCGCCGCGCGAGGGCACGGTGGTGACGTTCACGTGGAGCCCCGGCCGGTTCGTGCCCTTGCCGAGCGCCTTGTCCATGGCGGGCACGAACTGGGCGAGGGTGCGCAGGGTGCACGGGAAGGACGGGGAGTACTCGGCGAGCAGTTCCAGGGTGGGCCTGCTGGTGGCGCTGAGCCGGATGATGTTGTCCTTGTTCTGGCGCAGGAAGGCGGTCAGGTCCTGGGCGGTCCGGGTGGTGGCGCCGAGGGTGCCGGTCAGTTCGGCCTCCTTCTCGGCGAGGGTGCCGCTGGTGGTGGTGAAGTCGGTGAGCGCGGTGACGATGTCCGGGGCGGCGTCCGCGTAGAGGTGGCTGACCTTCACGAGTTCTTTCAGGTCGCGGTTGAGGGCGGGCAGGTGGGGGTTGAACTCGCGCAGGTGGGCGTCGAGCCGGCCGAGGGTGTCGCCGAGCTTGTCGCCGCGTCCTTCCAGGGCCTGGGAGACGGCCGACAGGGTCGCGGAGAGCTTCTGCGGCTGGACGGCGGTCAGCAGGGGCAGGACGTTGTCGAGGACCTGCTGGAGTTCGACGGCGTTGCCGGAGCGGTCCTCCGGGATGACGGCTCCGGGGCCGAGGGGCCGCGTCGAGGGGTTCCCGGGCGGTACGAGGGCCACGAACCGCTCGCCGAACAGCGTGGTGGGCAGCATCTGGGCGCGCACGTCGGAGGGGACGTGGTCCAGGGTGCCGGGCCGCATGGCGAGGGTGAGCCGGGCTCCGGTGCCGGTGGTGTCGATGGCGCGGACCTCGCCGACGACGACGCCGCGCAGTTTCACCTCGGCTCCGAGGTGCATCTCGTTGCCGACGCTGCCGGTCTCGACGACGACCGGGTCGGACGCGGTGAAGCGCTTGTCGTAGACGGCGACCGCCAGCCAGGCGAGCAGGGCGGGCACCAGCAGGAAGACGACGCCGGCGGACCGGCGGCGCAGGGTCGTGCCTCGGGTGTCGCTCATCTCACCCCGCCACCTTCACGGTCGTGGTCGCGCCCCAGAGGGCCAGCGACAGGAAGAAGTCGGTGACGCTGATCAGCACGATGGCGTTGCGCACGGAGCGGCCGACGGCGATGCCGACGCCGGCGGGGCCGCCGGAGGCGCGGAAGCCGTAGTAGCAGTGGGCGATGATCACCATCACGCTGAAGATCAGCACCTTGAGCACCGACAGGAGGACGTCCGTCGGTGACAGGAAGAGGTTGAAGTAGTGGTCGTAGGTCCCCGCCGACTGGCCGTTGAAGAGGACCGTGACGTAGCGGGAGGCCAGGTAGGAGGAGAGCAGGCCGATCGCGTAGAGCGGGACGATGGCGACGACGCCGGCGATGATGCGGGTGGTGACCAGGTACGGCATGGAGCGGATGCCCATGCCTTCGAGGGCGTCGACCTCCTCGTTGATGCGCATGGCGCCGAGCTGGGCGGTGAAGCCGGCGCCGACGGTCGCGGAGAGGGCGAGTCCGGCGACGAGCGGGGCGATCTCCCGGGTGTTGAAGTAGGCGGAGACGAAGCCGGTGAAGGCGGCGGTGCCGATCTGTTCGAGGGCCGCGTGGCCCTGGAGGCCGACGACGGTTCCGGTGAACAGCGTCATCGCGACCATCACGCCGATGGTGCCGCCGATGACGCCGAGGCCGCCGGAGCCGAAGGCGACCTCGGCGAGCAGCCGTTGCACCTCCTTGAGGTAGCGGCGCAGGGTTCGCGGGATCCAGAGCAGGGCCCTGACGTAGAACAGGAGCTGGTCACCGGAGCGGTCGAGCCAGACGAACGGGGAGGCCATCGGCCTCAGCCTCCCTTCGGCGGGACGATCTGCAGGTAGATGCCCGTCAGCACCATGTTCACGAAGAACAGCAGCAGGAAGGTGATGACGACGGACTGGTTGACGGCGTCGCCGACGCCCTTGGGGCCGCCGCGGGGGTTGAGTCCCCGGTAGGCGGCGACGATGCCCGCGATGAACCCGAAGATCAGGGCCTTGAGTTCGCTGATGTAGAGGTCGGGCAGCTGGGCGAGGGCGGAGAAGCTGGAGAGGTAGGCGCCGGGGGTGCCGCCCTGGAGGACGATGTTGAAGAAGTAGCCGCCCAGGGTGCCGACGACGGAGACCATGCCGTTGAGGAGCACGGCGACCGCCATGGTGGCGAGGACGCGCGGGACGACCAGGCGCTGGACGGGCGAGACGCCCATGACCTCCATGGCGTCGAGCTCCTCCCGGATCTTGCGGGAGCCGAGGTCGGCGCAGATGGCGGAGCCGCCGGCGCCGGCGATCAGGAGGGCGACGATGAGCGGGCTGGCCTGCTGGATGACGGCGAGGACGCTGGCGCCGCCGGTGAACGACTGGGCGCCGAGCTGCTGGGTGAGCGAGCCGACCTGGAGGGCGATCACGGCGCCGAACGGGATCGAGACGAGCGCGGCCGGCAGGATGGTGACGCTCGCGACGAACCAGAACTGCTCGATGAACTCGCGGAACTGGAAGGGGCGCCGGAAGACGGCCCGGGTCACCTCGGCGGCGAGGGCGAAGAGGCGGCCGGTCTGCCGCAGCGCACCGGTGATCACGAGCCGCTCCCGGCGGCCGGCATGCGCGGGGTGGGCGCTCCGGCACCGCGCGCGTAGGTGTCCTGGATGGCGGCGCGGGCGGCGGGCGGCAGCCGGTCGAGCATGCCGAGGACCCGTTCGCGGCG
Source organism: Streptomyces sp. NRRL F-6492 (assembly GCF_001280125.1). Taxonomy (GTDB): domain Bacteria; phylum Actinomycetota; class Actinomycetes; order Streptomycetales; family Streptomycetaceae; genus Streptomyces. The sequence goes on from NZ_LGEG01000227.1 coordinate 9,247, forward strand.
GCGGGCGACGGCCGCGCGGGGCGGCAGGCCGGGCGAGGGTTCGAGCTGCGGGACGATGACGCGGGGCACATCCGTCCGTACGGCGCCGTCCGCCTCGGCGGCGAGGGTGGCGGCGTCCTTCTCCTCGGACATGCCGATGGGGCCTTCGCGGCGGCCGGCGAGGAACTGGGTGACGACCGGTTCGTCGCTGGTGAGGAGGACTTCGCGGGGGCCGAAGGTGACGAGCTCGCGCCGGAAGAACATCCCCATGTTGTCGGGGACGGTGGCGGCGATGTCGAGGTTGTGGGTGACGATCAGCATCGTCGCGTCGATCCGCGCGTTGAGGTCGATGAGCAGCTGGGAGAGGTACGCGGTGCGGACGGGGTCGAGTCCGGAGTCGGGTTCGTCGCACAGGACGATCTGCGGGTCGAGGACGAGGGCGCGGGCGAGGCCGGCGCGCTTGCGCATGCCGCCGCTGATCTCGCCCGGCAGTTTCCCCTCCGCGCCGAGGAGGCCGACGAGTTCGATCCGCTCCATGACGGTGCGGCGGATCTCCGACTCCCGCTTGCGGGTGTGCTCGCGCAGCGGGAAGGCGATGTTGTCGAACAGGGTCATGGAGCCGAAGAGGGCCCCGTCCTGGAACATGAGGCCGAAGAGCTTGCGGGTCTCGTAGATGTCGCGTTCGGGGCTGCTGACCATGTCGACCCCGTTGATGAGGACACGGCCCCGCTGGGGTTTCAGCAGTCCTATGAGCGATTTCAGGAAGACCGTCTTACCGGTACCGGAAGGGCCGAGCATCACGCTCACCTCTCCGGCCGGCAATGTCAGCGTCACGTCCTGCCAGATGTTCTGCTTGCCGAAGGACATGGTCAGACCCTCAACGACTACTTCGATTCCCATACCACCTCCAGCAGGCGCGAGTCGGGCGTGCACCGCGGGCGCACGTTAAGTCGGTGCGGATCACCGGGACAATAGGCGCGTCGCCGCGATCCTTGATCCATTGCCGTTCTTGTCACCGTGGAGACAAAGTCGGGAGCGGTCTTTGTCTCCGCCGAGATACAGCGGGCATCGCTTCTCCTCAAGGCCCGGCGAGCGGGTCTCCGCCACCGGAGTCCCGCTCCGGAGCGGCGGCCGGACCGGCCCGTGGGTACGCGCCGACCTGCGACTGAGCGCCGCCCGGGGAACGTTACGGCCGAGTAACCTCCCGGGGCAATACCGGGCTCCGAGTTTTCGGAAGACAGGGAAGAACGGCCTGATATTTGTCATCGGGGAAACAGTTCCGCCATCCGACTTGTCATCGGCAAGAGCGAATACGAGCCTCTTCGGGGCTGTCGGGACCGCTGCGACACGGCTTGTTACCGACCCTTGGGTGATCGATCATAATTGTCGACATTGCGCACCCCGGAACCAAGCCGGTTCCCGCTACCGCTCACCCGCCTGACAGGCAATAGGCCAACTTGAAAGAATCATGGACTTCGCCATTGTTCAGCTAAGTTTCCCGCAAGTAACGTCAGGTTTCGCGGCCAGGGAACGGCAGGCCGCCGGCCGCTCGTCCCCCTCCAACGCGGCCACCCCTCTGCTGGTCAATCCCCAAGGAGAGCCCGGAGTCATGAAGAAGCCCATCGGAAAGATCGCCGTCGTCGCCGGAGCCGCCTCGGCCGCGTTCGCCCTCGCGGTGTCCCCGGCCTCGGCCGTGCCCTCGACGGTCTGGACCGTCAGCCCGGCGCCGTCCCCGGTCGCCGCCTCCGCGACCAACAGCGGGAACATCGTCCTGAGCGTCAACGGCATCGCCATGACGTGTACGAAGTCGACCGCCACGGCCTCGATGTTCAGCGCCACGGGCAACCCGGCGACCGTCGCCTCCATCAGCGCCATCGCCTTCGGCGCCAGCGGCGCGCCCTGCACCAGCGTCCTGGGCACCGTGTCCACCGTCGCGACCACTCCCTGGACCATCGTGGCGCAGGACTACACCGCCGGGACCGGCGTCACCAAGGGCTACGTCGGCAACGTCGACGCCAAGGTGACCGTCGGCGCCTGCGTCTTCCGCGTCACGGGCAAGGCGTCCGGCACGTACACCAACTCGACGGGCAAGCTCTCCGTCAACAGCCTCGCCGGCGAGCTGACCGTCGTCTCGTCGACCGGCTGCGGCAGCGCCGTCCCGGTCGGCGCCAAGCCGACCTTCAAGGGCGACTACCTCGTCAAGAAGACGGGCACCACCGTCATCCCGACGATCGTCGGCTCCAACCCGTAAGGCGCGACCTCCCGCGTCCGCCCGGCCGGCGATCCCGGCCGGGCGGACGCGGGCCTGTCCGTGCCTCCGACCGCAGGTCACTTCCCGAGGAGACCCTCCCCACCATGAAGAAACCGACCGGAAAGCTCGCCCTCACCGCGGGGGCGGTCACGTCCGCGCTCGTCCTCACGGCGGCCCCCGCCTCGGCGGCGCCCTCGACCGTCTGGACGGTCGGTCCCTCGCCGGTCGGCGTCTCCCTGTCGAACGGCGCGAACATCGTCATGAGCGTCAACGGCATCACCTGGACGTGTACGAAGTCGACCGCCACGGCCACGTTGCGGAGCGCCACCGGCAACCCGGCGACCGTCGGCACCGTCGGCTCCATCGCGTTCGCCGCCGCCGGAGCCCCCTGCAGCAGCGTGCTGGGCAACATCACCCTGGTCCCGACCACCCCCTGGACCTTCGTGGCGCAGGACCACACCGCCGCGACCGGCGTGACCAAGGGATACCTCGGCGACGTCGACATGAAACTGACCGTCGGCGCCACGGTCTTCCGCGTGCGGGGCAAGGCCTCCGCCACCTACACCAACGCGACGGGCAGGCTGGTCGTCGACAACACCGCCGGCGAACTCCCCATCGTCGAGTCGCTCAACGGCGGTTCGGCCTTCCCCGTCGGCGCCGGTCTGCTCATCAAGGCCGGCTATCTCGTCAAGAAGACGGGCACCACCACCGTCCCGACGATCGTCGGATCCCAGCCGTAAGGCACGACCTCCCGCCTTCGCGGGCTGTCCGCACCCTTCGCCGGTCCCCGTCCCGCCGGCGCACGACCGATCCGAGCGGAGCACCAGATGAGAGGCCTCCGGCCCTTCCCCCGACCCTCCCGCGCGCGCGGCGCGGCGATCGCCGCGTTCGTGGCACTCGCCCCGCTGCTTCCGGCCGCGGTCGCCGCGGCGGAGACGCTGAAGGTCGACACCGCGCTGCCCTATGTCTGCGCCCTGCCCTCGGGACAGCGACCCGTGACGGTGCGGATCACGGCGGCCTTCCCCGAACGGGCCGCCACCGGCGAGGAGATACGCCCGACCGACGTCACCACGACGGTGGAGCTGCCCGCGGCGGCCGTGGCCGACCTGACCGCGCTCGGGGCAGCCGCCGTACGGGCGGAGTCACGGCTCACGGTCGGCATGGTCCAGAACGGACAGCGCGCGGAAGCGACCTGGAGCGGTACGGCACAACCCGTCGGCGTACCGGCCGAGGGTCCCCTCGCGCTCGCCACGACCGGCGACGTCCCCTCCCTGACGACGGACACCGCCGGCGACCTGGTCCTCACCGCCGGGGACCTCGCCCTCGATCTCGCCCCGAGCACGGCCGACGGCGCGGCCACCGCTCCCCCGTCCCTCTCCCTCACCTGCACCCCCGACCCGGACGCGGAGGGCGGCACGCCGCTCGTCACGGTCCCGGTCGCCACCGGCACTCCCACCACGGAACCGAGTTCCCCTCCCGCGTCACCGGCCGGCCCCTCGTCGCCCGCCCCCTCGCCCGGCCTCCCCCTGCCGTCCCTCCCGCCGAACCGAACGCCCCCGGCGAGGCCGGAAACCCCGAACGGGACGAGCGGCGCCCCGACGGGCCCGCGGACCGACCAGCGGGAGGGCCGGGGACCGGGGGCGGCCGACGCGGACGCGCCCGGCGCCCCGGGAGCCCGGCCGGCCGCGCCGCCCTGCGTGACCGAGAAGCCGACCCCCATGTCGCTGTCGGCGTACATCACCGGATACTCCAACGTCCGGAAGCTGAACGGCGCCAACATCATCCCGGTGTCCTGCGTCCTCATCGAGCAGGGCCAGGCGGAGTTCGTGGTCCGGCCGGACGGGAGCATGCACCTGCTCACCCCGTCGGAGGGCGCCCTCTCCTACCAGGGACGCAAGGAGACCCCGCCCTTCAAGGCCACCTTCCTGACGTTCGGCTTCGCCCCCACCACGGCGACCCTGGTCCTGGAACAGACGGGACCCATGACCGTCGACTCGGACGTCCTCCTGGTCTTCCCCGACAACATCTCCGAGACCTACGTCCGGGTCCCCCTGGTCCTGCGCGTCCTCGGCGTCGAGGTGAACGGCACCCCGCTGGACGTCGGCCCCTCCTGCCGTACGGAGAAGCCGCTCACCTCGCACGAGCCCGACCCCGCCAAGTACCCCGGAGACCATCTGGTGCTCCTGGGCAAGGGCCGGCTCATCAACGGCACCGACGCCGTCGGCTACCTGCTCTCCAGCGGCGGCCCGCTCACCGGGGAGGTGACCATCCCCGCCTTCAAGGGCTGCGGAACCAAGGGCGAGTCCCTCGACCGGCTCCTCACCGCGTCCATCTCCGGCCCCGGCAACCACGTGAAGCAGATCCAGGGCCAGACCTGCAACGTCGGCGTCGAGGAACCCACCATGGAGAACTGCACCGAAGACCTCCAGCCCCGCCAGGTGCCCAGGCCCGAACGCTGATCCCCCGCACGTTCCGCCCCCCTCTCATCCCCTCTCGCCGGAAAGGCCTCCGCCATGCCCCTCGTCTCCCGCCGCACGAAGACGGCCGCCGTCTCCGCCCTCACCGCCCTCGGCGCCTTCGCCTCCATGGGCACGGCCACCGCCGCCGCTCCCGAACTGAACGGCGGCTGGGGGCCGTTCACCCGCTGCCCGGTCGACGCCCCGGCGATGCTCGCCACCGACGGCCTCGACAAGGCGCCGCAGTGCGTCACCTCCTTCTCCCTCAGCGGCTCCATCAAGCTGGGCAAGACGACCGTGAACACGGGGAGGACCAACCTCCAGCTCGGCACCATCCAGAACGCCGACGGCACCAGCGCGGTCGTCGCCCCGCCCGCCGGCGCGATCATCGCCGACTCCGCCACCGTCCCCGGCGGCCTGCTCGGCCTGATGTGTCCGAGCGACATCCCGTTCATCACCAGCATCTGCAAGCAGCTGTCCGACGGGAAGCTCAACAAGATCACCGCCACCATGGAGTCGGTCGGCTCCCCCTCGGACTTCGACCAGATCGCGGGCGTCCTCACCGACCAGCCGATCGTCACCCTCCCGGTCCGGATCCACCTGGAGAACCCGTTCCTCGGCAGCAACTGCTACATCGGGACGAAGGCCAACCCGATCGTCCTGCGCCCGCGCAACTTCACGGCGCCCGAGTTCGGCGTCGAGCGCTTCGACGCCGACGGCACCGCGAACGAGGAGGGCGACCTGAGCCGCCTCAACCTCCTCGGCTCCACCCAGGGCGACAACACCTTCGCCGTCCCCGGCGCCAGCGGCTGCGGCCTCGGGCTGCTCGGCCTGATCGACGGCGCGGTCAACCTCAAGACGGGCCTGCCCTCCCCCGCCGGGAAGAACAGCCTCGTCCTCAACAACACCCAGACCTATCTGACCGGCCTGTACGCGCCGGGCGTCGTCGCCCCCGACGCCGGGAAGATCTTCTCCCGGAGCTGGCACTCCGCCGTCAAGTAACAGCCACTCAGGGACGATTCCCGGCCTAGTCGGCGGCGCACGCCCTCCCGGGGACACCAACTCCTGCGCAAGTTGTGTACACCACCCAGCAGTTGTCCTAGCTTCAGCAGTCCCCGCAGGTACGCACCTGACGGCCGTGGCGGCGCCCCGTACTCCGGGCAGGGCGCCGCACCGCCGTTCCCCCACCGGTCGCGCAGAAGAGCAAGGGATCGGTCCATGCCCGCTATCGCACAGCCGCCGAGCGTCGGTGAACCCCTCGACCCGCTCCCCCGGGAGTTCGCCGATCTGATGAGGCCGGAGATCCCCGGACTCATCAAGGAGATCGGCGTGGAGGTCCAGCGGACCTATCCCGTGTACGCCCACCTCTTCAACGGGCCCCACTCGGACGCGATCCGCCAGGGCGTGGAGCAGGCCCTGGCGGCCTTCGTGGACCGGGTCGCCGACCCCGGGACGAACTCGGCCCTCCGCGACGAACTGCTGCGCAAGTTCGGCCGGGTGGAGGCCTACGAGGGCCGCGACCTCGACACCCTGCAGGGCGCCTACCGCCTCGGCGCCCGCATCGCGCTGCGCCGGGCCAAGAGCATCGGGCGCACGTACAACCTCTCCCCCACCCTCATCCTGGCCTTCGCGGACGCCCTCTTCGCCTACGTCGAGGAGCTGGAGGCGCTGTCCCGCGAGGGATACGTCATGGTCCAGGGGCGGGCGGTGTCCGACACGGCGGCGCTGCGCAGACAGCTCCTCCACCTCGTCCTCGCCGGTCCGCCGCTGCCCCGGACGACCATCGCCGAGCTGTGCCGCGAGGCCTCCTGGGAGCTGCCCGCCGAGTGCACGATGGTCGCCTTACGGGCCCCGGTCGCCGAACTCGTCCAGGCCGGCCTCGACCGGGACGTCCTCGCCGACCTCAGCCTCCCCCAGCCGCACGTGCTGATCCCCGGCCCGCTGACCGCCGAGCGCCTCGCGATGCTCGAATCGGCGCTGGCCGGCACCCCCGCCGTCGTCGGTCTGACCGTGCCTCCGGCGCAGGCCGCCCACTCCGTCCGCTGGGCGCGGCGCGTCCTCCAGCTCATCGACGACGGCCTGGTGGCGGACGCTCCCCTCGTGCACTGCGAGGAGCATCTGACAACGTTGTGGTTGCTCTCCGACCCGGCGCTCACGCACCACCTCGCCGCACGCGAACTGGCCCCGCTCGACGGGCTGTCCGGAAGCCGGCGCGACCGGCTGATCGAGACCCTGCGCGTCCACGTCTCCACCCGGGCCCCGGCCGAGCAGGTCGGCGAGATGCTGGGCGTGCACGCCCAGACGGTCCGTTACCGCCTGCGGAACCTGGACAACCACTTCGGCGACCGGCTCCTCGACCCCGACCGCCGCTTCGCCCTGGAGGCAGTCCTGCGCTCGCTGCACCTCCGCGACAAGAAGCGGAAGGACTGAGTCCGAACCGGGGCCGCTTCCCCATGACTTCCGTATGATCGGATGGCGGTCATGAACGATCGGACCCTGTACCTGTTCAGCAGTGCCGCCCCACCCGTCTTCGACGTCGCCCGGGTCGTCGAGGAGGCGCAGGCCGACGGCTGGGACGTGTGCCTCGGCCTCACGCCGACGGCGGCCCGCTGGCTCGCCGGCTCCCTCGACGGCCTCGCCGCCCTCACCGGGCACCCCGTGCGCTGGGACCACCCGTTCCCGGGCCAGGCGGACGTGTGGCCGGAGCCGGACGCGATCGTCGTCGCGCCCGCCACCTTCAACACGGTCAACCAGTGGGCGCTCGGCCTCACGGCCACGTGGCTCGTCGGGGTGGTGGCCGAGGGCATCGGGAAGCGGACCCCCATGGCGGTGATGCCGTGCGTGAACTCCGCGTACGCCGCGCACCCCCGGTTCGACCGGTCGCTCGACATCCTGCGCGGCGCCGGGGTGCGGGTCCTGTACGGCGAGGCGGGGTTCGCGCCGTACGAGCCGGGCCGGGAGGATCCGGCGGCCTACCCGTGGCGGACCGCCCTGGACGCGGTCGGGGACGTGCTCCGGCCGTTCTGACGCGGACGCCCCGCACCCGGAGGGGGTGCGGGGCGGGCAGGCGCCACCGGCACCTGACTTACTTGGCGATGGTCCGGCTGATGACCAGGCGCTGGATCTCGCTGGTGCCCTCGAAGATCGTGTAGATGGCGGCGTCGCGGTGCATGCGCTCCACCGGGTACTCGCGGGTGTAGCCGTTGCCGCCGAGGATCTGGATGGCCTGGGCGGTGACCTCCTTGGCGACCTCGCTGGCGTACAGCTTGGACATGGAGCCCTCGGCCGAGGTGAAGGGCCGGCCGGCCGTCGCCATCCAGGAGGCGCGCCAGACCAGCAGGCGGGCCGCGTCGATCCGGGTGGCCATGTCGGCGAGCTGGAAGGCGACGCCCTGGTTCTCGATGATCGGGCGGCCGAACTGGACGCGGGTCTTCGCGTAGTCGAGGGCCACCTCGTACGCGGCGCGGGCGGTGCCGACGGCCATGGCGCCGACGGCGGGGCGGGAGGCCTCGAAGGTGGCCATGGCGGCGTTCTTCACGCTCCCCCAGCCTTTGGCCGGGGGGACCCCCATGCCGCCCGCCTTCGCCTTCTCCCGGGCGCGGGCGAGGCGCTCGTCCAGCTTGTCCTTGCCGCCGAGCAGGCAGTGGCCGGGGATCCGGACGTCCTCCAGGACGACCTCGGCGGTGTGGGAGGCGCGGATGCCGTGCTTCTGGAACTTCTGGCCCTGGGAGAGGCCGGGGGTGTCCGGCGGCACGATGAAGGAGGCGTGGCCCTTGGAGCCGAGCTCCGGGTCGACGACGGCGACGACGACGTGGACGTTGGCGATGCCGCCGTTGGTCGCCCAGGTCTTGGTGCCGTTGAGGACCCACTCGTCCTTGGCCGCGTCGTACACGGCCCGGGTGCGCATGGAGGCGACGTCCGAGCCGGCGTCGGGCTCGGAGGAGCAGAAGGCGGCGACCTTGACGTCGTTCGCGTCGCCGTACATCTGCGGGACCCAGGTGCCGATCTGCTCCTCGGTGCCGTTGGCGAGGACGCCGACGGCGGCGAGGCCGGTGCCGACGATGGAGAGGGCGATGCCCGCGTCGCCCCAGAAGAGCTCCTCCATCGTCATGGGGATGCCGAGGCCGGTCGGGTCGAAGAACTGCTGGGCGTAGAAGTCGAGGGAGTAGATTCCGAGCTTGGCCGCCTCCTGGATGATCGGCCAGGGGGTCTCCTCACGCTCGTCCCACTCGGCGGCCGCGGGGCGCATGACGTCGGCCGCGAAGCCGTGGAGCCAGTCGCGCACCTGCTTCTGGTCCTCGTTGAGTTCGAACGTGAACTCGCCCATTTTCCCTCCCAGCAGTATGTTACTTGCGGTAACAGCAGTCTGTTACCGCCGGGTAGGGGCTGTCAACCTGCGGGGAAGCGGTTCGGCCCGGCCCGCATCCGGACCGGACCGGGTGTTACGTTGCGACGGCCCGACAAACACAGGACCGCGCAACCGCGGGACCGAGAACCGTACGGCCGGGGAGACAGGCACATGGACATCGCGCACCGGACCACCGACCAGCAGACGCCCGCCGAGCAGCGGCGGCGCGAACTGCTGGAGGCGGCGGACCGGGTGGTGCTCCGGGACGGCCCCAAGGCCTCCATGAACGCGATCGCGGCCGAGGCCGGCATCACCAAGCCGATCCTCTACCGGCACTTCGGCGACAAGGGCGGTCTCTACCGCGCCCTCGCCACCCGGCACACCGACGCGCTCCTCGACGCCCTGCGGGCCGCGCTCGACGCCCCCTCCGACCGGCGCCGCCGGGTCGAGTCCACCCTCGACACCTACCTCGCCTCGATCGAGGCGATGCCGCAGGTCTACCGCTTCCTCATGCACCCCGCCGAGGAGCCCCACCAGAACGAGCAGGGCTTCGACGTCGGCCGCCACTCGGCCCCGCTGCTGCGCCGCATGGGCGAGGAGCTCGGCCAGGTCATCGCCGAACGCGTCGACCTGGGCCCCGCCGCCGAGGCCCAGGCCCGGATCTGGGGCCACGGCATCGTCGGCATGATGCACGCGGCCGGCGACTGGTGGCTCGGCGAGCGCCCCTGCTCCCGCGCCGAGCTGGTCCACAGCCTGGCGGACCTCCTCTGGGGCCGTCTGGCCGAGGCCGACGACCGCGCGGACGGACCGGGCTTCTAGGGCCCGCCCGGAGGCCTCGCCGGGAGGCCCCTCGCCGGGAAGGCCCCCGTTCGGCGGGCCCGCCCGGAAGGCCCGTGAAGGACCCCTCAGCCCTTCAGTACCGACGCCCCGCCGCCCCACGGCTGCTTGCGGACCGCACGCAGCAGACGTGACCTCCGCCACCCCGTGACGTGGTCCGCGTAGACCCCGCCCGCCAGGTGGTCGGCCTCGTGCTGGAGGCAGCGGGCGAAGAAACCCGTGCCCTCGACCCGTACCGGAGCCCCGTCCAGGTCCACGCCCTCCACCACCGCGCGGTCGAAACGGGGCGTCGGGGCCTCCAGGCCCGGCAGGGAGAGGCACCCTTCCGGCCCCCTGACCACGTCTCCGTCCGTCTCCACCAGGCGCGGGTTCACCACGTGCCCCAGGTGGCGGACCTCCTCGTCGTCGGGGCAGTCGTACACGAAGACCCGCAGGCCGACGCCCACCTGGTTCGCCGCCAGGCCCACCCCGTTCGCCGCGTACATCGTGGCGAACATGTCCTCGACCAGCCGGGCCAGTCGGGGTCCGAAGTCGGTGACGGGCGCGCAGGGCGCGTGCAGCACGGGATCGCCGAGCAGGGTCATCGCTCGGACCAGGCCGGAACTGCCGGGGATGGGGCGGTTTCGCATGCCGGTAAGGGTACGGTCCGCCGTGACCTGCCTGTTTCGTAGGATCGCTCGGCGGTGCCGCTGTTCGGGCTCCTGGCCGGATCTCGATAGGCTGAGCCCGGACCGACGCGAGGAGGAACAAGAACGATGTCAGGACACCCCGGTAATCCAGAGCCGCTGTCGCCGCGCGCCAAGCTGGCCGTGACGGCGGGCAGGGCCGCGGCCGCGGTGTCGCGGGCGGCGGGTCGCGGAAGCGGATCGGTGATCGGCGGCAAGGTCGCGCTGAGGCTCGACCCCGACCTCCTCGGGCGCCTCGCCCAGCATCTGGACGTCGTCCTGGTGTCGGCGACCAACGGCAAGACGACGACGACCCGGCTGATCGCGGAGGCCCTGCGCGCCGCCGGCCCCGTCGTCTCGAACGCGCTCGGCGCGAACATGCCCGCGGGCATCACCTCGGCGCTCGCCGGCGGCTCGGACTCCAAGTACGGCGTGATCGAGGTCGACGAGAAGTACCTGGCGGGCGTCGCCCGGGACACCACGCCCAAGGCGATCGCGCTGCTCAACCTCTCCCGCGACCAGCTCGACCGCGCCGCCGAGACCCGGATGCTCGCCGAGAAGTGGCGCGAGGGCCTCAACGGCACCAAGGCCGTGGTCATCGCCAACGCCGACGACCCGCTGATCGTGTGGGCCGCCTCCTCCTCCCCGAACGTGGTGTGGGTCGCCGCGGGCCAGGAGTGGAAGGACGACGCCTGGTCGTGCCCCGCCTGCGGCGGTGTGATGCAGCGCCCCGGCGACGACTGGTTCTGCGGCGAGTGCGGCTTCCGGCGCCCCGCGCCGAGCTGGGCGCTCAGCGGCGACCACGTGCTCGACCCGCACGGTTCGGCCTGGCCGATCCGCCTCCAGCTGCCCGGCCGCGCCAACAAGGCGAACGCCACCAGCTCGGCCGCCGTCGCCGCCGTCTTCGGGGTGCCGCCGCAGGTGGCCCTGGAGCGCATGTACCAGGTGCAGGCCGTCGCCGGCCGCTACGACGTGGTCTCCTTCCAGAACCGCGACCTGCGTCTGCTCCTGGCGAAGAACCCAGCCGGCTGGCTGGAGACGTTCTCCCTCATCGACGGCCCGCCGGCCCCGGTGATCCTCTCCGTCAACGCGCGCGGCGCCGACGGCACGGACACCTCCTGGCTGTGGGACGTCGACTACGGCCGGCTCGCCGGCCACCCGATCATGGTGATCGGCGACCGCCGGCTCGACCTGGCGGTCCGCCTGGAGGTCGCGGGCGTGGACTTCCGCGTCTGCGACACCCTCGACGAGGCCGTCACGATGGCCCCGCCCGGGCAGATCGAGCTGATCGCCAACTACACCGCCTTCCAGGACGTCCGCCGCCGCGTCGGCAACTGACCCGTAGAGGACATGCAGCATGACTGACAGCAGCCTGCGCCTGGTCTGGGTCTACCCGGACCTGCTCAGCACCTACGGCGACCAGGGCAACGTCCTCGTCGTCGAGCGCCGTGCCCTCCAGCGCGGCCTCAGCGTCGAGCGCGTCGACGTCCGCAGCGACCAGCCGGTGCCGACCTCGGGCGACATCTACCTGATCGGCGGCGGCGAGGACCGTCCGCAGCGGCTCGCGGCCGAGCGGCTGCGGCGGGACGGCGGCCTGAGCCGGGCCGCCTCCAACGGCGCGATCATCTTCTCGGTCTGCGCCGGCTACCAGATCCTGGGCCACGAGTTCATCAACGACCTCGGCGAGCGCGAGGCCGGCCTCGGGCTCATCGACGTGATCTCGACCCGCGGCGAGGGCGAGCGGTGCGTCGGCGACGTCCTCGCGGACATCGACCCGCGCCTGGGCCTGCCCCAGCTGACCGGGTTCGAGAACCACCAGGGCATCACCCACCTCGGCCCGACGGCCCGGCCGTTCGCCCGGACCGTCCTCGGCAAGGGCAACGGCACCGGCGACGGCACCGAGGGCGCGTACAACGACACCGTCTTCGGCACGTACATGCACGGCCCCGTCATGGCCCGCAACCCGCAGATCGCGGACCTGCTCCTGAAGCTGGCCCTCGACGTGAACGCGCTGCCGCCGACCGACGACCGCTGGTACGAGGCGCTGCGCGCCGAGCGCATCGCGGCGGCCACGCAGCCCGCCTGACCCGCCCGCACGGCCCGTCCGCGCCCCTCGTACGCACGTACGCTGTCCACGGTGCGGACAACCGGTTCGGCCCCGCCACCCCGCGGCGATAGGGTGGCGGGGATCCAGCCGGACGACGTGGTCCGGGAGTCGGCCCACGTTGCAAAGGTTTTTGGGCTATGCGCATTGGCGTGCTCACCTCCGGCGGAGACTGCCCCGGTCTGAACGCTGTCATCCGGTCCGTCGTGCACCGTGCCGTGGTGGACCACGGCGACGAGGTCATCGGCTTCCACGACGGGTGGAAGGGCCTCCTGGAGTGCGACTACCGCAAGCTGGACCTGGACGCGGTGGGAGGCATCCTCGCCCGCGGCGGCACCATCCTCGGCTCCTCGCGGGTCCAGCCCGCGCACCTGGTCGACGGCGTCGAGCGCGCCCGGGGCCACGTCGCGGACCTCGGACTCGACGCCATCATCCCGATCGGCGGCGAGGGCACCCTGAAGGCGGCGAACCTGCTCTCCGAGGCGGGCCTCCCGATCGTCGGCGTCCCGAAGACCATCGACAACGACATCGCCTCCACCGACGTCACCTTCGGCTTCGACACGGCCGTCACCGTGGCCACCGAGGCCCTCGACCGGCTGAAGACGACCGCCGAGTCCCACCAGCGGGTCCTGGTCGTCGAGGTCATGGGCCGCCACACCGGCTGGATAGCGCTGCACTCCGGCATGGCGGCCGGCGCGCACGCCGTCGTCGTCCCCGAGCGCCCCTTCGACATGGACGAGCTGACCGCCCGGGTCGGCTCGCGCTTCGCGGACGGCAAGCGGTTCGCGATCGTGGTGGTCGCGGAGGGCGCGAAGCCGCGCGAGGGCTCGATGGAGTTCAAGACCGCCGGCACCGACATCTACGGCCACGAGCGCTTCACCGGCGTCGCCAACCAGCTCTCCGTGGAGCTGGAGCGGCGGCTCGGCAAGGAGGCCCGTCCGGTCATCCTCGGCCACGTCCAGCGCGGTGGGACCCCGACCGCGTACGACCGCGTCCTCGCGACCCGCTTCGGCTGGCACGCGGTGGAGGCGGCGCACCGCGGCGAGTTCGGCATGCTGACCGCGCTGCGCGGCACGGACATCGCGATGGTCCCGCTGGCGCAGGCCGTGGAGACCCTCAAGACGGTCCCGGCCGACCGCTACGCCGAGGCGGAGTGCGTGCTCTGACGGCTCCCGTGCGCGACCGTACGCCTTCCCGCACGTGACACCCGCCCCCGGTCGTGATCGCGGCCGGGGGCGGTTCTAGTCTGGTGCGGACAACAAGCGCGAATCGGGCTCCAGGAGTGTACGGATGGATCACAGCGGGCACGGCATGACCACGGACCTGCCGCCGTTCACGCTGGGGCGGGGCCTGGAGTTCTCTCCCGACCTCTTCTTCCTGGTCGGCTGCCTCGCGGCGCTCGGCCTGTACGGGTGGGGCGTGGCGCGGCTGCGGCGGCGCGGGGACGCGTGGCCGGTGAGCCGGACGGTGTTCTTCGCGGTCGGCGTCCTCACGGTCGCCCTCGTGACGTGCACCGGGCTCAACGACTACGGCATGGTCATGTTCAGCGTGCACATGGTGCAGCACATGGTGATCTCCATGCTGTCGCCGATCCTGCTGCTGCTCGGCGCGCCGGTGACGCTGGCGCTGCGGGCGCTGCCGGTGGCGGGCCGGGGCTCGACCGGGCCGCGCGAGCTGCTCCTGAAGCTGCTGCACAGCCGGTACACGAAGGTGGTCACGCACCCCGGCTTCACGATCCCGATGTTCATCGCGAGCCTCTACGCGCTGTACTTCACGCCGCTCTTCGACTTCCTGATGGGGTCGAAGCCGGGGCACATCGGGATGATGGTCCACTTCCTGATGGTCGGCGTGGTGTTCTTCTGGCCGATCATGGGCGTGGACCCGGGCCCGCACCGGCCGGGGTACGTGATGCGGATGCTGGAGCTGTTCGCGGGCATGCCGTTCCACGCCTTCTTCGGCATCGCGCTGATGATGGCCTCGGAGCCGATGGTCCAGGTGTACGCGAACCCGCCGGCCTCGCTGGGGATCGACGCGCTCGCCGACCAGAACGCGGCGGGCGGCATCGCCTGGGCGTTCAGCGAGATCCCGTCCGTGCTCGTCCTCATCGCCCTCGTCTACCAGTGGTACCACTCCGAGCAGCGGCAGGCGGTCCGCAAGGACCGGGCGGCCGACCGGGACGGGGACAAGGAGCTGGAGGCGTACAACGCGTACCTGGCCTCGCTCCGGGCGCGGGGGAACTGACCTCCGGAGAGTCGTGGACGGGTCCGGTGCCGGGTGTGGCGCCGGGCCCGTTCCGCGTGGAGGAACCGGTTTCCGGCGCACGCCGGAGCGTCCGGGGAGTAGCGCGCGCCCCCTCCTCCGGGTCACGATGGTCGGAACGGCTTCCGCGGCCTCGGTCGGGAGGAGGGCGGACTGATGTCCGGTCCCACGAAGACGATGACGGTGCTCACCTGCGCCGCGCTGGTGCTCACGACGGCGTACACGGTGGCGCTCGGCAGCAGCGGCTGGCTCTGGTTCGGTCTGCTGGTGCTGATCGTGGTGACGATCGGGGTGGCCGCGTCGGAGAGCGGGGCGGCCTCCGCCGGCCCGCGCCGGCGCCCACCGGAGCGCCCGGGGCCCTCGGGCCCCACAGGTCCCATGGGTCCCATGGGACCCACCGGTATCTGACCCGCGTGCGTCCCGTCAGCGGGGCGCGAGGACGATCCAGACCTGTCCCGGGGCGAAGGCCAGGGGCTGCCCCTCCGGGGTGGTGAAGGTCGTGCCGGACGCGGTGGAGGGCCGGGACCAGCGGGCCTCGTGGGCGCGCCCGTCGCGCAGGACGAGCGCGGTGCCCTCGCCGACGGTCTCGGTGTACGGGGAGACCGCGCCGGTCACGTCGCGGAAGTCGGAGGGGCGGACGGTGACGCGCTGGACGACGACCGTCTCCGGGGTGAGCGGCCCGGTGTCGGTGGCGCGTGCCTCGCGGCCGTCCATGGCGACCCGCCAGGCGCGGTCGGCGGCGGACCAGGTGAAGGTGTAGCGGGCCGCCGGGTAGCGGACGGTCGAGGCGGTGGTCGGGGTGCCGTCCGGCGGGGCGGTCCCGAAGCGGAGGCCGATGTCGCGGGCGTCCCCGGCGTCCGGGGCGGCGGCGAGGGCGCGTGCGGGCCGCAGGTAGAGGTTGTGCGGGGCGGCCCGGTCCGGGGAGCGCAGGAAGGCTTCGGGCGCGGTGCTCTCGGTGACGGGGTACAGCGGCGCGGCCCGGAGCAGCGGGTTCAGGGCGGACTGCGCCCCGGAGTAGGCGAGGGCCGGCCGGCCGAAGGCGGCGAGCAGGGCGATGTCGGACTCGCGGGCGCTGCGGACGGGGCCGACGCGCTCGGGGAGGCGGGAGGAGTAGACGGCCAGGAGCCGGGTGGCGCCGCCCTCGACCTGTTCGACGTAGACGAGGTCGGCCGCGCCCAGCCCGGTGTGGGGGCGGGCCGCCGCCGCGTTGTCGATCTTGACGGCGAGGACGGGTCCCGGTTCGGCGGGCAGGCCCGTGAAGGGCGAGCGGCCGGCCGGGGCCGTGGTGGCGGGGGCCGGGTCCGGCGCGGCCGTGCCGGAGCAGCCGTACAGCCCGGCCGCCGTCAGCGCGCAGAGGAACGCGGTGAGGATCCGGCCGGGGCGTCTCGTGCCGTGCCCGTTGGTCATGGGGTGCCCGTCGGTCATGGTGACGCTCTCCCACCAGTGGACCACGGGCCCGCGCACGGATACAACGGGCGTGGCGGGAAGACGAACAGCTGACAGACCGACTGTCGGACGGGCGAACGGGGTCGCGAGTGTTCTACCAACTGATGAAGTACGTGCTCCTCGGGCCGCTGCTCAAGCTGCTGTTCCGGCCCCGGATCGAGGGGCTCGACCAGGTCCCGGCGGAGGGGGCCGCGATCGTGGCGGGCAACCACCTCTCCTTCTCCGACCACTTCCTGATGCCGGCCGTCCTGGAGCGGCGGATCACCTTCCTCGCGAAGCAGGAGTACTTCACGGGGCCGGGGCTCAAGGGCCGGCTCACGGCCGCCTTCTTCCGGGCCGCCGGGCAGATCCCGGTGGACCGCTCGGGCAAGGAGGCCGGGCAGGCGGCGATCCGGGAGGGGCTCGGCGTGCTGGGCCGGGGCGAGCTGCTCGGCATCTATCCGGAGGGGACCCGTTCGCACGACGGGCGGCTCTACAAGGGCAAGGTGGGGGTGGCGGTGATGGCGCTGCGGGCCGGGGTGCCGGTGGTGCCCTGCGCGATGGTGGGGACCTTCGAGATCCAGCCGCCGGGGCGGGTCGTGCCCCGGATCCGCCGGGTCGCCATCCGGTTCGGGGAGCCGCTGGACTTCTCCCGGTTCGCCGGGCAGGAGGGCGAGAAGGCGGTGGTCCGCGCGGTCACGGACGAGATCATGTACGAGATCCTGCGCCTGTCCGGGCAGGAGTACGTGGACGAGTACGCGGCGGTGGTGAAGGCCGCGGAGGCGGAAGGCGCTCCGGATGAGGAGCCGCGGAAGTTCCCCGGCGGGGAACGCTGAGGGCGGATCCGCGCACGGCGCAATCCCCTGGTCCGGCGCACCGGACGGCCGTAGCGTCCCGTCCATGACCAAGGGACACGTGTTCGTGCTGGGTGCGTCGGGACAGGTGGGGCGGGCGACCGTGCGGGCCCTCGCCGCGGACGGCTGGGAGGTGACGGCCGCCTCGCGGGGCGGCGGGAGGGACGACGGGTGGCCGGAGGGGGTCCGGTCGGTGCGGCTCGACCGGAACGAGGAGGGGGCGCTCGCGGCGGGGATCGGCGACGGCTGCGACGTGCTCGTGGACGTCGTGGCGTACGACCGGGGCCACGCCCGGCAGTTGACGGGGCTCGCGGACCGGATCGGTTCGGCGGTGGTGGTGTCGAGCGGCGCCGTCTACGAGGACGACCGGGGGCGCAGCTTCGACACCCAGGACGAGCCGGACGGCTTCCCCGCCTATCCGGTGCCGATCCCCGAGGAGTGGCCGACGGTCGCGCCGGGCGAGGACACGTACGGCACGCGGAAGATCGCCCTGGAGCGGGAGTTGCTGGCGGCGGGCGGGGCGCTGCCGACGACGCTGCTGCGGGCGGGCGCGATCCACGGGCCGTACTCCGCGGGGCCGCGCGAGCTGTGGTTCGTGAAGCGGGCGCTCGACGGGCGGCCGGTGCGCGTCCTCGCGTACGGCGGGAGGTCGCGGTTCCACCCGGCGCACGTGGACAACCTGGCGGAGCTGGTCCGCCTCGCGGCGGCGAAGCCGGGGAGCCGGGTGCTCAACGGCGCCGATCCGCAGGCGCCGACGGTGGCGGAGATCGGGGCCGCGGTCGACGCGGTCCTGGGCGTGGAGAGCGAGCGGGTGCTGATCGAGGGGGCGCCGGAGGGCCCCGGGGGCCTGGTGGGGCTCACGCCGTGGACGTCGGAGCATCCGATCGTCTACGACATGGCGGCGGCGGAGCGGGAGTTGGGGTACCGGCCGGTGGTGTCGTACGCCGACTCGCTGCCGGGGACGGTGGAGTGGCTGGCCGGGCGGGTGGCGGGGCGGGAGTGGCGGGAGGCGTTCCCGGGCCTCGCGAAGTACGGGGTGGACTGGTTCGACTACGCGGCGGAGGACGCCTGGCTCGCGGCGCGCGGGTGACGCGGGGGTGGAGGGAGGGACGCTCCCTCCCTCCACCCCCGCGCCGGTGCCGTTACGGCTGCGGGGTGGCGTGCGGGGCGCAGGTCTGGTCCCTGGCGTCCAGCTTCCCGGTCAGCAGGTAGGCCTCGACCTTGGTGTTGACGCACGGGTTGACCAGGCCGGTGACGCCGTGCGAGCCGGCGTCCCGCTCCGTGATCAGGCGCGAGCCCTTGAAGCGCTCGTGCAGCTCGACGGCGCCGTCGTACGGGGTGGCGGCGTCGCGCTCGGCCTGGGCGATGAGCACCGGCGGCAGGCCCTTGTGGGTCCTCACCTCGACCGGCCGCTGCCGCGGGGCGGACCAGGTGGCGCAGGGCAGGTTCATCCAGGCGTTGGCCCAGGTCATGAACGGGTGGTTCCGGTGGAGGCGGGTGTTGTCCCGGTCCCACTTCTTCCAGCTGGTCGGCCAGGGGGCGTCGGCGCACTCGACGGCGGTGTAGACGGCGTTGCCGTTCTCCGAGGAGATGTTGCCGGCCGTGTCGGTGGGGTCGGCGGCGGCCGAGTCGATCAGCGGCTGCGGGTCACCGGCGGCGTACGCGCTCCAGGCCTCCGCGACCGGGACCCACATGGAGTCGTAGTAGGGGGCGTTCTGGAAGAAGCCGATGAGCTCGGCCGGTCCGACCTTGCCGCCCAGCGGGTTCTTCTTGGCGGCGGCGCGCAGGGTCTCCCACTGCTCGCGGACCTCGGCGTAGCTGTCGCCGAGGTGGTACGTGGCGTCGTGCCGGGCGACCCAGGCCATCCAGTCCTTGAGGCGGCCCTCGAAGGCGACGTCCTGGTCGAGGTTGGCCTCGTACCAGATCTTGTCCCGGGACGGGTTGACGACGCTGTCGAGGACCATGCGGCGGACGTGGGTGGGGAAGAGGGTGCCGTAGACCGCGCCGAGGTAGGTGCCGTAGGAGACGCCGACGAAGTTGAGCTTCTTCTCGCCGAGGGCGGCGCGGATGACGTCGAGGTCGCGGGCGCTGTTGGGCGTGGTCATGAAGGGCAGCATGTCGCCGCTCTTCTCGGCGCAGCCGTCGGCGTACTCGGCGGCGAGCTTGCGCTGGGCGCGCTTGTCGGCCTCGCCGTCCGGGACCGGGTCGGCCTTGGGGCCCTTGACGAACTCGGTCGGGTCGACGCAGGAGATGGGGGCCGAGTGGCCGACGCCGCGCGGGTCGAAGCCGACGAAGTCGTAGGCCTTGGCGGCGCCCGCCCAGACGGCGTTCTTGGTGGTGACGCGGCGGGGGAAGCGCAGGCCGGAGGCGCCGGGGCCGCCGGGGTTGTAGAGCAGGGCGCCCTGGCGCTCGGCGGGGGTGCCGGTGGAGCCGATCCGGTCCACGGCGAGCTTGATCTTCTTGCCGTGGGGCTTCGCGTAGTCGACGGGGACGGTGACCCAGCCGCACTGGATCGGCTTCTCCAGGCCCCAGTCGGCCGGACAGTCCTGCCAGTCGACGCCCGTGGCGGCGGCCCGGGCGGCTGCCACGGCGACGCCGATCGACTCGGCGTCGACGCGGTGCCGGTCGCTCTGGGCGTTCGCCGTCGGGGCCGCGAGCGCGCCCGCGACGAGCGCGCCCGTTATCAGCGTGCCGGCCGCGCCGAGCACTGTCGTACGTCTCATGGGTTCTCCCCCGGTGTGGGCGCCGTTTGCCGTGGTGGCGCCGGGTGTTGGCGGTCCAGGGGATCCTTTCGCCAGGGGGACCCGGGAGGAAAGGGCGAACGCGTGTTTCTTTGCCGAACCAATAACCGGAGAGCGGTGTACCGCTGAGCGGTGACTCCGGGTCCGGCCGCCGGGCGCGGCTCAGAACGGGGCGAGCGCGGCCAGGGCGGTGTCGAGGAGGCGGCGCAGGGCCAGGGCGTCCGGGGCGACGGCGGTGACGAGGGCGGCGGGGCCCGCGAGCGGGGCGATCACCGCGTGCTCCCCGAGCAGCCGGGTCTCCACCGGCTTCTCCTCGAACGCCGGGTCGACGACGAGGAGCTGGCCGGTGGCCCGGTGGCCGCCGAGGACCGCGCCGCCGTCCCAGCCGCCGGGGGCGCCGGGGCCGAAGGACAGCTCCTGGTCGAGCAGGGGGCGCCCGGCGCGGCGGACGGTGAGGCGGGTGGTGAGGGTGCCGGGCGGTTCGCCGTGCCGCCCGAGGACCTGCTCCTCGCGCAGGACGAGCCGTGCGGTGGGGGCGAGTTCGGCGGTGGTGCGCAGCCGCAGGTGCGAGCCCTCGACGGAGACCGTCTGCTCGGGCAGCCAGCGGAGCACCCCGTCGTCCTCGACGTCGATCCGGACGTCGTACGCGGCCGGGCCGGCGTCCCGGCCCGGCAGGGCGAGGGTGGCGGCGGCCGAGTCGACCAGGAGCCGGGCCCCGGCCCGTACCCGCGTCTCGATCGCGAGCCGGTCGCCGCCGAGCGGGGCGCTCATCGCCCCGACGACGGTGACCCGGGCGTACGGCCCCGCCGCCCGGGTGCGGCGCAGGGCGAGGGGGCCGTCGCTCACCAGGAGCGGCAGTCCGCCGTCGGCGTCGGCGGCGATCCGGGCGGTGGCGCGCAGGCTCACGCGGTCCATGCCCCGAGCCGCGCCCGGACCCAGTCGGCGACGGGGCCGACGCCGTTCTCGGCGCGCAGGGAGGTGAAGAGGACGGGCAGTTCGCCGCGCTGCTCCTCGGCGTCGCGGGCCATCCGCTCCAGGTCGGAGCCGACGTACGGGGCGAGGTCGGTCTTGTTGACAATGAGGAGGTCGGCGGTGGTGACGCCGGGGCCGCCCTTGCGCGGGATGTCGTCGCCTCCGGCGACGTCGATGACGAAGACCTGGGCGTCGACGAGCCCCTTGGAGAAGGTGGCGGTGAGGTTGTCGCCGCCGGACTCGACGAGGATGAGGTCGAGCGGGCCGACGGCGTCCTCCAGCTCCTCGACGGCTTCGAGGTTGGCGGAGATGTCGTCGCGGATGGCGGTGTGCGGGCAGGCGCCGGTCTCCACGGCGCGGATGCGCTCGGGCGGCAGGACGGCCTCGCGGAGCAGGAACTCGGCGTCCTCGCGGGTGTAGATGTCGTTGGTGACGACGGCGAGGGAGAGGGTGTCGCGCAGGGCGCGGCAGAGGGCGGCGACGGTGGCGGTCTTGCCGGATCCGACCGGTCCGCCGAGCCCGACGCGCAGGGCGCGGCGGGTGCCGTCGGGGCGGTGGGCGTCGGCCGAGACGGCGCCGTGGTGGGTGTGGGCGTGGTCGAGGTGCACGGGGCGGCTCCGGGGTGGTCGTGTCACGGAAGGGGGGCGGGAGGTCAAGATGTCGGGATCGCCGGGGCGTCAGGACGCGAAGAGGCGGACGGGCCAGGCCGCGTGCTGTTCGGCGGTGAGGTCGAGCAGGGGCGCGGAGGCGGCCGGCAGGGCGTCCACCCCTTCGCGGGCGGCGGCCGCCGCCCGCTCGGCCACCCGGTCCATCTCGGGCGCGAGGCGGGCGAGGACGGCGGTGGCCCGGTAGGGGTCGAGGCCGAGGAGGCGGACGACCGCGGTCGCGGGGCCGCCGACCGTCTCGTACGCGACGCAGTGCGCCGCGTCCTCGGGGCCGAGTCCGGCGGACCGGGCGGCGGCGCCGAGGACGACGGGCTGGTGGGCGCCGCGCGGGAAGGCGGCCGCGAGCGCGTCGAGTCCGGGGCCCGGCCAGGCGGCGCGGGCGGCCCGCATCAGCTGGCGGCCGAGCCTGCGGGCGGCGGCGCGCAGGGCGGGCGAGGGGGTGCGGGCGTCGGCGGCCGCGTCGAGCGCGTACGGGTCGAGCCCGTGCGCGGCTCCCGCGGCGAGTCCGGCGGAGGTGAGGCCCGTGGTGTGCAGGCGTCCCCGGCAGAAGGCCTCCAGGTCGTCGGCGTCCTTGATCCGGCCGGCCCTGACGGCGGCCTCGGCGCCTCCGGAGTGGGCGTGCCCGCCGGCGGGGAAACGCCCGTCGGCGAGCACGAGCAGAGCCGAGCGCGTCATCGACGGTGCCGTCATCAGAAGAGGAAGTAGCGCTGGGCCATGGGCAGTTCGGCGGCGGGGGCCGGTTCGACCGCCTCGCCGTCGATGGTCACCGTGAAGGTGTCCGCGTCGACCTCGACCCGGGGCAACGCGTCGTTCTCGCGCATGTCGGCCTTGGTGACCCTCCGGGTGTTGCCGATGGCGGTGAACTCCTTGTTCAGGCCGAGCCGTCGTGGCAGGTCGTCCTCGATCGCCGCGCCGGAGACGAAGTTGACCGAGCCGGCCGCCGCGGCCTTGCCGAGCGCGCCGAACATCGGGCGGGGCAGGACCGGTTGGGGCGTGGGGATGGAGGCGTTGGCGTCGCCCATCTGCGCGTACGCGATCTGGCCGCCCTTGAGGACGACGAGCGGCTTCACGCCGAAGAAGGCGGGCTCCCAGAGCACCAGGTCCGCGAGCTTCCCGGGCTCGACGGAGCCGATGAGGTGGTCCATGCCCTGGGCGGCGGCCGGGTTGATCGTGTACTTGGCGACGTAGCGGCGGGCCCGGTGGTTGTCGGCGCGGCCGTCGCCGGGCAGGGCGCCGCGCCGCTTCTTCATGACGTGGGCGGTCTGCCAGGTCCGCATGACCACCTCCCCGATCCGGCCCATGGCCTGGGAGTCGGAGGAGATGATCGAGATGGCTCCGAGGTCGTGCAGGACGTCCTCGGCGGCGATGGTGGAGGGCCGGATGCGGGACTCCGCGAAGGCGAGGTCCTCGGGGACGGCCGGGTTGAGGTGGTGGCAGACCATCAGCATGTCGAGGTGTTCCTCGATGGTGTTGACGGTGTGCGGCCGGGTCGGGTTGGTGGAACTGGGCAGGACGTACGGCTCGGAGACGACGGTGATGATGTCGGGGGCGTGCCCGCCGCCGGCGCCCTCCGTGTGGTACGCGTGGACGGTGCGGCCGGCGATGGCGGCGAGGGTGTCGCCGACGAAGCCCGCCTCGTTGAGGGTGTCGGTGTGGATGGCGAGCTGGGCGCCCGTCTCCTCGCACACGTCCAGGCAGGTGTCGATGACGGCGGGGGTGGCGCCCCAGTCCTCGTGGATCTTGAATCCGAGGGCTCCGCCGCGCAGTTGGGAGTGCATGGCCTCGCGGGACATGGTGTTGCCCTTGCCGAGGAGGCCGATGTTGACGGGGAAGGTGTCGAGGGCCTCGAACATCCGGGCCAGGTGCCAGGGGCCGGGGGTGATCGTGGTCGCCTTGGTGCCCTCGGCGGGTCCGGTGCCGCCGCCGACGAGGGTGGTGACGCCGGTGGCGAGGGCCTGTTCGACGACGGTCGGCGAGATGAAGTGGACGTGGGCGTCGACGGCGCCCGCGGTGAGGATCCGCCCGTTGCCGACGACGATCTCGGTCTCGGGGCCGATCACCAGGGCGGGGTGGACGCCGTCCATGGTGTCGGGGTTGCCGGCCTTGCCGAGGGCGGTGATCCGTCCGTCGCGGATGCCGATGTCGGCCTTGACGATCCCCCAGTGGTCGATGACCACGGCGCCGGTGATCACGGTGTCGGGGGCGCCCTCGGCGCGGGTGGTGCGGGCCTGTCCCATGGATTCGCGGACGACCTTGCCGCCGCCGAAGACGGCCTCCTCGCCGGCGCGGCCGGGGCCGCCGGAGCGGTCCTCCTCGATCTCCACGAGGAGGTCGGTGTCGGCGAGGCGGATCCGGTCGCCGGTGGTGGGGCCGAACAGGTCGGCGTAGACGGCGCGGTGCAGCTCAGGCACGGGGGCCTCCGTCCGTTTCGGCGGAAGTCCCGGCGGGGGTTCCGGTCTCCGCGTCGAGCGGGCCGGCGGTCTCGCCGCGCAGTCCGGGCACGACGCGGCGGCCGGCGATCGGGACGAGCTCGACCTCGACGGGGATGCCGGGCTCGAAGCGGACGGCGGTTCCGGCGGCGATGTGCAGCCGCCGTCCGTGCGCGGCGGCGCGGTCGAACTCCAGGCCGGGGTTGACCTCGGCGAAGTGGTAGTGGGAGCCGACCTGGACGGGCCGGTCGGCGGCGTTGAGCACGGTGAGGCGGGTGACGGGGCGCCCTTCGTTGAGGGCGACGGGGCCGTCCGCGTACAGGATCTCTCCGGGGATCATCGGCGGCGCCCGTTCAGACGATGGGGTCGTGGACGGTGACGAGCTTGGTGCCGTCCGGGAAGGTGGCCTCGACCTGGACGTCGTGGATCATCTCGGGGATGCCCTCCATGACGTCGTCGCGGGTGAGCACCTCGCGGCCGGAGGCCATCAGCTCGGCGACGGTCCGGCCGTCGCGGGCGCCCTCCAGGATGTGGGAGGTCAGGAGGGCGACGGCCTCGGGGTGGTTGAGCCGTACGCCCCGGGCCCTGCGCTTCGCGGCCACGTCCGCCGCCACATGGATGAGCAGGCGTTCCTGCTCGTGCGGGCTCAGTTGCACTCTTCCACCTCACAGTCGTCGACCGGGACGGCACCCGGACAGCTGCGGACCCTACCGACCGTCAACACTCTGCTGAACGGCCTGGATGCGGCCCGCGGCGAGACATTGCACGTTAGGGCGGAAGTTTTTCCGGCTCGTTAACTCCGGCTTTGCGTTCTCATGATCATCCGACCGGCGGGCCCCTATGGGGCTCCGGGCTCGCGGTGGCGGGCGGCGAGGCCGAAGTGCCCCTGTTCGCCGGGAGCGGAGTCGAGGGAGTGGAAGCCGGAGACCGAGCGGACCGCCCGCTCCTCCTCCGGCCGCGCCGCCCCTTCGAGTACGTCCAGGTCAGCGGCGGACACCAGGGCGACCAGGGGCTTCCCGTGGCGGGTGACGACCACGCGTTCACCGCCGTACACGACGCGGTTGATGAGGTCCGCGAGCTCGGCTCGCGCTTGCGTCACGGGGATCTCGTAGGTCATGCTCCCCATCTTACGGCCTGTACGTCCTGTACATTTTTTACAGATGGAGGTGCCCGTCATGGAGGCTCGCCACGTCCTGCCCGAGTTCACGGAGCGGACCGGTCACGGGACCCGGACGCTCGATCCGTACACGAAGCTGCTGGAGTCCCGGATCGTCCTCCTCGGCACACGGGTCGACGAGATCTCGTCCAACGACGTGATCGCCCAGTTCCTGTACCTGGAGCACGCGGCGCCCGACCGGGACATCGCGCTCTACATCAACTCCCCCGGCGGCTCCGTCAGCGCCATGACCGCGATCCACGACACGATCCGGACGCTCGCCTGCGACGTGGCGACCACCTGCCTGGGCCGGGCCGCCTCCACCGCCGCCGTCCTGCTCGCCGCCGGCGCCCCGGGCAAGCGCACGATGCTCCCCGGCGCCCGGGTGACGCTCCGGCAGCCCGCCCTGGACGAGCCGCTGCGCGGACAGCCGGGCGACCTCGACATCCGGGCCCGCGAACTGCTCCGCGAGCGCGCCCTGATGGCCGGGATGCTCGCCGAGCACACCGGACGGAGCAGGGAGCGGGTCGACGCCGACCTCGACCGCCCCACGGTCCTGGACGCCCCGGCCGCGGTCGAGTACGGCCTGGTGGACCACGTGATCACGAGCCGGCGCGACGCGGTGCGGTGAGCGGACCGTGGTTCCCGAACCGCCGCCGCTGCCCGCCCTGACGCGGGCCGAGGGCGAGCTCGTCGACGCGTACCTCGCGGTCGTCGACCTCCTGGGGAAGATCAACCCGTCCAGAAGCACGCACACCTATGGGGCCCTGAGGGCGGCTCAGGCTCTGGTGGGGCGCGCGGAGGCGCTGCGCGAGGCCCTGGCGCTCATGCACGCGCGGGGCGAGAGCGAGGTCCACGCGGACACCCTGGCGCGCGCCCTGCGGGTGTTGGACGGGGAGCGGCGGGCCGGTCGGGTCACGCTCCCCCGCACCTGACGGAGTTGACATTCCGGCATGTCGTGTCGAGGGCCGGACGGCCGACACGCACACCGGAAGCACTCGTCCGTTCGATGGAGTCGACGAGTCGACATATGGCTCGGGCGAGTTGCGCACGGGCGGTACACATCTGGCGGAATCGGGCGCTTCCTTGCTGGTGCGGAGCCCGCGGATCAAACCTCCGACGATCACGAAAGCATCCTGTCCACCCGAATGGATCAGTCGTGAGGACTCTCACATATCGCTGTTTCCACTCGGATTTCGACCAGGCTGTGGGGCAAGATCCCTGCCGACGACAAGCCCCCGCCATCCGAGGCGGGGCGGTCCGGGCGGACGCCGAGTCCTGCCGCCGTCCCGGACGTCTGGTCGACAGGATTGGATCGGCAGGAGTGGAGGACCCGAGCAGTACGGGTCGCACGCGCTGTTTCCGCAGCGGGTCGGCCCTTGGGGTGAAGCCGCGACCGCGGCCGGGCATCTTCGCCTGCCCGAACCCGACAGGTCATCCTTCACAGGCGGCTGACGAAGGGTTGCGCATGACTGCGCAGATGCACGTCCCGTCCCTGCTGTCCCGGGCCGGAGCCGTCTCGGCTCTCACCCTCGCCGCCGTCGGCGGCACGCTGTTCGCGCCCGGCGCGGCACCGGAGGCCCAGGCAGCGACCGCACACGCGAACAAGGCGCTGAGCATCGCCGCCGCCAAGAAGGGTGCGCCGTACGGCTACGGGGCCGCGGGCCCCTCCCGGTTCGACTGCTCGGGCCTGACGCTCTACGCGTACAAGAAGGCGGGCAAGTCGCTGCCCCGCACCGCGCAGCAGCAGTACAACAAGACCCGGCACGTCTCCGCCGGCAGCAGGCAGAAGGGGGACCTGGTCTTCTTCCACTCCGGTGGGAAGGTCTACCACGTGGGCATCTACGCCGGGAGCGGCAAGATCTGGCACTCGCCCAAGACCGGTTCCTGGGTGAAGCTCGACAAGATCTGGTCCTCGAAGGTCTACTACGGACGCGTCCGGTGACCCCGCCCGGGCGCTGAGCGGGCGCCGGGAGGGTGCGGTGGCGCCGCCGCACCCGAACGCCGCCGGACGGGCGTCGACGGCCCGCCGGGGCCGCCGCCCCGGAGTCCCACGAGGGTGCCGCGACGGACGGGTCCCACCAGGGCGGGCCCCGTCCGTCGTCCGAAGCGGTGAACCGTGCGGACCGTGAGCGCCGCCGGTCCGTACGCCGGACGGCGGATGCGACCTCGACCCGTGTGTCAGACGGCGGGCGCGGTGCGCAGGACCGTCTCCACCGCGCGGTCGATCTGCGCGTCCGTCAGATCGGCGCGCGCGGTCAGGCGCAGGCGCGAGACGCCGTCGGGGACGGACGGGGGCCGGAAGCAGCCGACCGCCAGGCCCCGTTCCCGGCAGTCCGCCGCCCAGCGCAGCGCCGCCTCCGGGGAGGGGGCGCGGACCGAGACCACGGCCGCGTCGGGCCGGGCCGCCGTCAGACCGGCCGCGGTCAGCCGCTCGTACAGGCCGGTGGCGACGGTGCGGACCCGCCCAGCGAGCCCCGGTTCGGCCGCGATCAGCCGCAGGCTCGCGAGGGCGCCGCCGACGGCGGCCGGGGCGAGGCCGGTGTCGAAGATGAAGGTGCGGGCGGCGTTCACCAGGTGCTCGATCACCCGGGCCGGGCCGAGGACCGCGCCGCCCTGGCTGCCCAGGGACTTGGAGAGGGTCAGGGTGGCGACCACGTCCTCGTCGCCCGCGAGCCCGGCCCCGTGCGGCGCGCCCCGGCCGCCGTCGCCGAGGACGCCGAAGCCGTGGGCGTCGTCCACGACGAGCCCGGCGCCGTGCGCGCGGCAGGCGGCGGCGAGCTCCGCCAGCGGGGCCCGGTCGCCGTCGACGGAGAAGACGGAGTCGCTGACGACGAGGGCCCGGCGCCCGGGGTGCGCCTCCAGCGTCTTGCGTACGGCCTCGGGGTCGGCGTGCGGGACGACGGCGGTCTCGGCGCGCGCCAGACGGCAGCCGTCCACCAGGGAGGCGTGGTTGGCGGCGTCCGAGACGACCAGGGAGTCCCGGCCGCCGAGCGCGGTGAGCACGGCGAGGTTGGCGGTGTAGCCGGAGGAGAAGACGAGGGCCGCCTCGAAGCCGCAGAAGGCGGCGAGTTCGCGCTCCAGGGCGGTGTGCAGCAGGGTGGTGCCGGTGACCAGCCGGGAGCCGGTGGAACCGGCGCCCCAGCGCCGGGCCGCCTCGGCCGCCGCTTCCGTGACCTCGGGCCTGCGGGTGAGGCCGAGGTAGTCGTTGCCCGCCAGGTCGAGGAGGTCCGACTCGGCCGCCCGGGGCCGCAGCGTGCGGACCAGACCGGCGTCGGCCCGGCGGCGCGCCTCGGCGTCGGTCCAGTCGAAGGCGGTGCGGCGCGGACCCGCGGCCCGTGCGTCGTCGGCCTGTGGCATGCGGGATCCTCCGTCGGCGCCTTCGTCGGCTGGTCGGCGCCTTTTGTAGGCAGCGCACAGACCCTAGCCGCAGGAGACCGGGATCGTGGTGTGGTCATCCACACACCCCGATCGGCGGCGTTTGTTCGGATCCTCCTTGGCCCGGGGCCGGGCGGTAGGCCAGGATCAGCGGTTATGGACCTGCTGAACACGCTGGTGGAGAAGGGGCTGCGGCGCGAGCCGCCGACCCGTGAAGAAGCGCTCGCCGTCCTGGCGACCTCCGACGACGAACTGCTCGATGTGGTGGCGGCGGCCGGCAAGGTGCGCCGTCAGTGGTTCGGGCGGCGGGTGAAGCTCAACTACCTGGTCAATCTGAAGTCCGGCCTGTGCCCCGAGGACTGCTCGTACTGTTCGCAGCGGCTCGGCTCCAAGGCGGAGATCCTCAAGTACACCTGGCTGAAGCCGGACGAGGCCTCGAAGGCGGCCGCGGCGGGCGTCGCGGGCGGCGCCAAGCGGGTGTGCCTGGTGGCGAGCGGACGCGGTCCGACGGACCGGGACGTCGAGCGGGTCGGCAGGACCATCGAGGCCATCAAGGAGGGCAACGAGGGCGTCGAGGTGTGCGCCTGCCTCGGTCTGCTCTCGGACGGCCAGGCGGAGCGGCTGCGGGAGGCCGGCGCCGACGCGTACAACCACAACCTGAACACCTCCGAGGCGACGTACGGCGGGATCACCAAGACCCACACGTACGCCGACCGGGTGGACACCGTGCAGAAGGCGCACGCGGCCGGGCTCTCGGCCTGCTCGGGACTGATCGCGGGCATGGGCGAGGCCGACGAGGACCTGGTCGACGTCGTGTACGCGCTGCGGGAGCTGGGCTCGGACTCGGTGCCGGTCAACTTCCTCATCCCGTTCGAGGGCACCCCGCTCGCCAAGGAGTGGAACCTGACCCCGCAGCGCTGTCTGCGGATCCTGGCGATGGTGCGGTTCGTCTGCCCCGACGTCGAGGTGCGGATCGCCGGCGGCCGCGAGGTGCACCTGCGCTCGATGCAGCCGCTCGCGCTGCACATCGCGAACTCGATCTTCCTGGGCGACTACCTGACCAGCGAGGGCCAGGCCGGCCAGGCCGACCTGGACATGATCGCTGACGCGGGCTTCGAGGTGGAGGGCACGGGCACGCCCACGCTGCCCGCCCACCGCGCGGACGCGCTCGCGGCGGCCTCCGGCGGCTGCGGCTCCGGCGCTCCCGCGGAGAGCGGCGGCGGTTGCGGCTCGCACGCGCCGGCGGAGAGCGGCGCGGCGGAGGGCGGCGCGGGCTGCGGTTCGGGCGCCGGCGGCGGCTGCGGTCCGTGCGGCGGACACGCCCCGGTCCCCGAGCCCGCCGAGGCCCCGGCCGCCGAGGCCGCGCCGGGCGGTGCCCGGACCGATCTGGTGGCGGTGCGCCGCAGGGGAGCCGGGACGGACCTCGCGCCGAATGCGTAACGACGAGCTCCTCGCCCTGGACCGGGCGCACGTCTGGCACCCGTACGGCCCCATGCCGGGCCGCACGGACCCGCTGGTCGTCGCGTCCGCGTCCGGGGTGCGCCTGCGGCTCGCCGAACCCGCCGAGGGGCGGGACGAGTTGGTCGACGGCATGTCCTCGTGGTGGTCGGCGGTCCACGGCTACAACCACCCCGTCCTCAACGAGGCGGTGCGCGGCCAGCTCGACCGGATGAGCCACGTCATGTTCGGCGGGCTCACCCACGAGCCGGCCGTCCGCCTCGCGAGCCGGCTGGTGGAGATCACCCCCGAGCCGCTGCGGCACGTCTTCCTCAGCGACTCGGGCTCGGTCTCCGTCGAGGTCGCGGTCAAGATGTGCCTGCAGTACTGGCGTTCGCTGGGCCGCCCGGAGAAGCGGCGGCTCTTCACCTGGCGCGGCGGCTACCACGGGGACACCTGGCAGCCGATGTCGGTGTGCGACCCCGAGGGCGGGATGCACGAGCTGTGGACCGGGGTCCTCCAGCCGCAGGTCTTCACGGACGCCCCGCCGGCCGCGTACGAGGAGTCGTACGCCGAGCTGCTGCGGACCTCGATCGGGCGGCACGCGCACGAGCTGGCCGCGGTGGTCGTGGAGCCGGTGGTGCAGGGCGCGGGCGGGATGCGCTTCCACGACCCGGCCTATCTGCGGGTGCTGCGGGAGGCCTGCGACGAGCACGGCGTACTGCTGGTGTTCGACGAGATCGCGACCGGGTTCGGGCGCACGGGCACGCTGTTCGCGGCCGACGCGGCCGGGGTCTCCCCCGACGTGATGTGCGTCGGCAAGGCGCTGACGGGCGGTTACCTGTCGATGGCCGCGACGCTCTGCACCGGCCGGGTGGCCGACGGGATCTCGCGGGGCGAGGTGCCGGTCCTGGCGCACGGGCCGACCTTCATGGGGAACCCGCTGGCCTCCGCGGTGGCCCTGGCCTCGATCGACCTGCTGCTCTCGCGGGACTGGCGGGTCGACGTCAAGCGGATCGAGGCCGGGCTGCGCGAGGGGCTCGCCCCGGCCACCGGCCTGCCGGGGGTGCGGGACGTGCGGGTGCTCGGCGCGATCGGGGTCGTCCAGCTCGACCACGAGGTCGACATGGCGGCGGCCACGCGCGCGGCGGTCCGGGAGGGCGTGTGGCTGCGCCCGTTCCGGGACCTGATCTACACGATGCCGCCGTACGTGACCGGCGACGAGGACGTGGCCCGGATCTGCGCGGCGGTGCGCGCCGCCGCCGCGGCGGGCTGAACGGAAAGAGGGAACAGTCATGGGAATCGTCGTCGTCAGCGGCACCGGGACCGAGATCGGCAAGACGGTCGTGACCGCGGCCGTGGCCGCCGCTGCGACCGCCGCCGGGCGTTCGGTCGCCGTCCTGAAGCCCGCGCAGACGGGCGTCGGGCCGGACGAGCGGGGCGACGCGGACGAGGTCGTACGGCTCTCGGGCGCCGTCGCCTCGGCCGAACTGGGCCGCTTCCCGGAGCCGCTGGCGCCCGGTACGGCCGCCCGGCGGGCCGGCCTCGCGCCGGTCGGGCCCGGGGAGGTCGCCGAGGCCGCCCGGAAACTGGCCGCCGAGCACGACCTGGTGCTCGTGGAGGGGGCGGGCGGGCTGCTCGTCCGCTTCGACGAGGAGGGCGGCACGCTCGCGGACGCGGCGGCGCTGCTCGGCGCGCCGGTCCTGGTGGTGGCCCCGGCCGGGCTCGGGACGCTCAACTCGACGGCCCTGACGGCCGAGGCGCTGCGGGCGCGCGGGATCGAGCAGCTGGGCGTGGTGGTCGGCAGCTGGCCGGCCGCGCCGGACCTGGCGGCCCGCTGCAACCTGGCCGACCTGCCGGAGGCGGCGGGCGCCCCCCTGCTCGGAGCCGTACCGGAGGGCTCGGGGTCCCTGCCCCCGGCGGAGTTCCGGGCGGCGGCGGGGAGCTGGCTGGGCCCGGCCCTGGGCGGGACGTGGGACGCGGGGGCGTTCACGCGGACGCACGCGGAGCCGTACGGGGGCTGACCGCCGGACGGGGTGCCGGGGGGCCGCGCGAAAGGGGCTCGGGGCCCGTAGGAAGAGGTCCCCGGGGCCGCGCGAGGAGGTCCCGAGGGCCGCGCGAAGAGGTCCCGAGGGTCGCGCGAAGAGGTCCCGGGGGCCGCGCGAAGAGGTCCCGAGGGTCGCGCGAAGAGGTCCCGGGGGCCGCGCGAAGAGGTCCCGGGGGCCGCGCGAAGAGGTCCCCGGATCCGCGCGAAGAGGCGCCGGACGGTCGGTGTCCCGGCCCCGTCGTCCGGCCCCGGGCGGCGCGGCTCCGTAGGCTGGACGTACGCGCGCCAGGCTGGTCGTACGCGCGTCCAGGCACGAGGAGCCCCCGATGACGTCTTCGCGGCCGGTGCCCGGGGGTCCGCCCCGGGTGCACCACCCCCTCTTCGCCCGCCTCTACGCCCGGTTCAGCGTCTCCGCCGAGACGCGGGGCGGGATCGGGCCCCTCCGGGCGGAGCTGCTCGCCGGGCTCACCGGCCGGGTCGTTGAGGTCGGCGCCGGGAACGGGCTGAACTTCGGGCACTACCCGGTCGGGGTCACGGAGGTCGTGGCCGTCGAACCGGAGGCCCGGCTGCGCGGGCTCGCCGGGGAGGCCGCGCGGCGGGCCGCCGTTCCGGTGACCGTGGTGCCGGGAACGGCCGAGGCGCTGCCGGCGGAGGACGGCGCCTTCGACGCGGCGGTGGTCTCCCTGGTCCTGTGCACGGTGCGGGACGTGCCGGCGGCCCTCGCCGAGCTGCGCCGGGTGCTGCGTCCCGGCGGCGAGCTGCGCTTCTTCGAGCACGGGGCGGCGGACACGCCGGGGCTCGCCCGGGTGCAGCGGGGACTCGACCGGACGGTGTGGCCGCGGCTCTTCGGCGGCTGCCACACCTCCCGCGACCCGCTGGCGGAGATCGGGGAGGCCGGTTTCGCCCTCGGCCCGTACCGCTCCTTCGACGTCCCGGAGGGCGGGCCGCGCCTGCCGTCCTCGCCCTGTGTCCTGGGCACGGCGCGACGGTGAGGCGCCGCCGTCCCGCCCTCCGGAACCCCCTGGCACGGCCCGAGTCCCCCGTGATGGGATCCGGCCATGATCGATCTGCACATACGTCCCGCCACCGTCAACGAGGCCGAGACCGTCCTGGCCTTCTGGCGGGAGTCCGCCGAGGGGACGTCGGTCTCGGACGACGTGCCCGGGGTCACCCGGCTCGTCGAGCGCGATCCGGAGGCC
The DNA here is from genome assembly GCF_001280125.1 of Streptomyces sp. NRRL F-6492. GTDB lineage: Bacteria > Actinomycetota > Actinomycetes > Streptomycetales > Streptomycetaceae > Streptomyces. The sequence continues at coordinate 42,449 of NZ_LGEG01000227.1, forward strand.
CTGCTGCTCGCGGTGGCCGACGGACGGATCGTGGGGTCCGTGATCGCCGGCTGGGACGGCTGGCGCGCCTCCCTCTACCGGCTCGCCGTCCTGCCCGCGTACCGGCGCCGGGGGATCTCCACCGCGCTCCTGCGGGCGGCCGAGGAGCGGTTCGCCGCGCTCGGCGGGCGGCGCGCGGACGCCATGGTCCTGGAGGCGAACGGAACGGGGCGGATGCTGTGGGCGTCCGCCGGGTACCAGCGCGAGGACCGCTGGCGCCGCTGGGTGAAGCCGCTCACGGGGCAGGAGAAGCAGGAGGGACGATGAGAAGTGCGAGGTGAGGGGCACCGGGGTGATCGACACCCCGCTTTGCCCGTCCTTTACCATGGTCCCTCGTCCCGACGATTGAAAGGTGTGAGCGTCCGCCCATGGGCGAGCCTCCCAGTAGCACTGGTTCCCACAGACTCGAAAGCTCCGGCTCCGGCCGCCGGCTCCGAGCGATCCTCCTCCCGCCGCGTGATCATGGGACGGAGGTGAACCGATGACCGAAGTGCTCCTGCTCCTCCTCGCGCTCCTGCTCTCCCTCGCGTGCGGCGCCTTCGTCGCGGCCGAGTTCTCGCTGACCACGGTCGAGCGCGGCGAACTCGAAGCCGCCGTGAAGCGCGGCGAGCGCGGCGCGGCGAGCGCGCTCAAGGCCGTCAGGTCGCTGACGTTCCAGCTCTCCGGCGCCCAGCTGGGGATCACCGTCACCAACCTGGTGGTCGGCATGCTGGCCGAGCCGTCGATCGCCGCGCTGATCAAGGGCCCGGTCGAGGCCCTCGGCCTCTCCGCCACGGTCGCCTCCTCGGTGGCCCTGGTCCTGGGCACCGCCCTGTCGACCGTGGTCCTGATGGTGGTCGGCGAGCTGGTCCCCAAGAACTGGGCCATCTCCTCGCCGCTCGCCGTGGCGAAGGTCGTGGCCACCCCGCAGCGCGTGTTCACGGCCGCCTTCAAGCCGCTGATCAGCCACCTCAACAACACCGCGAACCGGATCCTGCGCCGGCTCGGCATGGAGCCGACCGAGGAACTGGCCTCCGCGCGCTCCCCGCAGGAGCTGGTGGCCCTCGCCCGGCACTCCGCCAAGGAGGGCGCCCTGGAGGCGGACACGGCCGAGCTGTTCGTCCGCACCCTCAACCTGGCGGAGCTGACCGCCGAGAACGTGATGACGCCCCGCGTGCAGGTCACCGCCCTGGAGGTGCAGGCCACCGCCGAGGACGTGGCGAACGCGACCCGCGCGACCGGCCTGTCCCGCTTCCCCGTCTACCGGGGCAGCCTCGACGCGGTCGTCGGCATCGCCCACATCAAGGATGTCCTGGCCATACCGGCCGCCGAGCGGTACCGCCGCCCGATCGGGGAGATGATGCGCGAGCCGCTGCTCGTCCCCGAGACGCTGACCGTGGACAGGCTGCTGGACCGGCTGTCCGGGAAGCAGACGATGGCGGTCGTCATCGACGAGTACGGCGGCACGGCCGGGGTCGTCACCCTGGAGGACATCGTCGAGGAGGTCGTCGGCGAGGTCCGCGACGAGCACGACCCGCACGAGACGCCGGACCTGGCACGGGCCGGCGAGGACGCGGACGGGCGCGAGCTGTGGTCCGCCGACGGCGCGGCCCGCACCGACCAGGTCGGCGCGATCGGCCTGAAGGTGCCGGACGGCCCCTACGAGACGCTGGCGGGCGCCGTCGCCCACGAGCTGGGCCGCATCCCGGACGCCGGCGACAGCGTGGAGCTGGCCGGCTGGCGGCTCGACGTCGTGGACGCCTCGGGCCGCCGCGCGGCCCGTCTGCTGCTGCACGCACCCGCGCACGAGACCGGGGACGAGACCGGGGAGGCCGGCCGATGATCGCGATCCAGTTGCTGATCGGCCTGCTCACCCTGGTCGTCAACGCCTTCTTCGTCGGCGCCGAGTTCGCCCTGATCTCGGTCCGCCGCAGCCAGATCGAACCCCTCGCCGAGGCGGGGGACAAGCGGGCGCGCAGTGTCGTCTGGGGTCTGGAGCACGTCTCCGCGATGCTCGCGGCGGCCCAGCTCGGCATCACGCTCTGCACCCTGGTCCTCGGCATCGTCGCCGAGCCGGCCATCGCGCACCTGCTCGAACCGGTCTTCGACGCGGTCGGCGTCCCGCACGGTCTGGTGCACCCGATCTCGTTCGTGATCGCCCTGTCGCTCGCGACGTACCTGCACATGCTGCTGGGCGAGATGGTGCCGAAGAACATCGCGCTCGCCGAGCCGACGCGCTCCGCGCTGCTCCTCGGGCCGCCCCTGGTGGCGCTCGCCCGGGCGCTGCGGCCGGTGATCTTCACGATCAACGCCTTCGCGAACGCCCTGCTCAAGCTGTTGCGGGTGGAGGTCAAGGACGAGGTCTCGGCGACCTTCTCGGACGACGAGCTGGCCCGTCTGGTCACCGACGCCGGTGACGCCGGGCTCCTGGACGACCGGGCCGCCGAGCGGCTGCACGACGCCCTGGAGCTGGGCCGCCGTCCCGTGCGGGACGTGGTGATGCCGGCGGAGAAGGTGGTGTCCACCCCGGTCGGCACCACCCCGGAGGAGCTGGAGGCGCTGTCGGCGCGGACCGGGTTCTCCCGCTTCCCCGTGGTCGACCCGGAGCGCCACATCCTGGGCTACCTGCACGTCAAGGACGCCCTGGACATCGTCCCGCGCGACCTGCCGTTCCCGGTGTCGTCGCTGCGGCCGATCGCCCGGGTGCGGGCGGAGGCGCCGCTGGACGACGTCCTGACCGCGATGCGCCGCAGCCGGACGCACCTGGCGGCGGTCCTCGACGAGAACGACCGGCCGGCCGGCCTCGTGGCGATGGAGGACGTGCTGCGCGAGCTGGTCGGGCGCCCCGCGGCGTCGTAACGGCCGCGCGCACGGAAGACGAAGGGCCCCGGGATCCGTCCCGGGGCCCTTCGGGCTTCGTTCAGAGCGCGGCGGCGGCCAGCCAGTCGTCCAGGAGGCCCCGGTCGCCGGTGTGCGCGAAGCAGGGCTCGTCGGCCCCGTAACGGCGGTGCAGCAGGAGCAGCAGCTCCCCGGCGTCCGCCTCGACGGCGGCGGTCGGCTCCGCGCCGCCGCTCCCCCGGGTCCAGGTGAAGCCGCCCCCGCCGAAGGTCAGGGTCCAGACGGCGCGGGTGTCGCGGGCGGTGAGGCGCAGGACCGCCCCGTCCCGGCCGAGCCGGGAGACCGGCTCCGCGATCCGGGGGATGTACGGGGCGTCGGTCAGGAAGTGGTCGACGGCGGCCGCGGCCGTGCCGGGGTCGAGGGGGCCGGTCTTCCCGTGGACGGCGAGTTCGGCGTCGGCCAGGTGGACCAGGGTCTCGAAGAGCACCTGGCGGGGGTAGTGGCGGACGTGCGGGTCCGCGCCCGGGGACCAGACGGGGGCGTCGGGGTCGGCGTCGCGGGCGGTGGCGGCGAACCGCTCGGCGCCGGCGACGAGCCAGTCGGGGTACGCGGCGGGGTCGGCCGGCGGGTCGAGGGGGACGTCCTGGGCGAGGACCCGGGTGGTGGCACGGGTCCGTACGAGGTGCTCGGCCCAGCGGTGGACGGTGCCGACGTGCCGGGCGAGGTCCGCGAGGGTCCGGTCGGGGCGGCCGGGGACGGGGGTCGCGGGGCCGGCGTCGCGGACGACGGCGGCGAGGCGCCGGGCGTGGTCCAGGGCGGCCCCGCAGTCGGCGGCGTGGGTGTCCCCGGCGAGTCCGAAGCCCTCGGAGACCCTGAGCAGACCGTCCCGCCGGGGGCCCTCGGGCGCGCGCAGGGCCGCCGCGCGGAACAGCCCGTCGAGGGTCCGCCGGTCGGCCGCCGCGAGCCCGGCGAGGGCGTGCCCGGTGGACTCCAGCCACTTCACCGCCGTGTCGGGGTCGAGGACCTCGTCGTCGGCGGCCTCGACCTCCGTCACCAGTCCGGCCAGGGCCTCTGCCAGGGCGCTCAGGAGCGCTTCGCTCATCGGATTTCCCCTCCCGGGTTCTCCACGGCACGCCTCGCATACCGCACGGTATGATCGCTCCGCCATGGAGATCAATGCCACGTACAACAGTTTCGTCGCCCTCGGCGACAGCTTCACCGAGGGTATGTCGGACCTGAGGCCCGACGGTTCCTACGGCGGCTGGGCCGACGTCCTCGCGGGCCGTCTCGCCGCCCGCTCCCCCGGCTTCCGGTACGCGAACCTCGCCGTGCGCGGGAAGCTCATCGGACAGATCGTCGAGGAGCAAGTCGGCCCGGCCGCAACGATGGAGGCCGATGTGGTCACCCTCGTCGGCGGCCTCAACGACACCCTCCGGCCCAAGGTCGACATGGTCCGGGTGCGGGACCTCCTCACCGAGGCAGTGGAACGCCTCACACCCGCCTGCGGGCAGCTCGTCCTGATGCGCAGCCCCGGCCGGAACGGCCCCGTCATGGAGCGCTTCCGGCCCCGGATGGAGGAGCTCTTCGCCCACATCGACGCGCTCGCCGCCCGGCACGGCGCCCTGGTCGTCGACCTGTACGGGGCGCCGTCGCTCGGCGACCCCCGCCTCTGGGACGTGGACCGGCTCCATCTGACGGCCGAGGGGCACCGGCGGGTCGCCGAGGCCGTGTGGCAGGCCCTCGGCCTGGAGGCCGAGGAGGACTGGCGCACGCCGATGCCGGCGACCGCGCCTCCCCGCTGGGCGAGCCGGCGGCTCGCGGACGCCCGCTTCGCCAGGGAGCACCTGGGTCCCTGGATCGGACGGCGGCTGACCGGCCGCTCCTCCGGCGACGGCCGCGCGCCCAAGCGCCCGGAGCTGCTCCCGTACGAGCCCTCGGTGGCCGTCCGGCCGGAGCGCCCGTGACCCGCGTCTCGTAGCAAGCTCCACACCGGGCGGTGGCACTGGCCTGCAGAAACCGCCAGTAGAATCCCTCTACGTGACTGCTGTGACTGCGAAGCCCCGCATCCCCAACGTTCTGGCCGGCCGCTACGCCTCCGCGGAGCTCGCCGTCCTCTGGTCCCCCGAGCAGAAGGTGAAGCTGGAGCGCCGGCTGTGGCTCGCCGTGCTGCGTGCGCAGAAGGACCTCGGGATCGAGGTCCCGGAGGAGGCCCTCGCCGACTACGAGCGCGTCCTCGACCAGGTCGACCTCGGCTCCATCGCCGAGCGCGAGAAGGTCACCCGGCACGACGTGAAGGCCCGCATCGAGGAGTTCAACGCCCTCGCCGGCCACGAGCACGTCCACAAGGGCATGACCTCGCGCGACCTCACCGAGAACGTCGAGCAGCTCCAGATCCGGCTCTCCCTGGAGCTGATGCGGGACCGCACGGTCGCCGTCCTCGCCCGGCTCGGCAAGCTCTCCGCCGAGTACGCCGAGCTGGTCGTGGCCGGCCGCTCGCACAACGTCGCCGCCCAGGCGACCACCCTCGGCAAGCGGTTCGCGACGGCGGCGGACGAGCTGCTCGTGGCGTACGCGCGCCTGGAGGAGCTGCTCGGCCGCTACCCGCTGCGCGGCATCAAGGGCCCGGTCGGCACCGCGCAGGACATGCTGGACCTGCTCGGCGGCGACGCCGGCAAGCTGGCCGACCTGGAGCGGCGGATCGCCGGTCACCTCGGCTTCGCGCACGCCTTCACCTCGGTCGGCCAGGTCTACCCGCGCTCGCTCGACTACGACGTGGTCACCGCGCTGGTCCAGCTGGCCGCCGCCCCGTCCTCCACCGCCAAGACGATCCGTCTGATGGCGGGCCACGAGCTGGTCACCGAGGGCTTCAAGCCCGGCCAGGTCGGCTCCTCGGCGATGCCGCACAAGATGAACACCCGCTCCTGCGAGCGCGTCAACGGCCTGATGGTCATCCTGCGCGGCTACGCCTCGATGACCGGCGAGCTGGCCGGCGACCAGTGGAACGAGGGCGACGTGTCCTGCTCCGTGGTCCGCCGGGTCGCGCTGCCGGACGCGTTCTTCGCGCTGGACGGCCTCCTGGAGACCTTCCTCACCGTGCTCGACGAGTTCGGCGCCTTCCCGGCCGTCGTCGCCCGCGAGCTCGACCGCTACCTGCCCTTCCTGGCGACCACCAAGGTCCTCATGGGCGCCGTGCGCGCCGGGGTCGGCCGCGAGGTCGCGCACGAGGCCATCAAGGAGAACGCCGTGGCCTCCGCGCTCGCCATGCGCGAGCAGGGCGCCGAGCGCAACGAGCTGCTCGACAAGCTGGCCGCCGACGAGCGCATCCCGCTGGACCGGGCGCAACTCGACGAGCTGATGGCGGACAAGCTGTCCTTCACGGGCGCCGCCGCCGACCAGGTCGCGTCCGTGGTCTCCCGCGTCGAGGAGATCCTCAAGCAGCACCCGGAGGCCGCCGCCTACGCCCCCGGGGCGATCCTCTGACCTCCTCCCCCCGGTTCACCCGGCAGGAGCTGGAGGCCGCCCGCGACCGCGTCGTTCCCGACGTGGTCGCGAGCGGCCTCTCGGTGCTCTTCTGCGGGATCAACCCGGGTCTGATGACGGCGGCGTCCGGCCACCACTTCGCCCGGCCGGGCAACCGGTTCTGGCCGGTGCTGCACCTGTCGGGGTTCACGCCGAGGCAGCTGCGGCCGGACGAGCAGGAGGAGCTCCTGACGTACGGCCTCGGGATCACGAACGTGGTGGAGCGGCCGTCCGCGCGGGCCGACGAGCTGACCCGCGAGGAGTACCGGGAGGGCGGGCGGCTGCTCGCCGCGCGGGTGGAGCGGCTGGAGCCGCGCTGGCTCGCGATCGCCGGAGTCACGGCGTACCGCGCGGCCTTCGACGAGCCGAAGGCGGCCGTCGGACCGCAGGAGCGGACGATCGGCACCACCCGGATCTGGGCGCTGCCCAGCCCGAGCGGCCTGAACGCCCACTGGTCGACGGCGGCGATGGCCGAGGAGTTCGCCCGCCTCCGCGAGGCGGCGGACGTCGAGCGGCGGTCGCAGGCGTAGGGCGGTTCCGGTCCCGCCGTACGAACGGTCCCGCCGTACGGACCGGACCGGGCCGGGCCGGAACCGTACGGAGCCGCCGCACGAAACGGGCCCGGACCGTCCCGGTGACCGGGGTCCCGCGCGGCTCTCGTGCGGGGCCCGCGGCCGGTGAACGGCACGTCCAGCGCCTCCCGTTCCGCTTCGCGCCCCTCCCCCGCCTCCTCCCGGACGCACCCGTCCGTGCCCGGTCCCGCGGACCGGGGGCCCGGGAGGGCGCCGGGACCCTGGGCAGGGACCGTCACCCAAGCGTGACGGGGGCGGCACTCGCCGCATCGGGGCCCATTGAGTACCATCCGGCTGAATGGCTCACGAGCTGGGAGGACACACGGTGGGGCGGCTGACCGGCGGGGATCCGTCTCTGCTGCGGCGGATCAACTCCGCGGTGGTACTCCATGCGCTGCGGGGCGCCGACGCGCCCACGCTCACCGATCTGACCCGGATCACCGGTCTGTCGCGGCCCACGGTCGAAGGGGTCGTCGAGGGCCTCATGGAGGGCGGGCTCGTCGTCGAGTCGGCGCCCGAGGAGGGCGAGGCCCGGCGGCAGGGGCGCCCGGCGCGGAGGTTCCGCTTCCGCGCGGAGGCCGGTCATCTGCTCGGCATCGAGATCGGCCCGCACCGGGTGGCCGCCCTGCTCTCCGGCCTCGACGGGCGGATCATCGGCGCGGGGTCCCGCGAGGTGTCGGAGACGGCGCCCGAGGACGAGCGTCTCGACCGGGTGCGCACGGTCGTCGCGGACGTGCTGCGCAGGGCCGGGGTCGCCCGGTCCAACCTGCGGGCCGTGGGCGTGGGTACGCCCGGCATCGTGGAGGCCGACGGGACGGTGCGCCTCGGCACGGCGCTGCCCGGCTGGACGGGCCTCGCGCTCGGCGAGCGGCTGCGGCGCTCCTTCCGCTGCCCGGTGATCGTGGAGAACGACGCGAACGCGGCGGCCGTCGCCGAGCACTGGAAGGGCGCGGCGACCGACTCCGACGACATCGTGTTCGTCCTGGCCGGACTGAGCCCGGGGGCCGGCTCGCTGATCGGCGGCCGGCTGCACCGCGGTTTCGGCGGGGCGGCCGGGGAGATCGGCGCCCTGCACCTGCTCGGCCGGGACGTCACCCCCGAGCACCTGCTGTCGACGACGGACGAGCCGCTGCACCCGCTGGACGAGCAGGCGGTCGCGGAGGTGTTCGCGCTGGCCAAGAAGGGCGACGCGCGGGCCGGGGCGGCCGTGGAGCGGTTCATCCAGCGGCTCGTGCACGACGTGGCGGCCCTCGTCCTGGCCATCGACCCCGAGCTGGTCGTGGTGGGCGGCTGGGCGGCCGGTCTCGACGGGGTGCTCCAGCCGCTCCGCGAGGAGCTGGCCCGGTTCTGCCTGCGGCCGCCCCGGGTGGCGCTCTCCCTGCTCGGCGAGGCCGCGGTGGGCACGGGGGCGCTGCGGCTCGCCCTCGACCACGTCGAGGAGCAGTTGTTCGCGGTCGACGGATCGGTGACGGCCCGCCGCTGAACCGCCGAGGGGCGGTCCCGGGGCGGGCCGGTGCCTGTCCGTCGCCGGACGCGCGGGAGTTACGAGGCCATGACCAGGTCGCCCGAGTCGCCGAAGGTGAGGCGGCAGGTGTCGGCGCGGTAGGTGGCCACGGAGACGGCGGCGGTACGGCCGCCGGAGAGGTAGCGGGTCGTCACGACGAGGACGGGCGCGCCGGGCAGCCGGTCGAGCTCCTTGGCGTCGTCGGCGCGGGCGGAGCCGAGTTCGACGGAGCGGTCCTGGCCGTCCAGGGCGAGGTGCTGGAGCTCGCGGAGCACGGCGCGGGCGCGGGCGGGGCCCGCGGGGGCGTCGATGCCGCTGAGGTCCGGGACGGAGCCGGCCGGCACGTAGAGCAGTTCGGCGGCGACCGGCTGGCCCTGGGTGACGCGGAGGCGGCGGACGACGTGCACCCGGTCCTCGGCGCCGGTCTCCAGGACGCGCGCGACGGCGGCCGGGGGGACGTCGGAGGCGGAGTCCAGGGACTGCCAGGCCTCGTCGCCGACGCCCGGCCAAGCGTGCTGCGTGGTGGAGACGTCCACGCCGACGCGCGGCGGGGCGACCGTGGTGCCGACGCCGCGGCGGCGCTGGAGGCGCCCTTCCAGCTCCAGCTGCTCCAGGGCCTGCCGGAGCGTGGCCCGGGCGACGCCGAAGCGCGCGGCGAGCTCGCGCTCGTTGGGGAGGATCTCCCCGACGGCGAAGTCCGAGTCGAGCGCTTCGCCGATCACTGTCTTGAGGTGCTGGTACTTCGGTTCCGGCACCGATGCCAGCTGCGTGGTCCCCACCCTGATCCTCCGCAATTCGCCGTGTCCCGCGGCGTTTTTCCGCGCCCTTGTTTATTAAAGGTTCCTGCACTAACTCTGCGACCATAAGGCGAGCCACCCCCTTGGTCAAGACCAATCCTCCGTCGAAAACCCCGGAATGTGGCTCTCTGACCTAGATCGTTCACAGGACGTTCGCACCCCTGTGAGGCTCCGGTAGCGGAAAACCCCCGTCGCGGGACGGCGGGGGCGGGTGTTCGTACGGCACCGGGGGCGGGGAGCGGGTGTTCGTACGGCGCCGGGGGCGGCGAAGCGCGCCCTTCCGGGAGAGAGCGCCGTGTTATGGCCAAGTGTTATTACCCCGCGCGCCCTCCCCTTCGGAATCATGGGTCATGTCCATGCCGAACCACCGCCCCGCCGGCGGGACTCCGGCATGCGCGCGGCCCCTCGGGGCCGCCCGCCCCCCACACGCGCGCCCGCCGGGCGCGCCCACCGAATCGAGGAACCTTGCGCATCTCACGGCTCGTGCCCGCCCTCGCGGCCGCCGCGGTCTCCGTCCTCGCCCTCCTCTCCCCCACCGCCTCCGCGGCGCCGGCGCCCGCGCCCCCGGCCGTCCAGGCCGTGCAGCCCATCATCGGCGGCGGCTACGCCTCCAACGCCCCGTGGGCGGCCCGGCTGCTCTCGAACGGCCGGGAGACCTGTTCGGCCACGATCATCGCCCCGACCTGGATCCTCACCGCCAAGCACTGCGTCACCGGCGGCGGCCTCTCCTTCCGCATAGGCAGCCTCGACCAGCACAGCGGCGGCACCCTGGCCAACGGCGCCCAGACCTACACGCACAGCTCGGACCTGGCCCTCGTCCGCCTGGACCGCTCCGTGTCGGCGACCTACGCGACGCTCGGCCAGCCGGGCACCGTGCGCGTCGGCCAGAACGTCCAGGTGTACGGCTGGGGCGCCACGTCCCAGTGCGGCTCCGAGGCCAACTGCCAGTCCCGCTACCTGAAGGTCGCCAACGTCACCGTCACCGGCGGCTGCACCGACGCCTACGGCGGTTCCGCGATCTGCGCCCGCCGGGGCGACGGCATCACCGCCGGCGGCGACTCCGGCGGCCCGATGACGGCCGCCGGCGTCCAGGTCGGCGTCGCCTCCACCAGCGACCGCCAGACCACCACGGCGTACACCAACGTCACGGCGTACCGCTCCTGGATCAGGTCGATCGCGGGCGTGTGACGCGTCCCCTCCCCGACGGGCGACGGGCCTCCCACCGCGGTGCGGCGGGAGGCCCGTCGTCGTGCCCGGCGGGTCAGACGTCCTTCAGGCCGTGGAACTTGTCGGGGTTCCGGATGATGTGGACGGTCTGGACGCGTCCGTCCCTCACCTCCAGCTGGATCACCGTGTCGGGGCGCCCGCCGGCGAACGCGACCAGGGCCGGGGCGCCGTTGAGCTCGACGAGGCGGTAGTCGTAGAGGCCCGCGTCCCCGGACACGGCGTGGAGGAAGCGGCCGACCTTGGACGCGGTCTCGATGACCCGCAGCGGCGCCTTGGACTTGCCGCCGCTGTCGCCGACCAGGCGCGCGTCCGGGGCGAGCAGGGCGAGGAGCCCGCCGAGGTCGCCGCCGGCGGCCGCGGCGAGGAAGCGCTCGGTCAGGTCGCGGCGCTCGGCCGGGTCGACGTCGTAGCGCGGCCTGCCCTCGTCGACGTGGCGCCGGGCCCGCCCGGCGAGCTGGCGCACGGCCGCCTCGGAGCGGTCCAGGACGGCGGCGATCTCCCCGTACGGGAAGCCGAAGGCCTCGCGCAGCACGAAGACGGCCCGCTCCAGGGGCGAGAGGGATTCGAGGACGACGAGGACCGCGAGCGAGACGGAGTCGGCGAGCAGGGCGCGCTCGGCGGTGTCGGGCGCGGCCGGGCCGAAGTCGGTGACGACGGGCTCGGGCAGCCAGGGGCCGACGTAGGTCTCGCGGCGCACGTGGGCGAGCCGGAGCCGGTCGACGGCGAGGCGGGTGGTGATCCGCACGAGGAAGGCGCGCGGCTCGCGGACGGCGGCCCGGTCGTCGGCGGTCCAGCGCAGCCAGGCCTCCTGGACGACGTCCTCGGCGTCGGCGGCGCGCCCGAGCATCCGGTAGGCGATGCCGAGGAGCATCGGGCGGTGCTCCTCGAAGAGTTCGGTCGGGGCGTCGGACGGAACGCCGCCGACGCGCGTGGGGGTACCGGCCTCGGCGCCGGTCGGGATGTCGGTGGGCACCCGCCCATCCCAGCCCAAGCGGCTCCGGCCTGTCCAGTTCGGGCCGGCCTCTTGAACTCCCGGCTACCGACCGGTAATTCTTACTGACGGGTCGTCTAAGAGGTGTCACGACAGGGAGTCCGCATGTCCGCACGGATCACGTTCACGATCGAGACCCCCTCGGGTCCCCGGACGACGTCCCTGACGTACGAGAGGAGGGGCTCGGGCGAGCCGCTGCTCCTCCTCCACGGCATCGGGCACCACTGGCAGGCCTGGGAGCCGGTCCTCGACGTCCTGGCCGCCGAGCGGGACGTGATCGCCGTCGACCTGCCCGGCTTCGGCGCCTCCGACGCGCTGCCGGAGGGCTCCCCGTACGACCTGTCCACCGTCGTCCCCGTCCTCGACGCCTTCTGCGGGGCCCTCGGCGCGGAGCGTCCGCACGTGGCCGGGAACTCGCTCGGCGGACTGCTCGCGCTGGAGCTCGGCCGGGAGAAGCTGGTGCGCTCGGTCACCGCCCTCTCCCCCGCCGGCTTCTGGACGGAGGCCGAGCGCCGGTACGCCTTCGGGACGCTGCGGGCCATGCGCGGCGCGGCCCTGTCGCTGCCCGTGCCGGTGATCGAGCGGCTCTCCCGCACGCCCGCCGGGCGCACCGCCCTCACCAGCACCATCTACGCCCGGCCCGCGCGGCGCTCACCCGAGGCGGTCGTCGCCGAGACCCTCGCGCTGCGCGGCGCGACCGGCTTCCACCAGACCCTGGCCGCGGGCCGGACCGCGCTCTTCCGCGACGACGTCCCCGCGGTCCCGGTCACGGTCGCCTGGGGCACCCGCGACCGGCTGCTCCTGCGCCGCCAGGGCGTCCGCGCCAAGCAGGCGCTGCCCGGCGCGCGGCTCGTCCGGCTGCCCGGCTGCGGCCACGTGCCCATGAACGACGACCCGGCCCTCGTCGCGCGCGTGCTCCTCGACGGCAGTCGCTGAGACCTCTTTCGCACGGGTGAACAGGCCGGTGCCCAGGGCGGCTCCGGCCCCCACGAGCAGACTGCCGGCCGCCTGCGGGAGGCCGAAGGCGGCGCCCGCGACCAGGACGGCGCTCAGGGCGGCGGCGACCGGGATCGCCCCGGTGAAGAGGGTGGCCCGCTCCATGCCGATCCGCTGGACCCCCATATAGAAGAGGACGAAGCCGACGACCGTGGCCAGGGCCGCCTGCCAGACGAGCGCCCCCGCCTCCACGCCCGTCGGCGTCCGTACGAGACCGGCGCCGTCCACGAGCAGCCCGAGGAGCGCCGCCTCGGCCGCGCCGACCCCGCAGACGGCGGCGGTGAGCAGCTTCGGGCCGAGGATCCGCAGCACCGGGACGGCGAGGACCGTGAACCCCACCTCGCCCGCGAGCGCCGCCGCCGACCAGCCGATCCCGGCCGCGTCCGTCCGCCCCCAGCCCTGCACGGTGAACGCCCCGGCGGCGACGAGCAGCGCCCCGCACAGCACGGCGCGGGCCGGCCTGCGGCCCTCGGCCAGCGGGACCAGGACGGCGACCACGACCGGCGCGCAGCCCACCAGGACGCCCGGGACGGCCGGTTCGGCGGTCCGCTCGGCGGCCAGGACGGCGAGGTTGAAGCCGACCATGCCGACGGCCGCGAGGGCGGCGAGCCGCAGCCAGTGACGGGCGGTCAGGAGCCGGAGCGGGGCGAGTCCGCCACGGCCGAGCAGCGGGAGCAGGAGCAGACAGGCGGCGCCGTAGCGGAGGGCCTGGCCGCCCGCGTACGGGTAGGCGCCGAGCAGGCTGTTCGCGGTGAAGGAGGCGCCGACGAGGGCGTAGGCGAGGGTCACGAGCAGGACCCCGCGCAGGGAGTTCGCGTTCATGGCTCCGACGCTAGGAATCCCGGCGGCCCCGGTTAAGGTCCACTTCCATGACACCATCGGGGACCACTTCGGGCGGGGCGGCGGGCCCCGCCGGACAGCCCGCCTGGGAGCTGCTGCTCCCGGCCGTCGGAGCGCCGGCGCGGCGGCGGGGCCGGGCGCTCCAGGAGGCCCTGCGCGAGGCGGTCCGCTCGGGGCGGCTCGGGGCCGGGACGCGGCTGCCGTCCACCCGTGAGCTCGCCGCCGACCTCGGCGTCTCCCGGGGACTCGTCACCGAGGCGTACGAGCAGCTGACCGCCGAGGGGTACCTGCGCGGCGAACGGGGCGCGGGGACGTGGGTGGGCGGGGCGGTCAGGGCGGGTGGCGCCGTCAAGGCGGACGGCCCGGGCGGTGGATCGGGAGGGGCGGGGGGTGGGGACGGGGTGGACGGGTAGGGCGGAGCGGACGGCTCGGGCAGGGAGGGTGGAGCCGCAC
>NZ_LGEG01000228.1 GCF_001280125.1 Streptomyces sp. NRRL F-6492
CAGCCCCAGCCCCAGCCGCAGGCACAGCCGCAGCCGCAGCCGCAGCCCCAGCCCCCGTCCCCCTCCCCGTCCCAGGAGCAGCCCCAACCCCCGGTCGTCCCCTGGAAGCCCCCGGTCGAGGACCCGTTCCTCCAGGCGGCCCGCGCGCAGGCCTCCGCGCGCCCCGCCGGGCTCGGCAGGCGCCTGCTCGCCCGTCTGATCGACTCCGCCGTCACGGGCGCCCTCGCAGGCGCGGCCGCCCTCCCCTTCCTGACCGCCGCCCTCGACCACATCGAGGGCAAGATCGAGGCGGCCAGGCAGTCCGGCACCACCGTCCAGGTCTGGCTGGTGGACTCGACGACCTCCGTCCAGTTCGGCATCGCGCTCGCCGCCCTCGTCGTCGTCGGGATCCTGTACGAGGTGCTGCCGACCGCCAAGTGGGGCCGCACCCTCGGCAAGAAGCTCTGCGGGATCCAGGTGCGGGACATCGAGGCGCACGAGCCGCCGACGTTCGGCGGGTCCCTGAAGCGCTGGCTCGTGTACGGCGTCCTGGGCCTCCTGGCCGTCGGCGTCCTCAACGTCCTGTGGTGCGTCTTCGACCGGCCCTGGCGCCAGTGCTGGCACGACAAGGCCGCCCGCACCTTCGTGGCGCGCTGAGCCCGCGGGGACCGGGCCGGTGCCGGGTCCCCCGAACGGGCGGCGATTCCTTGCGGGGGCGCCTCGCCCGGGATGCACTGCCCCCATGAGCACCGACCAGCCGCCGCCCGGTCCGCCCCCCGACGAGGACCCGTTCCGCAAGAGGCCCCAGGAGCCCCCGCCGCCCTCCGGCGGCCAGCCGCCACCCGGCGGCCAGCCCCCCGGCGGCCCGCCACCCGGCGGCCCGCCCCCCGGCGGCCCGCCGCCCGGGAACCCGTACGGCTCCCCGTACGACAACGCGCCCCCGCCCCCGCCTCCGTACGGCGGCGGCTACGGCGGTGGGTACGGCGGGACCGACCCGCTCGCCGGGATGCCGCCGCTCGCCGACTCCGGCCGGCGCATCCTCGCCCGGCTCATCGACTGGGTCATCGTCGTGGTGCCGCTCGCCATCATCGGCATCCCGTTCAAGGTCTACGACCGGGTGACGACCGACGACGACTTCGGCGACGCGGTCACCAGCTTCAACGGCGGGGGCCAGCTGGTCTTCCAGCTCATCACGATCGTCGCGTTCGTCGCGTACGACACGGTCCTGACGGCCAGGAACGGCCGGACCCTCGGCAAGAAGCTGATGAAGCTGCGGGTCGCGATGCTCAACGACGGCTCGACGCCCCCGATGAGCCAGTCGCTGCTGCGCGCCGTCGTGCTGTGGCTGCCCGCGCTGATCTGCTGCGCCTGCCTGTGGCCGCTGCTCCTGCTGATCCTGATCCTGGTCGACAAGCCCTACAAGCAGGGTCTGCACGACAAGGCGGCGAAGACGGTGGTGGTCTCCACCCCGCAGTAGGAGCCCGCGGTGGTAACCCGCGCCACCGGCGTCACGAACCGATCCGGGTCCCGGTCCTCCCGCCCACGCGGGCGGCCGGCACCCGGATCGACTCGTCTCCGGAAGCGGAGGGAGTCGGTGCCGGGGTCTTGACGGACCCCGTCCGCCCCGGCATCGTCACCGCCACGAGGATCCCGAGCAGCAGCCCGACGGCACAGGCCGCGAGGATGCCGGGGATCGTCGTCGTACCGGAGAGCAGCAGCAGGGCGACGGTCGCGAGGACGACGGTGGCCGAACCACAGGTGAGCTGTGCGGCGTTCGGACGCTGCATGACGAGTACCCGCCCCTCAAGACATCGGTTCGACTCTACGAAGGTGGATGCCCGCGGGGAACGAGGGGTAAGCCCGATCCCGTCCGGTGCCGGTGCACGGGGGGCGCACAGGGTCACGTGATCGTCAAAACTTCTTCATGGCACGTCCGCCGGGTGTCCGATTACCGGAAATCGGCTCCTGCATAGTGCAGTTGGTATGTGCAAGTCAAGATCTGTCTTTTCTCGTCTCACTCCGGTCGAATGTCGTCACTTGTGACGCGCGACCCGCCGGGCGGACACCCCACCTCCGGTCCGTGAGTGCGGGCGCCGGGGAGGACTACATCAAGTGACCAACAGACGACGGGCGATCAGAACGTCCGCAGTCGTCGTGGCGCTCGCGGCCACCGCCGCCACCGCCTCGACGTTCACCACCGCGTGGGCCAACAACGACGGCAACGTCACGCCGGCCGACGTCCGCCACGACCCGGCGCCCGGCGCGCCCGGTGCGGGCATCGACAAGACGGCGGTCGACCACGACCTCGAAGGCCCCTACAGCGAGCAGCAGGCGCAGCAGCGCAAGGCCGCCCTGGAGCAGGTGCTGAGCGGCAAGAAGAAGGTCGAGCGCCGCGGTGGTTCCCAGGTCGTCAAGCTCGACAGCAAGAAGTACGTCGAGCTGGGCCGCGAGAAGACCGACAAGATCTTCACGATCCTCGTCGAGTTCGGCGACAAGGTGGACAACACCACCCTCGTCGACCGCGCCGACGACGACACGACCGAGCCGAAGCCGAAGTTCGGCGGCACGCCCGGCCCGCTGCACAACCAGATAGCCAAGCCGGACCGCAAGAACGACAACTCCACGGCCTGGCAGAAGGACTACGACCAGAAGCACTTCCAGGACCTGTACTTCGGCACCGGCAAGGACGCCAAGGGACAGCCCAAGGAGTCGCTCAAGACCTACTACGAGAAGACCTCGTCCGGCCGTTACTCGGTCGAGGGCGGCGTCTCCGACTGGGTCAAGGTCGAGTACAACGAGGCCCGTTACGGCTCGAACTACTGCGGCAACAGCAACTGCGCCAACGTCTGGGACGCCGTCCGCGACGGCGTCACCGCGTGGACCGCCGACCAGAAGGCCAAGGGCCGCACCGACGCCCAGATCAAGGCCGACCTGGCGCAGTACGACCAGTGGGACCGGTACGACTTCGACGGCGACGGCAACTTCAACGAGGCCGACGGCTACATCGACCACTTCCAGATCGTCCACGCGGGCGAGGACGAGTCGGCGGGCGGCGGCGCCCAGGGCGGCGACGCCCTGTGGGCCCACCGCTGGTACGCCTACGGCACCAACGCGGGCAAGACCGGCCCGGCGAACAACAAGGCCGGCGGCACGCAGATCGGCGACTCCGGCATCTGGGTCGGCGACTACACGATGCAGCCGGAGAACGGCGGCCTCGGCGTCTTCGCGCACGAGTACGGCCACGACCTCGGTCTGCCGGACCTGTACGACACCTCCGGCCTCCCCGGCGCCGAGAACTCGACCGGCTTCTGGTCGCTCATGTCCTCCGGCTCCTGGCTCGGCCGCGGCAAGGACGCCATCGGCGACCTGCCCGGCGACATGAACGCCTGGGACAAGCTCCAGCTCGGCTGGCTGAACTACACCAAGGTCGCCAACGAGGCCCGCAAGTGGAACTCCACCCACAAGCTGGGCGTCGCCGAGTACAACACCAAGAACCCGCAGGCGCTCGTCGTCGAGCTGCCGAAGAAGCCGGTCACCACCGACATCGTCGCGCCCGCCGAGGGCGGCACGCAGTGGTGGAGCGGCATGGGTGACGACCTCAAGAACACCCTGACCCGCGCGGTC
The DNA here is from genome assembly GCF_001280125.1 of Streptomyces sp. NRRL F-6492. Classification (GTDB taxonomy): domain Bacteria; phylum Actinomycetota; class Actinomycetes; order Streptomycetales; family Streptomycetaceae; genus Streptomyces. The sequence continues at coordinate 3,604 of NZ_LGEG01000228.1, forward strand.
GACCTCACCGGCAAGAAGTCCGCCTCCCTGGAGCTCCAGGGCTGGTACGACATCGAGCTCGACTACGACTACCTGTACGCCGAGGTCTCGACCGACGGTTCCAACTGGACCGCCCTGGACGGCACCGCCGACGGCAAGCAGATCCCGCGCGACGCCAGCGGCGCCCCGGCGCTGACCGACGTCTCCGGCGCCCACAAGAAGCTGGTCTACGACCTGTCCGCCTACGCGGGCAAGAAGTTCGACCTCCGCTTCCGCTACCAGACGGACGGCGGCGCGGGCGGCAAGGGCTTCACCGCCGACGCCATCACCGTGACCGCCGACGGTGCCGCCGTCTTCTCCGACAACGTCGAGAACGGTGACAACGGCTGGGCCGCCAAGGGCTTCTCCCGCGTCGGCAAGGGCTTCACCAAGTCGTACGAGCAGTACTACATCGCCGAGAACCGCCAGTACGTCTCGTACGACAAGACCCTCAAGGTCGGCCCGTACAACTTCGGGTTCACCGGCGACAAGGCCAGCTGGGTCGAGCACTACCCGTACCAGAACGGCCTGCTCGTCTGGAAGTGGGACCTCTCCCAGAAGGACAACAACACCGCGGTCCACCCGGGCCAGGGTCTGATCCTTCCGGTCGACGCCCACCCGTCCCCGCTGAAGTGGAAGGACGGCACCCTGATGCGCAACCGCGTCCAGGCGTACGACTCCACCTTCGGCACCTACAAGACGGACGCCCTCCAGCTCCACAAGGCGGACGTCGCGACCTTCGTGCCGTCGCTCAAGGGCAACCCGGTCTTCGACGACCGCAAGGGCACCTACTGGTTCCAGGAGACCGCTCGCGCCGGTGTCCAGGTAACTGACACCAACACCAAGATCGAGGTCGTCAAGGAGCCGAAGAGCGGCGAGACGATCACGGTCCGCGTGGGCCCGTCCACGAAGTAATCGGTAGAACAGCAGGTCAAAGCATGATCGGCCGTCGCCCCCTAGCGGGCGGCGGCCGATCGTGTTTAGGTGCGTCTGACGCTTTTCTTATTGACACCGACCACGGGGGAGTGGTTCCGCATGCCCAACGGAGGGTTCTGCAAGCTGCCGGGAGGCAGCGTGGTCGTGGCCATAGGGCTGCCCAGCCCGGCCGGCGACGGCGCCACGGTCCGCTTCCTGGTCCACGCGGCGAACCGGGCCCGCGCCCTGACCCGGCTGCGGAACCTGGGGCTGCGCGCGGTCTACCTCCGGGGGAACACCGAGCCGCCCACGCCGGACGAGGTCACCGCCGTCCTGCACCACCCCGACGGCCTGCTGTGGAGATCCACCCCGGGCGCCGCCCAGGAGCTCTGGCACCCGGCCCGCTCCCTGCCCAGGGAGCCGGCGGTGCGCGAAGCGCCCGCGGCGGCCGTGCCCCGGGGCCGCGCCGCCTAGGACCCGCCCGGGCCCCTCAGACCACCGGCTTGCCGGTCAGCTCCACGCCCGCCGCCCGCAGCTCCTCCAGGGCCCGCTCCGTCGTCCCCTCCGCCACGCCCGCCGTCAGGTCGAGCAGCACATGGGTCCGGAAGCCCTCCCGGGCCGCGTCCAGGGCCGTCGCCCGGACGCAGTGGTCGGTGGCGATCCCCACCACGTCGACCTCGGCGACGTCCCGCTCGCGCAGCCACCGCGCGAGCGTGAGCCCGTTCTCGTCCCGGCCCTCGAAACCGCTGTACGCGGCGTCGTACGCGCCCTTGTCGAAGACCGCGTCGATCGCCCCGCTGGCGACGGCGGGCGCGAAGTTCGGGTGGAAGCCGACGCCCTCCGTGCCCGCCACGCAGTGCACGGGCCAGGAGGTGACGTAGTCCGGCTCCTCGCCGGGCGCGGCGAAGTGCGCCCCCGGGTCCACGTGGTGGTCGCGGGTGGCGACGACGTGCCGGTAGGAGGTGCCCGCCGTCTGGCCGACCAGGTCGGTGATGGCGGCGGCGACGTCCGCCCCGCCCCGCACCGCGAGGCTGCCGCCCTCGCAGAAGTCGTTCTGAACGTCCACAACGATCAATGCGCGGTGCATGGCGGGTGTCCTTAGGGCGTCGGAGGGGGTGGGATCGAGCCTAGAGACTTCCCCTCCCCTTCGGGAGGGGGCGCCCCGGGCCACTACGGCGGCTACGCCGTCCTGTGTACGCGTGTACCGCGCGGACGTCAGGCGTACTCGGTCGGCAGCACCGGCTCGCCGCGCGACAGCTGGACCGCCGACATCGGCAGCCCGGCGCGGGCCGCGACGTGCCGGGCCCTGGCGGCCTCCAGCGGCTCGCGGCCCACCACCCGGCCGCCCTTGACCAGCTCGACCAGGAGCTGCCGGTCGGCGAGGTCCGCCGGGACGGGGCCGGTGCCCACGACCTCCGCCTCGGCGACGCCGTCCGCGCCGGTCCTGCGGGCCGCCCACTTGCGGCCGCCGACCGAGGCCTTGCCGCCCAGGGACTTCTTGGCCACCGGCACGAGCGGCGCCTTCGGGTCGGCCGACGCGGCCCGCGCGACCAGCTTGTAGACCATGGAGCAGGTCGGGTGGCCGCTGCCGGTCACCAGCTGCGTGCCCACCCCGTACGCGTCGACCGGGGCCGCCGCCAGCGAGGCGATGGCGTACTCGTCCAGGTCCGAGGTGACCACGATCCTGGTGTCCCGGGCGCCCAGCTCGTCCAGCTGCGCCCGCACCCGGTGGGCGACGAGCAGCAGGTCCCCGGAGTCGATCCGGACGGCCCCGAGCTCCGGCCCGGCCACCTCGACGGCGGTCCGGACGGCCTCGGCCACGTCGTAGGTGTCGACCAGCAGGGTCGTACCGCGCCCCAGGGTCTCCACCTGGGCCCGGAAGGCGTCCTTCTCGCTGTCGTGCAGCAGGGTGAAGGCGTGGGCGGAGGTGCCGACGGTCGGGATGCCGTAGCGGAAGCCGGCCGCCAGGTCCGAGGTGGAGTCGAAGCCGCCGACGTAGGCGGCGCGGGAGGCGGCGACGGCCGCCAGCTCGTGGGTGCGCCGGGCGCCCATCTCGATCAGGCCCCGCCCGCCGGCCACGGCCGACATGCGGGAGGCGGCGGCCGCGATGGCCGAGTCGTGGTTGAGGATCGAGAGGATCACGGTCTCCAGGAGCACGCACTCCGCGAAGGAGCCCTCGACCCGCAGGACGGGGGAGCCGGGGAAGTACACCTCGCCCTCGGGGTATCCCCAGACGTCCCCGGAGAAGCGGTAGCGGGACAGCCACTCCAGCGTCGGCCCGTCGACGATGGAGCGCTCGCGCAGGAACTCCAGGACGGCCGGGTCGAAGCGGAAGTTCTCGACGGCGTCCAGGACGCGCCCGACGCCCGCGAGGACCCCGTAGCGCCGCCCCTCGGGCAGCCTCCGGGTGAAGACCTCGAAGACGGAGCGCCGGTCGGCGGTGCCGGCCGCGAGGGCCGCCCGGAGCATGGTCAGCTCGTACTGATCGGTGAAGAGCGCGGTCGACGGCACGTCCACCGGCAGCCCAAGGTCCGCAGCGTTCATGTCGGCGATGCTAGCGCAGAAATCGTCAGAGTGACGATTTCTAGGTCCGCATCCGTGCCCGCGTCCGTGCCCGCGCCCATCCTGCTTCCGTGCCCGCTTCCGTGCCCGCGTCCGTCCCGCTTCCGTCCCGCGTCCGTTCCCGAGGCGTGGCCCGTTTGTGCGAGGGGCCCCCCGGGGTGGCAGCATGGGGTGAGTGAGCGTCGCGCCTATCGAGATCGAACGTACGGAACCGGCCGAGGAGGTATCGGCGGTCGTCGAACCGGACGTGCCCTGGGTGACCCTCGTGCACAACGACCCGGTCAACCTGATGAGCTACGTGGCCTACGTCTTCCAGTCGTACTTCGGATACTCCAAGGACAAGGCGCACAAGCTGATGCTCGACGTGCACCACAAGGGCCGCGCGGTGGTCTCCAGCGGCACCCGCGAGGAGATGGAACGGGACGTGCAGGCGATGCACGGCTACGGCCTCTGGGCGACCCTCTCCCAGGACCGCGGCTGATGGCCGGCCGCTTCGAGGCCCTGGCCGGCGGCGGCGCGGCCGTCGCCCTCGACGACGTCGAGATCTCCATCCTCCGCTCCCTCTCCGTGCAGCTCATGGAGCTGATCGGACCGGGCGACGAGCCCGCCGCCGACGCGGACCCGCTGGCCGCGCTCTTCGCCGAGGGCCCCAGCGAGCCCCCCTCCGACCCGGCCCTGCGGCGGCTCTTCCCCGACGCGTACGGGGACGACACCGAGGAGCTGCGGGCGGCCGCCTCCGACTTCCGCCGCTACACCGAGAACGACCTGCGGGCCCGCAAGCGCGAGGACGCCCTCGTGGTGGTGCGCGCCCTGGACTCCCTCTCCGCCGAGGCGGCGGGGGAGGGCGGCGCGGTCCTCAAGCTCACCCCGGACGAGGCCCGGGCCTGGCTCGGCGCGCTCAACGACCTCCGGCTGACCATCGGGACCCGTCTGGAGGTCGCGGACGACGAGGAGAGCGAGCGGCTGTACCGGCTGCCGGACTCCGACCCGCGCAAGCCGATGGTGATGGCGTACCTCTGGCTGGGGGCGCTCCAGGAGTCCCTCGTGGAGACCCTGCTGTCCTCCTCCTGAGGAACCCCCCGGGGGTCCCCGACGCGGACTGTTCGCTCAGCGGACGCTCAAATCCGGATAACGAATGCGTTATCAGAGCGTCCGCTTGACCCTCTTGAATCCGGTACGTCCGTATTTTTATGTGACCCGCACCACGCGCAACTCCCTCGATCACCTCCCACCCCGTGATAAATCTTCACGACCGCTCGGGGACGCCACCCCTGTTCCCGAGGGCGCTCGGGCCGGCTGACCGCCGGTGGCACTCCATCCACATCCGGGGGGATCAGGATCTGATCCGCGGCAGACGCACTCGCAGTCGCGCGGATCAGCATGGAGAAAGGCGCACCACCATGACCTCTGTGCAGGTCGACAAGCAGCACGACGGCACCGACGGGGCCGTGGGCGGCGGCGAGGGCTACCAGCGTGGCCTCGGCGCCCGGCAGATCCAGATGATCGCGATCGGCGGTGCCATCGGCACCGGACTCTTCCTCGGCGCGGGCAAGGCCATCCACAAGGCCGGCCCCAGCCTCATCCTGGCCTACGCGATCGCGGGCCTGGTCATCTTCTTCATCATGCGGGCCCTGGGCGAGCTGCTCATGTACCGCCCCGTGTCCGGCTCCTTCGCGGAGTACGCACGCGAGTTCCTCGGCCCGTTCTGGGGCTTCGTGACCGGCTGGACGTACTGGCTCTTCTGGGTCGTCACCGGCATCACCGAGGTCACCGCCGCGGCCACCTACATGACCTACTGGTGGGACATCCCGCAGTGGATCTCCGCCCTGGTCTTCACCTTCGTCCTCTACGGCGCCAACCTGATCTCCGTGAAGCTCTTCGGCGAGCTGGAGTTCTGGTTCTCCATGGTCAAGGTCACCGCGATCATCGGCATGATCCTGATCTGCGTCGGCATCCTCACCGTCGGCTTCTCCGACGCCGGTGACACCGCGACCGTCGCCCACCTGTGGAACCAGGGCGGCTTCTTCCCGAACGGCGTCGGCAGCACGCTGATGACGCTCCAGATCGTGATGTTCGCCTTCCTCGCCGTCGAGCTCGTCGGCGTCACCGCGGGCGAGTCCAAGGACCCGAAGACCGTCCTGCCCAAGGCCATCAACACCGTGCCGTGGCGCATCGCCGTCTTCTACGTCGGCGCCCTGATCATGATCCTGTCGGTCGTGCCGTGGACCGAGTTCCAGCCGGGCGTCTCCCCGTTCGTCGCCGCCTTCGAGAAGATGGGCCTCGGCGTCGGCGCCGCCATCGTCAACTTCGTGGTGCTGACCGCGGCCCTCTCCTCCTGCAACTCGGGCATGTACTCCACCGGCCGCATGCTGCGCGACCTCGCGCTCAACGGCCAGGGCCCGAAGGTCTTCACGAAGCTGACGAAGAACGGCACCCCGCTGCTCGGCCTGACCTTCTCGGCCTCGCTGATGCTCGTCGGCGTCTGGATCAACTACGTCGCCCCCGGCAAGGCCTTCGAGTACGTCGTCTCCTTCGCCACCATCTCCGGCATGTGGGCCTGGATCATGATCCTGGTCTGCCAGATCCGCTACCGGGCCAAGGCGAACCGCGGCGAGCTGCCCGAGTCCACCTTCAAGGCCCCGGGAGCCCCGTACACCAGCTGGTTCGCGCTCCTCTTCATCGGCATGGTCATCGTGATGATGGGCATCGACGAGGGCGCCCGCGTCTCGCTCTACTGCGCGCCGGTCTGGGGCCTGATCCTGGGCGTCTCCTACCTGGTCCTGAAGTCCCGCGACCCCGAGGGCGCGGCCTTCGCCAAGCGCTCCTGATCCCGGGCGAAAACCGCACCCGTCCCAGCATGCGGGCCCTTCCGTACCACTCCTCGGTACGGGAGGGCCCCTCTGCTTATCCTGTCGCCATGCTGACCATCACCCGGGCCCTGTACGACCAGATCGTGGAACACGCCCGCGCCGACCACCCGGACGAGGCCTGCGGCGTGGTCGCGGGCCCGGCCGGCACCGGCCGCCCCGAGCGCTTCGTCCCCATGCTCAACGCGGCCCGCTCGCCCACCTTCTACGAGTTCGACTCCGCGGACCTCCTCAAGCTCTACCGCGAGATGGACGACCGGGACGAGGAGCCCGTGGTCGTCTACCACTCGCACACCGCGACCGAGGCCTACCCGTCCCGCACGGACATCACGTACGCCAACGAGCCGCACGCCCACTACGTCCTCGTCTCCACCGCCGACACCGACGGCGCCGGACCCTTCCAGTTCCGCTCCTACGCGATCGTCGACGGCGTCGTCACCGAGGAAGAGGTCGAGGTCGTCGCGGCGTACGACGCCTGAGACACTGACCCGGAACCCGGGCGGCAGGACCCAGGAAGCCGGTGCGAATCCGGCACGGTCCCGCCACTGTGACCGGCGTCCCCAGGACGCCGGGAGCCAGGAACTGGCCTGCCGCCTCCCACCACCGAACGGGGACGTGGAAATCCCCGGAGGAGGCACACCGCCATGTCCCGGCCCCGCCGCGTCCTGCTGCCCGCAGCCGCCCTCGTCCCCCTGCTCGCCGGCTGTTCGGCCCCCGCGGAGCAGGCGCCCGCGGCGAAGGCCGCCCCCGGATTCCCGTACACCGTCACCAACTGCGGCGTGAAGAGCACCTTCCAGGCCCCGCCGAAGCGCGCGGTCACCATGAACCAGCACGTCACCGAGATCATGATCGCCCTCGGCCTGGAGAAGTCCCTCGTCGGCACCGCCTACCTCGACGACCAGGTCCTGCCCGCCTACGAGAAGGCCTACGACTCCGTCCCGGTCCTCGCGAAGGAGTACCCCTCCAAGGAGGCCCTGCTCGCCGCGAACCCCGACTTCGTCTACGGCGGTTACGCCTCCGCCTTCGACGCCAAGGACGGCCGCGGCCGCGACGACCTGAAGAAGGCCGGCATATCCACCCGCCTCAACACCGAGTACTGCCCCTCCGGCAAGACCTCCGTGGACGACCTCTACCAGGAGGTGGGCGAGGTCGGCCGCACCTTCGGCGTCCCCGACCGCGCCGAGAAGTGGATCACGGAGGCCCGCGCCACCGTCGCCGCCAACGAGAAGCGCCTCAAGGGCGTCGCGCCCGTCTCCGTCTTCGTCTACGACAGCGGCGACAAGACCGCCTTCACCGCCGGCGGCAAGGGCATCGGCAACGAACTGATCACCCGCGCCGGCGGCCGCAACGTCTTCTCCGACCTCGACAAGGCCTTCGGCGACGCCGCCTGGGAGCAGGTCGTCGCCCGCAGGCCCGAGGTCGTCGTCATCTACGACTACGGCTCCACCACCGTCGAGCAGAAGAAGAAGCGGCTCCTGGACGACCCCGCCCTCAAGGACGTCCCCGCGATCAAGAACCGCCGCTTCGCCGTGATGCCGCTCTCCGACGCGGTCCTCGGCGTCCGCGTCCCCGCCGCCGTCGAGAAGCTGGCCGCCCAGCTCCACCCGGCCGCCGGCCGATGAGCACCGGGACCCGCGCCCCCGGCACCACGGAGAAGCGGACCGTTCCGGCGCGGGTCCCGCGCCCCCGGCCCCCGGCCGGCCGGCTGCGCCACCCGGCCGTCGTCGCCGGGCTCCTGCTCGCCCTGGCCGCCGCCTGCCTCGCCTCCCTCGCCCTCGGCTCCGTCCGCGTCCCGCCCGGCCAGGTCGTCGACGCCCTGACCGGCCGGGCCGGGCCCTCCCCGTACCGGACGATCGTCCTCGACGTACGGCTGCCCCGGCTCCTGCTCGGCGTCGTCGTCGGCGCCGGGCTCGCCGTCGTCGGCACCGTCCTCCAGGCCCTCGTCCGCAACCGGCTCGCCGACCCCTTCCTCCTCGGGATCTCCTCCGGCGCCTCCGCCGGAGCCGTCCTCGTCCTCGTCGTCGGCATCGGGGGAGGGATCACCACCACCCTCGCCCTGCCCGCCGGGGCCTTCGCCGGAGCCCTGGTCTCCCTCGTCCTCGTCTACGGACTCGCCCGGCGCGGCGGCACCATGACCGGCCCCCGGCTCGTCCTCGCCGGCGTCGCCGTCTCGTACATCCTCTCCGCCCTCACCACCCTGATCCTGGCCGCGGCCGGCCGCCCCGAGCACTTCCGCGAGGCGCTGTACTGGTCCCTCGGCGGCCTCGGCAGCGCCCGCTGGGACACCCTCGTCCTGCCCGCCGCCGTCCTGGTCCTCGGCCTCGGCGTCCTGCTCGCCCTCGCCCGCCCGCTCGACCTGCTCCTCGTCGGCGAGGAGGACGCCACCGTCCTCGGCCTCGACACCGCCCGCTTCCGCGCCGCCGTCTTCGTCCTCGTCTCCCTCGTCACCGCCGTCATGGTCTCCGCGAGCGGGGCCGTCGGCTTCATCGGCCTCATGGCCCCGCACGCCGCCCGGCTCGCCGTCGGCGCCCCGCACCGCCGCCTGCTGCCCGTCGCCGCGCTCGGCGGCGCCCTCGCCCTGGTCCTCGCCGACCTCGGCGCCCGGACCCTCATCGCACCCCAGGACCTCCCCGTCGGCGTCCTCACCGCCCTCGTCGGCGGCCCGTTCTTCCTCTGGCTGATGCGCCGCCGCCCCGAAGGAACGCCCCTGTGACCGAACTGCGCCTGGAGGGCCTCGCGTACGAGGACCGCCTCCGCTCCGTCGACCTCACCGTCCGCCCCGGCGAGACCGTCGGCCTCATCGGCCCCAACGGCAGCGGCAAGACCACCCTCCTGCGCTGCGTCTACGGCACCCTCGCCCCCACCGCGGGACGCGCCCTCCTCGACGGCGACGACCTGCGCGCCCTCGGCCCCAAGGCCCGCGCCCGCCGCGTCGCCACCGTCCCCCAGGACAGCGGCACCGACTTCGAGCTCACCGTCCGCGAACTGGTCGCCCTCGGCCGCTCCCCGCACAAGCGCTTCTGGGAGGGCGACACCGCCCCCGACCGCGAGCACGCCGACGCCGCCCTCGCCCGCGTCGGCCTCACCGGCTTCGCCGACCGCCCCTACCCCACCCTCTCCGGCGGCGAGCGCCAGCGCGCCCTGGTCGCCCGCGCCCTCGTCCAGGAACCGGCCCTGCTCGTCCTCGACGAGCCCACCAACCACCTGGACATCCGCCACCAGCTGGACGTCCTCGGCCTCGTCCGCACCCTGGGCACCACCAACCTGCTCGCCCTGCACGACCTCAACCTGGCGGGGGCGTACTGCGACCGGATCTACGTCCTGGAGCGGGGCCGGGTCGTCACCGGCGGCACCCCCGCCGAGGTCCTCACCCCGGCCCTCCTCGACGCCGTCTACGGGGTGGACGCGGAGGTCGTCCCGCACCCCAGAACGGGCAGCCCGACCGTCGTCTACCTGCACGGTCCGGCAGGCGGTCAGGAAGCATCCACCATGTGAGATCACATTCCGGAACCCGGACCGGGAATCGATACGATGAGCCCATGGTTTCCCACGACGTGAGCGAAGAGACTCCGGGCACACCGCTGCTCGTAGCACGCCTGCACGTCGACCTGGGCCGCCTCGCCAGTGCGATCTGTACGAGCGGGACGGCGGCCCGCCCGGTCCGCGCCGCGCTCTGAAGCGGCCGGCGGCGACCGGCCGGGCGTCCCCCACCGTACGATCCCCTCCGCGCGGGGCCCCAGCAGCGCGCGCCCATCACGCCACTTCCGACAGGAGCCCACGCCATGGCCATCGAGGTCCGCATCCCGACCATCCTCCGCACCTACACCGACGGCGCCAAGGCCGTCGAGGCCAACGGTGGGACCCTCGCCGAGCTCTTCGCCGACCTGGAGACCCGCCACACCGGGATCGAGGCCCGCATCGTCGACGGCGACAAGCTCCGCCGCTTCGTCAACGTCTACCTGAACGACGAGGACGTGCGCTTCCTCGACGGCATCGACACCAAGCTCTCCGACGGCGACAGCGTCACGATCCTCCCGGCCGTGGCCGGCGGCATGGTCTGACATGCGCTACGACTCCCCGCTGGCGGCGGTCGGCAACACGCCGCTGGTCCGCCTCCCCCGGCTCTCGCCCTCGGACTCCGTCCGCATCTGGGCGAAGCTGGAGGACCGCAACCCCACCGGTTCGGTCAAGGACCGCCCCGCGCTCCACATGATCGAGCAGGCGGAGAAGGACGGCCGGCTCACCCCCGGCTGCACCATCCTGGAGCCGACCAGCGGCAACACCGGCATCTCCCTCGCCATGGCCGCCAGGCTCAAGGGCTACCGCATCGTCTGCGTCATGCCCGAGAACACCAGCGAGGAGCGGCGCCAGCTGCTCGCCATGTGGGGTGCGGAGATCGTCCCGTCCCCCGCGGCGGGCGGGTCCAACACGGCGGTGCGCGTCGCCAAGGAGCTCGCCGCCGAGAACCCGTCCTGGGTGATGCTTTACCAGTACGGCAACCCCGACAACGCCGGTGCGCACTACGCCGGTACGGGCCCCGAGATCCTCGCCGACCTGCCCTCGATCACCCACTTCGTGGCCGGGCTCGGCACCACCGGCACCCTGATGGGCGTCGGCCGCTACCTGCGCGAGCACAAGCCCGACGTCAAGATCGTGGCCGCCGAGCCGCGCTACGACGACCTCGTCTACGGCCTGCGCAACCTCGACGAGGGCTTCGTACCGGAGCTGTACGACGCCTCCGTCCTCACCACCCGCTTCTCCGTCGGCTCCGCCGACGCCGTCACCCGCACCCGCGAACTCCTCCAGGAGGAGGGCATCTTCGCGGGCGTCTCCACCGGCGCGGCCCTGCACGCGGCCATCGGCGTCGGCAACAAGGCCGTCAAGGCGGGGGAGAGCGCCGACATCGCCTTCGTCGTCGCCGACGGCGGCTGGAAGTACCTGTCGACCGGCCTCTACACGGCCGCCACGACGGAAGAGGCCATCGAGACGGTCCAGGGCCAGCTCTGGGCCTGAGCCGCTCCCGCGGTCCTCAGCGCGCGAGATGACGGACCCGGTCCCACAGGGCCGGGTCCACCTCTCCCACCCTGCGCCGGAAGTCCGCCACCGGCACGTTCCGCAGCTCGTCCGTCTCCAGGAAGCTCTGCCGCCCCCGCGCGTCGCCCACCACCCCCGGCGGCAGCGCGATCACCCCGGGCCGCTCCTCGTGGTGCCTGCTGGTGATCTTGGCGACGAGCGCGCCGCTCCCGCGCACCGAGAGCACCAGGCAGGGCCGGTCCTTGGACCCGGGCCCGTCCTCGAAGGGCACGTCCGCCCACCAGATCTCACCCGCCTTCGGGCCCCGTCCCTTGCGCGGCTCCGCGGGCCGGGCCGACGGCCGCGCCGGGGGCCGGGTCCGCCCCGGGGGACGGCGGGAGGAGGAGGGCCGGCGCGGCGACCGCCTCCACCCGCCGACGAGCGCCACCACCAGTGCGAGCACCACGACCGCGACGAGCGCGGGCCACCACGACGTGTCCATACCGCACGACGGTACCGGCGCGCGGTTCCCTGCGCCGTGGCGGGGCGCCATCCATCCGAACCGGTGACAGAGCCCGTGAGTTCGCCCACAACCGGCCACCGCGAAGGAGCGACGGGCCCCGGTGCGCCTTACGCTCGACAGACCGCACAGCCTCCCCTCCCCTGCGCCTTCCCGCACCCGTCCACGGAGGTTCACGCTCCATGAAGCTCACCGTCGTCGGCTGCTCGGGGTCGTTCCCGTCCGCGGACTCGGCCTGTTCGAGCTACCTCGTCGAGGCCGACGGCTTCCGGCTGCTCCTCGACATGGGCAACGGCGCCCTGGGCGAGTTGCAGCGCCACATCGGTCTGTACGACCTCGACGCGATCTTCCTCAGCCATCTGCACGCCGACCACTGCATCGACATGTGCGGGTACTTCGTCGCCCGCTACTACCGGCACGAGGGCGGACGCTGCGACGCGATCCCCGTCTTCGCCCCCGACGGCGCCGAGCAGCGCCTGACCACGGCGTACGCGGACACGCCGTCGCCCACCGCGATGAGCGAGGTCTTCGACTTCCACACGCTGAAGTCGGCCGGCTTCGAGCTCGGCCCGTTCTCCGTCCGCACGGAGAAGGTGTGCCATCCGGTCGAGGCGTACGGCATCCGGGTCGAGCACGGCGGCCGCTCCCTCGCGTACTCCGGGGACACCGGCGCCTGCGAGGCGCTGGACGAGCTGGCCGAGGGCGTCGACCTCTTCCTCTGCGAGGCCTCCTTCACCCACGGCAAGGAGGACATCCCCGACCTCCACCTCAACGGCCGCGAGGCCGGCGCCCAGGCGGCCCGCGCCGGGGTGGGCCGCCTCGTCCTCACCCACATCCCGCCGTGGACGGACGGCGAGCGGAACCTGGCGGACGCGCGCGAGGTGTACGCGGGGCCGTCGGAGCTGGCGAGATCGGGCGCGGTGTACGAGGTCTGACGTACGGGCCCGAGTACGGGCGAAGGGCCCCGGAACCGTACGGTTCCGGGGCCCTTCGGCGTTGCGGGGGCGGGACTCACGCCTTGGTGAGGTCCTCGATCTCCTCCTCGGGCTCGCGGCCCGGGGTGGTGAGGTTGAACTTGGTGATCGCGAAGCGGAAGACCACGTAGTAGACCGCCGCGAAGACGAGACCGATCGGGATGATCAGCCACGGCTTGGTCGCGAGGTTCCAGTTCAGCGCGTAGTCGATGAAGCCCGCGGAGAAGGTGAAGCCCGCGTGCACGCCGAGGGCCCAGGTCACGGCCATGGACACGGCGGTGAGGACCGCGTGGATCGCGTACAGCAGCGGCGCGATGAACATGAAGGTGAACTCGATCGGCTCCGTGATGCCGGTGACGAAGGAGGTCAGCGCGAGCGAGACCATCATGCCCATGACGGCCTTGCGGCGCTCCGGGCGGGCGGAGTGCGCGATGGCGAGGGCGGCGGCCGGGAGGCCGAACATCATGATCGGGAAGAAGCCCGACATGAAGATTCCGGCGCTCGGGTCACCGGCGAAGAAGCGGTTCAGGTCACCGTGGACGACCTCGCCGGCCGCGTTGGTGAAGTCACCGATCTGGAACCAGGAGACGGTGTTCACGAACTGGTGCATGCCGACCGGGATCAGCGCGCGGTTGATGAGGCCGAAGAGGCCGGCGCCGACCGAGCCGAGGCCGGTCATCCACTCGCCGAAGCTGGAGATGCCGTTGCCGATGGGCTCCCAGACCAGGCCGAAGACCACGCCGACGAGGGTGCCGACGAAGGCCATGATGATCGGGACGAGGCGGCGGCCGTTGAAGAAGCCGAGCCAGTCGACCAGCTTGGTGCGGTGGAACTTCTGCCACAGGACGGCGGCGATCAGACCCATGAGGATGCCGCCGAGGACACCCGGGTTGTTGTAGGTCGCGGCGACGTCGACACCCTTGTTGGCGGTGGTGTTGACGACGGCGTCGGTGACCGGGAACGCCTTGAGGACGTTGCTGTAGACCAGGAAGCCGACGAGGGCGGCGAGGGCGGTCGAGCCGTCGGCCTTCTTGGCGAAGCCGATGGCGACGCCGATGCAGAACAGCAGGGGCAGGTTCGAGAAGACAGCGTCACCGGCCGTGGCGAACACGGAGGCGACCTTGTCCCAGCCCAGTCCGTCCTTGCCGAAGACGTCGGGCTGGCCGAGACGGAGCAGGATACCCGCGGCCGGCAGGACGGCGATCGGCAGCTGCAGGCTGCGACCGACCTTCTGCAGGCCCTGGAACAGGCCGGATCCGCGCTTCTTGGCGGGAGCGGCGGCCGGGGCGGTGGCCGTACTCATCAACTTCCTCCAGTAAGGCAAGGCGCCGCCAGAGAAGTGGAAAGGGGGTGACGGCGGCGTCTCGTGGAACGCGGTGGTCTGGACCGCGTGGTCTACACCAATGAGTGGTGTAGACCAGTTTTAGCACGCGCGACTTAGATAAGGAACCTGTGAATTCTCACCCGATCGGACACGCTCCGTAGCGGGCACGGAAAGGCCCCCGGACCGTGGGGTCCGGGGGCCTGGGAGCGCCCCGCCGGGGGAGGCGCGGCGGGGTCGGCGCGAGGGGTGCGGCGGGCTGCCGCAGGAGGTGCGGCGGGGCTGGCGCGAGGGGTGCGGCGGGCTCACTTCACGTTGTCGCGCTCCATCTCCGCCTCCACCTCCTCCGGCTCGCGGCCGGGGGTCGGGAGGTTGAACTTGGTGATCGCGAACCGGAAGATCACGTAGTACACGACCGCGAAGCCCAGCCCGATCGGGATGATCAGCCACGGCTTGGTCGCGAGGTTCCAGTTGATCACGTAGTCGATCAGACCGGCCGAGAAGCTGAAGCCGTCCTTCACGCCGAGCGCCCAGGTCACCGCCATCGAGACGCCGGTGAGCACCGCGTGGATCGCGTACAGCACCGGGGCGATGAAGAGGAACGAGTACTCCAGCGGCTCGGTGATGCCGGTGACGAACGAGGTCAGGGCCACCGACAGCATCAGACCGCCGACCTCCTTGCGCCGGTGCGGCCTGGCGCAGTGGGTGATCGCGAGCGCCGCCGCCGGCAGCGCGAACATCATGATCGGGAAGAAGCCCGTCAGGAACTGCCCGGCGTTCGGGTCGCCCGCCAGGAACATGGGGATGTCACCGTGGACCACCGTGCCGTCCGGCTTCGTGTACGTGCCGAACTGGAACCAGATCGGCACGTTGAGGAACTGGTGGAGGCCGATGACGAGCAGCGCCCGGTTCGCCACGCCGAAGATGCCCGAACCCCACGCGCCGAGCCCGACCAGCCAGTCGCTGAAGCTCTCCAGGGCGTCGCCGATCGGCGGCCAGATCCACAGGCAGAGCGCGGCGAACGCGATCGCCACGAACGTCATGATGATCGGGACGAGACGGCGGCCGTTGAAGAAGCCCAGCCAGTCGACCAGCTTCTTCCGGTGGTAGCGCTGCCACAGGTACGCGGTGAACAGGCCCATGAGGATGCCGCCGAAGACGCCGGGGTTCTGGTACGTGTACCCCGCGAAGGAGTCGTCCGCGCCCAGGCAGCCGCCCACGATGTCCCGCGTCCCCTCGGGGCAGTCCTTCGGGAACTGACGGAGCACCGTGTAGTAGACGAGGAAGCCGACCACGGCCGCCAGCGCCGTCGAACCGTCCGCCTTCTTCGCCATGCCGATCGCGACGCCGATGCAGAACAGCAGCGGCAGGCCGAGGCTGCCGTCGAGCAGCGCGCCGCCCGCGCCCGCCATCACCTTGGCGACGTTGTCCCAGCCGAGGCCGTCGGCGCCGAAGACGTCCGGCTGCCCGAGCCGGTTGATGATGCCCGCGGCCGGCAGGACGGCGATGGGGAGCTGGAGGCTGCGGCCCATCTTCTGGAGGCCCTGGAAGAGACCGCTGCCCCAGGACTTCTTCGGCGCGGCCGCGGCGCTGTCGCTACTCATGGGCGTCCTCCCTGCCCGGAACAAGCCGGGTGCGCGTCTCGTTGCACACTGGTGTAGACCAGTTGCGGTAGGCTCCGGGAGCCCGCTGGGGACAGGCCGCCGGTGATCGTCATCATTCGGCAGAACGGCGGCACTCGCTCGCGAAGTTGGGCCAACCGTGGGTTACCGTGGCAAAGCGGACCGCAGGTGCGCCGGGATTCGCGTCCTCGCGAACGGAACGACAGGGAGAAACACATGGCCACCAAGGCTGAGAAGATCGTCGCCGGGCTCGGCGGCATCGAGAACATCGAAGAGGTCGAAGGCTGCATCACCCGCCTGCGCACCGAGGTCGTGGACGCCGCCCTCGTCGACGAGGCCGCCCTGAAGGCCGCCGGCGCCCACGGCGTCGTGAAGATGGGCACCGCCATCCAGGTCGTCATCGGCACCGACGCGGACCCGATCGCCGCGGAGATCGAAGACCTGATGTGAGGACCTGATGCGAGCGACCGACTCGCATCGGCAGGGGCCCGTTCCGGCAGGGGAACGGGCCCTTCGCCGTACCCGGGCACCCGGGCGCCCGGCGGGGAACGGGCCCCTCCCCGTGTCCCGCTAGGCTCGACCCATGTCTCGCATCGACGGCCGTACCCCCGAACAGCTCCGCCCCGTCACCATCGAACGCGGATGGAGCAAGCACGCCGAGGGCTCCGTCCTCATCTCCTTCGGCGACACCAAGGTCTTCTGCACCGCCTCCGTCACCGAAGGCGTCCCGCGCTGGCGCAAGGGCAGCGGCGAGGGCTGGGTCACCGGGGAGTACTCCATGCTCCCCCGCTCCACCAACACCCGCGGCGACCGCGAGTCCGTCCGCGGCAAGATCGGCGGCCGCACCCACGAGATCTCCCGCCTCATCGGCCGCTCCCTGCGCGCCGTCATCGACTACAAGGCGCTCGGCGAGAACACGATCGTCCTCGACTGCGACGTCCTCCAGGCCGACGGCGGCACCCGCACCGCCGCCATCACCGGCGCGTACGTCGCCCTCGCCGACGCCGTCGCCTGGGCCCAGTCCAAGAAGCTGGTGAAGGCCGGCCGCAAGCCCCTCACCGGCACCGTCGCCGCCGTCTCCGTCGGCATCGTCGACGGCGTCCCCCTCCTCGACCTCTGTTACGAGGAGGACGTCCGCGCCGATACCGACATGAACGTCGTCTGCACCGGCGACGGCCGCTTCGTCGAGGTCCAGGGCACCGCCGAGGCCGAGCCCTTCGACCGCAAGGAGCTCAACGCCCTCCTCGACCTCGCCTCCGGCGGCTGCGCCGACCTGGCCGAACTCCAGCGCAAGGCCCTCGAAGGAACCCTCTGAGGAACCCTGCGGGGCGCCACGGCGTCCTGACGGACAACGGGCGCGCGGATACGATCCGTGCGCCCGCCCGCCCGTCCCACCCAGGGGGAGGACCCACCTTGAAGCGCCGCATCGCACTCGCCGTGGCCACGGCCGCCACGCTCACCACCGTCCTGAGCGGCTGCGCGGCCCTCGACACCGCCATGGACTGCGTCAAGACCGCCGACGCGATAGCCACCTCGGTGAGCAAGCTCCAGCAGGCCGTCTCCAGCGCCTCGAACGACCCGACGCAGATCGAGGAGGCCCTGACCTCGATCTCCACCGAACTGGGCAACCTCAAGAACACCACCGACAACGCGGACCTCTCCAAGGCCGTCGACGACCTGAACAAGGGCGTCGACTCCGTCCGCACGGCGGTCAAGAACGGCGACACCACCCCGGACGTCACGCCGATCACGAACGCGGCGGGCGAGGTCACGAAGGTCTGCACACCGGGCTGACCGCTCCCGGGATAATCAAGGGCATGACCCGTCTGATCCTCGCCACCCGCAACGCGGGAAAGATCACCGAACTCCACGCGATCCTCGCCGACGCGGGCCTCGACCTCGAACTCGTCGGCGCGGACGCGTATCCGGAGGTGCCCGACGTCAAGGAGACCGGCGTCACCTTCGCGGAGAACGCCCTCCTCAAGGCCCACGCCCTCGCGCGGGCCACCGGCCTGCCCGCCGTCGCCGACGACTCGGGCCTCTGCGTCGACGTCCTCAACGGCGCCCCCGGCATCTTCTCCGCCCGCTGGTCCGGCACCCACGGCGACGACCGCGCCAACCTGGACCTGCTCCTGGCCCAGCTCTCCGACATCGCGGACGAACACCGCGGCGCCTACTTCGCCTGCGCCGCCGCCCTCGCCCTCCCGGACGGCACGGAACGCGTCGTCGAGGGCACCCTGCCGGGCACCCTCCGCCACACCCCGGTCGGCACCAACGGCTTCGGCTACGACCCGATCCTCCAGCCCGAGGGCCACGACGTCACCTGCGCGGAACTGACCCCGGCCGAGAAGAACGCGATCAGCCACCGCGGCAAGGCGTTCCGGGCGCTGGTGCCGGTGGTGCGGGAGCTGCTGGGCTGAGGCATGACTGTGGCCTGCGAATCAAGCCTTCGACTCGCAGGCCACAGGGAGTGCGGCCGGTGGGATTCGAACCCACACAGGATTTCTCCCAGATGCCCCTAAAACACCCGCCGATACCAGTTTGGCTACGGCCGCCTACCTGACATGGTAGCGGTCACTTGATGCTCGTTTGCGGGGGACGGCGATGCTTCCCGCGACACCACGTCTCAGTCATCGAGTGGCAGTTGAGGCAGAGATAACGAAGGTTCTCCCGGCGATTGTCGAGTCAGTCACCGTTGATGTGGTCGATCTGCAGAGTGATGGGCCGGTCCCGCCATTCACCTTCGTTCCCGCACTCGACGCAGCGGTACGGAACGCCCACCTCGGTGAGGGCGCGGTGGCCCGCACCGCACCCCACGTCCGCCGCTTGAAGTGCGAGGTGTCGAGGCCGAGCCCGGCCACCCACCGCCTGACCCGCCGGTGGTTCTGGTCGCTCACCGGGAGCCCGAGGGCCCGCATCACGTCGGCGAAGCTGGTGGCCCCGTCCACCGCTGCCCGCAGACTCTCCTCGGGCACATGGGCACGCCTGTGGGTGAAGTGGGCGATGTCGATGCCCCGCTCGTGCAGCATGTGCCTGAGCGCGGCACGGGACCGGCTGTCGTCGGCCACGCCCAACAGGCGGGCCACCTCTCTGACGCCGAGTGCGGCTGCCACCGCTGTCCGGAGCTCGTCCGTGGTGAACGGCAGATCCGTGGTCGAGCGGTTCAGCCCCGGGAAATGACCGACGTCGATTCCGGCCGCCGCGATACGGCGCCGGATGTGCGAGAGGGTTCCGGTCGCCGGTGGCACCCCGAGCTTCTGTACGACTTCGCGCAGCGTCGTCGAGGTGGCGACGGCTTCGGCGATGGCGTCGTCCGTGTACTTGCGCCAAGGGCTGCGCTGCTTGAAATGGCTGGTGTCGATGCCGTACTCGGCGACCTTCGACTGCAGTGCCCGGCGTCGCCCACCGCTCTCGGCGACCCCGAGCCGCCGCATCAGATCCGCCCACCCCCTCGACTCCGCCACGGCGGCGCCGAGCCGTTCCCGCGTGTACGCGCTCGTCCCCATCCGGCCCCCTCCTTGTACGGATCTCGTACAGATCAACGAGCCGAATATCGGACGGTCACGTCATATCGCGTACGAATATCGCAACCGGCGGGAAAGGCGAACGGCCCGCGCCGGAAGCGAAACCGGTGCGGGCCGTTCGTCGAAGAGGAGAGGTCAGAACTTCGGCTCCGGTGCCCGGGCCATCACCATCTCCGCCGCCTCCTCGTGGGTCTCCACCGACGGGGGCGAGCCCTCCAGGGGCTGCTGGGCCGTCTCCTTCATGCAGGCCACGGCGATGACGCCGACGAGGGCCGCGCCCATCGCGTAGTACGCCGGCATCAGGTTGTTCCCGGTCGCGCCGATCAGGGCCGTGATCACGAGGGGGGTCGTGCCGCCGAAGAGGGAGGTGGAGAGGTTGTAGCCCACCGAGAGGGAGCCGTAGCGGACGTCCGTGGGGAAGAGGGCCGGGAGCGCCGCCGACATGGTGCCGAGCATGCAGACGAGGGAGAGGCCCAGCATCAGCATGCCCGCCGTGATCGCCGGGATCCCGCCCCGGCCGATCAGCAGGAACGCCGGGAGGGAGAGGAAGAGGAAGCCCAGCATGCCCGCCATCAGGACCGGCTTGCGGCCGAAGCGGTCGTTCAGCCTGCCCACCCGGGTGATGACCAGCATGAGGAGCACCATCACCAGGAGCAGGATCAGCAGGCCGTGGGTCTCGCTGTAGCCGAGCTCGTCCGAGAGGTACGTCGGCATGTACGACAGGACCATGTAGTCGGTGATGTTGTACGCGCCCACCAGCGCGACGCACAGCAGCAGCATCGGCCACTGCCGCCGGAAGATCTTCGCCAGGTCGCCCTTGGTCGTGGTCTCCACCGCGTCCGCCGCCTCCGAGGGGTGCGCCGCGTCGGACTCCAGGCGCTGGAACGCCGGCGTCTCGTCGAGCCGCATCCGCAGGTGGAGGCCGACCAGGCCCAGCGGCCCCGCCACCAGGAACGGCACGCGCCAGCCCCAGGCCTCCATCGTGTCGGAGCCGAGCCACGCGGTGAGCGCCGTCACCAGGCCGGCCGCGCCGACGTACCCCGCCAGGGTGCCGAACTCCAGGAAGCTGCCGAAGTAGCCCCGGCGCCGGTCGGGCGCGTACTCGGCGATGAAGGTCGAGGCCCCGCCGTACTCACCGCCGGTCGAGAAGCCCTGGAGCATCCGGAAGGAGATCAGGAGGACCGGCGCCCAGAAGCCGATGGAGGCGTACGACGGGATCAGGCCGATCGCGAAGGTGCCGGCCGCCATCAGGATCATGGTCAGCGCGAGGACCTTCTTGCGGCCGAGCCGGTCGCCCATCGGGCCGAAGAACATGCCGCCGAGCGGGCGGACCAGGAAGGCGACGGCGAACGTCGCGAACGACGACAGGAGCTGGACCGTGTCGTTCCCGGACGGGAAGAAGACGTGTCCGAGGGTGACGGCGAGGTAGGCGTAGATCCCGAAGTCGAACCACTCCATGGCGTTGCCGAGCGAGGCCGCCCGCACGGCCCGCCTGACCGCCGCCTCGTCCGTCACCGTGATGTCGGTCCGCCGCAGCCGGGGCTGCTTGCGCCGGTTGACGGCCCTGAAGAGCCGGGGGTGGCGTCTCAGGGCCCCGGGGTCGGCCGCGGGGTCGTGATCGGTGGCCGGCATGACCGTTCGTCCTCTCTCCGGAAACACACAAGAGGCTCTCCTGCGCGGTCGTGCCGTTCGCAAACGGGGATCGTCCGGAGTGCGATCCCCGTCACGTTCCGGGGGGTGTCAGGCCTCGACGCCCAGGTCCCGGATGATCTTGGCGACGTGGCCGGTGGCCTTCACGTTGTAGAGGGCGCGCTCGACCTTGCCCTCCTCGTCCACGACGACGGTGGAGCGGATCACGCCCGTCACCGTCTTGCCGTACAGCTTCTTCTCGCCGAAGGCGCCGTACGCCTCCAGGACCTTCTTCTCCGGGTCGCCGACCAGGGTGACCTCCAGGTCCTCCTTCTCGCGGAACTTCGCCAGCTTCTCCGGCTTGTCCGGGGACACGCCGATGACGTCGTACCCCGCGCCCGCGAGCAGCTCCAGGTTGTCGGTGAAGTCGCAGGCCTGCTTGGTGCAGCCGGGGGTGAGGGCGGCGGGGTAGAAGTAGACGATGACCTTGCGGCCCCGGTGGTCCGCGAGGGAGACCTCGTCGCCGTCCGCGTCGGGAAGGGTGAAGGCGGGGGCGGTGTCGCCGGGCTGCAGTCGCTCGCTCATGGCTCTCCTCGGGAAACGTTCGCGTACGCGTGCAGAGCCTAATGGGGGTCTGGGGCGACCCTTCGGCGGCGGAACTGACAGACTGTCCGTCAACGACCGGATCACGACGATCACGGCGATCACGACTACGGAGGCAGTGCGGTGTCGGACGCCAGGACCCCTGCGCAGATCGAGGCGGACATCGTCCGCCGACGCGAGCAGCTCGCCGTCACTCTCGACGAGATCGGCATTCGGGTGCACCCGAAGACGATCATCGGCGACGCGAAGGCGAAGGTGGCCTCGACGGTCGACCAGACCGCCGGCCGCGCCTTCGTCGCCGTCAACCGGGTCGTCTCGGACGTGAAGGCCCGTTTCACCCACGCGGACGGCGCGCCCCGCCTGGAGCGGGTGGTGCCGGCGGCGCTCGCGGTCGTCGCGGTCGTCGGGCTGATCACCGTCGTCGGCCGCAAGGGCAAGGGGTGACGGCTCCGGGCCCCCCTGGTGCGGCCGGTGGCGCGGCGTCCGCGCACGGGTTCCGTGCACGGGCGACACGCCCGGGCGGGTAGGTTCACCCCGTGAGCGAGAACACGCACGACAAGCTGCCCATCCGGATGCTCCACGACCGGGTCCTGGTCCGTACCGACTCCCCGGAGGGGGAGCGGCGTTCCGGCGGCGGCATCCTGATCCCGGCGACCGCCGCCGTCGGCCGCCGCCTCGCCTGGGCCGAGGTGGTCGCGATCGGTCAGAACGTCCGTACCGTCGAGACCGGCGACCGGGTCCTGTACGACCCCGAGGACCGCGCCGAGGTCGAGGTGCGGGGCGTCGCGTACGTCCTGATGCGGGAGCGCGACCTGCACGCGGTGGCGGCGGACCGGTTCCAGGGGACGTCCGACTCGACCGGGCTCTACCTGTAGGCGGACGAACCTCCACGAGGCCCCGGTGACCATGGTCACCGGGGCCTCCGCCCTTTCTTTGCTAGCCTGGAAGGACCCCGACGAGACGCGCCGTACCGGGTACACGACAAGACGACGCACCCCTTGTTGTTCCGTCTCACGGAGGTGCCGTCGTCATGGCCTGGATCCTGCTCGTCGTCGCGGGTCTGCTGGAAGTCGCCTGGTCGATCGGGATGAAGTACACCGACGGGTTCACCCGTCTCTGGCCGAGCGTGTTCACCGGCGCCGGGATCGTCGCCTCCATGCTGCTGCTGTCGCAGGCCGCCAAGACGCTGCCGATCGGTACGGCGTACGGCGTGTGGGTCGGCATCGGCGCGGCCGGCGCGGCGGTGTTCGGCATGGTGGTGCTGGGGGAGCCGGCGACCGCCGCCCGCGTCTTCTTCGTCTGTCTGCTGCTCGTGGCCGTGGTGGGTCTGAAGGCGACCTCGGGTCACTGACCGTCCCGCCGGTCGCCGGGCGCGACCCGTTCGGCGGTACGGGGGACGGCGGAGGCGTCGGGCTCCGGGCCCGCGTCCGGGCCGGTGTTCCGGGCCGGGACCGCCTCCGGGCCCGCCTCCCCGGTCACGTACTCCTCCGGGCCGTCCGGCGCCGGTGACGCGGACGGCGGTTCCTCGGGCTCGGCGCCCGGCATCAGCCGGAGTTCGAAGTCCCGGGGCGGTGTCCCCGCCAGGGCCTCCCGGGTGAACCGGCCCCAGATCTCGGCGGGTTCCCCGCCCCCGGCGACCCGGGGCGAGCCGAGCGCCCCGTACAGGGGTTCCTGGTGTCCCGTCTCGGGGTCCTGGCCCATCAGCGCGACGACCGTGGCGAGGTCCGGGGTGTAGCCCGCGAACCAGGCGGCCTTGTCGTCCTCCGCCGTGCCGGTCTTGCCGGCCGCCGGGCGTCCGGCGGTCTGCGCGGCCGTTCCGGTGCCCGCCTCGACGACGCTCCTGAGGATCGACGTGGTGGTGTCGGCGGCCTCCCGGCTGACGGCCTGCCGGGGCCGGACGGCCGGCAGCGCCAGCTGCTCGCCGCCCCGGCTGACGCCCTCGACCAGGGTGTACGCGCCGAGTCTGCCGTGGGCGGCGAGCGTCGCGTACGCCGTGGCCATGTCCAGGACGCTGGCGGTGGCCGCGCCGAGCGCGATGGAGGGGGAGGCGGTGAGGTCGGGGGTGGAGCCGGGCACGCCGAGGGCGATCGCGGTCCGGCGCACGTGCGCGGGGCCGACGTCGACGGCCATCTGGGCGTACACGGCGTTCACCGACAGGTCGGTGGCGGTGCCGACGGGGATCTCGCCGTAGCTCGCGTCGTCCTCGTTGGCGGGGTCGTACGGGCCGCCGTTCCAGCCCTCCACCGGGCGCCGGTTGGTCCCGTCGTACAGCGTGTACGGGGTGATGGGGCGGCCCCGCTGGGTCTGCGCGCCGTTCTGCACGGCCGCCGTGAAGACGAAGGGCTTGAAGGTGGAGCCGACCTGGTAGTCGCGGCGGGTGGCGTTGTTGACGTACTGCCGGGTGTAGTCGATCCCGCCGTACATCGCGAGGACCCGGCCGTCCGCCGGGTCGACGGCCGCCGCTCCGACGCGCACGAAGCGGTCGGCGGGGTTGCGGTCCGGGGCGAGCCGGGAGACGACCCGGTCCTCGACGGCCTCGGCGAGGGCCTCCTGCTTGGCGGGCTCCAGGGTGGTGGTGATCCGGAAGCCGCCGCCGGCGAGGGTCTTCTCGTCGACGATCCCGCGGCCGGTCAGGTACTCCTCGACGGCCTGGACGACGTAGCCGCGCTGCCCGGACAGGGCGGTGACGGCGCGTGCGGTCTGCGGGTCGGGGAAGCGGAGGGCGGCGCGGTCGGCCCGGTCCAGCCAGCCCTCGGTGACCATGCCGTCGAGGACGTAGTGCCAGCGGGCGACGGCCTTGGCGCGGTTCTCGGGGTGGGTGGTGACGTCGTAGGCGCTGGGGGCCTTGAGGAGGGCGGCGAGGTAGGCGCCCTCGGCGGTGTCGAGCCGCTCGACGTCCTTGCCGTAGTAGGCGCGGGCGGCGGCCTGCACGCCGTAGGCGTTCCGTCCGAAGTAGCTGGTGTTCAGGTAGCCCTGGAGGATCTCCGCCTTGCTCTTCTCGCGGCCGAGCTTGATCGCGATGAAGAACTCCTTCGCCTTGCGGCTGAGGGTCTGCTCCTGGCCCAGGTAGTAGTTCTTGACGTACTGCTGGGTGATGGTGGAGCCGGACTGGCGGCCCTTGCCGGTGGCGGTGTTCCAGGCGGCGCGGACCATCGCCTTGGGGTCGACGGCGCGGGAGGTGGAGAAGTCGCGTTCCTCGGCGGCGAGGACGGACCGCTGGAGGGTGAGCGGGATCCGGTCGAGCCGGACGCTCTCGCGGTTGACCTCGCCGTCGCGGGCGAGGGGGGTGCCGTCCCGGTAGAGGTAGACGTTGGACTGGGCGACGGCGGTGGCGTTGGCGGGCGGGATCTCCACCAGGAGGTATCCGGCGGCGAAGGCGCCGGCGAGGAGCAGGCCGCCGAGGAGCAGGGTGCCGAGGAGGCGGCGGAGGAAGCGCCGGAAGGGGCCCCGACGGCGGTGTCGGCGGGAGTGCCGGCGGGCCGCGGCGGCCGTCGTCCGTCCGGGCGGGTGCAGGGTGGGATCCCTCGGGTCCCAGCCCCGGCGGGGCGTCCGGGAGGTGCCGCCCGGGTCGAAGCTCGTGCCGGAGCCCGCGCCGGGGTTCGCACCCGGGCTCGTACCAGGGCTCGTACCCGGGTTCGTACCGGGGGAAGGGGACGGGGAAGGGGACATGGCATCCCATATTGCCGGTAATGGTCGAAAAGTCCTGAACGCGACTCGAATATCTCGCATGTGACGTGAAAACGGGTCGCGGCGGACACCGCGCCCCCGCTAGGGTCGTGCGCTTCGTCTCCGCTCACCCCCCGGAAAGGGAGCCCCATGCTGCGGCTGTACGCGACGGTGGCCGCGGGCGGGTTCCGGCGCTACGCCACCTACCGGGTGGCGACGGCGGCGGGCGTCTTCACCAACAGCGTCTTCGGCCTCGTCCTCTCCTACACGTACATCGCCCTCTGGAACGAACGGCCGCACCTCGGCGGCTACTCCATGGACGACGCCCTCGCCTACGTGTGGATCGGGCAGGCCCTGCTCACCGTCTGCGGCCTGATGGGCGGCGGCTTCGAGGAGGAGCTGATCGAACGGATCAGGACCGGGGACATCGCCGTCGACCTCTACCGCCCCGCCGACCTCCAGGCCTGGTGGTTCTCGGCCAACGCGGGCCGGGCCGGCTTCCAGCTGCTCGGCCGGGGCGTCGCCCCGATGGCGCTCGGCGCGCTCGTCTTCGGCTTCACCCTGCCGTCCGGGCCCGGCGGCTGGGCGGCGTTCCTGCTCGCGGTGGTCCTGGGCTCGGTGGTCGGCTTCGCGCTCTGGTACCTGGTGGCGATGAGCGCGTTCTGGCTGCTCGACGGCCAGGGCGTGATGCAGGTGGCCTGGCTGGGCGGCCTGTTCTTCTCGGGGATGCTGCTCCCGCTGAACGTCTTCCCGGGCGCCCTGGGCGAGGTCGCCCGGATGCTGCCCTGGGCCTCCCTGCTCCAGGTCCCGGCCGACGTCTACCTGGGCAGGTACGAGGGCTGGGAGCTGGCGGGGGCGTACGCCTTCCAGGGCTGCTGGGCCCTGGCGCTGCTCGGCACGGGCCGGGCGGTGCAGGCGATGGCGACGCGGAAGGTGGTGGTGCAGGGTGGCTGAGACGACGACCGCGACCACCGTCGCAGGCACGGGGGACGACCCGTCCCGCGCCCACGACGGCCTCGGCGACTCCCTCCGTACGTACCGGATGGTGGCGGCCATGTGGATCCGCTCCACGATGACGTACCGCCTCTCCTTCGCCCTGACGCTCTTCAACAGCCTCTGCGTCACCTTCTTCGACTTCGTCGTCATCCTCCTGATGTTCGGCCGGGTGAAGGGGCTCGGCGGCTTCTCCTTCGCGGAGGTCGCCTTCCTGTACGGGACGGCCGGCACCGCCTTCGGGATCGCGGACCTGACGATGGGCTCGCTCCAGCGGATGGGGAGGCGGGTCAGGGACGGCTCCCTCGACACCTTCCTGATGCGCCCGGCGCCGCTGCTCGCGCAGGTCGCGGCGGACAAGTTCGCGCTGCGCCGCTTCGGCCGGGTCGCGCAGGCGCTGATCGTCCTGGTCTGGGGCCTGCTCCTGCTCGACGTGGACTGGACGCCGGTGAAGGCCGTGCTGCTGCCGGTGACGGTGGTCTGCGGGGCGGTGATCTTCGGCGCGGTGATGGTGATCGGCGCGTCCGCGCTCTTCTGGCTCCAGGACGCGGCCGAGGTCACCAACGCCTTCACGTACGGCGGGAACACCCTCCTCCAGTACCCGCCGACGGTCTTCGCGCAGGAGCTGGTGCGGGGCGTCGTCTACGTGGTGCCGCTGGCGTTCGTGAGCTGGCTGCCCGCCCTGTACGTGCTCGGCCGGCCGGCCCCGGCGGGGGTGCCGGACTGGGCGGCGTTCGCGTCGCCCTTGGTGGCGCTCGTCTGCTGCGGGGTCGCGGGCCTCGCCTGGCGGGCGGGAGTCCGCTCGTACCGATCGACGGGAAGCTGAGGCCATGACTCCGACCGAACCCTTCATCCACCTGGACGGGGTGGAGAAGACCTTCACGGTCCGCCGCAGGGCGGGCCTGGTCCGCCGGGAGAAACGGGAGGTCCGGGCGGTCGACGGGATCTCGTTCGGGGTGGAGCGCGGCGAGATGGTCGGCTACATCGGCCCCAACGGGGCCGGGAAGTCCACCACCATCAAGATGCTGACCGGCATCCTCACCCCCAGCGGGGGCCGGCTGCGGGTCGCGGGCATCGACCCGTCCCGCGAGCGCACCCGCCTCGCCCGGCGGATAGGGGTGGTCTTCGGCCAGCGGACCACGCTCTGGTGGGACCTGCCGCTGAGGGACTCGTACGAGCTGATGCACCGCATGTACCGCATCCCCGACGCCCGCTACCGCGAGAACCTCGACCGCTGCGTGGACCTCCTGGACCTGGGGGAACTGCTCGACGTGCCGGTGCGGCAGCTCTCGCTCGGCCAGCGGATGCGGGGCGACGTCGCGGCGGCGCTGCTGCACGACCCCGAGGTGCTGTACCTGGACGAGCCGACGATCGGCCTGGACGTGGTGTCGAAGGCGAAGGTGCGGGAGTTCCTGAAGGACCTGAACGGGGCGCGGGGCACGACGGTCCTCCTGACCACCCACGACCTGACCGACATCGAGCAGCTCTGCTCCCGGGTGATGGTCATCGACCACGGGCGCCTGATGTACGACGGGGAACTGTCCGGCCTGCACGAGGTGGGCGAGAGCGAGCGGCTCCTGGTGGTGGACCTGGAGCGCGAACTCCCCCCGATCGACGTGCCCGGGGCCCGCTTCGTACGGGCGGAGGGACCCCGCCAGTGGCTCGCCTTCCCGGCGACGGAATCGGCGGCGCCGTTGGTCGCGGCGGTGGCGGCCGCGCATCCGCTCGTCGACCTGTCGGTGCGGGAACCGGACATCGAGGCGGTGATCGCGAAGATGTACGGGGGAACTCGGGAGGAGCGCCGGGAGTCCCTGAGGTAGGAGGTCGACGCATGGTGAGTTTCTCGTACACGGCCGCGGACGAGGAGAAGAGCAGAGGCGTCCGGCGCATGAAGGCGCTGGCGACGTCCCTGCTGCTCTTCGTGGCGGTGGTCTACGCACTGGCGACGTGGGCGCGGAACTCCGGGGCGGGAGCCTGGGCGGGGTACGTCGCGGCGGCGGCGGAGGCGGGCATGGTGGGCGCGCTCGCGGACTGGTTCGCGGTGACGGCCCTCTTCCGGCACCCGCTGGGGCTGCCGATCCCGCACACGGCGATCATCCCGAAGAAGAAGGACCAGCTGGGCACGTCGCTCGGCACCTTCGTCGGCGAGAACTTCCTCTCCGCCGACGTCGTACGGGGCAGGCTGACCGCCCTGGGCATCGGCGGCCGCCTGGGCGCCTGGCTGGCGGACCCCGCCCACGCCGACCGCGTGATCGCGGAGCTGTCCACGGCCCTGCGGGGCGCGCTGACGGTGCTGCGGGACTCGGACGTGCAGGCGGTGGTGGGAGAGGCGATCACCCGCAGGGCGGAGGCGGTGGAGATCGCGCCGCCGCTGGGCAAGACGCTGGAGAAGGTGGTCGACGACGGGGCGCACCGCCGGGCCGTGGACCTGGTCTGCACCCGGGCCCACGACTGGCTGGTCACCCACGGGGACTCGGTGATGGACGCGGTCCAGGGCGGGGCGCCGGGCTGGACCCCGCGCTTCGTGGACAAGCGCATCGGCGAGCGCGTCTACAAGGAACTGCTCCGCTTCGTCACGGAGATGCGGGACATGCCGGGGCACCCGGCGCGCGGCGCGATCGACCGCTTCCTGGCGGACTTCGCGATCGAGCTCCAGTCGGACACGGACACCCGGGTCCGCGTCGAGCGCCTGAAGTCGGACCTGCTGGCCCGCCCGGAGGTCCAGGACGTCATCGCCTCCGCGTGGGCGTCGGTCCGCTCCCTGATCATCGCGGCGGCCGAGGACGACCACAGCCAGCTCCGCCTGCGCGCCCGCGCCTCCCTGATCTCCCTGGGCCGGCGCCTCTCCTCGGACGCCCGCCTCCGGGCGAAGGTCGACGGCTGGGCGGAGGACGCGGCGGCGTACCTCGTCACCACCTACCGCGACGAGATCACGTCCCTGATCACGGACACGGTCGCGAGCTGGGACGCCACCCAGACCTCGAAGAAGATCGAGGCGAACATCGGCCGCGACCTCCAGTTCATCCGCATCAACGGGACGGTGGTGGGAGCGCTGGCGGGGCTGCTGATCTACACGGTGAGCCACGGGTTGGGGGGCTGAGCCCCTTCGCCGTGGTGCGGGCTCGGCCCTTGCCGTGCGGGGCCCCAGCCCGTGCCCCGCGCGGTCGTCTCAGCCCTTGTCGCGGGTGACGGCCCAGGAGGCGGCAGCGACGGCCCCGGCGACGGAGAACACGGCGGGCCAGGCCCCGACCTTCTTCGCGAGCGGGTGCGACCCGGCGAACGCGGCGACGTAGGCGGACGTCAGCCCCACGGAGGCCTTCGCCCCGCCCACCCGCTGCCACTCCCGCGCGGCCACCCCGCCGGCCACGGCGAGCACGGCCCCGCCGAGCGGCCGCTTCTTGGTCCACCGCGCGACGGCGTACCCGCCGACGAGTCCGGCGGCGGCGGTGAGGGGGGAGGGGATGCGGGGCATGGCGGGGCCTTTCGGTTCGGCGGGTCGACGGTTCGTCCTCCGAGCCTACGAGGTGCGGGCGGGGCCCTTGCGGGGGGTCAGGACGCGACGGGGGTACGGGCGGCACACCGGGCGCACAGCTTCTCGTCCCCGACGGGCCGGAACAGCATCGGCTGGACGTGGTCGCCGGAGCACTCGCGCGCGCCTTCGAGCCGCGGGGACAGCCGGGGTCCGGACGGCGGTGACACGAGCTGGGGTAGGACGCGGGGCGGCACGTCGCGGAGCAGGTACCGGACCAGCCCGCCGGGCCGGTGTACGGGCGTCCCGGCGCCGGGCAGGCCGCGCAGGACGTGCTCGTGGACGTCGACGGAGGTGTGCCCGGCGTCGAGCCAGCGCGCGGCGAGCCGGGCGAGTTCGTCGCGCATGCCGGGCGGGATGTTCCGCAGGGCGGGGGAGAGGAGCGGCAGCGCGCCGACGAGCGCGCGGGCCTCTTCCTGCCGGGGGCCGGCGACGCGTACGGGCTCGTCGCCCGGCTCGTCGCCCGGCCTGTCGCCCGGCTCGTCGCCCGGCTCGTCGGCCACCGACGGAAGGTTGGAGGTGTTCTCTACGGGTTCTTTCTCTGGATGACCGCCGGTCGACGGGGTCTCCGGTGCACCGGCGGCCGGTACACCGACGGCTCGATTCCGAGGACTCGGTGCGACCTGCGGGAACACCCGGTCCTCGCAGGTGGAGAGGGGTGTCCCGGCGAGGATCTTGGCGGCCTCGTCGGCGGTCAAGGGGGTGCTGGAGACGAGCTGTTGGGTGATCCAATGCCCACCGGCCCCTTGGACCCGCCGCTCGTGCACGAACCCCTCCGCCTTGAGCTGCCGCTTGGCGCGCCCGAAGGCACGCGCCCCGATCCGGGCACGCTCGGCGGTCCGGGAGAGCGATTCCCGGGCTCCCCGGGGAAGCGACAGCTGCCAGGTGAGAAGACGCACGGCGTCGGAGTTGAGGCGGGGGTGCCGGATGATCTCGTGCGAGTACTGGCCGAAGGCGCGGGAGGGCGCGATAACGTTGCGGTAGATCACTGTGGGTCCTGTCCACTGGTGGTTCAGGCCCTCGCTGACGGGTGCAACCGTCGACGGGGGCCGTTTTACGCGACCGTACAGCACGCAGAGTGTCAAGGTGGACACACCGGGTGAAGATCACCTGTGTGGGTGATCTTCAGGGCCCCGGCACCACTACGGCACCTGCACGTCTCCTCAACGCTCGGAGGCGTCCCGCCAGTAGTCCGCCAGCATCTCGCCCGGCCACGCCGGCTGGGCGACGGGCCCCCGGGGAAGCATCTCCTGGAACACGGCCACGAGGTCGACGACTTGGGTCCCCTCGTCGGCGTCGAGGTCCGTGACGTACAGATCGAGCCCGTCGACCTTGAGCAGCCTGGGGAAAGAGGTCGCGAGCCGGGCCGGTCGCCGGTGGTTGTGGTGCACGAAGGTCCCGGTCGCCGGCCAGGCGGGGTTGTCCCGGGGGCTGCGGGCGTGGAGGGCGACGTCGTCCGGGGAGCCGAGGTTGAAGAACCACGTGACTTGGAGGTGGGAGAACTCCTCGATCCCCCGCAGCGTCTCCACGGGAAACTCCGGCCTCAGCCGGATGATCGACTCCACCCCGCCCTTGAAGTCGTCGAGCTTCCCGCTGTGACCCCCGACGACGTCGGCGATGACCGGCACCTCGATGAACTCACCGGACACGTTCTCGTCTCCTCTCCTCTTCCTGTCACTTCTGGCGAGGGAGCCCCCGCGACCCGGCCTCCGCCTGTTCGCCCAGCGCGGTGAGGTGCTGATCGAAACTCTGCCGGAGGCTCTCCAGCACCGCTTTCCCCTTGTCGGCCGTGGCATGGGAAGGAAACCCGATCACCCCGGTCCGGGTGTAGGGCCCCACACCGTGCACGAGGAGGTGCGACCTGTCGCCACCGTCGTGGTCGGCGTCGGCGTACCCCTCTCCCACCAGCTCGGGAGCGGCGTGCAGCAGGATCGACGTCTCTATCTCACCGGCGTGCATGTCAGCGTGCCGGTCCGACACCAGGCCACCGTCGTCCCTGGCCCGGTCCCAGTCGGCGCCGAGGGGGAAGAGCGAGACGGCGGGGCCGTCGACGTTGGCTTCCTGCGCCAGGTTCGACAGCACGTAGTTCCCGCCGTGGCCGTTGACGATCACCAGCTTGTGGATACCGGAGAGGCTACGCGGAACGGTGGGGTGTGCGGGAGGGCCCCGACTTCAAGGCCACCTGGTGTGAGATCGCCACCGACCTCACCACACCCCACGGCCATGGCGGCGGCATCCGCGTGACCCGGGCGGAGGCCATGATTTCCCTCTACGAAGCGGCGGCGTCCGCCCACGGGGCACGAACGACCCGCCTCACCCCCGGCACCGCGACGAGAGCGGTCATCGAGCTGACCGTCGACCTGCTCGCGTGGGCGGACGCTCACGGCTACGACGCCGACGACATCCTGGACGCCGCACAGACGCGGTTCGACCTCGGACCGTGAGGGTCCTTGGCCGGGGTGACGGGGTTAGCGGCGGGCTGTCCACGGGGAGAGGCCAGTGCTCACGGCTGCTGCAGATGACCGAGCAGCGCATGGAGGTCGGCGGAGTCCATTCCCCACGGAGTGAGGTCCTCCTCCGGGTCCGCCAGTTCCCGTACGACCGGGTCGTCGAGGATCTGGCCCATGAACTCCAGCTTGCGTCCGAGGCGCTCGTGCACGACGGCGTCGATCGTCCCCTCGGCGACGAGCACCGTCACGCGGGTGTCCGTACCCGGGGCGAGTCCGAGCCGGTGGATCCGGTCGAGGCTCTGGAGGTAGCGGCCGGCCGCGAAGTCGCGGTCGAGGTAGACGGCGTCGTGACAGACGTGGTGGAGGCTGATCCCCTCGCCCAGCGTGGCCGGGTTGGAGAGCAGCACCATGCAGTCCGGGTCCTCGCGGAACCTGCGGATCTGCTCGTCCCGGTCCGGGGTGGCGCCGTGGACCACCGCTGGGCGGAGCGCATCGAGAGAGGCCGCGAGCGTGGTCAGGTTCCTGACGAACGTCGACCAGACGAGCGTCTTGCGGCCCGCGCGGGCGTTCTCCGTCACGATCCGCAGAACGGCCTCGTACTTCGGGGACAGCTCGTAGCTCGGAAGCTCCCGCATGAGATCCAGCAGAGGGAGGCCGGGGTCCGCCGGGCGCCGGGCCGCGAACAGCGGCAGGGGCTGGTACCGGTCCGAGCCGGACTCCAGCAGGGCGGGGTTCGTACTGGCCATCATCAGGTACACGAGCACCTTGCCCAGCCGGGCGAACTCCTCCTGCTCGCGGTCCTGGAGGTCGGTGAGCTGGTTCTTGAGCGCGGCGTAGAGGCGGCGGTGCGCCTCAGGAAGCTGGACGTACTTCACCCGTATGTCCACCGGAGGGAGCTGGAGTTCGTTCTTCGTCGTCCTGGTGAAGAGCGGTCTCAGCACCCGGCTCGCGTGCGCGAGGTCCCCGCCCGCCACCGCCCGGTCCACGGCTCGCCGCCCGTGACCGGGCCAGACGAACGAGAGGAGGCTCTCCAGGTCCTTGGCACCGTTCGGCGCCGGGGTCCCGGTGAGGATGAGGCGGTGCGCGGCCAGCGGTCCCAGCGCCATGCAGCTGGCGCCGTACGTGCCCCGGACGCCCAGCTTCATCCGGTGGGCCTCGTCCAGGACCATGAGCGCCGGGGCTGCCGAGAGCCACTCGGCGAGCTGGGACTGCTGTCGGCTCAGCCGCTCGTAGTTGACGAGCAGGATCTCCGCACCGCTGTCCTCCGACCGCTGGAAGACGCGGAGAACGGGGGGCACGGAGAAGCACATGGCAGCTTCGTCGGTCCACGCCTCGTACGCGGACTTCGGGCTGACCACCAGAAGCCGCCGGACCTTGCCGGCCTGTCGGAGGGCCGCGTATACCGCCAGGGCGGCGCGGGTCTTGCCCGCCCCGGGGACGCTGAAGTTGGCGCCGTGCGTGAGGGACAGCAGCTTCGCGATGTCGCGCTGCTGGAAACTGGTCAGCGGAGCCGTCCAGGCCGGGCCGAGGAGCGCGGGGACGTCGGAGGCCGAGACCTCTCCCCGTACCTGCTCGCCGCGCTGCCCCGCCTCCAGCCGGGCTTCCACCGCCTGTGAATCCCGTACCGACCCTTCGGCAAGCGCCTTCAGACCGGGCGAGAAGACGACACCCTGTGGGTCGTGCCAGTGGGTCAGCAGAGGCAGCTGGGCGAGGAACTCCTCCAGGTCCACCTCCGCCGCCTGAGGACCGCGCTGACTCCCGCTGCCATACCGGGCAATGAACCGTACGAGATGCGCCTGGCCGTCCGCGAGGCTCCGGAACACCACCTTCGTACGGGTCTCGTCAAAGCTGATTCTGAGCGAGGGCTCTTCGGTGCCGGCCACGCTCAGTCCTCGCTCGCCTTGATCAGCCAGCTGACGCCCTCGCCGCGCGTGCTGACACCACGGCTGGCCTGGCGGGCCAGCTTCGCGAGACTGCTCCGGACCCTGAGCAGCGCGCTGTCGAAACTCGCCTCGTCGAGGCTGTTGCTGCCGAGCGCCTGCACCAGATCGCTCACGCTCTGGTCGATCGACGCGCGCGCGTCGTCGAGACGCTCCGCGGTGGTCTGCCTGACCTTCCTGAGCCGGTCGTCCCGCTCCGCCTCGTCCAGCGCGCGGCGCATCCCCTTGCGGGCTTCGGCGATCTCGCGCTGGGCGGCCTCGCGTACGGTGTCCGGAACGTTGCGGGAGGACCAGGTGGCGCGGGCCTGGAGGATCTGGTCGGTCACGGCCCGGGCCCGGATGACCGGGTCCGAGGGCGGGGCTACGGTGACGGACAGACCGGGGATGGAGATTCCGGCCGGTTCGGCCGTGCTCTTCCCGCTGGAACCAGCGGCCTCGAACAGCGTGGGCAGGCTTCCCTCCAGGTAGGTCCCCTGGAAGTCCTCCCCGATGACACGGGTCCTGGTCTTGGCGAAGTCCAGGATGATGGCCGCGATCCGGTTCTCCTTGACCCGCTCGGCCTTTTCCTGGCTCGAAGCCCGCACCTTCTCGTACGTACGGTGCAGTTCCTTCAGGTTCTCCTGGTGGCCCTCGAAGTCCGAGAGGCCGAGCTGGGCGCCTTCCGGCGTGGCACTGCGCTCGATCATGTCCCGGATCACTCCGAGGATCCACCGCTCCTGCCGGAAGGTCTTGAGCTGGATGTGGAAGTCGCGGGCGATGTCGGCCTCCTCCCGGCCCATCAGCTCCTGCTCCTCCATGGCGATCAGGCGGTTGATGTAGGAGTAGTCACGGCGCTTGTCGGGGCGCAGCTGAAGGGTCAGCTCGACCGCGTTGATGTCGTCCCAGGTGAAGGAAGAGGGAAGGACGCCGACCCGGATCGAGGCGCGCCCCAGTCGGCGCAAGGCCGCGGCACGCGTGTTGCCGTTCACGAGGATGCCCTCGTGCGTCATGAGCCCGGGTTCCTGCTGATCGACGGAGCGCAGGCTTTCCAGCAGCGCTTCGAAGTCCGGGTCCGTCTCGTCCGGGTTGGCGGGCTTTCCCCTCAGCAGCCGGTCGAGGTATTCCTGGCTTTCCACGCTCCAGGGATCCGACTCCAGCCCGCGGGCGAGGTCGGGGTCGTGGTCGCGCTGGGCCCTGATGCGGTGAGTCGCCGGGTTGTAGTAGACGTCGCGCAGTGGCATGTCGATGACACCGACGTGGATCGGACGGCCGTTCCACTCCACGGTGACGGTCTCGCTAATTTTGTTCGCTTCGGTGGACTCATGGAGCCGCCGTGCGACCAACTCGGTGTTCTCCGGGCCCTTCGGCGGAAGAGCGAATGCCAGCATTCCCACGATTCTCCTCAACTCCGGGCCTCGGCCCGTTTCCCTTCCAGCTCTCCGCCACGGTGCACTACGGCCGTCTGACCGCCGCGCGGACCGTCTCGCGGGACTCCGCCGGCAGACTGCGGTACTCACCCCACAGCCGCTCCATGGTGCTGAAGTCCCGATGGTCGGCCGCCACCCACTGCGCGAAGAGCTCGCGCTCCACACCGCTCATCTTCGCCAGCCGGCCGAGGATGTCCGTCACGTCGGTCTGCCGGCCCCGGCCGCCGATCCTGCACCGCCGGCACTCGATGACCAGCTCGACGGTCTTCCCGCCCGGCTTCAGCACCTCGCGCCGGGCGATGTCCAGCTGGGCGGTCTCGACTCCGCCGTCGTACGCCTCGCCGGCCGCGATGCCGCACACCCGGCAGAGGTGGTCGTCCCGGTCGAGGATCTCACGGCGCTGCGGAGCGCTGATGCCGGCGGCGGCCGGCTTGACCCGCGCCTGGCCGGGCTTCCAGACCTCGGCTCCCCGCTCGACGAACCGGTGCTCGTGCGGGGAGAGGGTGGGGTCCTCGCGATTGGTCGCGATCACCCAGCCGTGCACCCGGAGGTCCCGCATGCGGCGGTCGATCTGCGAGGTCTCCGGGAACGCCTCGCGCAGCTGGGTCTTGGTGAAGACCGAACCCACGCCGACCTCGGTGACGAGCCAGAGCGCGCAGCGGACCATGGTCCCCTGCGTGCTGGTCCGCCACGAGGGAATGTCGGTGTCCACCACGATGATCTCCTTAAGGCCGACCAGGGGTCTGCGTCCGCGTACGGACGCCGGCGCCCGGATCCGTTTGCCTCCCATTGGAAGCGGGCGCCGACCAGTAGATCAAGCTGTTACGGGTGTTTGCGGCCCAACGCAAACACGTGGCGTCGGGGGTCGGCGAAAACGCAAACACCGGAAGACGGAGCCTGCCTCAACGCAAACACCCGGATCAGCGGAACGCCTGCTTCCTGGTTGTGCCTGCGCATGATCGCGTCAGACTGAATGCTCGACAAATACGTTCGTCTCTGGAGGTTCGATGGCCGCTCTGGGCCAAGTGCGGGAAACGTTCTGGGAAGGGTGCACGCCCGAAGACATCAAGTTCGCCACGGAGTTCCGCGCGCTGGTGAACGCGATGACGTCCCCCAAGCAGCATGTCCGCGCACGGCAGCTGGGCATCGCGCCCAGCACCCTGTCCAACTACTGGATCGGCCGCCGTATCCCCTGGCAGGCACGCCTTCATGCCCTCTTCGCGGCGGCACGGAAGTACTCAGCCGGTGACGAGCCGGTGACCTTGGCCGCTCTTGAGAAGCTGCGCGCGTATGCGCGGCTGAACCGGCTCAGCCGCGACTCCCACGCCGCATCCGTCATCTGGAGACTGCCTGACGGGATGCAGGTGTCCGGTACGGACGCCCCGGCCCCCGGCACCGTTCCGGCAACGGGACCGGCGCAGGACCGGCAGAGCACCGGAAACGCCGGGCCGCTGGAGAACGGGGAGAACCCGGAGACGCCGGGGAACTCGCTTGACCGGAGGGACCAGGAGAAGCCGGAGATCGCCGAGAGCGGCGCGGTGGGTGAAACCCTGGGAATCCTGCGGGCGGCACGGGCGTCGGAGGACCTCCGGCACCTCGTCGGTACGGCCTGGTCGGCCAGCAGGACCTTCAGCGAGGCCGAGTTCTGCGCCGCCGTCGCCGCGCTCCACGCCACCGGCGACACGGACCTGGCCGAGGCGCTGCTCCTCGCCGACGGACAGCGCGGCCCGGACGCCACGATGCGGCTCGCCCTGGCCCTGATGGGCGCCGGTCTCGGCAGCTCCGCCGAGCTCGTCATGCGCGCCAGCCTTCCCGCGGAGGCCAGCCTGGTGCGGTAGCCGACAGCCCTCGGGGCATCTCCGAAGAACACCAGCACGGAGTAGGGCGAAGTCGCCGCTCCGGTCTCTGTGGCGCCCGGTTCCGGACCGCCTCCTCACTCACGCCGTACAGGAGTCCCTTCATGCTGCACATTTCGCTGGCCCTGATCGTTGGGATCGGCTTCGCCGTCTTGTTCTCGGCCGCTATCGCCGCCGGCGCTTTCGCCCTCGCCAGGGGTGACGGGCAGACGGTGTCCGTGTCGGTCCGCCGGGGAGCCGGAGCCTTCGCCTGCGCGCTCACCCTCGGCATCCTGATCCTCACTCTGCTCAGGGGGACGCCGGGTTAGCCGACCGTGGGCGCTGCACGAGGAGTACGCTCCCGATCCGCCTGGGCAGGGTGAGACACCCGTGCCTGATGCCGCACACTTATGTGGGCGCTGTCGGCTAGTGAGGCGCATTGTCAGTGGGGTCTGTCACCCTCTGTGATGGCTGGTGGCACAAGGCGCCAGCCGGGGTTCGCGTACGAAGGAGGGTGCATGGCCAGCACTGAATCGGAGTTCACCTCGATCGAGATCTGTGCTGGAGCCGGCGGACAGGCCATCGGCCTGCACCGCGCGGGTTTCCGGCACCTCGCACTCGTGGAGATCGACAAGCACGCCAGGGAGACGCTGCGGCGGAACATCGAGACGCGGCCGGACTGGGCGTGGGAGCTACGCCACTGTGACCTCCGACACTCGGACGTGACGGACTTCGAGCCTCTCGAAACCATCAGCCGGGACGGGGTGCCGCTCCAGCCGGGTGAGCTGGACCTCCTGGCCGGCGGCGTACCGTGCCCTCCGTTCTCGCACGCCGGGAAGCAGCTCGGCAGGGACGACGAGAGGGATCTCTTCCCTCGCATGCTCTATCTCGTGGAAAAGCTCCGGCCCCGGGCGGTCATGATTGAAAACGTACGGGGCATTCTGGACCCCAAATTCGAGGACTACCGGGACTACATTAGGGCCAGGCTCGCGGGAGGCTCATACCGCGAGGTAGATGGGACCGTCGTCACCGACGAGGGAATGGATTACCGGGTCTGTCACTGGGGTCTTCTGGAGGCCAGTAACTTCGGGGTCCCGCAGCTCCGGCCGCGTGCGATTCTCGTCGCCATCCGGGAAGACGTCCTGAAGGACGTGAAGTACGAGTGGCCCACGTCGACGCACGAGGAGCCGTTCAGCGTCGCGGAGGCGCTGAAAGCGTCGATGGAGGCGCGGTATGCCGCCCACTACGGCGGCGTCCGTGAGCAGCAAGCGCGGGATGCCTTGGAGAAGTGGCACCGGAAGGCGTCGGAGCGGCACGCGGAGCTCAGGGCCAAGGGCAGTGCCGGCATCGCGCCCACGCTCGTGGGCGGCTCCAAGAAGCACGGCGGTGCTGACCTCGGTCCGAGCCGGGCCAAGGCGGCCTGGAAGCAGCTGGGCGTGTCGGGCCTCGGGGTCGCCAATGACGCCGAGACCGCCGAGAAGAAGAACTCGGCGGACCGTGACCTCTTCGGCGCGGACGGCCCGATGCTGACGGTCGAGCAGGCCGCGATCATCCAGGGCTTCCCGCACGACTGGATCTTCGACGGGGGCAAGACGGCTCAGTACCGGCAGGTCGGCAACGCCTTCCCGCCGCCGGTCGCCGAGGCCGTGGGCCGCTCGATCATGGAGGTCCTCAAGGCCGCCCGGGAGCGGGACGCGCAGCAGTCCTGATCAAGGCGTGTCCATGCCTGTGTCCGTGCCCTTTTTCTCCGCACGGGCACAGGCACGGCGCTTCTCCACTTCGGCGGCGATCCGGAGGGCGCACTCGGCGGGTGCCTCGTGCTCCCAGAAGCGGAGGACGGTCCATCCCGCCTCCAGCAGCCGCGCGTCCGTGTCCCGGTCGCGGGCCATGTTGCCGGCGACCTTGTCCGACCAGTAGCCAGGATTCGTCTTGGGCGGCACGTAATGCTCGGGACATCCATGCCAATAGCACCCATCGATGAACACCGCGACCCTCACCGGCCGGAAGACGATGTCCGCCGTCCGCCGCAGGTCGGCCACCGGCCTGGCGGCCACGCGGTAGCGCAGCCCCTGGGCGTGCAGCAGCCTCCGGACCAGTTGCTCCGGTTTCGTGTCGCGGCTGCGGATGGCCTGCATATTGCGTCGGCGGGCGGCGGATGAGGCCCAGGAGCCCGGCGGGAGCTCCGGCTCCCCGGCCGGCGGGCGGGTGTCCTTCTGGCGCGGATCGTCCATGGTGCTGGCGGCCCCTACAGCGGCGCGGGGACGGTCGGCTGTTCCCCAGGGAGGGGGACAGCGTAGAAGAGTCCGTTGATTTCGGCCTTGGCCCGGCTGCTTTCGGGGCCGACTTGAGTGAGGGGCGTGGAGAGCCACGATCCCTTTCCCGGAATGTCGAGGCCGAGTGCCTGGGCGATCTGCGGGTGCGGATTCAGGTGCCCGAGGACGGCGATGCCTTCAGAGCGCAGCTTGGTCCGGGCGTCGCGGACCCGCTTGGGGCTGTCGTCCTGTCGGGCGACGGTGAGAACGGTGTTCCGGTTGATGACTCGTCCCTGAACCCGCCGGAACAGCTCGTCGGTACGCAGCTGTCCGCTTCTTCCCCCGCCAGCTCCGAAGATTGCTTCCCGGTCGGCCTGGCTGGTGTGGAGAAGGATGTTCTCCGGGAGCTTCGCCCGGTTGGCGATCCAGAGGACGGCATTCCGCCCCGATGCCGAAAGCGTTCGCTTGCCGTCCCGGTTCCTGCCGGGGTTCAGCACGTCGTCGCTGATGCGCAGGACCCCCGCGGCGAATTCACCTTTCCGGTCGTTGGCGGAGACGAGAAGGCAGATGTGCCGGTCGGCCTCTGACGGAATGGTCCAGTTCTGCCCGACGGTGAACTTCGAGTCGACCTCATGGCCGGCGATCACGTAGTCCATGCTCCGGCCGCGGCCCAGGCCGAAGGCGCTCCTCAGGATGATCTCCACCTTGGTGCCGAGGTAGGTCTTCTCGGTCTTCTCCAGCGTGTCGATGTCGAAGCGGCCGGTGCGCTGACCGTCCAGGACTTCGTCGAATGCCTGCCGGATCGAGTCTCCTATGACCTGGGCCGCCTGGCGCTGCTCCAGCCAGGCGGCCACCTCGGAGACAGCGGCGTCAGGTTCCGAGGAGCGGCTGAGCCGGGTTCCCACGTTCTGCGCGGCCGCGATGTCGAAAGGAAGGAAGGATTCCTGCACTGCTGTCAGCTCCCCGGATGTGTCCGCGCCCGATGCGCGACCCGGATCACTCCGCACTGTGGCACTCCCCGTACCCCCGTTCCGAGCCGCACCTGCATTCTGCCGGACCGGTCGGACGTCACTCCGACCCGTGGCACTTCCCGTACGTCTCCCCCGACCCGCACCAGCACTCCGCCCCCCGTGCCGGCGGCCACGTCGTGGCGCGGCCTCGGGCGGCCAGGGTGGTGGCGTACTGGGGGAGGAGGTCCGCGTTGGAGGGGCGGGTGGATTCCGAGGCGGCGAAGGCCTCGTAGGAGGGGACCGTGGCGCGGACGATGCCCAGGTTGGGGGTGCCGGCGCTCGCCAGTTCGCGCAGGGACGCCTCGATGTCCGTCAGGTGTGCCTCGTACGTCGGGTACTCCGTCTCCAGCTCCGGGTAGGCCGCGAGGAGCTCGTCCAGTTCCGGTTCCGGCCAGTGGAGGACGGCGACCGGGAAGGGGCGGGAGAGGGCGGTGCGGTAGGTGCCCAGTTCGGAGCGGAGGCGGGCGATCTCGGCCCGCAGCTCCGCCGGGTCCTCCGAGCCGAGGGACCAGAGGCGCTTCGGGTCGTGCAGTTCGTCCAGCGGGACCGCCGCCGTGTGCAGCCGGTCCGCCAGGGCGTCCCAGTCGTCGTGCGGCAGCGCCAGCATGCGGCGGACCCGGTGCCGGGTCGTGATCAGGGACCGGGTCGCGTGGGGGAGGTCGTCCGGGGTGGTCAGCAGGAGTCTCGCCGCTTCCGTCAGGGTCGACTCCGCCGCCTCCAGCTCGTCGTGGGCCTCCAGCGTCTCCGCCGCGATCTGCCACGGCGCCGCGTCCGACGGCCGGGCGCCCCGGAGGCCCTCGATGATCGCCCGGGCCTCGGCCTCGTGCCCGTACTCCCACAGGTTCGCCGCCTTCAGCGCCCTGATCAGGTGCGGGTCCACGGGCTCGGACGACAGGAGGTCGTCGTAGAGGGCCGTCGCGCCCGGGCGGTCGCCCGCCAGTTCCAGGTGGGCCGCCGCCCGGAGGTACAGGGGCTCCCGGTCGCCCGGGTACTGCGCGGCGGTGCGCAGCAGGCGCTCGGCTTCGGCGGTGTGGGCGGCAGGCGTGTCGGGGCGCATGCGTCCCACCGTACTGCTGTACGGCCCCGGAGAGTTGGCGCGTCGGCGTTTGTCGTGCCCCCGGAGGGAGGGGGAGGCGCCGTGCGGCCGTCCGGCCTCACCTGCGGGGTTTCCCTCCTCCGGCCGGTATCCCCTCGCCGGGAGTGGGCGATCTCTCTTTCGGAGCGCCTACCTCCTCCCCGCCAGGACGAGCGTCAGCGCCGCTCCCGTCAGCGCCAGCGCCGCCGACGCCACGAGCGCCGCGTCCGGGCCCGCCGTCGCCAGGGCGAGCGTCAGGGCCACTCCCGCCGAGGAGCCGATGTAGCGGGCGGTGTTGTTGGCGCCCGAGCCCATCGCCGCCCGCTCCGGCGGTACGGAGTCGACCGCGAGCCGGGGGAGCGCCGCGTTCAGGAGGCCGCTGCCCGCGCCCGCCACCAGCAGGCCCGGGAGGAGGCGCCACGCGCCCGCGTGGTCCTCAAGGGCCCCCAGGAACGTCAGTACTCCCACCGCCGACAGGGTGAACCCCAGGGTCAGTTGGTGCGCGGCGGAGAGCCGGGCCGCCAGGCGGCGGGTCTGGAGGGCCGCCACGAACGACGTTCCCGACCAGAGCAGGAACAGCCAGGCCGTGCCCAGCGGTGTCATCCCGGCGCCGGCCTGGAGCAGCGTCGGCACCACGCTGAACAGGCCGATCACCGCCAGGCCCGTGAAGAGCGCCCCGAGCGTCGACGCCAGGAACACCGGCCGCCGCAGCAGCGCCAGGTCGATCATGGGGTTCTTCCGCCGGGTCTCCACCGCCGCGAACAGGGCCGTCAGGGCCGCCGAGGCCAGGAGCAGGAGGGCCACCGGGAGGCGCAGCCAGCCGTCCCTGCCCAGGGTGAGCGCCGTGAGCAGCGCCGCCAGGGCCAGGCCGAGGACCAAGGCCCCCGTGACGTCCGGGCGGGGGGTCCCGGCCCTGCCCGTGGCCGCCGTCGTCGTCGCCGTCGTCGTTTTCGGCAGCCATCGCGCTCCCGCCGCCGCCGTCACCAGGGCGCCCGCCCCGAGTGCTCCGTACGCCAGTCGCCAGTCCGCCAGGCTCAGCGCGCCCGCCAGGAGGGGGCCGAGGGCGATGCCGCCGCTGACCGACGCGCCCCATGTGCCCGTCGCCCTGATCCGGTCCCGGCCCGCCGGGTACGCGTGGGCGAGGAGGCCCAGGCTGGCCGCCAGGACGGCCGCGCTCGCCGCGCCCTGGGCGATCCGGGCCGCCGTGAAGGCGAGCGTGGACCCGGCGAGCGCGCCGAGCGCGGTGGTGAGGCCGAGGGCGAGCGTGCCGAGGAGGAAGACCCGGCGCCGGCCGTACGCGTCGGCGAGGCCGCCGGCCATCAGAAGGAGGGCCGCGAGGCCGAGCGGGGTGCCGTTGAGCAGCCAGGCCTGGGCGGAGGGAGGGGTCCCGAAGGCGGCCGCCACGGCGGGGAGGGTGGGCATCGGGGCCGTGTAGTTCATCAGCGCCACGGCCGTCGCCGTCGCCGTCACGGCCAGGGTGGCGGCGCCCGCCCGCCCCTCGGGGGGCGGGGAGGGAGGGGACGTGGGGGCGTAGGGCGTTCGTCGGGGCACGGCGGGGCCTCCACCTGTCGGCCGATCAGTCGGTTCGGTGAACGAACTAAAGGTATCAGGTCGGTTCGTTCAGCGAACCCCGTTCGGTACGATGGATCCCATGGCCCTCGGCAAGGACTACGCCCAGCAGCAGTGCTCCATCGCCCGCGCCCTCGAAGTGGTCGGCGAGCGCTGGACCCTCCTCGTCGTGCGCGACGCCTTCTACGGCGTCCGGCGCTACAGCGACTTCCTCGCCCACCTCGGCGCCCCCCGCGCCGTCCTCGCCGCCCGCCTCCAGGCCCTCGTCGAGGTCGGCGTCCTCGAACGGCGGCGCTACCGGGAGTCGCCCCCGCGCGACGAGTACGTCCTCACCGGGCGCGGCCTCGCCCTCTGGCCCGTCCTGTGGTCGCTCGGCTCCTGGGCCCGGACCGAGCTCCCCGGCACCCTGCCGATGCGCCGCTTCCACCACGCCGACTGCGGCACCGAACTCGACCCGCACGGCGCGTGCCCCGCCTGCCGCCTCCCCGTCCCGCCCGCCGACGTCGAGATGCGGCCCGGCGCCGGGCTCGACCCGGACCCCGCCGACCCCGTCGGCCGCGCCCTCCTGAAGCCCCGGCGCCTTCTCGTACCCCTGGAGACCGCCTGAGCGCGGGACGTCGGGTACGGGGCGGGAGACCGCGGGAACTTCCCCGTTCCGCCGTGCGTCTTCATGCCAGGGAAGCCGGCGGTACGGAGGAGGTGACGGGATGACGGGCAGGATCCCGGCCCCACGGGTCTTCGCGCCGCTGCTCTTCCTGCTCGCCCTCACCGGACTGCTCCTGTCCGACGGGGCCGGCGCCCTCGCCGGAGCCGGTGTCTCCGCCGCCTTCGCCCTGGCCGCGGCCACCCTCGTCCGCGCCCTGACCGGCGCCCGTACGGCTCCGGCCGTGCCG
Organism: Streptomyces sp. NRRL F-6492; assembly: GCF_001280125.1. Taxonomy (GTDB): domain Bacteria; phylum Actinomycetota; class Actinomycetes; order Streptomycetales; family Streptomycetaceae; genus Streptomyces. The sequence goes on from NZ_LGEG01000228.1 coordinate 47,790, forward strand.
CCCACCGCCGTCCGCACCGCCCTGCGCGACCGCGAGCGGCGCACCGCCTTCCTGCCGCAGCGCGACCCCGACGCCGCGGGCCGCCGCAGACCCCGGGCTCCCGGCCGTCCCCTCCCGACGGCCGCGTAGGGAGCTCCCGCACACCCCCGGAAATCCCCCGCGCGGATCCGTCATGCCGAGAAACGCACCTCTCCCCGGCACGACGAGACCCCACGGAGGGCTCCCCCATGTCCGACCTCATGTCCCTTTTCGCCGCCCTGGTCGAGCGGCTCGCCGAGCTGCTCCAGCCGCTCTTCGCCACCACCGCCACCGCCGCCGCGATCGTCCTCTTCACCGCGCTCGTACGGCTCGCCGTCCACCCGCTCTCCCGGGCCGCCGCCCGCGGCCAGAAGGCCCGCACCCGCATCGCCCCGCAGCTCGCCGCGCTCCGCGAGAAGCACGCCCAGAACCCCGAGCGGCTCAAGAAGGCGATGCTCGACCTGCACGCGAAGGAGAAGGTCTCCCCCTTCGCCGGCATCATGCCCAGCCTGCTCCAGGCCCCCGCCTTCCTCCTCATGTACCACCTGTTCGCCGGCGACCGGATGGCCGGGCACGCCCTCTTCGCCGCCCCGCTCGGCGACCGCTGGGCCGACGCCCTCTCCCACGGCGGCCCGTTCGGCCCGGCCGGGCAGGTCTACCTCGTCCTGTTCGCGCTCGTCACCGCCGTCGCCGCCTTCGGCTACCGCCACACCAGGCGGCAGCTCGCCGCCCAGCCCCTCGACCTCGGGCAGCCCACCCCCGGCGCGGGCGCGATCGCCAAGGTGATGCCGCTGCTCTCCTTCGCCACCCTGATCACGGTCGCCGTCGTCCCGCTCGCCGCCGCCCTCTACGTCGTCACCAGCACCGCCTGGACCGTCGTCGAGCGGGCCCTCCTCTTCCGCGTACGGGCCGACGAGACGTCCGGCGGCGCCGTTGCTACTCGTGCGTAAGGGTCCACTGCGTGGGCGGGGTCTTGCAGAGCGGCCCGTTCTCTTGGAGGATCGACCAATCCTCCGATGGCCGCACTCCATCGGCCGGGGCACCTCAGGGCCCCTCCCGGGCCCACCTCGACCACAGGGAGAAGACCATGAAGCTGCTGCGTGTCGGCCCGCCCGGAGCCGAGCGTCCCGCCCTCCTCGACCAGGGCGGCACCCTCCGCGACCTCTCCGCCCTCGTCGACGACGTCGACGGCGGCCTGCTCTCCGACGCCGCGGCCCTCGACCGGATCCGCGCCGCGGCCGGTGCCGGGGTGCTGCCCCCGCTCGACGCCACCGGGCTGCGCGTCGGCCCGCCCGTCGGCCGGATCGGCAAGGTCGTGTGCATCGGGCTGAACTACCACGGGCACGCCGCCGAGACCGGCCAGGCCACCCCGGCCGAGCCCGTCGTCTTCCTCAAGGCCGCCGACACCGTCGTCGGCCCGGACGACACCGTGCTCGTACCGCGCGGCTCGGTGAAGACCGACTGGGAGGTGGAGCTCGCGATCGTCATCGGCCGCACCGCCCGCTACCTGGAGACCGACGAGCAGGCCCTCGCGCACGTCGCCGGGTACGCCGTCGCCCACGACGTCTCCGAGCGCGAGTTCCAGATCGAGCGCGGCGGCACCTGGGACAAGGGCAAGAACTGCGAGACCTTCAACCCGCTCGGCCCCTGGCTCGTCACCGCCGACGAGGTGCCCGACCCGCAGGCGCTCTCCCTCCGGCTCTGGGTCAACGGCGAGCTGAAGCAGGACGGCCACACCTCCGACCAGATCTTCCCGGTCGCGGAAGTCGTCCGGTACGTCAGCCGGTTCATGACCCTGCACCCGGGCGACGTCATCAACACCGGCACGCCCGCCGGCGTCGCCATGGGGCAGCCGGATCCCAAGCCGTACCTGCGTCCCGGCGACGTGGTCGAGCTGGAGGTCGAGGGGCTCGGCAGGCAGCGCCAGGAGCTCAAGAGCGCCTGAGGCCGCAGGGGCGACGGGGCCGCGGGGTCGCGGGGGTGACGGGGGCTGCGAGACCGTCAGAAAGGGTCCCCGCCTGGGCCCTTCCGTTGTGAAATGGGCGGCGCCCCGCGTGGGGCGTCGCCATTTTCATACCTATTTTGCATATTGCCCGATATGGAACGAATTTCGCACGCGCGAGGGCGGGATCGGCGCCGCCTCGCCCTCATCGCCGCGTCCACGGTCGCGGCCACCGCCCTCGTCGGCACCCTGGCCGTCACCGGCCACGCCGACCCGCTCCCGGGCGGCCTCGGTCCCTGCCTGCCGGGCAACTGCCCCGCCGCGTACCCCGACCTCAACAGCGCTCCCGTCCAGTACCGGGACAACAACATCAACATCTTCGTCGGCGGCGACTTCCTCGTCCGCGAGGCCGCGGCCGAGGCCGAGGGCAAGGTCGTGGTCCTGGGCGGCTTCGACATGAACAAGCGCGTGGGTGCCTCCGCCGTCTACAACGTCGGGATCGTGGGCGCCGGGTCCCGCGTCCCGCCCGTCAACGGCACCGACTTCCTCACCGTCGGCGAGGACGTGACGGTCGCCGCCGGGCAGCGCCTGCTCACCAGCGAGGGCACGGTCAGCGGCGTCACGCGCTACGGGGGCGCGCTCTCCGGCACGGTGCTCCCGGACCCGGTGCAGGACGACGACGCGGCCGCCCCGTACGTCTCGCTCCGCGACCGGCTCAGCGACGCGAGCCAGTGCTACGCCTACGTCGGCGGCGCCCACCGCGCCACCACCGGCACCGCCGCCAACAGCGGCATGGAGACCCTCTTCACGGGCGACGGCACCTCGGACCTCCAGGTCTTCGACGTCGGCTTCGACCTGGAGTCCGCGAGCGGCGGGCAGCAGAACATCCGCTTCGAGGGCGTCCCGGCCGGGGCGACCGTCCTCGTCAACGTCTACGGCGCCGACCGCACCGTCGACACGTACATCAACCAGCTGCCGAACGGCCTGCGCGAGCGGGTCCTGTGGAACTTCCCGGACGCCACGGCGGTGAAGTTCGAGGGGACCGCCCAGTTCGCGGGCAGCGTCCTGATCGGCAACCAGGCCAGCACGGCGACCGTGACCATGCCGGGCACGAACGGCCGCTTCTTCGCCACCGGCAACCTGACGCACGCGTCGGAGACGACCGGCGGCGGTGGACAGGAGATGCACGCCTACCCGTTCAACGGGGACCTGCCGTCCTGCACGGACCCGACGCCGACGCCCACGCCTACGCCTACGCCGACGGATCCGACGCCTACGCCGACCGATCCGACGCCTACGCCGACCGATCCGACCCCGACCCCCACGGATCCGACGCCGACTCCGACGGATCCCACACCTACGCCGACCGATCCGACGCCGACCCCGACGGACCCGACTCCCACGCCGACGGATCCGACGCCGACCCCCACGGATCCGACCCCGACGCCTACGGATCCGACGCCTACGCCGACGGATCCGACTCCCACGCCCACGGACCCGACGCCCACCCCGACCGACCCGACCCCGACCCCCACCGACCACACGAGCGGTGGTGGTGACGGCGGCTACGGCGACGACACCGGCGGTTCCAACGGGTCCGGCGGGCACGGTGACTCCGGTGGTACCGGCGGTCCCGGCGGATCAGGCGGATCTGGCGGTCCCGGCGGCCACAGTGCCTCCGGCGGTTCCAACGGCACCGGCGGGCACGGCAGTTCCGGCAGCACCGGCAGCTCCGGCGGGCACGGCTCCACCGGTGGTTACGGCGACTCCGGCGGCAACCACCACGGTGCGAACGGCGAGCTCTCCGAGACCGGTGCCGGCAACGGGAAGATCGTCATGGGTGCCATGGCGGTCGTCCTCGCCCTCGGCGGCGGCGTCCTCGTGATGATCAGCCGGCGTCGGCGCCGCACGAACTGAGCAGCCGCTCCAGCGCCTCGACGACCAGGGCGTGGTCCTCGGCCTGCGGCAGCCCCGAGACCGTGACCGAGCCGATCACCCCCGCGCCCTCGACCCCGATCGGGAACGACCCGCCATGGGCGGCGTACCGGTCGGGGTCGAGGCGCGAGGACGCCTCGAACGTCGTCCCTTTGGCCCGGAACCGGGCCCCGACCAGGAACGAGCTCTCGCCGTACCGTTCGACCACCCGCCGCTTGCGGTCGATCCACGCGTCGTTGTCCGCGCTGGACCCCGGCAGCGCGCAGTGGAACAGCTGCTGCGCCCCGCGCCGCACGTCGACCGCCACGGGCGCCTTCCGCTCCCGGGCCAGGGAGACGAGCAGCGTCCCGAGCGTCCAGGCGTCCTCGTACGTGAAGCGGGGGAGGACCAGCCGGGCCTCCTGCGCCGCCAGCTCCTCCACCTCCGAGCCGCTCACGGCGCCACCGTGATCCCCTCGCGGGCCGACCGCCGCGCCGCCTCCAGGACGTCGAGCGCGTCGGCGGCCTCGTGCGCGGTGACCGGGTTCGGGCCGGTGCCGCGCAGGGCGGCGGCGACGGCCGCGTAGTACGCCGGGTAGTCGCCGGGCAGCGACTCGACCGGGGTCCCGCCGCCGGTCAGCGGCGACTTGCCGGCGCCGAGCCGGCCCCACAGCTCCTCCGGCTCCGCGCCCCAGGCGGCGCCCCCGGATCCGGGCCGCAGCCCGTCGCGCAGGGCGGCCTCCTGGGGGTCGAGGCCGTACTTCACGAAGCCCGCGCGCCGCCCGAGCACCCGGAACCGGGGGCCGAGCTGGGCGGTGGTGGCGCTCACGTACAGGTGGGAGCGGACCCCGTTCGCGTGGGTGAGCGCGAGGAAGGTGTCGTCGTCGGCCTCGGCGCCCGGCCGGCGCACGTCCGACTCGGCGTACACCGAGACCACCGGGCCGAAGAGGACGAGGGCCTGGTCCACGACGTGGCTGCCCAGGTCGTACAGGAGCCCGCCGATCTCCTCCGGCGCCCCTGACTCGCGCCAGCCGCCCTTGGGCTTCGGCCGCCACCGCTCGAAGCGGGACTCGAAGCGCTGGACCTCGCCGAGCGCGTCCTCGTCCAGGAGGCGGCGCAGGGTGCGGAAGTCGCCGTCCCAGCGGCGGTTCTGGAAGACCGAGAGCAGCAGGCCCCGCTCCTCGGCGAGGGCGGCCAGGCCGCGCGCCTCGGCGGCGGTCCCGGCGAGCGGCTTGTCCACGACGACCGGCAGGCCCGCCTCCAGGGCGGCCGTGGCGACCTCGACGTGCGTCTTGTTGGGGGAGGCGACGACGACCAGGTCCAGCTCCTCCGCGCCCGGCGCCCACAGCTCCTCGGGCTTCGCCGCCACCCGTACGCCCGGATGGGCGGCGCGGGCCTCGGCGGCCCGCTCGGGGTTGCCGGTGGTGACGGCGGCGAGGGCGAGGTCCCCGGAGGCGGCGATCAGCGGGGCGTGGAAGACGGAGCCCGCCAGGCCGTAGCCGACGAGTCCGACGCGGAGGGGGGTGCGGGGGGAGTCGGTGCCAGTCATGCGCCTCACTTAAGCAACGCTGTTGCCGAAGTGCAAGCCGCCCTGACAATGGGGGAGTGAAGAAGGACCAGGGTGGAGTGAACGTACCGGCGCTGCGCAGCCACAACGCCGCGCTCGTGCTCGATCTGCTGCGCGGGGCGGGGGAGGCCGGGATCAGCCGTCTGGAGCTGGCCGAGCGGACCGGGCTCACCCCGCAGGCCGTCAGCAAGATCACCGCGCGGCTGCGGGCCGAGGGCCTCGCGGCGGAGGCGGGCCACCGCGCCTCGACCGGCGGCAAGCCCCGTACGGTCCTGCGCCTGGAGCCCTCCGCCGCGCACGCCGTCGGCGTCCACCTCGACCGCGACGAGCTGACGGCCCTCCTGACCGACCTCGCGGGCACGACCGTGGCCCTCCGCCGCCGCCCGGTGGACCTGGGGGCGGGGACCGGGCCGGTCCTGGACGCGGTGACGGAGGAGGTGCGGGCGCTGCTGCGGGAGGGCGGGGAGGAGCGGGCCGTCCTCGGCGCCGGGGTCGCCATGCCGGGGCCCCTGGACCACCGCGCCGGGCTGCCCGGCCGGGTCACGGGCTTCCCCGAGTGGGCCGGCCACCCGGTCCGCGAGGAGCTGGCCCGGCGCCTCGGGCTCCCCGTCGTCCTCGACAAGGACACCAACGCCGCCGCCCTCGGCCTCGCCCTGCGCCCCGGCGCCCCCGCCTCCTTCGCCTACGTCCACCTCGGCACGGGCCTCGGCGCCGGCCTCGTCCTCGGCGGCGCGCCGCTGCGCGGGGACAGGACCGGGGCGGGCGAGCTGGGCCACCAGACCGTCCAGCTCGACGGACCGCCGTGCGGCTGCGGCGGGCGCGGCTGCCTGGAGGTCCTGTGCCTGGCGGCGGTCGCGCGCGGCGAACTCGCCGGGGCCGCGCGGATCCTGGGCGCGGGCGCCGCCAATCTCGTACGGCTCCTCGACATCGACCAGGTCCTCCTGGGCGGCCGGGTGGTGCTCGCCGCGCCGGAGGCCTTCGCGGACGGGGTGCGGGAGGTCCTCGCCGGCCTCGGCCTGACGGCCCCGGTGGGCGTCGTCGCGGAACGGGACGCGGTGGCGGAGGGCGCGGCGTGGCTGACCCTGGCGCCGGTCTTCGGGAAGTAGACGGGCCCTCTCTCCGGCTCGATGGAGCCCGATCGATCCGATGATCGGAAAGTAGGCTGATCGGGCGGATTCTCGCCCCTTCCGGAGGAGCGCCCGGTGTCGCTGCCCGGCCCGCCCCCTCCCGCGTGGCAGCGTCGCGGCCGTCCCCCTGCCCGCGATCAGCAAAGGCACCGGCACCATGGCATCCGTACCCCTGCGACTGCGCAGCGTCCGCGCCGTGACCGTGGCGACCGCCGTGGCGGCTCCCTTCGCGCTCGCGGCCCCCGTCCCGGCGACGGCGACGGCGACCTCGGCCCCGACCCCGGCGGCGACGGCCCCCGGGCCGGGCGCGGCCGCCCCCGACCCCCCCGGCCCCCCGCGGCTCCCCGCCGTCCCCGCCCCCGACCCGCCCGTCCCCGGCTGCGGCGTCCCGGACGACGACGCCTTCCCGCTCGACACCCGCATCCACGGCGGCCCGGCCGGTTACACGGCGGGCGGCCCCTTCCAGGGCTGGCGGCTCGACCTCACGAACACCACCGGGTCGCCCTGCTCCGGGATCCACCCGGTGCTCGTCCTCACCGACCGCGACCGGGTCCTGCGGCCGGAGCAGATCCGCTTCGAGTTCTACGACGCCGGGGCCGCGCGCTGGCACCCCGTGGCCTTCGAGGAGACCTCGGAGGCCGAGAACGTGGGCGTGTTCACCGACTTCGGCGGCTTCGCCGTCCCCGCCGGCGAGACCCTCACCGTCCCCGTACGGCTCGCCTTCGGCGCGGGGGCGGCCCCCGGCGAGGTCCTGGTCAACGCGGCGATCGTCCAGCGCCGGGGCGCGGACGGGGACTGGATCGGGGACTCCGGCGACTACCGCCTGACCATCGGCCCTACCGACCCGGACGCCCTGGACGCCCCGGTCGAGCCGGCCGAGCCGTCCGGCTCCACCGAGCCCCCCGGGCCCACCGCGCCGCCCGGGACCACGGCCCCGGCCGCGCCCGCCGAACCGCCGAAGAGCACGGAGGGCGTGAAGAGCACGAAGCCGCCGAAGTCCGAGGAGCCGTCGAAGCCCGGGGAGCCGTCGCAGTCCGCGGACCCGGTGGGGCCCACCGCCTCGGCCGGACCGACGGCCACCGCCTCGGCCGGACCGACGGCCCCCGCC
>NZ_LGEG01000229.1 GCF_001280125.1 Streptomyces sp. NRRL F-6492
AGATCGCCGCCTCCCGGCTCACCGAACGGGGCGCCACCCGGGCCGACGACAAACTCTCCGAAGCCGCGATGGAAGACCGCAAGCGCGAAGGGTACTTCTGATGACTGTCGACACACTGCGTCTCGCGACCGCCGGCTCGGTGGACGACGGCAAGTCCACCCTGGTGGGACGGCTCCTGCACGACTCCAAGTCGATCCTCACCGACCAGCTGGAGGCGATCGTCCGGGCGTCGCGCGGCGAGGTCCCCGACCTGGCGCTGCTCACCGACGGCCTGCGGGCCGAGCGCGAGCAGGGCATCACCATCGACGTGGCCTACCGCTACTTCGCCACCGCCCGGCGCCGGTTCATCCTCGCCGACACCCCCGGCCACGTGCAGTACACCCGCAACATGGTCACCGGCGCCTCCACCGCCGAACTCGCCGTCGTCCTCGTCGACGCCCGCAACGGCGTCGTCGAACAGACCCGCCGCCACGCCGCCGTCGCCGCCCTGCTCCGCGTCCCCCACGTCGTCCTCGCCGTCAACAAGATGGACCTCGTCGACTACGCCGAGCCCGTCTTCGCCGCCATAGCCGAGGAGTTCACCACCTACGCCTCCGAACTCGGCGTCCCGGAGATCACCGCGATCCCGATCTCCGCCCTCGCCGGAGACAACGTCGTGGAACCCTCCGTCCGGATGGACTGGTACGGCGGACCCACCGTCCTGGAACACCTCGAAAGCGTCCCCGTCGGCACCGACCCCTCCCTCCTCCCGGCCCGGTTCCCCGTGCAGTACGTGATCCGGCCGCAGACCGCCGAACACCCCGACTACCGGGGCTACGCCGGCCAGATCGCCGCCGGGGTGCTGCGCGTCGGGGACGGCGTCACCGTGCTGCCCTCCGGCCGTACGACGCGGATCGCCGGGATCGACCTGCTCGGCCGTCCCGTCGACACCGCGTGGGCGCCCCAGTCCGTCACGCTGCTGCTCGCCGACGACGTCGACGTCTCCCGGGGGGACGTGATCGCCCCCTCCGACGCCGTGCCGCACACCACCCGGGACATCGAGGCCACCGTCTGCCACCTCCACGAACGCCCGATCCGACCCGGGGACCGGGTGCTGCTCAAGCACGGCACCCGGACCGTCGGGGCGGTGGTCGGGGAGCTGCCGCGGAAGCTGGACCCGACCCGGCGGGACGGCCGGCACGAGCGGCCGGACAGCCTCGGCGTCAACGACATCGGCTCCATGGTGCTGCGCACCTTCGAACCGCTGCCCCTCGACCCGTACGCCCGCTCCCGCCGCACCGGCTCGTTCCTCCTGATCGACCCGGCCGACGGCGCCACGCTCACCGCCGGCATGGCCGGATGACGACGGGCACGGCCCGGCCGGCGGCCGCGGGCCGCCGGTGACCGCCGGTCAGCCGGTCAGCACCGCCTCGGACTCCGGGACCGGGGCGGTGGCGGAAGCCTCCGGGGCGGTGAACTCCGGCATCACCTCCCGGGCGAACAGCCGCATGGTGCGCGCCGACTCCTCGTACGGCATGTTGCCCGAGATCACCTGGAGGCTGACCGTGCAGTCGCCGTACCACTCCCGGATCCTCCGCACCTGCGCCCGCACCTGCTCGGGCGAGCCGACCAGGGCCTTGCCCTCGTCGACCTGCTTGTCGAAGTTGGCGCTGTTCACCTTGGCCACGATGCGCTGGTAGCCGTCGTAGTCGCCGCTGCTGGTGTGGGCCCAGGCCGACACCGCCTCCACCATCTTGGCGTTGGTGTGGGCCGAGTAGCCGCGGCCGAGCTCGCGGGCGGCGGCCGCGTCCTCGTGCAGATAGCTGCTGTAGCTGAGGTGGATCTCGCCGCCGGCCGGGTCGTGGCCGGCCTCCGCGCGGGCCCGCCAGTACAGGTCGATCATCTCGCGGGTGCGCTCCGGCTTGTTGATCGAGGGCACCAGCATCAGCCCGCGCCCCGCCCGCCCCGCCGCCTCGCAGGACTCCGGGGTGATCGACGCGGCGACCAGCACCTTCGGGTGGGGGCGCTGGGCCGGGCGGGGCAGCAGGGTGACCGGGCCGAAGCGGTGGAAGCGGCCGCCGAAGACCACGTCCTCGCCCGCCCAGAGGCGCTCGCACGCCTCGACGCCCTCCTCGAAGCGCTCGCGGCTCTCGTCCATCGGGATCTCGAAGGCGGCGAACTCGTCCGGCAGGAAGCCGCGGGCGAAGCCCACGTCGAGCCGGCCGTGGGAGAGGTTGTCCAGCATGGCCAGCTGCCCGGCCAGCTTCACCGGGTGGGTGAAGGCGGGGATCACCGCGCCGGTGATCAGCCGGATCCGCCGGGTGCGGGCGGCCGCGGCGGCGAGGAAGGTCGCCGGGTCGGGGCTGTACCCGCCGTAGTCGAAGAAGTAGTGCTCGACCGTCTTCACGTGGTGGAAGCCCAGCTCCTCGGCCAGCACGGCCAGGCGCAGCGCGTCGTCGAAGTGCTCGACCGCGCCCTTGTCGGCGGGCCCGGTGGTGGGGAAGAGGTTGATTCCGAACTTCATGGCTTCTCCGGGGGCCTAGGGGGTGGTGACGAGACGGTGCGCGGACGGCGTGTCGTACGTCCGCCGGTAGTACGTCAGGGGGGTGGCGTCCGGCGCGTGGCCGCCGTGCTCGATGCTGCCGACGAGGACCCAGTGGTCGCCCACGAGTTCGGCGGTCCGCAGCCGGCACTCGGCGACCGCCACCACGTCCTCGGTGAGGACCGGGGCGCCGCAGGCGTGCGGGGACGGGGTCCAGGACGTGCCGGTGAACTTGTGCTCGTCGGAGGAGGCGAAGCGGTCGGCGAGCGCGCCGCGGCCCGCGGCGAGGAAGTTCACCGCGAAGCCCTTCGCGTCGAGGACGGCCGGCAGGGTGTGGGACCCGCTGTCGGCGCACACGAGCAGCAGGGGCGGGTTCTTGGACACCGCGGTCACCGCGGTGCAGGTGAACCCCTTCGGGCCGTCCGCCCCCGCAGCGGTGACGACGGCTACGGAACTGGAGAGCGCTCCGAAGATGCTCCGGAACTGCTCGGGTTCGACAGGCATGGACGCTCGCCCCCAGAGGTGTGGCCTGAGACCTGGACGGATACTGGACCCGAGCAGCGTGTCAGGGGCGGCTGGAGCGCAGGTCGAGACGGGATGGCCCCGGTCAGGAGCGGCCGGTCACCCGGTCGAGGGCCCGCCGCAGCTGCGCCGTGGCGTTGGCGTGCAGGACGAGGGGGACGCCGGGCGGCATCACCCGCGCGGCCAGCACGAGCCGCTCCACCCGGCTGGTGATCAGCGCGAAGCGGAAGCCGGCCAGGATCTCGTAGTAGGGCAGCGGGGCGAGGGGGCGGCCGAGGAGCTCGCCGTAGCGCTCCGCGGTCTCCTCGGGGCCGGGCAGCCCCGCGAGCCGTTCGCCGCCGACGCCCTCGCTCAGGAAGCGGTCCATCCACAGGAACCAGCCGAGGTCGACCTCGGCCGGTCCGAGCCCCGTCATCTCCCAGTCGAGCAGCGCCGAGGGCCGCAGGTCCTCCCCGTAGACGACGTTCCCGAGCCGGGCGTCGCCCCACAGCAGCCCCGGCGGGCCGGGCTCCGGGGGCAGGTGCGTCCGCAGCCAGGACAGCGCCTCGGTGAGCACGGGGTCGCCGGCGCGGCCGAAGAACCCCATGTGCCGCGCGTAGTGCGCGAGTTGCTGCGCGGTCCCGGGCGGTCCGCCCTCCGGCGGGGCCGTGAAGCCGAGGCCGAGCCGGCGGGCGTCGAGCCGGTGCACCTCGGCCATCGCCTCCAGGGTCGCCCACCACAGCCGGGCGCGGTCCTCCGGGGGCAGCTCGGCGATCCAGCCCCGCCGGTGGTACGAGGGGAAGTCCGGCGGCACCCTGCCGGGCACCAGGTCCATGACGAGGAACGGGCCGCCGAGCAGGCGCGTGGAGGGCTCGCAGTGGTGGACGGCCGGGACCGGGACGCCGGTCTCGCGGCCGAGGATCCGCAGCAGCCGGTACTGCTCGGCGATCCTCGGCTCCGGGTAGACGCGGGTGTCCCACGGGGCCGCCCTGACCACGAACCTCCGCTCGGTGCCGTCGGGTTCCTCGGCCGTCACGAACAGGGTCAGGGCGGCGAAGCCGGTGGCCGTGGGCCGCTCGGTGCCGGTGATCCGCAGGCCGTCGAAGGGGGGCACCCCGGCCAGGGCCGCGGCGTACGCGGAACCGGCCGCGGCGTGCCGGGCGGTGGCGGGGCCGGCCGTGTCGGGAAGGGCCGTGTCGGGAAGGGCCGCGGTCTCCCGCGCGGTCGTGGTCTCCTGCGAGGTCGTTGTCTCCTGGGCGGGCGCGGTCATCGCCGTACCGCTTCCAGGGGCTCCGGGGCCCCGTGGGGGGCGAGCAGGTCGAGCGAGAGGGCCGCGTCGCGGGCGGTCTCCACGCTGAGCGCCGGGTTGGCGGCGAGGATCGCCGTCTGCAGGTGGCGCAGCCGGGGCGAGGGCTCCAGGCCCAGCTCGTCGTTCAGCCGCTCGCGGAGCGTGTGGTAGACGTCCAGGGCCTGGGCCACGCGCCCCGACCGGTACAGCGCCAGCATGTACTGGGCGTGCAGGCTCTCGTGCGTCGGGTGGTCGGCCGTCAGCGCGCGCAGCTCGCCCAGCAGCCGGTGGTGCAGGCCGAGGCGCAGCTCCGCCTCGACGCAGCGCTCGAACGTGGTCAGCCTGGTCTCCTCCAGGCCCGCGATCCGCGCCTCCAGGCGCGGTCCGGCCGGCACGTCGACCAGCGTCGGTCCCCGCCACACCGCGAGCGCCGCGCGCAGCGCGTCGGCCAGCGCCCGGTCGTCGCCGGACGTCTGGGCGGCCCGGGCGTCGCCCATGTGCCGCTCGTAGCGGTGCAGGTCGAGGCCGCCCGGCTCGACGTCGATCAGATAGCCCTGGTGCCGGGTGACGAGGATCCGCTTGGCCTCCTCGGCGGTCGCGACCGAGGGGCAGCCGGCGAGGGCGCGCCGGATGTGCAGCACATAGGTGTGCAGGGTCTGCACCGCGCTGCGCGGTGCCCGCGTCCCCCACAGTTCCTCGATGCATATCGAGGCCGGTACGGGGGTGTTCGCGTTCAGCAGCAGCAGCGCGAGGAGCTGACGCGTCTTGGGTGCGGACGGAAGATGCGAGATTCCACCGTCATTCATGACGACAGGGCCGAGAACTCCGAATTCCACGAGGTCTCCTCAGGAAGGTGATGGCCGGTGCATCCGAGAACGACCGCGACGCTAGCAATCCGCTCGGACGGATGTCCATGCTCGAAGTAACGCTCTGACCAGGGGCATTGGTCCGGTCGAACGTACCGGTCGGCCGGATTTGTCGGGGAGTCGGTGAAAGCCCAGGTGAGGGACGATGGAGGGGTCCTCGCGCATAGGGAGTGACGAGATCTGTTCCATGCGTTCTCACGTGACCTTCCAGCGACCGCTCCTAGTGTTTTCCGGGTCGGACACCCTCCGGATGGGAGTTACTTCTGTGGTTGTATTCATGAACCGCCTCACGATGATCGGGGAGCCCTCGGAGTTCGAAAGGATCTACGCGGAGATCGGTAAAATCATGAGCGCCCGCCCGGGCCTCATCCGGTTCCGGCTCGTCCGCTCCACCAAGGAGGCGGACGTCTACTTCAACATCGCTGAATGGGAGTCCGAGGAGGCGTTCCAGGACGCCCTCAGGACGCCCGAGTTCCGCGCCCAGTTCGAGCAGCTGCTGCCGATCATCAAGGGCGATCCGCACGTGTGCGAGGTCGTCCAGGAGGGTCTGCCGGCGGTCCATGCCTGACCTCGGCCCGGAGCGGGTCGCCGACGGCGTGCACGCGTGGGTCCAGCCCGACGGGGGCTGGTGCCTGAACAACGCGGGTGTCGTCGTCGGCGACCGTTCCGTCCTCCTCGTCGACACGGCCGCCACCCGGGCCAGGGCGGAACGGCTGCGCGACGCCGTGCGCGGTCTGACCCCGCTGCCGGTGCGGACCGTCGTCAACACCCACCACCACGGCGACCACACCCACGGGAACCTCGTGTTCTCGGACGGTGCGGTCGTCGTCTCGCACGAGCGGACCCGCGCCGAGATGGCGGAGCGCGGGCTCGCCCTGACCAAGGTGTGGCCCGACGCGGACTGGGGCGACCTCGACGTCGTCCTGCCGGACCTCACCTACGCGGACTCCCTGTCCGTGCACCTCGGCGGGGGCCGGACCGCCGAGCTGCTGCACCCCGGCCCGGCCCACACCACCAACGACACCGCCGTGTGGCTGCCCGACGCCGGGGTGCTGTTCGCCGGCGACTTGCTGATGTCGGACTGCACCCCGTTCGCCCTGATGGGCTCCGTACGGGGGCTCGTGCGGGCCGTCGGCCGGCTGCGCGCCCTCGGTCCCCGCAGGATCGTCTGCGGCCACGGGCCGGTGTGCGGGCCGGAGGTGTTCGCGGTGACCGAGGCGTACCTGGCCCGGGTCCTCGACCTCGCCGCGTACGGTCTGCGCCGCGGCCGGGACCCGCTGGCCGTCGCCCGCGAGGCGGGCCACGGCGAGTTCGCGGACCTGCGGGACCCCGAGCGCCTGGTGGCCAACCTGCACCGGGCGTACGCCGAACTGGAGGGCGCGCCCGAGGGGGCGTACCTCCCCTCGGCCCCGGTGTTCCGCGAGATGGTGGAGCTCAACGGCGGACGCCCCCTGACCTGCCTCGCCTGAGGCCGGCCGGGGGCGTCGCCCTCGGAGAAGCCCCGGAACACCGGTTCCGGGGCTTCGTCGCGCACCGGCACGCGTGCGCGTACCGCTGTGGCGCCGTACTGCCGTACCGCCGTACCGCCGTGCCGAAGCCCGGGGACGTGCCCACGCGCGTACGTACCGCCGTGCCGCAGTCCGGGTACGTGCCCACGCGCGTGTGCGTACCGCCGTGGTCCGGCCGTACGCACACGCCCCTGGGTCACACCGCCCCGTCGTGCTCCACCAGACGGTGGCGGATCCGCAGCCGGCCGTCCTCCCCGCGGACCAGCAGGTCCTCGCCGGGAGCGCTCAGGTGCGGCCGCGGGTCGCCGCCGTCCGGGACCTCGAAGACCAGGGCGTAGAACCGGCAGCGCCAGGTGCCGGGCTCCTCGCCCTCGTCCACGATCAGCATCCCCAGCCAGTGGCGCCGGGTCACCGGACGGGCCGCGAGCCGGTCCAGACCGACCCGCATCCGGGCCACGATCTCCGCGCGCCCGCGCCAGGGCTCCGGCTTGACGTTCTGCGCGAAGACGCCGTCCTCGGTGAACGTCTCGGCCCACTCCTCGGCCCGGCCCTCGTCGAGCAGCCGCATCTGCCGGGCGTAGAAGTCCTGGACCTCGACCTGGATCTCCGGCGGCGCGGGCCGCACCGGCCCGGCCGTCCGCACGGGCGCGCTCACAACGCCTCCACCAGGCTCGCGCGGGACTCCGCGTACTCCTTGGCCAGGCCCAGCGTGGCCAGGCTGTTGGTGCCGAGCGCCTTGCGGACGTACGCCTTGGCGTCGGCGAGCGTGCGGTCCGCGCCGAGCACGGCCGTCACCTTCCCGGGGATGACCGTCACCGTGTGCCGGGACGTGGCGACCACGCCGTCGGCGGTCTCGGTGAACGTCCACAGGCCGGTGTGCGCGGCGAGCAGGCCGGGCAGGACCAGCTGCTTGTAGACGATGCGGTCCGGGGCGAGGCTCAGCCGGACCGAACGGGTGGTGTGGACCGAGCCGTCCGGCGCCCGGGTGTCCATCTCCAGGACCTGCACCCCGCCCGGCTGCTCGGTGAAGTCGACCCGGGCCACGTGCGGGAGGCGCTCCTGCCAGGCGTCCGCCCGGTCCACGAAGTCGAACAGGTCGGCGGCCGAGCCGGCCACCGTGACCGAGTCCTCGAAGGAGAAGGTCACCTCCTCGCCGTCCGCCACCGCGTTCTCCACGAGGTCCTTCAGCCGGGCGAGTTCGGCCGTGCTGTTGCTCTCGACGGCCCGCGCGATCCACTCCCGGTGCTCGGGGGAGTCGTCCACGGCCCGGTAGTCGTGGGTGAGGCGCACGAGGGTGCCGCCGTCACCGGACGGCTCGGCGAACCAGTCGCCGCCCATGGCCGCCACCGGGTGGGCGCTGAGCTGCTGCCGGAAGCCGACCCGCAGGTTCTGCGGGTCGAGGGTGCGGCGCGAGGTCCAGTCCTTGACCTCGCCGTTGGCCCGCGCCCACAGGTGGATCAGTTCCTCGCTGGTGCCGTCGTCGTGCGTGACGGTCTCCAGGACCTCCGCGTGGACGGTCGGGGTGAACGCGGCCGGCCACCGGGTCACGTCGGCGATCACCGCGTAGACCTCGGACGGCGGGGCGTCGACCAGGACGGTGTGCTCGGTGTGGTGCTCCACTGCTGCTGACATCTGCTGCGTGTCCTCTCGCTCCTCGACTGCGGTGCGGTCAGTAGTTGCCGAGTCCGCCGCAGACGTTGAGCGCCTGCGCGGTGATGGAGGCCGCGACGTCGCCCGCCAGGTAGCCCACCAGGCCCGCCACCTCCTCCGGGGTGGAGTAGCGGCCCAGCGGGATCTTGGCGTTGAAGCGCTCCTGCACGTCGTCGACCGTGGTGTCCCAGGCGGCGGCGTAGCCCTGCCGGACCCGCTCGGCCATCGGGGTCTCGACGTAGCCGGGGCACACGGCGTTGACGGTGATCCCGGTCTTCGCCAGCTCCAGGCCCACCGCCTTGGTGAAGCCGATCACCCCGTGCTTGGACGCCGAGTACGGCGCGCCGAGCACCACGCCCTGCTTGCCGCCGGTGGAGGCGATGTTGATGATGCGGCCGCGGCCGCCCTCCCGCATCCCGCCGGTGGAGAGCACCTCGCGGGTCGCCCAGAAGACGCTGTTGAGGTTGGTGGCCATGACGTCGAGCCACAGCTCGTCGGCGATGCCGGCGGTGGGCCCGCCGCCGCTGCGGCCGGCGTTGTTGACCAGGACCCCGACCGGGCCGTGGCGCTCGACGGCGGTCCGGACGAAGTCGTGCACCGACGCGGGGTCCCGCACGTCCGCGGCGACGCCGTCGGCGTCGATCCCCTCCTCGCGCAGGGTCTTGACGGTGGTGTCGACGTTCTCCCGCGTCCGGGAGCACAGGAACACCCGGTGGCCGTCCCGGCCGAGGCCGCGCGCGACCGCCAGTCCGATGCCGCTGGTGGCACCGGTGACCAGGGCGAGCCGCTGAACCGTTTCGGGCATGATGGTCCTTCCGTTCGGGGTACGGGCGTCGGTGGGCGGCCGGGTCACGGCCGGAGCAGGATGCGGCCGAGCTGGGCGCGGTCCTCGATGATCCGGTGGGCGGCGGCCGCCTCGGTGAGCGGCAGCTCGGCGTGCACGTGCACCTTCAGCCGGCCCTCGGTGACGTGGGCGATCAGCTCCTGCAGACCGCTGCGGATGTCGTCCGGGCGGTGCTGCCACCACTGGTCGAGGCCGCAGCCCACGACGTGCTTCATCGGGATCAGGCGCATCGCCGGGACCTGCGGCAGGGTGCCGCCGGAGGCGCCGTAGAAGACGAGCCGGCCGAACGGCTTGAGCACGTCCAGGCCCGCGAGCAGGACGTCGCCGCCGACGCTGTCGAGGATGACGTCGACGCCCTCGCCGTCGGTGGCCTTGAGGACCTCGTCGGTCCAGCCGTCCGTGCTGTAGTCCACGACGACGTCGGTGCCGTGCTCCCGCGCGAAGTCGGCCTTGGCGGGCGAGCCGACCGTGCCGATCACCCGGCCCGCCCCGTAGTGGCGGACCAGCTGGGTCATCAGGTGCCCGATGGCCCCGGCGGCCGCGTGCACGAGCACGGTGTCGCCGGGCTGGATGCGGGCCGTCTTCAGGACGCACAGCGCGGTCTGCGCGGGGGACGCCAGGATGCTGGCCTGCGCGGCGTCGACGCCGTCCGGCAGCGGCGCCAGGAAGGTGGCGTCCGCGAGGACCAGGTCCGCGTACGCGCCGCCCATCACGGGCGCCGCCACGCGGTCCCCGACGGCGACCGTGGTCACCTCGGGACCCACCTCCTCGACCCGCCCCACGACGTCGCCGTTGGGCGTGGCCGGCAGCGGCGGCGGGAACGGTCCGGTGCCCCTGCGGCGCTGCGTCTCGACGAAGTTCACGCCGATCGCCTCGGACCTGATCAGGACCTGCCCGGGGCCGGGGGAGGGCACCGGGACCTCCTCGACGGTGAGCACCTCGGGGTTTCCGTAGCTGTGGTAGCGGATGGACCGCATGTGTGGCCTCCATGGGTGGTCTGCGAGCCTGACCGGACCGTAGGGCGGCGTGCTGGAGGCTCGCTCGCCGTCCCGTGGAGAGCGCCGGGCACCGTGCGGCGTGCAGCCTCCCTCCAGTCCGGCTCCATGGCCCGGTGCCACCGTCGAAGCACCAACGACAGGTCGCAACGGGAGGAGTACGGATGACTCGACGAGTCGTCATCACGGGACTGGGGGTCGTCGCTCCTGGCGGAATCGGCGCGAAGGCGTACTGGGACGTACTGGCGAACGGCCGCACCGCCACCCGCGCGATCACCTCCTTCGACGCCTCCCGCTACCGGTCGCGGATCGCCGCCGAGTGCGACTTCGACCCGGAGGAGTCGGGGCTCACCCCGCAGGAGATCCGGCGCATGGACCGCTCGGCGCAGTTCGCGGCCGTCGCCGCCGACGAGGCCGTGGCCGACAGCGGCCTGCTCTTCGCGGACCTGCCCCCGCACCGCACCGGCGTGGCCATCGGCACCGCCGTCGGCTGCACCACCAGCCTGGAGAAGGAGTACGTGGTCGTCAGCGACGGCGGCCGCAAGACCCTCACCGACCACCGCTACGGCGTCCCCCACCTCTACGACTACCTGGTGCCCAGCTCGGTCGCGGCCGAGGTCGCCTGGCGGGTCGGCGCGGAGGGCCCGGTCAACACCGTGTCCACCGGCTGCACCTCCGGCCTCGACGCGGTCGGCCACGCCACCGCCCTGATCCGGGAGGGCTCCGCGGACGTCGTCGTCGGCGGCGCCACCGACGCCCCGATCTCCCCCATCACCCTGGCCTGCTTCGACGCGATCCGGGCCACCTCGCCCCGCAACGACGACCCGGCCCACGCCTCCCGCCCCTTCGACCGGAGCCGCAACGGCTTCGTCCTCGGGGAGGGCGCGGCCGTCTTCGTCTTCGAGGAGCTGGAGCACGCGCTGCGCCGCGGCGCCCACATCCACGCCGAGGTGGCCGGCTTCGCGACCCGCAGCAACGCCTACCACATGACCGGGCTGCGCTCCGACGGCGCCGAACTGGCCCAGGCCGTCACCGCCGCGCTCGCCCAGGCCCGGGTCGAGCCCGGGGCGATCGACTACGTCAACGCCCACGGGTCCGGGACCAAGCAGAACGACCTGCACGAGACGGCCGCCATCAGGAAGAGCCTCGGCGAGCACGCCCGCACCACCCCGGTCAGCTCGATCAAGTCGATGATCGGGCACTCGCTGGGCGCCATCGGCTCCCTGGAGGTGGCCGCCTGCCTCCTGGCGATGCGCCACGGCCTCGTACCGCCCACCGCCAACCTCCACGACCCCGACCCGAGCTGCGACCTCGACCACGTGCCGCTGACCGCGCGCGAGACGCCGGTCCGCTCGGTCCTCAGCACCGCCAGCGGCTTCGGAGGTTTCCAGAGCGCCGTGGTCCTCACCGGCAACGGCACCGAGAGAGGAGGAGTCGCCCCGTGAGCGGCACCCCGTCCACCGCGGTCGTCACCGGCATCGGTGTGGTCGCCCCCAACGGCCTCGGCACCGAGGAGTACTGGGCGGCGACCCTGCGCGGCGAGAGCGGCATCGGCCGCCTCACCCGCTTCGACCCCACCCAGTACCCCTCCCGGCTGGCCGGCGAGGTCAGCGGCTTCGACCCGTCCGAGCACCTGCCGGACCGGCTGCTGCCGCAGACCGACCACATGACCCGGCTCGCGCTGACCGCCGCCGACCTGGCGGTCCTCGACGCGGGCGCCGGACCCGACGAGCTCCACACCCTCGGCGCGGGCGTGGTCACGGCCAGCGCCTCCGGCGGCTTCGAGTTCGGCCAGCGCGAGCTGGAGAACCTGTGGAGCAAGGGCAACGAGTACGTCAGCGCCTACCAGTCCTTCGCCTGGTTCTACGCCGTCAACACCGGCCAGATCTCCATCCGCAACGGCATGCGCGGACCGAGCGGCGTGCTCGTCGCCGACCAGGCCGGCGGGCTCGACGCGGTCGCGCACGCCCGCAGGCAACTGCGCGGCGGCTCCTCGCTGATGGTCACCGGCGGCGTCGACTCGGCGCTGTGCCCCTGGGGCTGGACCGCGCAGATCGCCACCGGGCTGCTCAGCACCTCGGAGGACCCGGCCCGCGCCTTCACCCCGTTCGCCGACACCGCGAACGGCTACGTGGCCGGCGAGGGCGGCGCCATCCTCGTCCTCGAACCGGAGGAGTCGGCCCTCGCCAGGGGAGCCCGCCCCTACGGGTCGGTCGCCGGGCACGCCGCCACCTTCGACCCGCCCCCGGGCAGCGCCCGCGGCCCCGCCCTGCGGGCCGCGATCCTGGGCGCCCTCGCCGACGCCGGGTGCGCGCCCGGAGACGTCGACGTGGTGTACGCCGACGCGGCCGGCCTGCCCGACAAGGACGCCGCCGAGGCCGCGGCGCTCCGCGAGGTCTTCGGCCCGTACGGCGTCCCGGTCACCGCCCCCAAGACGATGACCGGACGCCTGTACTCGGGCGGCGGACCGCTCGACCTGGCCACCGCGCTGCTCGGCTTCCGGGACGGCGTGATCCCGCCGACGGTCAACGTGGCCATGGCCGACCCGGCCCACGAGGTCGACCTGGTCGTCGGGGAGCCGCGCGCGGCGGACGTCCGCACCGCGCTCGTCCTGGCCCGCGGGCACGGCGGTTTCAACTCCGCGATGGTGCTGCGCGCCCCGGCCGCCCGCCGCACCCCGACCCCCTGAACCTCCCTCCGCACCGGAGGGGCGCTTTCGACAATCCACGGAGGAAAAGCCATGGCAGCACAGGAGCTCATCACCCTTCAGGACATCGTCCGCGCCCTGCGCGCCGCCGCGGGAGCGGGGGACGGCGCCGACCTGGACGGGGACGTCGCCGACGTGACCTTCGGCGAGCTGGGGTACGACTCGATCGCCGTCCTGGAGACCATCGGCGCGCTGGAGCGCGAGTACGGCTTCAGCCTCGGGGACGAGGCCGTCCAGGAGGCGCAGACCCCCGGACAGCTGCTCCGCCTCGTGGCCGAGGCGACGGGCAGCGTGGCCGGTCTGGCCGCCTGACCGCGGTGAGGAACGGGGCCGGCCCGCACGACACCACGTCGTGCGGGCCGGCCTTCCTCGCGCCCTCGTCCGGGGCGGTCGCCGCACGGACGAAAGCCCGTGGCCCCCGGGGAGTCCCCGGAGACCACGGGCGGTGCGCAGCGGGTCCGTCACCAGGTGACGGGCACCTCGGTGAACCCCTCCACGAGCACACCGGTGTTACGGCTCAGCTCCTGCGCCGGGACCGTGAGCCGCAGCTCCGGGTAGCGCCGGAGCAGGGTGCCGATCGCCGTCTGGAGCTCCATCCGGGCCAGCGCGGAGCCGGCGCAGAAGTGCGGCCCGGCGCTGAACGACAGGTGCTTGTTGTCGTCCCGGTCGAGGCGCAGCGCGTCGGGCTCCTTGAAGACCTGCTCGTCGCGGTTGGCGGACTCCAGGGCGAGGAACACGGCGGAGCCCGCCGGGATCGTCACCCCGCCCACCTCGATGTCCGCGGCGGAGTACCGCACGGCGGCCAGCTGCGAGAACAGCACCTGGTAGCGCAGCAGCTCCTCCACCGCCGCCGGGACGAGCGAGAGGTCCTCGCGGACCTTCGCCAGCTCCTCCGGGTGCGCGAGCAGCGTGACGACGGCGGCGGCCAGGTGGTTGGCGGTGGACTCGTACCCGCCCATCAGCAACCCCTGCACCCAGTACAGGAGTTCGTACTCGCCGAGCCGGCTCTCGTCCTCGTTCCGCACCGCGATGAGGGAGCTGATCAGGTCGTCGCCCGGCTGCTCCCGCTTGGCGGCGACCAGGCGCTGGATGTAGCCGAACAGCTCGCCGCGGTACCGGGCGACCTCCTCGGCGCTGTAGCGGTTGACCGACAGGTAGGCGTCGGTCCACAGCCGGAAGTCCTTCTGGTCCTCCGGCGGGACCCCGAGCAGCCCGCACAGGGTGCGGATGCCGAGCGGGAACGCCAGCGCCTCGGCGAGGTCGGCGGTGGGGCCCGCGGCCTCCATCTCGTCGAGCAGCTCGTCGACCAGGGCCTGCACGTGCGGGCGCATCTTCTCGACCCGGGCCGCGCTCAGGGCCTTGGTGACGAGCCGGCGCATCCGGGGGTGCTCGGGCGGGTCCAGGCTCACGTTCGGGTCCTGGAACATCGAGTTGTCCTTGGTGATCCGCGGCAGGTCCTCGCTGGAGCGGTCGCGGAGCAGCCGGGGGTCGGAGAGCAGGGCCCGGATGTCCTCGTACCGGGTGACGACCCATCCCGGGTCCCCGCTGGGCAGGGTGACCCGGACGGCGGGGCGCTCGCGCAGGCCGCGCAGTTCGCCGGGGGCGTCCAGCACCGACGGACGGTTGCCGAACGGATAGGTCGGGGGGCTCTCGTGCATCGGGCAGGTCGTCAAGGCGGCGTCCTCTCCTCAGGGTGAAACCACACTCAGGGCAGGGTCGCAGCGGCCACTGGAGCGGATCTGGAGAGTCAACGGAACCGCACTGGAGAGTTTCTAGATTTTGCTGAATTACTTGAAGTATCTCGTGTAGCGTGTTTGGTTAGTTGTCGTCATTGTGTTGTGTCACCAGTCCAGTTGTGTCACCAGCCCAGGGGTCGACACAGGCCCTTCAGACGATGCGGGGAATCATGGAAAGTGCACCATCCGCAGTCGTTCCGCTCGGCTCCCCCACCAGACCGGCCCGGGGGAGCATCCTCGGCGACGACGAACTGGCCGTGATCGAAGAACTGCTCAGGTCCGGCAGCCCCCTCTCCGGGGGCATCTGGCGCGAGCGCTTCGAAGAGGCCTTCCGCGCGCACCTCGGCGTCGCGCACGCGCTCTCGGTCACCAGCGGGACCACCGCCCTCCGGCTGGCCCTCCACCTGCTCGACCTGCGCCCCGGCGACGAGGTCATCGCCACTCCGCAGACCTACATGGCCACCGTGCAGCCGCTCCTCGACTACGGCGTACGGGTCCGCTTCTGCGACGTGGAGCCCGACTCGCTCAACATCGACGCCTCGCGCATCGAGGAGCTGATCACCGAACGCACCCGGGCCGTCGTCATGGTCCACTACGGCGGCCGCGCGGCCGACATGCCGCGCATCATGGCGCTCGCCGAGCGGTACGGCCTGACCGTCGTCGAGGACGCGGCCCACGCCATCGGCGGCTCGCTGAACGGCCGGCCCCTCGGCTCGTTCGGAGACTTCGGAATCTTCAGCTTCCACTCCTCCAAGAACATCACCACGCTGGGCGAGGGCGGCATGCTCGTCGTGCGCGACGACGAGCACGCGGCCCGCGCGACCGCGCTGCGCGACAACTCGGTCGACGCCGTCTACGTCCCCTCCCGGCACACCTTCGCCTCGACCAGCCGCCCGCCCGCCGGGGCCATGTTCCCCGCCGACTCCTACACGGCCGACTGCCTGATGCTCCGGGGAACGGGCATCAACGGGACGCTCGCGGAGCCGGCCGCCGCGGTCGGCTTCGTCCAGCTCGGCAAACTGCCCCGGCTCCAGGCCAGGCGCAGGGAACTGGCCCACCGGTACACCGAGCGCCTCGCGGCCGTGCCCGGCCTGCGCGTCCCGCCGGTGCCGGAGGGCGTGGACCATCCGTACCACCTGTTCACCGCGTTCGTGGACCCCGAGCTGATCGACCGGGACGCCCTCCTCGACGCCATGGACGCGGCCGGCGACCCGCTGCCGCTGCGCTACTTCCCCCTGCACCTCATGCCGGAGTGGCGGGCCCACGGCCACCGCGAGGGCGAGTGCCCCGTGGCCGAGCGCCGCTGGTTCCGGGAAATGATCAACATCCCCTGCCAGCCCGGCATCGACGACGACCAGGCCGACCAGCTGATGGACCGGCTGGAGCACGCCCTCGACCGGTCGTGGCGGCACGGGCGGGCCCCCCTCGGGAGGACCGCATGACCGCACACCGCACCCCCCGCCGCTCCTACGACCTCGTCGTGGTCGGCGGCGGCGCCGTCGGACTCAGCACCGCCTGGTACGCCGCGGACCGCGGCGCCTCCGTGCTCGTCCTGGAGAGCGGCGACGGACCGGAGAACACCGGCAGCTCCGCCGGCGACGAACGCCAGTGGCGCGTCCAGTACACCCAGCGCGACCTCACCGAGCTGACGGTCCGCGCCCTGCCGCTGTGGCGGCGCCTGGAGGAGGCTTGCGGCCGGCGCCTGGTGCACCACACCGGCAGCCTGTGGTTCGGCGAGACCAAGGAATCCACCAACGAGGGCCAGATAGCCGACGCCGCCCAGGTCCTCGACGACGTCGGCCTGCGCTACGAGTGGCTCACCGCCGGCGCCATCGAGGAACGCTTCGGCTTCACCGGTTTACCCTCCCACTACGAGGGCTTCCACCAGCCCGACGGCGGCGTCGTCGACGTCCGCGGCACCCTCTGGTCCCTCGCCCACCTCGCCCGCACGGCGGGCGCCGAGATCCGCGCCGGACAGCGCGTCCTCGCCCTGGAGCCGCACCCCGAACGCGTCGAGGTCGTCACCGGCGACGCCCGGATCACCGCCGGCAAGGTCGTCGTCACCGCCGGCCCCTGGACCAACCAGCTGACCGAACCGCTCGGCGTCCGCCTCGACACCGAGGTGTACGACATGGCCACCGCCTACTTCCGGCTCCGCGACCCGGGCCGCGACCTGCCCACCTGGTTCGCCTTCCAGACCCCGACGGACACCGACTCCAACCTCTTCTACGGATTCGGCACCAACCCGTGGGGCCCCGGCGGCCTCGTCCGCGTCGCCCCGGACTTCGAGAGCGACCCCCGGAGCGCGCCGCCCGCCGTCCGGCCGGGACCCGACCCGCACCAGCTGCGCCGCACCGCCGAGTTCGTCGCCCGTCACATGCCCATGCTCGACCCCGAGCCGGTCCGGCCGGGATCCTGCCTGATCGCCCTGCCCCGCGACCACGGACGGCAGTTCTACCTCGGCGCCCTGCCGCCCGACGGGGGCCGCGACCGGATCCTCGTCCAGTCGGCCGGCTGGGCCTTCAAGTTCGTCCCCGTCTTCGGCGACGCGCTCGCCCGGCTCGCCCTCGACGGCGACGCCGGACACCCCGTCGAGCGCTTCCGTCCGTGACCGCTCGCCACCACCCGACACCGCCACCCGAGGAGAAGCCGGTGGGACACCTGCACGTGATCGACGCAGCCGCGGTACGCAAGCTGCTCACCTACGACGACGCGGTCCCCGCCATGGAGGACACCATGGTCAGGGCGTCCCGGCGCGAGCTCTACGAGCACCCCCGGGTGACCGTCGAGCCGCCCGGGCACGGGGGCATGGTCCTCCTCATGCCCGCCGTCGGCGGCCCCGCCGAGGAGCCCGTCCTCGGCCTGAAGATGCTCAGCATGTTCCCGCGCGCCGTCGAGCGGGAACTCCCCAGCGTCCAGGGCCTGGTCATCCTGGTCGACGCCATCCACGGGCAGCCGCTCGCCCTGGTGGACGCCGGCGCCCTCACCGAGATCCGCACCGCCGCGGTCACCGCCGTCGCCACCCGCGCCCTGGCCCGCCCCGACGCCCGCGCCCTCGCGGTCATCGGCGCCGGGGTGCAGGCGCGCGGCCACCTGGAGGCGCTGTCCCGCACCCGCGACTGGGAACGGGTGCGGATCTTCAGCCGTACCCGCTCCACCGCCGAGGAACTCGCCCGCTGGGCCAAGGGGTTCTACCCGCACGTCGAGGTCAGCGACTCCACCGCCGAGGCCCTGGCCGACTGCGACGTGCTGTGCACCGCCACCTCGGTCTCCGGCGACGAGCCGGTCTTCGACGCCTCGGAGCTGCCCGCCGGGCGCGGCGTCCACGTCAACGCGATCGGCGCGTTCGGCCCCGGCTGCCGCGAACTGCCGACCGCGACGGTCGCCTCCGCGCGGCTGATCGTCGACAACCGCGAGGCCGCGCTCCGGGAGGCCGGGGACATCCTGCTGCCCATCGCCGAGGGGGCCCTCACCGAGGACGCCATCGCCGCCGAGATCGGCGAGGTCCTGGCCGGCACCCGGCCCGGCCGCACCGACGACACGCAGACCACGGTCTTCGAGACCCTCGGCCTGCCCGTCCAGGACGCGGTGGCCGCCGCCCTCGTCTACCGCAAGGCCGTCGAGCACGGCATCGGCGAGCGCATCTCCTTCCCCTGACCACCCGCCCCGGCACCGAAGACAAGGAGCTGACACCCATGCAGAACGACGATGGCCGCACGTACCTGGTCGTGGTCAACCACGAGGAGCAGTACTCGATCTGGGCCGAGGGCCGCGAGGTGCCGCTCGGCTGGACCGCCACCGGTTTCTCCGGCCCCAAGGACGCCTGCCTGGCCCACATCGCGGAGGTCTGGACCGACATGCGTCCGCTCAGCCTCCGCCGCCGCCTCGCCGCGGCCGCGACCGACTGACGCGCCGGCCGGCCGCGCAGGCCCCGCCGCCCCGTCCACCGACGGACCGAACGACCACGACCGACCCACCGCGATCGATCGAGCACGCCACGGCCGCCCACGGACCGCCGCCACGCCGGTGCCCCCCACCTCCACCCGCGACCCCCGTCCCCTCACCCCGCAGAGAGGTAACACCTGATGACCACCCAGGAGCAGCCCGGAAGGGCGGCCGAAGCCCCGCGCAGGCCCGGGCTCACCCGCAACAGCGACTTCATGAAGCTGTGGACCGGCGAGTCCGTGAGCCTGCTGGGCAGCGAGGTCTCCCTGATCGCGCTGCCCTCCCTGGCAGTCCTCGCGTTCGGCGCCTCCGCCGGATCCGTCGGTCTGCTCATCGCCCTGCAGTGGATCCCGTTCGTGGTCCTCGGCCCCGTGGTCGGCGTCCTCACCGACCGGATGCGCCGCCGCCCCCTGATGATCGTCTCCAACCTGGGCCGCGCCGTCGCCCTGGGCTCGCTGCCGCTCGCCGCCGTCCTCGGCTCGGTGAGCATGACGCACCTGTACGTCGTCGCCGTGGTCAAGGGCACCCTGGACGTGATCTTCCAGCTCGCGTACCAGGCGCACTTCCCGGCCCTGATCGAGCGCGAGGACTTCGCCGAGGCCAACGCCAAGACGCAGATGAGCCGTTCGCTCGCCGCGGTCTTCGGCCGCAGCATCGGCGGCGTGCTCGTCGGCGTCCTCGGCGCGGCCAAGGCCGTGACCGTCGACGCCCTGTCGTTCCTCGTCTCCACCTTCACCATCTGGGCCATCCGCAAGCCGGAGCCCGCCCCGCAGCCCAGCGGCAAGGGGGTCGGCGCGGCCGTCGCCGACCTCAAGCACGGCTTCACCACCCTGGTCGGCAACCGGCTGCTGCGCAGCCTGACCCTCATGGGCTTCTTCGGCAACCTCGCCGTCTCCATGACCATGGCGATGCTCGTCGTGTACGCCTACGACGACCTGGGCTTCAGCCCCGCCCAGCTCGGCTTCGTCATGAGCGCCGGCGGCGTCGCCTTCGTCGTCGGCGCGATCTTCTCCCGCAAGGTCCTGCACCACCTGGGCATGGGCCGCGCGCTGATCGCGACCCACGCCCTGCTCGGCCTCGCCGTGCTCCTCATGGTCCTGGCCGGCCAGGGCACGACGGGCGTCGTGGTCGTGGCGCTCTCCCAGTTCCTGGCCTCGCTCACCACGCCGATCGCCAACGTCGGCATCATGACGATGGTGCAGAAGGCCACCCCGCCGCACCTGATGGGCCGGGTCGGCGGCGTCTCGCTCCCGCTGGTCTGGGGCGCCAACGCGCTCGGACCCGTCCTCGGCGCGGCCGCCGCCTCCGCCTGGGGCAACGCCGCGTCGTTCGCCGTGGCGGCGGTGTTCGCCTGGGCCGCCATCGGCTGGCTGGTGGCCGGCTCGGTGCACGGCATCAGGGACGAGGTCCCGACGGAGCTCCAGGCCGCCTAGGGCCCGGTCCGCCGGGCGGGCTTCCGGTCCGCCGGGTGGGCTTCCGGTCCGGTGGGCAGGTTCCCGGTCCGCCGGACAGGCCCCCGGTCCCGGCGGACAGGCTCCGGGCCCGGCGGGCGGGCCCCCGGTCCGCCGGGAGGCCCCGGGGAGCCGTCCTCCCGGGGCCGGGCCGGGCCCTCCCGCCCGGCCCCTCCGACAGCACGAGGCCCGGCCGTACGTCCCCCGGCGGCCGGGCCTCGTGCCTCCCTCCAGCTCCCTTCCACCCCCTGCTGTTCACCTGTGCTTGTTCACCCTTTGCTGTGCACGCGCGTTCCACCGACCGGACCGACGGCGACGAGGAAGACGGGTAGGCCCGTGACCGACCAGATATCGACCGATGCCCTGGAAGAGAAGCGGCGCCGGCTCGCCAGGCTGCTCGCCGAGCGCGACCGCGACCGCGGCCACGACCAGGAGACCCGGACGGGGCCCGTCTCCTTCGCCCAGCGGCGGCTGTGGATCCTCGACCGGCTCGTCCCCGGCAGCTGCGCGTACAACATCCCCATCGTCCTGCGCACCCCCACCGCCCCCGACCGCCGGGCCCTGGCGGGCGCCCTCGCCCGGGTCGTGCGCCGCCACGAGGTCCTCAGGACCGTCTTCCCCGCGCCCGACGGCATGCCCGTCCAGCAGGTGCGGCCGCCCTTCGAGCCGGTGGTCGAGGAGCTCGACGTCTCCGCCGCCCCCGACCCCTCGGCCGCCGCCGAGGAGCGCGTCAAGCAGTGGTCGGGACAGCCCTTCGACCTCGCGACCGGCCCCCTCCTGCGCGCCGCGACCGTCCGGGTCTCCGACGACGAGCACCTGATCGCGCTCTGCGTCCACCACATCGTCTGCGACGGCTGGTCCGTGGGCACGCTCTTCCGCGAACTCGACGCGTTCTACCACGAGTTGACCGGAGGAGCGGTCGCCTCGCCGCCCGAGCTCCCGCAGCAGTACGTCGACTACGCGATCTGGCAGCGCGGCCGGCTCACCGGCGAGCGCGAGCGGGAGCTCACCTCGTACTGGCGCGAGCGGCTCGAAGGCGCCCCCGGCATCCTCCAGCTGCCGATGGACCGCGCCCGGCCCACCGGCCACCGGGTCAACGGCGGCAACGAGGAGTTCGAGTTCCCCGAGGACCTGGCGCGGGCCGTGCACGCCTTCGCCCTGGAGGAGCGGACCACCCCCTTCACCGTCCTGCTGACCTGCTTCTCCGCCCTGATGGGCCGGTACAGCGGCCAGGAGGACGTCCTCCTCGGCGTGCCGGTCGCCGGCCAGACCCACCAGGAGCTGGAGGGGCTGATCGGCTTCTTCGTCAACACCCTGGTGGTCCGCTCCGACCTGACCGGGGCGCCCACCCTGCGCGAGGCCGTGCGGCGCGGCAAGGACGCCGTGCTCGGCGCCTTCGCCCACCAGGACATGCCCTTCGAGAAGCTCGTCATCGACTTCCAGCCGGACCGCAACCCCACCGTCAGCCCCGTCTTCCAGGTGCTGTTCAACTACCAGACGGCGGGCGACGAGCGGGTGCGGCTGCCGCACCTGGACGCCGACCTCGTGCCGTTCGACAGCGGCATCGTCCGCTTCGACCTCGAACTGAACCTGTACGCGCACGAGCGGCGGCTCGGCGGCTCCTGGGTCTACAACGCGGAGCTGTTCGACGCCGCCGTGATGCGGCGCATGAGCCGCACCTTCGGCCGGCTGCTGACCCGCGCGCTCGCCGACCCCGACCGGCCGATCGCCGCGCTCGCCCTGCTCGACGACGCCGACCTGGCCGAACTCGACCGGCTGACCGCCCCCGCCGCCGACGCCCTGCCGCCGGCCGCGCCGGCCGGGCGGATCGTCGAGGCGGGCGACGACCCGCGGGCCGTCCTGGACGCGCTCGCGGCCGGGGAGACCGCCGAGCTGCGCATCCGGCCCGGCCTGCTGCACCGGCTCGTCGCCGCGGCCGAGAACGGCGCCGCCGTACGGGCCCCGCGACGGATCGTCGTCTCCGGCGAACCCCTGCCGCTCGCCCTGGAGCGGCGCTGCCTGGCGGCCCTGCCGACGGCGGAGCTGCACACCCTCTACACCACCCCGGCCACCGGCGCGGTCGCCACCCGCCGCTGCGCCGGCGACGCGCCCGCCGGCCACGACGTCGCGGGCCGCCCGCTGCCCGGACGCCGCGTCCGGATCCTCGACGCGCACGGCAACCCGGTGCCGGTCGGCGTGCCGGGCGAGGTCCACGTCTCCCGTACGGGCGGGGGGTCCGGCGGTACGGAGACCGACACCGGCGACCTCGGGCGCTTCCGCGAGGACGGCGCCCTGGAGATCCTCGGCCGCCGCGACGAGCAGGTCCACCTCAAGCAGGTCCGCGTCCCGCGCGCCGAGATCGAGGCCGTGCTCCTCACCCACGAGGCCGTCGGCGACGCCCGCGTCGACGCCCGCCTCGACGCCACCGGGAACCTGGTGCTCGTCGCGTACCTCGTCCCGCACCGCCCGCACGCCCCCGCCCCGGGATCCGGCCCCGACTCCGGCCCCGACTCCGGCTCCGACTCCGGCTCCGAGGAGGCCGGCCGGCTGCGCGAGGCGCTGCGCGCCCACTGCCAGCGCCTGCTGCCCGAGGTGCTGCTGCCCACCTCGTACGTCGTCCTCGACGCCTTCCCGCTCACCCCCGACGGCCGGGTGGACCGCGCCGCGCTGCCCGCCCCCGTCGCCGAGCGGGAGACGGCCGCGCCCGGGCACACCGAGCCCTCCACCCCGCTGGAGGAGGCCCTCGCCGAGATCTGGCGCTCCGTCCTCGGTCTGCCGTCGGTGGGCGTGCACGACAACTTCTTCCTGCTCGGCGGCCATTCGCTGCTCGCCGTCCAGGTCATGGCCCGGCTGCGCCGCGCGACCGGCGTCGACCTGCCGGTCAGCGTCCTCTTCCGGTACCGCACCATCGCCGACCTGGCCGTGCGGATCGGCTCGCTGGGCGCCGGGGCGGAGGAGCGGCCCGGGGCCCTGGCCCGCATCCAGTCCGGCACCGTCGCCCCCGCGCTCGCGCTCGTCCACCCGGCGGGCGGCAGCGTCTTCTGCTACGCCTCCCTGGCCACGGCGCTCACCAACCGCACCGTGTACGCCTTCGAGGGCGGCCAGGAGGCGCCCTCCCACGAGGCCCGCGCCGCCTCCTACCTGGCCGAGCTGGAGGCCGCCGACCCGGGCCCCTTCCTGCTCGGCGGCTGGTCGCTCGGCGGCACCCTCGCCTTCGAGATGGCCCGGCAGCTCCACGCCCGGGGCCAGGACCCGGGGCCCGTCGTCCTCATCGACTCCTTCCTGTACGACGGCGACCCCGACAGCCCCGACACCCACGCCTATCTGCTCCACAGCTTCCTGCGGGACCTCACCGCCGACCTCGGCATGGCCGCCCGGGAGCTGCCGCCGGGCAGCGAGTTCCTCACCGTGCGGCGCCTGTTCGCCGACGTCCTGGACGGCTGGGGCGACTCCGCGCCCGCCGGGCTCGACCTCGACGAGGTGGTGCGCCGGTACGGCATCTACCGGGACAACATGCTCGGTCTCGCCGCCTACCGGCCGACCGGCCCCCGCTACCCCGGGACGGTCCACCTGATCCAGGCCGAGGGATCCCCCGAGGCGGTCGAGGGCTGGCGGGCCGTCGCCGAGGACGTCGTCGTGCACCGCGTCCCCGGCGACCACTACAGCATCATGCGCAACCCCGAACTGGTCCGGGTGGCCCACGTCCTGGACGGCGTGCTCCGGGCCGCCGGCCGCACCCCCGAGGAGGCGAACCGCCGATGAGCGTCGACATACGACTTCCCGCCACCCCCGCGCAGGCCGCCGAGGAGGTGCGCGCGGGCGACGCGCCGAGCGTGCTGCACCTGGTGGCCGCCGCCGTCGCCCGCCACCCCGACGAGCCCGCCCTCGCGGGACACGGCCCGGCCGTGACCTACCGCGACCTGTGGCGCGGTGCGGGCGCGATCGCCGCCCGGCTGCGCGGGGAGGGCATCGGACCCGGGGACGTGGTGGGCCTGGCCGCCCTGCGCTCCACCGAGCTGGTCGTCGCCCTGATCGGGGTGCTGCGCTCGGGCGCCGCCTTCCTCCCGCTGGACTCCGGCTACCCCCGGGCCCGCCTGGAGCACATGCTCGACGACGCCCGGGTGGGGGTGGTCCTCGGCCACCGGGAGACGGCGGAGCGGTTCGCCGCCGGGGGCCGCACGGTCCTGCTCCTCGACGACGGCCCCGCGCCGTGGTCCGCGAGCGCCGTCGCCGAGTCCCTCCTGCCGCCGCCGCCCGCCGCGGAGGACCTGGCGTACGTCCTCTACACCTCGGGCACCACCGGCGCCCCCAAGGGCATCGCCATGCCGCACGGCGCGCTCGCCAACATCGTGGAGTGGCAGGCCGGGGCCTCCGGGTCCGCCGTCGGCAGCCGGACCCTGCAGTTCTCCGCGATCTCCTTCGACGTCTCCTTCCAGGAGATCTTCGCCTCGCTCGCGGTCGGCGGCACCGTGGTGTGCGTGACCGAGGAGGAGCGGCGGGACCCGGTCCGGCTGTGGGAGGCGGTGGCACGCGAGCGCGTGGACCGGATGTTCCTCCCGTACGTGGCGCTCCAGGCCCTCGTCCTGGTCGCCGAACCGGGCGCGCCCGGCGCCCCGCCGCTGCGGGAGATCGTCACGGCGGGGGAGCAGCTGCAGTGCTCCCGGGCCCTGCGCGCCCTCCTCGCCTCGCTGCCCGGCTGCCGCCTCGTCAACCAGTACGGGCCCTCGGAGGCCCACGTGGTCACCTGGCACGCCCTGGAGGGCGACCCGGACGGCTGGCCGGCCCTGCCGCCGATCGGCCGGCCCGTGCCCGGGAACCGGGTGTACGTCCTCGACGCCCGGGGCGAGGAGGTGCCGCCCGGCGGCATCGGCGACATCCACGTCGGCGGCGTCCAGGTCGCCCTCGGCTACTGGAACCGCCCCGACCTGACGGCCGAGCGCTTCCTCCCGGAGCCCGGCCGGCCGGGCCGCCGCGTGTACCGCACCGGCGACGTGGCCCGGCGGCGGCCGGACGGCTCCCTGGACTACCTCGGCCGCGCCGACGACCAGGTGAAGATCCGCGGCTTCCGGCTCGAACTCCCCGAGGTCGAGCGGGTCCTGGGCGACCTGCCCGGCGTCTCCTCGTGCGCGGTGGCGGTACGGGGCGAGGACGGCATCGAGAAGTCCCTGGTCGCCTTCGTGGTCCTGGAGCCGGGCCCGGACGCCCCGTCCCTCGTCTCCCTGCGCGCGGCCCTCGCGGAGCTGCTGCCCGACTACATGGTCCCGGGCCGCTTCCGCGCGGTGACCGACCTCCCCTCGATGCCGAACGGCAAGATGGACCGGCCGCGCCTGCGGGCGATGGCGGAGAACTCGGAGTGAACCCGGCCCGGGGGCGGCGGAGTGACGGCCGCGGCCCCCGGGAGCCGCGCGGGCGGGGCGCACGCGCGCACGCGTACGAGGGGGTGGCGACGGATCCGATCCGTCGCCACCCCCTCGTACGCGTCCGCCGGGGTCTAGGGCGTCACCACGACCGCCGTGCGGACCAGGCCGGGGGAGACCGCGAACCTGCCGTGGAGGACCTCGGGGGCGGGGCCCGGAGGGCGGGGGACCAGGACGCGGGCGGTGAAGGTGCCGGTGGCCGGGTCCGGTTCGACGCGGACGTCGTGGAAGCCCAGCCAGCCGCCGACCAGCGGGAACCAGGCCTTGTAGACGGCCTCCTTGGCGCTGAAGAACACGGTCGGCCAGTACGGGGCCTCACCGCCGGGGCCGTGCCACCACTCCTCTTCCTCCTCGCGGCAGACGAGCCGCCGGGTGGGCTCGTCCAGGCGCAGGTTGTCCTCGGCGTCGATGCCGATCGACCGGACGCGGTCCGCACGGGCCACGGCGGCGGCGCAGTAGTCGCCGGTGTGCGAGATGCTGCCGACGACCCGCGCCGGCCAGACCGGGGCCCGGTCGCGGCCCGCGGGAACGGGCAGCGGGGGCAGGCCGAGGGCCGTCATGGCCCGGCGCGCGCAGGCCCGGCCGGCCCGGAACTCCCTCCGTCGCGCGGGGACCGCACGTTCGCTGAGCGTCGCGGCCTCCTCGGGCAGCGGCTCCTCGGCCCAGGCCGAGGCGTCCGCCACCGCCACCGCGACGGCTCCGGGAAGCAGATCACGCATGCACGTCACCCCCGGTGTTCCACTGTGGCTTCGGTTGACTTCTCTGCAATCTCTATAGTGTATATGTAGTATGTGACCATGGATACTGCAAAGTCAACGCCTTCTCGATGGTTCCTCACCCCGCCCTCCACGGAGGCGGACGTGCGGCTGTTCTGCTTCCCGTACTCCGGCTGCGGCGCCTCCATGTTCCGCAACTGGCCCACCCGCATCGGCCCGGCCGAGGTCGTCCCGCTCCAGCTCCCCGGCCGTGAGAACCGCACCAGGGAACCGCACTTCGGCACCTACGAGGAGCTCGCCGACCAGCTCGTCGAGGGCATCGCCGAGCACCTGGACCGCCCGTACGCGGTGTTCGGGCACTGCGGGGGCGCGCTGCCGGCCTTCGAGAGCGTCGTCCGGATCGTGGAGCGCGGACTGCGGCCGCCCGAGCGGGTCTTCGTCTCCTCCCAGGTCGCCCCGCAGGACGGCCCGTACGGGCGCTTCCTGGGGCTCGACGAGGCGGGGCTGCGCGCGGAGCTCGTCGCCCTGCTCGCCGCGCTCGGCGCGGCCCGGCCGCCCGAGGAGATGCTCGACCTCTACCTGGAGGTGCTCGTCGCGGACGTCGAGGCCAACAAGAAGTACCGCAAGGACGCGGCCGGTTCCCTGCCGTGCGCCGTCACCGCGCTCGGCTGGGACGCCGACGTGGAGGTCCCGCACGCCCTGATGGGCGGCTGGGCCGACTGGGTCGCGCGGGACGCGGCCCGCAAGGAGGTCCTCGCCGGCACCCACTACACCTTCCTGGACGCCCCCGCGGACCTGGTGGCCGCCCTGGAGCGCGACCTGAAGGCCATGGTCTGACGCCCGTACGGGCCCCGCCCGCGCGAGAGGGGGTCCCACCCGGTGGATGCCGGGTGGGACCCCCTCCTTCCGTACCGGCCCGCTCAGGCCCCCGCGCCCGCCAGGCGCGCCCGGCCCGCCTCCAGCCAGAGACCGGCCGGCGGGCCGAGCCGCACCGCCTCGACCGTCGCGAGCCGGTAGGCCGTCGCCGGAACCGAGTGCGCCAGCATGCCCCGCACGCCGTGCAGCTGGAGGGAGAGCCGCGCCGCCTTCAGCGCGTGCTCCGCCGCCGCCGCCAGGATCTGCGGCGCCGCGGCCGGCGCCCCGGCGCCCCGGTCGTGCGCCCAGGCCGTCTCGTTGAGCAGCAGCTCCCAGCCGTCGGCGTCGCCGAGGAGCGTGGTGATGCGGTGGCTCACGGTCTGGAACTCCAGGAGCGGCCTGCCGAACTGGAGGCGCCGGCCCACGTGCGCCCGCGCCGTGTCCAGGGCCCGGCTCGCGATCCCCAGGAGCAGCGCGGCCTGCCGGGTCCGCGCCGCCGCGACCGCCCGCCGCAGCTGCGCCTCCACGACCGGCACGGGCTGTCCGGCCGCCGCCTCGAACCGCCAGCGCGCCGCCGGGGCGCCGAGCAGCGCGGCCTCCTCGCGGTGCACGGTCGCCCCGTCCGGCCGCACCAGGAGCCAGCGGTGGCCCCCGCCGCCGGTGGCGGCCCGCACGAGCGCCACGTCCCAGTCGGCGGCGGGCAGCGTCTCGCTGGTGCCCCACAGCAGCCCGTCGCCGTCCAGGCGCACGGTCGTCGGCCCGTGCA
This sequence comes from Streptomyces sp. NRRL F-6492, assembly GCF_001280125.1. Classification (GTDB taxonomy): domain Bacteria; phylum Actinomycetota; class Actinomycetes; order Streptomycetales; family Streptomycetaceae; genus Streptomyces. Next base: position 27,767 of record NZ_LGEG01000229.1, read on the forward strand.
GGCCGACGGTGACGGCGGTGCCCGTGCCCTCGTGGATGCGGGACAGCACGTCCCCGAGGCCGTCGGTCCCGGCGTCCGCCAGGAGTTCCAGGCACAGCACGGTCTCGCGGAGCTCCGGCACGGTCTCCAGGGCGCGGCCGAGCTCCCGGTTGACCGCGATGTCCGCGGACAGGCCGAGGCCCATGCCGCCGAGGGGGACCGGGAGGCCGATGGCCGGCACGCCCACCGCGGCCAGTTCGCGCCGGGCCTCCCCGGTGTGGGTGAGGGCGAGGGCGACGGCGTCGGCGATCCGGCTCTGGATCGGATCCTGATGCAGGTCCATGGTCAGCGCTGCCTCCTGCCGGCGTGGGCGTGGTCGTGGTCGGACTCGTGGTGCAGGCGGGCGCCCGCCACGATTTCGAGCAGCACCTCGGAGGCGCCGCCGGAGATGGTCATGCCGGCCGCCTCGCGGTAGGCCGCCTCCAGCACCTCGGTGGACGAGGCCTGCGGCCCGCCCGCCGCGACCGGCAGGCCCAGGCGCTCCAGCGACCACCACGCGATCTGCTGCGCGGTGTCGGAGTTGTGCCACTTGGCCAGCGACGCCTCGGCGATGTCCGGCTCCCGCTCCTGGAGGCGCTGGAGGGCGCGGCCGCTGAGCAGCCGGCCGGCGTCCAGCCGCGCCCAGTGCCGGGCCAGGCCCGACGCCTCGTCCTCGCCGGCCCGCCGCCCGCCCGCGGTCAGCTGCTCCTCGGCCAGCCGCAGCCAGTGCAGGCCGCGCGCGTAGTAGTCGACGCCGCTGCGCTCCGCCGAGAACATGCCGGTGATCAGGGACCACCCCTCGCCCGGCGCGCCGAGCAGGGCGTCGTCCCCGACCCGCACCCCGTCCAGGGAGACGTCGTGGAACTGCTCGTCGGCCAGGCTGGGCAGCGGACGGACCGTCACCCCGGGGGAGGAGAGCGGCGCCAGGAACAGGCTGATCCCCTCGTACGGGCTGACCGAGTCGTCGGTGCGGGCGGCGATCAGCGCCACGTCCGCGTAGGCGGTCTTGAGGTTGAACTTCTTGCGCCCGCTCACCGTCCACGCGCCGGTGCGGTCGTTCCGCTCGGCGCGCGTGACGACGCCCGCGAGGTCGGAGCCGTTGTCCGGCTCGGTGAACAGGATGCACGCCGCGAGGTCGCCGGAGGCGAGCCGGGGCAGCAGGGTCCGCTTCTGCTCCTCCGTACCGGACTGCAGGATGAGAGACCCTACGATCTGGACGGAGATGAAGTAGAGACTCTGTGGAACACCACGCTGGACCAGCTCCTCCATCAGGACAAGAGTCTCGGTGAAGTCACCGTCCCTTCCGCCGTACTCGGAGGGCCACGCCGGGGCGAGCACCCCGTGTTTCCCCAAGTGCCGATAGAGCTCACGGGCATCGCCGTCCATCCCGTCCGCCCGCGTCGCGACCGCGTTGACCAGGTCGTCGACGGCAGGCGAGTACAGCACCTCGCGCAGCTCACGGCGAAACTCGTCTGTTGTCCGCAGAATGCTGAAGTCCATGGCCTCACCCTTGTCGAGACTTTCCTCACCGTACTACAGTCAACATAATCAACGAAGACTGTTGATGGAAGTCGACATGTAACCCGAGTTGGGGGAAGGCCGCGATGACACAAGAGAGCGAGCTCCTGCGCCGGCTGCGAAGTCTGCCCGCCGAGCGACGAGAGCAGTTCCTTCAGGGAATCGGCAACGTGGACCGCGGGACCAGGGTGTCGCCCCTCACCTTCCGCCAGGAGCAGCTGTGGGTCTTCGACAAACTGTCACCGGGCGACAGCCGTTACGCCCTGGCCTTCGCCTACACCCTCCACGGTGACCTGGACCGGGACGCGCTGTCCGCCGCGCTCGACGAGGTCTTCGACCGGCACACCGTGCTCCGGTCGGTGTTCCCGCACGACCACCCCGCCGGCGAGCAGATCGTCCGGGGCAGGCCGGGCGGACGGCTCACCGCCGAGACGGTCGGCGAGGAGCGGCTGCCCGAGCGCTGCGAGGCCCTGGCCCGCGAGGAGCTGCGCCACGGCTTCGACCTGGACGGCGGACCGCTGGTCCGGCTGCGCCTGCTGAAGGTCGCCGAGGACCGGCACGTCCTGCTGTGGTTCTCCCACCACCTGGTCTTCGACCCCCGGTCCGCCGGCGTCGTCCTGCGCGACCTCGCCGCCGCCTACGCCGCCCGCACCGGCGGCCCGGCACGGCCGGAGGACCGCAAGGACGGGCCGCAGTTCGGCGCCTACGCCGCCTGGCAGCGCGAGTGGGCCGCCTCCGAGGAGGCCGCCGGCCACTGGAACTGGTGGCGCGGCGCCCTCTCCGGCTGGGAGAGCACCGAGATCGCCCCCGACCGGCCGCGCGGACTCGTCCTCGACCTCACCGCGAGCACCGTGCAGCGCCCCCTGGACGAGCCGCTCTCCCGCTCCGTCACCGCGCTGGCCGGCCGGCTCGGGGTCCCCGTCCGGGACGTGCTGCTCGCCGCGTACTTCGCCCTGGTCGGCCGCCTCACCTCGCGCACCGACCTGCTCATCGGCGTGCCCGGCGACGTCTTCGGCGCCTTCGACCCCGACCTGCTGGTCGGCGACTGCGGCCAGCTCCTCCCGGTCCGCGTCGACATCGACGGCGCCACCGGCTTCTCCGACCTGGTCCGGCTCGTGCACGAGGCCCGGATCGCGGCCGACGAGCACGGCGGGCTGCCCTTCAAGGAGCTGTTGTCCGCCGCCGGCGTCGAACCGGACCAGGGCAGGCTGCCGCTCGTCCAGATCGGCTTCGAGATCGCGCCGCCCGCCCAGCGGCGGGCCGACGCCGGGGGCCTCGCCCTCACCCTGGAGCAGCTCGACACCGGCAGCTCGCCCTTCGAGTTCTCGCTCTCCGCCGAACTCGACTCCGACGCGCCCGTCCTGAGGGCCCGCTACGCCACCAGCCTCTACGCCCCCGAGACGGCCCGGCTCTTCCTGGACCGCTACCTCACCCAGCTGCGCACCCTCAGCGCCGACCCCGAGGCGTCGTTCACCCGCGCCCCGCTGGCCACCGAGGACGAGCGGCGCGCCATCCTGACCCGCTGGAACGTCCCGGCGGGCGACCGGGACGCCGCCGGGGAGCGGGAGGTCCCCGGGGAGCGGGAGACCGGGGAGACCGTGCACGGCGTCTTCGCCCGCACGGCCGCCGAGCACCCCGACGCCACCGCGGTCACCGGCCCGCACGGCACGCTCACGTACCGGGAGCTGGACCGCAGGGCCAACGCCCTCGCCCACCGGCTCGCCGCCCTCGGCGCCGGCCCCGGCGCACTCGTCGGCGTCGCCACCCGCCGCACCCCGCGGCTCGTGGAGGCCGTCCTCGCCGTCCTCAAGACCGGCGCCGCCTACGTGCCGCTCGACCTGGGCAACCCGGCCACCCGCAACGAGGCCGTCCTCACCGACGCCGGGGTCCGCCTGGTCCTCGGGGACGCCACGACCGCGGGCGAACTGCCCGACGGACCCTGGGAGCTGATCGACGTCGAGGCCCTCGGCGCGGAGGAGCGGGACGACGCGCCGCGGGTCCGCACCGATCCGGCCGACCTGGCGTACTCGATCTTCACCTCCGGCTCCACGGGCCGCCCCAAGGGCGTCCTCGTCGAGCACCGCAACGTCACCAACTTCGTCCGCACCACCCAGGAGATGTTCGGCCTCACGGCCGGCGACCGCTTCCTCGCGTTCGCCTCCACCGGCTTCGACGTCTCCGTCTTCGAGCTCTTCGGGGCGCTCCTCACCGGCGCGAGCGTCTACCTCGCCGACGAGGACGAGCGCCGCGACATCTCCGCCCTCGACCGGATCCTCGCCGAGCGGCGCATCACCGTGATCGACCTCCCCCCGGCGATCATGGACCTGCTCACCCCGGAGAACTACCCCGAGCTGCGGGTCTGCTTCGTCGGCGGCGAGGCGTTCAGCGGCGAGCTCACCACCCGCTGGGCGGCCGGCGGCCGCGCCTTCTGGAACGGCTACGGCCCGACCGAGACCACCGTCACCGTCATCGCCAAGCGGTGCGAGGGCACCTGGCACGCCTCCCCGCCGATCGGCCGCGCCATGCGCAACCACCGGGCGTACGTCCTCGACGAGAAGCTCGACCTGCTGCCCCCGTCGGCCTGCGGCGAACTGGCCGTCGCCGGCGCCGGCCTCGGCCGCGGCTACCTCGGCCGGCCCGACCAGACCGCCGAGCGCTTCCGGCCCGACCCCTACGGGCCGCCCGGATCCCGGATGTACCTCACCGGCGACCTCGCCGGCTGGCAGAGCGACGGCGACATCGTCTTCCGTGGCCGGGTCGACCGCCAGGTCAAGGTCCGGGGCGTGCGCATCGAGCTCGGCGAGGTCGAGGCCGCGCTGCTCGCCGTCCCCGAGATCGGACAGGCCGTCGCCCACGTCGTGACCGGACCGCGCGGCGACAACCTCCTCGTCGCGTACGTCGTCGGCGCGCCGGGCGGCCCGCTGCACCTGGACTCCGTGCGCACCAACCTGGCGGACCGGCTGCCGCCCACCATGGTCCCCACGTTCCTGGTGCCGCTGGACGACATCCCGCTCACCGCCAGCGGCAAGGTGGACCGCAAGGCGCTGCCCGCCGTCGAGTTCGCGCCGCTGGACGACGACACGGACGACGCCGAGCGCACCGAGACCGAACGGCTCCTCGCGGAGGAGGTGTTCAAGCCGCTCCTGGCCGCGCCCCGGGTCGGCAACCACGACAACTTCTTCGCCCTCGGCGGCACCAGCCTCCAGGCGATCCGCATCGCCCCCAAGGTCAAGGCCGTCTTCGACGTCGAACTGCCCATCGCGGACTTCTTCCGCAACCCGACCGTGTCCGGCACCGCCCTGGCGGTGGACGCCCTCCTGGAGCGCACCCGCAGCCGCCGGCAGAGCGTCCTCGACGTGCTCGCGCTGGTGGAGAACCAGGACGACGAGCAGGTCGCCGCGCTGCTCGCGGACGACGGCGCCGGAGCACAGACGAAGGGAGCGACTCCGTGAGCGAGCCCCTGAACGGCCTTGTCGGAGGCCCGGGCGGTCCGGGCGATCCGGGCGGCCCCGGTGAGCCCGTGAACGGCCTCGCCGACGGCCCCGGAACCCCTTCGAACGGTCCCGGCGCCCCCGGGAACGCCCCCGTCGGCGACCCGGCCGGCTTCGCGAACGACCCCCTCGGCGGCCCCGTGGGCAACGGGGGCACGGGTTCCCCCGCCGCCGCCAGGACCGCGGTGGACCCCGCCCTCGACCGGTTCCGCACCGTCGCGCGGACCTCACGGGTGCGCGGACTCGCCCTGCGCCTCGAACCGCCCGCGCACCTCGGCGAGGAACGGCTCGACGAGGCGCTGCGCGCCCTGGCCGCCGAGTACCCGGACAGCTTCGCCGCGACCTCGCGGCGACCCGACGGCACCCTCGCGGTCGACCCGGACGGGGCCGGGATCACGGTCCGCCGGGTGCACGTGCCGGAGGACGCCGCCGCACTCCTCCTGGAGCGGTTCGAGACCGAGCCGGGCGAGAACGAGGACCCCGGCGGCAGCGGCCCCAGCCTGGCCCGCGCCCTGATCGCCACCACCCCGTCCGGCCCGCGCCTCTCCCTGGTCCTCGACCGCATGCTCGTCGACCACGCGGACGCGGGCCTCCTCCTGACCCGGCTCGCGGAGCTGTGCGGACCGGACTCCGGCCCCGGGACGGGCCCGGCCCCGGCCTTCGTCCCCGCCACCGGGGACGAGCCCGGACGGCCGACCGGCGACCAGCTCGCGCGGCTGCGCGAGGAGCTGCTCGGCGTGCCGTTCGACAACGCGCTGCCGCGCCTGCCCGCGCCCGGCGACCACACCCGCACCCCCACCTGGGCGCGCCACCGGTTCGCCCTCCCCGGCGACCTCCTCGCCTCCGCCGCCGCGCTCGTCGGCGGCCGGACCGGCACCGTGCCCGGGGGCGAGGTCCTGGTGGCCGCCTGGGCGCTGGTGCTGCACCGCTGGTCGCGCTCGGGCGAGCTGGTGGTCGGCGTGGAGACCGACCGGACGCGCCCGGGACGGCGGCCGCGGGGCGCCGTCGCCGAGATCCTGCCCGTGGTCACGTACACGGGCGGACTGCGCGCGGTCGCCGGCCAGGTCGCCGAGGGCCTGCGGCGCGGACTCGCCGAGGCCACGCTGCCGGTGCCGCTGCTCGCCCAGCTCGCCGGGCGGCTGGTCTCCGGACAGAACCCCGGCCCGTACGCCTCCGTCGTCGCCCTGCGCCCCGACCCGCCGGCCGGCTGGCACGCGACCGAGGCCACCGACCCGGCCACCGAGGCCGAACTCGAACTGGTCGTCACCCCCGGCGGCGCCGAGATCCGCTACCGCTCCGACGTGTTCGCCCCGCGCACGGTCACCGCGCTCGCCCGGCACTTCCTGCGGCTGCTGCGCTCCGGACTCGACGACCCCGACGCCCCGCACCACCGGCTCGCCATGCTGGACGAGGAGGACACCGGCGAACTGCTCCACGCGTTCAGCGACCTCCCCGACCGCTGGGAGCCCCGGGCCGCGCTGCACACCCTCGTGGAGGAGCACGCCCGGCGCTCGCCCGGCACCCCCGCCGTGGTCCGGGGCGCCGAGCGGGTCACGTACGGCGAACTGAACGCCCGCGCCAACCGGCTGGCCCACCACCTGACCGCCCGGGGCCTGGGCCGGGGCGACGTCGTCGCCCTCAGCCTGCCCCGCTCGGCCGAGTGGATCGAGGCGCTCCTCGCCGTGCACAAGGCGGGCGGCGTGGTCCTCCCGATCGACCCGGCGGCGCCGCCCGCCCGTCTGCGGAGCGTCTTCGCGAAGGTGCCGCCCCGGCTGGTGATCACGTCCGCCGCGACCCCCGCCGCCGGGGTCCTGCCGGAGCGCACCCTGCTCAGGGACGCCCTCGGCGGCGACCTCGCCGCCCTGCCCGACCTGGACCCCGGCCTGGACGTCCGCCCCGACGACCTGGCCTACGTCATGCAGACGTCGGGCTCCACCGGCGAACCCAAGGCCGTCCACGGCCAGCACCGGGTGATCGTCCACGCCGGCGCCTCGTTCGCCGACGCGACGCTCCTCGGGCCGGGGGACCGGGGCAGCTGGACGACCCCCACCGGGTTCGGCACGACCATGGCCGAGGTCGCCCGGATGCTCGTCGTCGGCGCCACCGTCCACGTCGCCGAGCCCGGCATCCTCGCCGACCCGGCCGCCTTCCGGGACTGGGTCGTGGCGAGCGGCGTCCACTCGGTGTTCGTCGTCACCTCCGTCGGGGACAGCCTCCAGCGGCTCCCCTGGCCGGCGGACGCCCCCGTACGGGTCCTCATCATGGGCGGCGAGAAGCTGCACCGCTGGGGCCCCGCCGACCTGCCGTTCGAGGTGGCCGTCGGCTACGGCTGCCACGAGGCGCTGTTCGTCGCCAGCCCGCTCCAGCCGTGGGAGAAGCGCCTGACCGCCTCCACCGCGACTGCCCGGGACCGGCTCGCCCCGCCGCCCATCGGCCGGGCCAACCCCGGGGTCCGGATGCGGATCCTCGGCGACGAGGGCGAACTCCTGCCGGCCGGCGCCCTCGGCGAGATCTGGTTCGGCAGCCCGGAGGCCGCGCTCGGCTACTGGGGGGACCCGGCGCTCACCGCGGACCGGTTCCGGCCCGACGCGCACGGCCCCGCCGGCAGCCGCCTCTACCGCTCCGGCGACCTCGGCCGCTACCGCGACGACGGACTGCTCGAACACCACGGCAGGACCGACGACATGGTCAAGGTCCGCGGCTGCCGGGTCGAACTGGGCGACGTCGAGACCGCGCTGCTCTCCCACCCGGGCGTCGCGGAGGCCGCCGTTGTCCCCGTCCGCTCCGCCGCCGGCGACACCCAGCTGGTCGCCTGCCTGGTGACCCGGCCGGGCCACGAGGGGCTCGCGGGCACCGCGCTGCGGGACTTCCTCGCCGAACGGCTGCCCGACTACATGATCCCGACCGCCTTCGCGCACCTCGCGGAACTCCCGCGCAACGCCAACAAGAAGGTGGACCGCCGCGCCCTGCCCCCCGAGGACTGGACGCGCTGGCGGGTCCGGGCTCCCTACCGGGAGCCCGCCGAGGGCCTGGAGACGACGATCGCCGAACTGTGGGCCGAGGTCCTCGGCGAGGTCCGCTACGGCGCCGACGACGACTTCATGGACCTCGGCGGCGGCTCCCTCGACGCCGGACGCATGCTGGTCCGGCTGCGGCAGCGGGTGCCCCGCGAGGTGTCCCTCCAGGACCTGTTCCTGTTCCCCACGCCCACGGCGCTCGCCCGGCTCCTCGCGGGCCGCGGCCCCGCCACCGCCCCGGCCCTTCCGCCCCTCACCCGAAGGCGGGCCTCATGACCACGACCGCCCCGGCGCCGACCGGCGCCCCCACAACCGGCGCCCCCGCGCCGACCGGCTCCGCCACAACCGGCACACCCGCGCCCGGCACCCCGGCGCCGACCGGCTCCCCCGCGCCCGGCACCCCGGCGCCGACCGGCTCCCCCGCGCCGGCCGCCTTCACCGCCGAGTCCCCCTGGGTGCGCCGCGCCGCGCGCCCGGGGCGCCCCCGGCTGCGGCTGCTGTGCTTCCCCTACGCCGGGATGGGCGCCTCCCTCTACCGCTCCTGGCCCGGGCTGCTGCCCGAGGACGTCGAGGTCGTCGCCGTCCAGCCGCCCGGCCGCGAGGACCGCGCGCGCGACGCGCTGCCCGCCGGCGGCGTCGGCCCGCTCGCCCGCGCCTGCGCGCTCGCCCTCCGCCCGTACACCACCGTCCCGTACGCCGTGTACGGGCACTGCGCGGGCGCCGTCCTGGGCGCGGAGACCGCCCGGGAACTGGTGCGCCGGGGCGCCGAGCCGCCCCGGCTGCTCATCGCCGCCGGACACCGCGCCCCGCACCTGCCCGCCACCGGACGGCCGCTGCACGCCCTGCCCGACGAGGACTTCCTCGACGGCGTCAGGGCGCTCGGCGGCATCCCCGAACGGCTGCTGGCCAACGCCGCCTTCATGGAGTTCCTGCTGCCCCTGCTGCGCGCCGACTTCGCCCTGTGGGAGGGCTACCGGGGCGACCCCGACGCCGCCCCGCTGCCGTTCCCCGTCCTGCCGGTACGGGGCGACGCGGACACCGTCGTCACCGAGGCCGAGGCCGCAGCCTGGGGCGAGCGCACCACCGCGCCGCCGCGCGACGTCGTCCACGTGCCCGGAGGCCACTACTTCGTCAACGACATGACGCCGCAGGCCGTGGCGGCCGTGGTCTCGGCCCTGGAGACCGCCCGCCCCCTCGCGTCCACCGACCCCGAGGAAGCCCCATGACCCAAGCACCGCCCCGGCCCGCCCTGGCCGTGGGACCCGCACCCGTGGTGCCGGACGGCGCCGCGACCACCCTCCAGGAGGCGCTCCTCCTGGCGGCCCGGCACGCCGGCGCGCGCGGAACGGTCTACGTGCGCGCCGACGGCACCCACGAGCGGCAGACCTACGCCGAACTCCTCGACGAGGGCCTGCGCGTCCTGGGCGGCCTGCGGGAACTCGGCCTGCGCCCCGGCGACTCCGTCCTCCTCCAGTGCCACGACAACCGCGCCTTCGTCACCGGCTTCTGGGCCTGCGTCCTCGGCGGCTTCCTGCCCACCCCGGTCGGCGAGGCCCGCGACTACACCCGAGAGAACGCCGTCACCCGCAAGCTGCGCGCCGCCTGGACCCTGCTCGAACGCCCCCTCGTCCTCACCGACCGCGCCCTGCGCGAGCCGGTCCGCGCGCTCGCCGCCCAGTGGGACGAGCCGGAGATCCGCGTCCACGCCGTCGAGGACCTGCTCTCCTCCGCGCCGGGCCGCCCCGAACCGGTCGCCCCCGACGACGACGTGCTGAACCTGCTCACCTCGGGCAGCACCGGTGTCCCCAAGTGCGTCCGCCACGCCAACCGCTCCCTGGTCGCCCGCACCTACGCGGCCGTCGAGGCCAACGGCTTCACCGAGCACGACGTCTCGCTCAACTGGATGCCCCTCGACCACGTCGGCGGCATCGTCATGTTCAACGTCCGGGACGTCTTCCTGCGCTGTGAGCACGTCAACGCCCGCACCGAGAGCATCATCGGCCGCCCGCTGACCTGGCTCGACCTGGCCGACCGCTGGAAGGCCACCAACACCTGGGCGCCGAACTTCGCCTTCTCCCTGGTGAACGAGCACGCCGACGCCATCGGCCGGGGCGACTGGGACCTGTCGTCCCTGCGGAACGTCTGCAACGCGGGCGAGGCCGTCGTCGCCCGCACCGCCCGCCGCTTCGTCCGCCTGCTCCGCCCCCACGGACTGCCCGCCGACGCCATGGTGCCCTGCTGGGGCATGTCGGAGACCTCCTCCGGGGTCACCTACTCCCGGCTCGACCCCGACGACCCCGCCGTCGGCACCGTCAGCGTCGACTCCGCCACCCTCGACACCCACCTCGCCGTGGTCCCGCACGACTCCGAGCGGGCGGTCACCTTCACCGACGTCGGCGCGCCCGTCGCCGGAGTCGCCCTGCGCATCGTCGACGAGGACGGCCGGATCCTGCCCGAGGGACGCGTCGGACGGCTCCACATCTCCGGTACGACCCTGCTGCGCGAGTACCACGGCAACCCCGCCGCCAACGCCTCCGCCTTCACCCCCGACGGCTGGTTCGACTCCGGCGACCTGGGCTTCCTGCTCGACGGCCGGCTCGCCCTCACCGGCCGCAGCAAGGACATGCTCGTCGTCAACGGCACCAACTACCCCTCCCACGAGGTCGAGGCCGTCGTCGAGTCCGTCCCCGGCGTCCGCGCCACCTGGGCCGCCGCCTGCCCCGTGCGGGACGGCGACACGGACGGCGTGGTCGTCTTCCACGTCCCCGCCGCGCACGCCCCGGACACCCTCGAACAGGACATCGCCACCACCCTCGCCCGGGACATCGGCCTCCACCCGCGGGCCGTGATCGCCCTCTCCGAGGACGCGTTCCCCAAGACCGCCAGCGGCAAGATCCAGCGCGCCGAACTCGCCGAGGCCTACGCCGAGGGACGCTACGACACCGCCCCCGACGACGGGACCGGGGACGGCTGGCTCCTCGAACGCCTCTGGGAGCCCGCCGGACCGGAGCGGCGCGAGGACGGCACGGCACCGGTCGCCGCCCGCCCCCCGGCCGCCGCCCTGCTCGTCTACGCCCCCGAGGGCAGCGCCCTGCCGGTCGCCCTCGCCGACGAGACGGCCGGCCCCGGCTGCCCGATCGCCGTCGTCCGGCCGGGCGCGCCCGGCTCCCCGTTCCTCACCGACGGCGCGCTCCGCGTCACCGTCGACCCGCTCGACCCCGACCACCACGCCCGCGCGCTCGACCACGTCGCCGCCGGCCTCGGAGCCGTACCCGCCCACGTCCTGCACGCCTGGGAGTACACCGCCGATCCCGGCACCCCCGACCCGGAGCGCGCCGCGACCGGGGTCCTGTTCGCGCTGCGCGCCCTGGCCGCCGCCGCCCCGGACGCCAAGGTCACCGTGCTGACCCGGCACGCCGCCGCCGTCGCCGACGGCGAGACCGTCGACCCAGGCCGGGCCGCGCTCGCCGCCCTGGTGCGCACCGCGCGCGCCGAGCAGACCGTCGGAGCCGTCCGCCTGGTCGACGTCGCCGCCGACGCCGACGACACGGCGGCCGTCGCCGCCGTCCGGAGCGCCCCCGGCGAGGACGTCAGCGCCGTACGGGACGGCGCCGCCGCGTACGTGCAGCGGCTGCGGCCCGTGCCCGAGCCCGACGCGCTCACCGTCCCCCGCGAGATCCTGCCCACCGGCGGCACCGCGCTCCTCACCGGCGGCCTCGGCGGGATCGGGCGCGAGGTCGCCGGCTACCTGCTGTCCGCGCTCGGCGCCCGGCTGCTGCTCGCCGGCCGCACCCCGGAGGCGGAACTCACCGGCGAACGCCGGGAGGCCCTGGAGGAGTTCAGGGAGCTGGGCGAGGTCGCGTACGTCTCCGTGGACGCGGCCGACGGCCCCGCCCTGGAGGCCGTCGTGGCGGACGCCGAGCGCCGCTGGGGCCGGCCGCTGGACACCGTGTTCCACCTGGCCGGAGCCGATGTGCGCGACCACTGGGACGCCCTGGAGGCGCACGCGCTGACCGCGGAGACGGCGGACGGGCTCGCCGCGATGATGCGGCCCAAGGCGGGCGGCGCCCGGGCCGTCGAGGGGCTCCTCGCCGGGCGGCCCGGCACGGCGGTGGTGCTCTTCTCCTCCGTCAACGGCTTCTTCGGCGGCAGCTCCTTCGGCGCCTACGCGGCGGCCAACGCGGCCCTCGACGGCTACGCCGAACGCTGGGCCGCCGAGGGCCGCGCCGTCCGCTCGATCGCCTGGAGCATGTGGGACCGCACCGGCATGAACGAGGGCAGCCCGCTGGCGTCCGCCGCGCGCCACCGGGGTCTGCGCGGCATCGACCCGGTCCACGGCGTGCGGCTCCTGCTGGCCGCCCTCGCCCGGCCGGAGACCTGCCTGCTGGTGGGCCCCGACCCGGCCAACGTCTCCGTCGCGCCCTACGTCACCGGCGTCCGCCGGCGCGGCCCCGCGGGCCCCGCCCGGGCCGCGTACAGCCCGCCCGAGGGCGAGCTGGAACGCGAGGTCGCCGCCGTCTGGGAGGACGTCCTGGGCGTCGAACGCGTGGGCCGCGACGACACGTTCTTCGTCCTGGGCGGCGACTCGCTGCGCGTCATGCGGATGATCGGGCGCCTGAACGAGCGCTTCGCGGCGGGCCTCCCGGTCTCCGCCGTCTACGACCACCCGACGGTCCGCGCCCTGGCGGCGGCCCTGACCTGATTCCCTTCCCCCGGCGGGGGCGGCACCGGACACCGGTGCCGCCCCCGCTTTATCGCCTTCCGGTCGGCCCGGCCGGGGGCTACGATCATCCACAAGGGCGGGGCCGTAGCACAGAGGTAGTGCGCCGCGACAGCATCTCGGAGGACGCCGGTTCGAATCCGGCCGCCCCGCCCCCTCGGACACGACGTCGGCCTTCACGATCCACCGGTGGATCGTGAAGGCCGACGTCGTGTCCGGGTCCGTCGCGTCAGGCGACCCGCAGCCGCCGCTCCCGCAGGTACGCGTAGTGCGGGAGGTGGTGCCGGTAGTACGGGCCGAGCACCGGATGGCCGGGGACGTCCAGCGGCGGACGGCTGGAGACGGCGGCACTGATCGTGCCGCTGCCGCTCGCGTCGCTGTGCCAGCGGGCCGTCTTCTCCCAGCCGGGCAGCCCGCCCGGACTCCACGACAGGGCGTGCTCCAGGAACGGGACGCCGATCGCCGCGCAGTACGCCCGCAGCGTCTCGGCCGGCGCCGCGACCAGGTCCGCCGCGTCGACGACGGGCGGCGCGGCGCCCGTGGCCTCCAGCACCCGGTCGTGGATCTCGCGGAGCCACGCGAAACCGATCTCGTCCCGCCCGAGTTCCGGATTGAGCCCGTAGTGGGAGGCGATCGCCTCGCCCGGGTCCCGCACGATGAAGGTGTGCCGCGCCCCGCTCAGGAAGCGGTCGTCCGCCAGCACCCCCGGATAGCGGAAGTCGGTGGTGTCCTTCACGAACACCTGCCGGTCACGGGCCAGTTCGAGCAGCCGCTCGATCACCTCCGCCTCCGTACGGCACTCCACGCCCCCGACCTCCTCCCGGCCGAAGTCCGCGAGGTGCGAGAACGGCTCGTGCAGGACGAGGAAGTCGCCGCGCGCGGCGACGCTGCGCGAGAACACGGTGGACCGGCAGCGCGGCGCGCTCCACAGGACGACCAGCCGGCCGCTCACCTCCCCACCCCCCGCAGCAGCTCGTGCACCGCGGACACGATCCGCGTCCGGTGCTCCGTGAGGAAGAAGTGACCGCCGGAGAGCACCTCCAGGGCGAAGCTCCCCGACGTCTCCAGGCCCCAGCGCGCCATCAGCTCCGGCGGCACCTCCGGGTCCCGGTCCCCGCACCAGGCCGACACCGGGCAGGTCAGCGGGGGCGGCGAGCCGGTCTCGGGCTCGTACCGGTAGTTCTCGATGAGGTGGAAGTCCGACCGGATCATCGGCAGCAGCACGTCGAGGAGTTCGTCGTGCCCGAGGACCTCCTCCGGCGCCGCCCCGTAGTCCCGCAGCATGTCCACGAACCGCTCGCGCGGCAGGCCGCTCACCGGCGACGGCGGCCGGACCTCGGTCGGGCAGGGCCGCCCGGACACGAACAGGTGCTGTACGGGGTGCCCGCGCCGCTCCAGTCGGCGCGCCGTCTCGAACGCCAGGACGGCGCCCATGCTGTGGCCGAACAGCGCGGCGGGGACGGGCGAGCGGGCGATCGCCGCCGCCGCCAGGTCGGCGGCCACGGCCATGCTCGGGACCGGCTTCTCGGACATCAGCGTGCCCCGGCCCGGAAGCTGCACCGGCACCAGCTCCACGTCGGACCGGAACTCCCCGGCCCAGGCGTGGTAGTAGGCGGCGGAGCCCCCCGCGAACGGGAAGCAGTACAGCGCCACCCGGGGCGGCCCGCCGGCCGTCCGGTGCCGGCGCTCCAGCCAGCCCGCCGACGTGGGGGAGGGGACGGCGACGCTCATGCGACCGCTCCCGTCCCCGCCGCGGCGAGCGGGCGCGCGGGGGCCTTGCCGGCGCGCGGGGTCAGCCGTACCGGCAGGTGCTTGAAGCCGGCCACGAAGTTCGACGCGAGGTGGACGGGCTCGCCGGCGAGCTCCACCGCCCCGACCCGCTCGGCGAACTCGTCCAGGAACACCCGCAGCGCGATCCGGGCGAGGCCCGAGCCGATGCAGTAGTGCGGCCCCACCCCGAACGCGATGTGCCGGTTCGGCCGGCGGGCGATGTCGAAGGTGAACGGGTCCTTGAAGACGCGCTCGTCGCGGTTGGCCGAGCCCAGCCACACGCTGACCGGCTCGCCCTCCCGGATCGTCCGCCCGCCCAGCTCCACGTCGGCCGTCGCGTACCGCATGAAGTGGCTGGCGGGCGACGACCAGCGCAGCAGCTCCTCCATGGCCGTGCCGCGCAGCCCGGGGTCCTCCTGGAGGGCCCGGAACTGGTCGGGGTGCTCCGCCATGGTCAGGGCCGTCGTGGAGACCACGTGCGGCGTGGTCACGTTGGCGCCGAGGAGCAGGCTGTAGCAGTTGAGCATGATCTGCCGCTCGGTGAGCGGCTCGCCCTCCAGGCTCATCCGCAGCAGGATCCCGATCAGGTCGTCGCCCGGGTCCGTGCGGTCCCGGCGGGCGATCTCGTCGCTGAAGAAGGAGAACAGCTCGTGGTGCGCCTGGCGCAGGGTCGGCTTGGGCGCCTTCTCCATGTACTCGGGGTCGTCGTAGGCGATGGTCATCGTGGTCAGCCGGGACATCCGGTCCCAGGTCTCGCGGGGCAGGCCCATCATGGAGCCGGTGAAGGCCATGGGGAACATCAGCGCGGCCTGCGCCAGGTCGAACACCTCGCCGTCCAGAGCCGGTTCGAGCATCTCGCGGACGATGCCCCGGATGGTCTCCTCCTGGGCGGCGACGGCCCGGGGCGTCATCACGCGGTTGAGCGGGTCGCGCAGCTGGCCGTGCCGGGGCGGATCGGTGTCGGGCATCATCTGGTCGGACGCGATGTCCGGCATGGACAGGTCGATGATGCAGAGCATGGTCCCGCGCCGGGAGGAGAAGACCGAGTGGTCCTTGAGCACCCGGCTGACGTCCGCGTGCCGGGTGACCACCCAGAAGGGCTCCCGGCCGTCGGACGGGGCGAAGCGGTGCACCGGGTCGTGGGCCCGCAGGTGGGTCCACAGCGCGTGCGGGTCACCCTCGGTGTAGTACGTCGAGGCGAGGAAGTCCACGGCCGTCACATCGGTGTCCGCCGGGGCGAACGGCGGTGTCGAAAGGCGCATCTGTTGTCTCCTCCGGGAGGGGCCTGGCGGCCGGTTCAGGCCGAGGCCGCGGACAGCTGATCGAGGGTGGCGGCGAGTTCGGCGACGGTCGTGCCGCGGTAGAAGTCGCGGACGGGCAGCTGCACTCCGCGCTCCTGCTCGATCAGCGCGATCAGGTCCATCGCCGAGAGCGAGGTCCCGCCCAGGACGAAGAAGTCGTCGTCGGGGCCGGGGGCGTCGACGCCGAGGAGCCGGGCGAACAGGTCGGCGACGTAGTCCTGCGACGCCGGTCCCGCGGACGTGGTCTGCGTGCTCATGAGGGCCTGCCTTCCGATGGGGTTCCGGTGGTGGTCGGTGCGGTGGGCGATGCGATGGACGGTGCGGTGGACGGGATCGGTGCGGGGGGCTTCGGGCGGGCGGCGGCCGGCGGGGCCAGGCCCAGCACGCGCAGCGCGGCGGCGTGCACGGCCTCCGGGCTCATCCCCGTGGCGGCGAGCAGCCCGGTGTGGTCGTCGACGAGCCCCGGCAGCGGGCCCGTCACCGCGACCCGCAGCACGGGCCGGGGGGCGTGGGCCGCGACGACCTGCGCGACCGCGTCGCCGAGGCCGCCCTGCGGCCGGTGCTCCTCGACCGTGACGATCCCGGCGGTCTCGGCCGCCGCGGCCGCCGTCGCGGCCTCGTCGAACGGGGCGAGGGTGTGGATCTGGAGCACCCGGGCCGCGATCCCCTCCGCGGCGAGCCGGTCGGCGGCGACGAGCGCGAAGTGCACGGGCAGCGGGCCGCACGCGACCAGCGTGACGTCGTTCCCCGCGCGCAGGGTGACGGCCTCGCCGAGCCGGAACGGCGGGACGTCCCCGGCGTGCACCGGGGGAGTCGCCGACCGGCCGAGCCGGAGGTACGAGGGCCCGTCCAGCTCGTGCAGCGCCGCCAAGGCGGGGCCGATCTCCCGGGCGTCGGCGGGCACGACCACGGTCAGCCCGTGCAGCGCCCGGGTGACGGCCAGGTCCTCCAGGCAGTAGTGGGTGCTGCCGAAGTGCGCGGCCGAGAGCCCGGCGTGGGTGGCCACCACCCGTACGGGGAGGCCGGTGCCGACGACGTCGAGCTTGAGCTGCTCGGCGGCGCGGGTCGCGGCGAACGTGGCCATGGTGTGGGCGTAGGGACGCAGCCCGCGGGCCGCGAGCCCCGCCGAGACGGTGAACAGGTTCGCCTCGGCGATGCCGGTGCTGACGTAGCGCTCGGGGAACCGGCCGCCGAAGGAGGTGTCCAGACCTCCCATGTCGGAGTCCAGGCACAGCACCCGCTCGTCGCGCTCGGCGAGCGCGGCCAGGGCTTCCCGGTACGCCTCGCGGGGGCCGACGGGCTTGGGTGCGGGCGTGGGCTCGGTCGTGGCGGTGGTCGTGGGCTCGGTCGTGGCGGTGGCGGTGGCGATGGTCGCGGGCTCGGTCGTGGTCATCGGGTCACCTGTCCCGCGGCGCGGAGCGCGGCGAGCGCGCGCCGGTGCAGCGCCGGGTTCAGCGTCGCGTAGTGGCTCGCCACCCGGCGCTCCATGAACGGGACGCCGCGCCCCTTGACCGTACGGGCCACCACGGCGACCGGCCGGCCGCTCCCGGAGGGGGCGGCGAGCGCGGCGCGCAGGAGGCCGTGGTCGTGGCCGTCGGTCTCCCGCACCTCCCAGCCGAAGGACCGGAGCCGGTCGCCCAGCGGCTCCAGGGTCAGCGAGTCCTCCGTGGCGGCGGACTGCTGCAGACCGTTGCGGTCGACGATCGCGGTGAGCCGCGACAGCTTCCGGTGGCCGGCGAACATCAGTGACTCCCACACGGAGCCCTCCTGGAGCTCGCCGTCCCCCATCAGGACGAAGACCCGCTCCGAGGCGTCGCCCCGGAGCTGCCCGGCGAGCGCCAGACCGCAGCCGAGGGCCAGACCGTGCCCGAGCGAGCCGGTCGAGAACTCGACGCCGGGCAGGCCGCGGGAGGGGTGCCCGAACAGCCGGCTGCCGGGCGAGGCGTACCCCTTCAGCTCGGCCTCGTCGAGCAGTCCGCGGGCGGCGAGCGCCGCGTACAGGGCCGGGGCCGCGTGGCCCTTGCTCAGGATGAAGGAGTCGCGGGACGGGTCGAGCACCCCGAAGTGGAGGACGGCCATGACGTCCGCGCAGGACAGGCTGCCGCCCAGGTGCGCGCCCTGCCGGCCGGCGGCCATGTCGACGATGCCGCGCCGGATGCGCAGCGCGGCCTCCTCGGTGGTGACGGTCGCGGGGAACGGCGGCTGCTCGAAGGCGGCGGTGGTGACGGGGGCGGTCACGCGACACCCGCCCCCTGCCGTTCGCGGCCGGCCGGGGAGGCCGAGCGCACCATCCGGCGGATCAGGTCGAGGTTCCGCCAGACCTTCTCGAAGCCGTCGGCGTACGCGGCGAGCACCGGACCGGAGTCGGGGTCGAGCTGGCGCCGCTGGAGGCACAGCGAGTCGGTGAGCACGGCGTGGGCGACCGGGAAGTCCGCTCCGGCCGGCACGTACGGGGCGAAGGCGGGGTGCGCCGGCAGCGGCGCCTCCTGGTAGCGCGAGACCGGTACGCCCTCGGCGCGCAGCGCCCGGTGCAGGGCCCGGCGCAGCGCGGCGGCGTCCCCGTGCGCGAGGCCCAGGGCCTCCGGATCCAGCCGGAACCGCAGGATGTGCCAGACGTGCGCGGAGCCCTCGGGCACCACGGGGACCCGCAGTCCGGGCAGGGCGGCGAGCCGGTCGAGGAAGGCCAGGATCCCGGGCGTCCGGCGGCGCCCGTACGCGTCGAGGCGGGTGAGCTGACCGCGTGCGAACGCCGCCTCCACGGGACCGATGCGGTGGTTCCACCCCGGCGTGTGGGACACGTAGCTCCGGGTGTGCCGGGGACGCGGGTCCTCGCCGAACTGCCGGAGCCGCAGGACGCGTTCGTACAGCTCGGGGTCGTCGGTGGTGAGCAGGCCGCCCTCGCCGCAGCTGGGCAGGTTCTTGCTGGGGTGCAGGCTGAAGCAGCCCACCGTCCCCAGCGCGCCGGTGCGCCGGCCCCGGTAGGAGGCCCCGTGCGACTGGGCGGCGTCCTCCACGACCGCGGCGCCGAGCCCGTCGGCGACGGCCCGCAGCGCGTCCATGTCGGCCGGCAGGCCGTGCAGATGGACCGGGAGCAGCGCCTTGGTCCGCGGACCCGCCACGGCGCGCACGGCCTCCGGATCCATGGTGTACGTCTCGGGGTCGACGTCCGCGAAGACCGGCCGCGCGCCCTGCTGGAGCACGGCGAGGGCGGTGGCGTTCATGGAGAGGGAGGGCACCACCACCTCGTCGCCCGGGCCCACGCCGAGGGCGGCGAGGGCCAGTTGGAGCGCCGCGGTGCCGGAGCCCACGGCGGCGCAGTGCGCGGTGCCGGTGTAGGCGGCCCACTCCCGCTCCAGGCCCGGCACCTCCTCCTCGCCCTCGGCCGTGGCGGTCAGCCGCCCACTGGCCAGGACCCGGGCCACGGCCTCCTCGTCGTCCCGCGTGATCACCGGCCACCGGGGCGCGGCGGTCCCGGGCGGGACCGCGCGGGGTCCTCCCACCATCGCGAGCTGTTGCGGTCGCTCCGTCATGCCTGTCGTTCCGCCTCTCTCGGTTCCCTCGGTCCTGGGTGCGCGCGTGGCGCGTCCGCCGGTCACGGCCGGGTCAGGCCCGGTCGCGGCGCGGTGCGGGGCGGTCACGGCCGGTCCAGCGCGGACTCGACCGCGTGCAGGGCCGCCTCGTAACCGCGCAGCAGGGTGCGGCCGTGCTCGACGACCTGCCGGGCGGCCTCCCCGGGGTTCTCCTCGCCGTGGGCCGCGCTGATGCGCACCCCGGTCCAGGAGTGCGAGACCAGCTCCACGGCCCGGCCGGCCTCGGCGAGCCGGAAGCGGCCCAGGCGCCGGGCGGCCTCGGCGAGGAACCGGGCGTGCAGCCCGGCCTCGGCCTGCGCGGGCCAGCCGATGCGGTACGTCCGCAGCAGCGGGGCCGCGCCCTCGGCGGCGACGGCGGCGGGCAGGGAGTCGAAGTAGGCGGCGAGGGCCGGCAGTCCGTCCCCCTCCGCGCCGCGCAGCGACCGGACGTTGGTCTCCAGGGCCGTGCGCAGCCACGACCAGGTCAGCTCCGGCTGCGGTCCCTCCCGGCGGACCTCCAGCCAGCGCCTGGCGGGCCCGGACCCGGCGAAGAAGGGGTCGCTGCCGTCGTCCGGGTTGGCGGAGGAGCGGCTGCGCTCCAGGACCTCGCGGGGCAGCGGCCCCCGGTAGGCGGGCGGCATCGGGTCGAGGACCCGGTAGGCACGGCTGCCCGGGTCGTACCCGGTCACCATCAGGAGGTGCCCGGCGTGCACGTCGTGGTAGGCCGGGCGGAACGGCAGGTGGTAGTTGTCGACCGCCACGACGGGCACGATCCCGTCGGCGAGCGCGGCGACCAGCTGCTCGTGGGCCTCGGCGTCGTCGCCGGGCCGGTGCCACCGCAGGGACAGCGGGTGGTAGATCCCGAAGGAGGAGGCCAGGTCGTCCCCGGCCGGGTGGAAGAACTCGACGGGCTCGCAGTCCTCGGGCACGGCCCGCAGCCGCCAGCCGCTGCCGAGGGCCTGGAGCGGGTCCCAGCCGCCGAGCCGCAGCACGTGCACCAGGTCCACCTGGAGGCAGCTGCAGAGGTCGTCGTACCAGGCGGGGGAGGAGGTCACCGGCACCGCGCCCGAGTAGGGGCCGGTGGGGGTGGTGCTGACGGGGCCCGGGACGTCCTCCGTGACGGAGGCGCGGCTGCCGAGGACGGTCATCGGACTCCCTCCACGGTGAGGGCGAAGAGGTGCAGGGCGGCGTTGTCGGGCAGCCGCACGCTCCGCAGCGGCTCCCGGCGCACGGCCGGGACGCGCACCGACCAGACCTGGCCGCCGAGGTCGGGCTGGATGTGGTGCGGATAGTGCATGCCGGCCGAGCGGGCCGCGAGCACCTCGCCGAAGTGCCCGGTGGCGGGCCAGAAGTCGGAGACGCGGATCCACTCGGGATCCACGGCCCCGGAGGCGTAGTGCAGGTGGACGGTCTCCTCGCAGCGCCGCTCGGAGGTGACGAGCAGGTGCAGCCAGTCGGCGGCGGTGCCGTCCGGGAGGTGGACGAGCTGGCCGGTGCAGCGCACGTTGTCGGGTACGACGCCGTCGGGCGCGGCGACGTCGAACTCGACGCCGGAGACCCGGATCCGGCCGGTCGGCAGGGTGCCGATGGGCAGGCTGTTGCCCCACACGTTGAGCCGTCCGTTGCCCAGGGTGTCCGGACCGGTGAAGGCGACGTTGTTGAACAGTTCGGTGAGCCGCAGCGGCAGTTGGACGTGCTCCCGCGCCTCCCTGCTTCTCGTGTCGGCCGGTTCGATGACTTGAGGATTCACTTCGGGCCCCCTCCACGCACAGAGTGATGCTGACCCCTGAAGTCTACATAGAGTCTCGCTTGACTTTGAAGTGTCTGTAGCTTTTATATGGAGTCAGTTGCCTGGATGGGGCAAAATACTTCAAGAGTCGATAGGGAGTATGTGATGTCTCTGGACACCATGACCGAGCGGGCGGCCTGCCCCGACTGTGGTGCGGGCGTCGAGCTCGCCGCGAACACCGAGGTCACCGAGATCGTCGTGTGCGCCGGCTGCTCCGTGGAGCTGGAGGTCGTCGCGGTGGGGCCCGTCACCCTCGCGCTGGCCCCCGAGATCGAAGAGGACTGGGGTGAGTGACCTGACCGGGACCGGGATCGGGGTTGGGGCCGGGATCGGACCCGGCGACGACGGCCGGCCCGTCGCGCTGATCGCCTCCCGGGTGCGCTTCGAGGAGAAACTGCTCCTCGAAGCGTTCCGGCGGCGCGGCGTAGCGGTCGCCGTGATCGACGACCGGACGCTCAGCTACCGGATCGGCGACCCGGCACCGCCCTGGCGGGTGGTGTGCAACCGCTCCCTCGCCGGCACCCGGCGGCTCGAAGTCAGCCGCATGTGCGAGGCGTTCGGCATCCCGGTGGTCAACTCCTCCTCGACCATCGCCGTCTGCGACAGCAAGATCCACAGCACCCTGGTGCTGCACGGCGCGGGTCTGCCCGTCCCCGACACGGCCGTGGCCCTCACCCCGGCCGCCGGGGAGGAGGCGCTGCGCCGGATCGGACTGCCCGCGGTGGTCAAGCCCGTCAACGGCTCCTGGGGCCGGGGACTGTGCAAGGTCAACGACATCGACGCCGTCGAGGGCGTCCTCGCCCTCAAGGAGGCCCTCCCCTCGCCGCAGCAGCAGCTCGTCTACGCCCAGGAGTTCGTCCGCACGCCGCAGCGCGACATCCGGGTCGTCGTCGCGGGCGACCGCGCCGTGACCGCCGTCCACCGGACGGGGGACCACTGGATCGGCAACGTCGCGCGGGGCGCCCGCACCAGCCGCTGCCCGCTCACCCCCGAGCTGGAGGACCTCGCCCTGCGGGCCGCCAAGGCCGTCGGCGGCGGACTCCTCGGAGTCGACCTGCTGGAGAGCGACGACGGACGGCTGCTCGTCAACGAGGTGAACAGCGGCGTCGAGTTCCGGGGCGCGGCGGTCGGCGACGAGGCCACCGCCCTCGCCATCGCCGAGGCCTTCGCCGACCACGTACTGGAACACGCGGACCACCCGGGTCACACCGGTCACGCCGGTCACGACGGTTGTGCCAGTCACGTCGACCACGCCGGTCGTGCCGGTCACGCCGGTCGTGCCGGTCACGCCAGTCACGTCGACCACGCCAGTCCCGTCGACCACGTCGGCCACACGGTTCACATAGACCGCGCGGTTCACGCGGACCACGCGCCGGACCGCGTACCCGGCGCGGCCCCCGGCGCCGGACCCGTACCGAGTCAGGAGAGCGACCACCCATGAGAGCCAGCATCCTCGGAGGCACCGGCTATGTCGGAGGCGAACTGGCCCGGCTGCTGCTCGGCCACCCCGTCTTCGACCTGGTCCAGGCGACGTCCCGGCGCCACACCGGCAAGCCCCTGCACACCGCCCACCCCAACCTCCGGGGCGCGGGCGAGCTGACCTTCACCGACCCCGCCCGCCCGGAGCGCGTCGACGTCCTGTTCAGCGCGCTGCCGCACGGCGAGTTCGCCGCCCGGCTCGACGAACTGAGCGAGCGGGCCGCGCTCCTGGTCGACCTCAGCCCCGACTTCCGGCTGCACGACCCCGAGGCGGTCCGGCGGCACTACGGCGCGGGCTCCTCCGCCCGGGCCGCGGGCGCCGCCGCGTTCGTCCCCGGCCTGCCCGAGCTCTACCGCGACCGGCTGCGGACCGCCGACCGGATCGCGGTGCCGGGCTGCATGGCCACCGCGGCCATCCTCGCCCTGCGCCCCCTCGCGGACGCGGCGCTCGTGGACGGCGACGTCCTGGTCGACGCCCGCACCGGCTCCAGCGGCTCCGGCAACACCCCGGGCCCCGCCGGCCACCACCCCGAACGGGCCTCCGCCCTGCGCGTCTACGGGCCCGTCGGCCACCGCCACGAACCGGAGATCACCCAGCACACCGGCGTACGCGCCCGGATGACCGTCACGGCCGTCCCCGCCGTGCGCGGCGTCCAGATCGTCGCCCAGGTCCGGCCAGGCCGGACCGTCACCCGCGCCGAGGTCTGGGACGCCTACCGGAAGGCGTACGCCGACGAGCCGTTCGTACGGTTCGTCGCCCAGCGCCAGGGCCTGCACCGGCTGCCGGAACCGCGCACACTGCTCGGCTCCAACCACTGCGACCTCGGCTTCGACCTCGACGACCACCGGATCGTCGCGGTCGCGGCCCTCGACAACCTCGTCAAGGGCGCGGCGGGCGGAGCCGTGCAGAGCGCCAACCTCGCCACCGGCCTGCCGGAGCGGTCCGGCCTCGAATTCCCCGGCCTGCACCCCGTGTGAACCGGGCCGCCGTGAACCGGCCCACCGCGCACCACCCGACGTGAACAGCCCCACGAGACAAGCGACAAGCGACATGTGAGGAGGGAGGGACAGAATGACACTCGTAGTGAAACTGGGCAGCGACATCGACGGGGACGCCGTCCTCGACGACATCGCCGCACTCACCGCGCAGGGCACGCGCGTCGTGCTCGTCCACGGCGGCGGAGCGGAGGCCGACCGGCTGAACGGCCAGCTCGGCCGCACCGTGGAACACCTGCGGTCCGCCGACGGCACCAGTGCCCGGCGCACCGACGCGGCGGCCCTCGACGCGCTGACCATGGCCCTGCTCGGGCGGGTGAAGCCCGCCCTGCTGAGCGGACTGCGCCGGCGCGGCATCACCGCCACCGGACTGTCCGGCGCGGACGGGGGCATCCTGACCGCCGTCCGCAAGACCGCGCTGCGCGTGTACGACGCCGACGGCCGGGCGCGGATCGTCCGCGACGACCTCAGCGGCCGCCTCGCCCGCGTCGACCCCGCCCTGCTGCGCACCCTGCTCGACGCGGGCGAACTGCCGGTCCTCTCCCCGCCCGCCGCGGCCGAGGACGGCACGCTGCTCAACGTCGACGCCGACCGCGCCGCCGCCGCCGTCGCCACCGCCCTGGGCGCCACCGCCCTCGTCCTGCTCACCCGCGCCCCCGGCGTCCTGGACGACCCCGACCGCCCCGACACCGTGCTCCCCGAACTGGAGACGGGCCCGGGCACGGAACTCCCGCCGTCCGTACGCGGCCGCATGCGCCACAAACTGCGCGCCGCCGCGGACGCGCTGGCCGGCGGCGTGGACCTGGTCTCCATCGCCCCCGGCGACGGCCCGGAACCCGTCCGCGCGGCGCTGGACTCCCGCACGGGCACCCGATTGCGCCTCCCCGCCACGGCCCACCGGGAACCGGCGTGAACGGGCTCGACGACTACCCCGCACGCCTGCTGCGCGGACTCGTGGGCATCCCGTCCGTCTCCGGACGGGAGGAACGCGCCTCCGCCTACCTGGCCGGACAGATGGAACGGCTCGGCATGCGGGCCCGGGTCGACGCCGTCGGCAACGCCGTCGGGGAGATCGGCCCCGTCGACGGACCCACCGTGCTGCTCCTGGGACACATCGACACCGTCCCCGGCGACATCGCGGTCTGCCAGGTCGGCGACCTGCTCTACGGGCGCGGCACGGTCGACGCCAAGGGACCGCTCGCCGCCATGACCTGCGCCGCCGTCCGCGCCTCCGCCGCCGAGCCACGGCTGCGGATCATCGTCGCGGGCGCCGTCGGCGAGGAGGTGCCCGGCTCCCAGGGCGCGCGGCACCTGCTGGACACCCTGCCCGCGCCCGACGCCGTCGTCATCGGGGAGCCCAGCGGCTGGGACGGGGTCTGCCTCGGCTACAAGGGCCGGGTCGGCGTCGAGTACGAGGTGAGCCGGCCGCCCATGCACACCTCCAGCCCCGAGGAGACCGCCGTCGAGGCGGCCACCGCGTTCTGGCGGGGCGTCGACGCCTACATGCGCCGGGTCTCCGGCCCGCACGAGGGCGTGTCCTTCGACGCGGCCGCCGCCACCCTGGTCCGGCTCGACGGCGACATCCGGGACGCCACCGCCTCCATCACCTGCCGGGTGCCCGCCGGGTTCGACTTCGACGACTTCCAGCGGTTCGTCGACACCACGGCCGTGCACGCCGCGGCCCGCCTGGACGAACGCGTCCCGGCCGTCCGCCGCGGCGTCTCCGACCCGGTGGCCCGCGCCCTGCGCAACGCGATCCGGCTGCACGGCGGACGCCCGGTGCTGCGGCTGAAGGCCGGCACCTCCGACATGAACGTCATCGAGGACCGGTGGCCGGTTCCGATGGTCGCCTACGGCCCGGGCGACGCCCACCTCGACCACACCGACGACGAACACATCGCCCTCGGCGACCTCCACCGGTCCGTCGACGTCCTCACCCGGGCCCTGACCGACCTGGCCGGCGTCCTGCGCCGCGCCCCGGCCACCGCCCTCGTCCACGCCTAGGGAGCGCCCCACCCCACCCG
>NZ_LGEG01000230.1 GCF_001280125.1 Streptomyces sp. NRRL F-6492
GAGTAGTCGAACTCGGCGGCCTGGCCGATCACGATCGGGCCGGAGCCGATGACCAGGACGGACTGGATATCGGTGCGCTTAGGCACGCTCGGCCTCCATCAGGGCGGTTTCCATCAAGAACGTGAAGCGGTCGAAGAGGTACGCGGCGTCGTGCGGGCCCGCTGCCGCCTCGGGGTGGTACTGGACCGAGAAGGCCGGACGGTCGATGAGCCGCAGCCCCTCCACCACCTGGTCGTTCAGGCACACGTGGGTGACCTCCGCCCGGCCGAACGGCGTGTCCACCGGGCCGTCCAGCGGCGCGTCCACGGCGAAGCCGTGGTTGTGCGCGGTGACCTCGACCTCACCGGTGGTGCGGTCCTGGACCGGCTGGTTGATGCCCCGGTGGCCGTACTTCAGCTTGTACGTGCCGAAGCCGAGCGCCCGGCCGAACAGCTGGTGTCCGAAGCAGATCCCGAACAGCGGCGTCCCGCGTTCCAGTACTCCCCTGACCACCGTCAGGTCCGCCGTGGCGGGGTCCCCGGGACCGTTGGACACGAACACCCCGTCCGGCGCCACCGCGTACACCTGCTCCAGCGTGGCGGTGGCGGGCAGGACGTGGACCTCGATGCCGCGCTCGGCCATCCGGTGCGGGGTCATGCCCTTGATGCCGAGGTCGATCGCCGCGACGGTGAACTTCTTCTCGCCGACGGCGGGGACGACGTACGGCCTGTCCGTGGCGACCTCGGCGGAGAGGTTCGCGCCCCTCATCGGCGGGGCCTGCCGCACCCGTTCGAGGAGCACCGCCTCGTCCTCGACCGCCTCCCCGGAGAAGATGCCGACGCGCATCGCGCCGCGCTCGCGCAGGTGGCGGGTGAGGGCGCGGGTGTCGACGCCGGAGATCCCGACGACGCCCTCGGCGGCCAGTTCCTCGTCCAGGGAGCGCTTGGACCGCCAGCTGGACGGCATCCGGGCGGGGTCGCGGACCACGTAGCCCGCCACCCAGATGCGGCCGGACTCGGGGTCCTCGTCGTTGACGCCGGTGTTGCCGACGTGCGGGGCGGTCATCACCACGACCTGGCGGTGGTACGACGGGTCGGTCAGGGTCTCCTGGTAGCCGGTCATGCCGGTGTTGAAGACCGCCTCGCCGAAGGTCTCCCCCACCGCGCCGTAGGCGCGCCCGCGGAAACTGCGTCCGTCCTCCAGGACGAGCACCGCGCCCGCGGCCCCGCCGGCTTCTCTCCGCGTCCCCACGTCAGATCACCCCGTTGACGAGAACCATGTACAGCGCGACGCCGCCGCCGATCGACAGCAGGGCGTTGTCCGTCTTCCAGTACATGACCGCCGCCACGGCGAGCGAGACCAGCTTCGGCAGCCCGAACGGGTAGACGGTCACGTCGAGGTCCTTGATGGTGTACGCCACGAGGAGCACCATCACCCCGGTCGGCATCTTCTCGCCGAGGTAGCGCAGGTAGCCGCTCGTGGCCAGCTTCCCCAGGACGACGAAGGGGGCGGCCCGGAGGGCCAGGGTCACCAGGGCGATCACGCCGACGACGGCGAACGCGTGCGCGTCGGAAAGGGTGTTCACTTCGCCTGCTCCTCGTTCTCGTCGGTGTCCGTGTCGGTGTTCGTGCCCGTGCTCGCGTCCGTGTTCCTGCCCCGGTCCTTCCGGTACATGGCGCTGATGACGACCACGTAGAGCAGCAGGCTCACGATGAGGAACGACTCCCCGATCACGTACCGGTCCACGAGGTAGCCGATCACTCCGGCGCCCAGGGCGAGGAGGACGAGGGTCGCGCTCCTGCTGGTGCGCACCGCGTTGACCGCGAGGGTCAGGAACATGGCGGTGAGGGCGAACTCGAAGCCCTTGACGCTCTCCGGGATCACCTGGCCGAGCAGGGCGCCGAGCAGCGCGCCGAGGAACCACCAGACGTGGCTGACCACTTGGAGGACGGTGATCTGCCGGCCGGTCAGGTGCATGCCGGGGCCGGCGGAGGTGATGCCGTAGGTCTCGTCGGTCAGGGCGAAGACGCCGTACGCCTTCCGCGCCTTCCCGCGCAGCCGGTCGATCGGGAAGGACAGGCCGTAGAAGATGTGCCGGAAGTTCACGATCAGCGAGGTGAACGCGACCTGGTAGAGCGGCAGTCCGGCCACCATGAAGCCGACGGCGAGGAACTCGATGGATCCCGCGTAGATCAGCAGGGTGGAGAGCGGGGCCCAGTACCAGTTGATGCCGCTCGCGGTCAGCAGCACGCCGAACGCCACTCCCAGCGGGATGTACGCCATGGCGACGGGCACGGTGAGCCGGACCGCCTCTCCGAAGCCTCCCTCGGGCTGCCGGTGGTCCGTCCGTTCTGTGGGGGGCGGCGATGCGCGCATGCTCTCTCCTGCGAGTTCGTGTTCGTGGGGGCCCGGGCGGCCGGGGGGAGAGGGGGTTCGGTGGATCCTCTCCCCCCGGTCGCCGGCGGGACTCAGACCGCGGACGGGATGGGGGCGGCCCAGTAACTGGCGGCCTTGGGGTCGATGCCCCGGGCGAGTGGGTCGCGGACCACCCGCGCCAGGAGGCCGAGGGGGGTGACCACCAGGTAGTAGACGATGGCCAGTAGTACGGTACGCACGGCTCGTACGCCCTTTCTGTTGCTTTCTATCGGTTTCTGACGCTTTTTTGGTCAGTCGAGGGGGATCTCGTCTCGCCAGTCGGTCTCCTCCCGCCAGACCGGCTGGTCCTCCTTGCGGAGCAGGAAGTTGCCGACGGCGAGGCGGTCGATGTCGGTCCGCATGAAGCAGGCGTACGCCTCGGCGGGGCTGGCGACGATCGGCTCGCCGCGCACGTTGAAGGAGGTGTTGACCAGGACCGGGCAGCCGGTCTGCTCCTTGAACTCGGTGAGCAGCCGGTGGTACGGGGCGTTCCGCTCGGCGGTGACGGTCTGCACCCGGGCCGAGTGGTCGACGTGGGTGACGGCCGGAATGGTGGAGCGCCGCACCTTGAGCAGGTCGAGTCCGCCGACGCCGTCGTCCCCCGCCTCCGTCTCGATCCGCTGGGCGGGCGAGACGCCGGTGACCACCAGCATGTAGGGGCTCTCCTGGTGGAGTTCGAAGTAGTCCTTGGCGTCCTCGGCGAGCACCGAGGGGGCGAAGGGCCGGAATGACTCCCGGAACTTGATCTTGAGGTTCATGGCGGACTGCATGGCCGGGTCGCGCGGGTCGCCGACGATCGACCGCGCGCCCAGCGCCCGGGGCCCGAACTCCATCCGGCCCTGGAACCAGCCGACGATCTTCCCCCGCGCCAGCTCCGCCGCGGTCTGGCGGGCCAGCTCCTCGGGGGTGAGGCGGGTGTACGGGATGCCCTGCCCGTCCAGGTAGGCGGCGATCTCCTCGTCGTCGAACTCGGGACCGAGCAGCGAGCCGGACATGCCGTCCGTGCCGTTGCCGAGGTGGTCGCGCCGGGCGCCGCGGTCCGAGGCGACGGCGAGGGCCGCGCCGAGCGCGCCGCCCGCGTCGCCCGCCGCGGGCTGGACCCACACCTCGTCGAAGATGCCCGCGTTGATGATCCTGCCGTTGGAGACGCAGTTCAGGGCCACTCCGCCGGCCATCACCAGGTGGCGCTCGCCCGTGACCTCGCGGGCGTGCTGCGCGAGGAGGAGCACGACCTCCTCGGTGACCTGCTGCACCGAGGCGGCGAGGTCGAACTCCCGCTCGGTGAGAGGGCCTTCGGGGGATCGGCGAGGACCGCCGAAGAGCTTCTCGAAGCCGCGTCCGGTCATCACCTGGCCGCGCAGGTACTCGAAGTAGTCCATGTCGAGCCGGAACGAGCCGTCCGGCTTGATGTCGATCAGCTTCTCGCGGATCAGCTGGGCGTAGCGGGGCTTGCCGTAGGGGGCGAGGCCCATCAGCTTGTACTCGCCCGAGTCGACCTTGAAGCCGCAGAAGTAGGTGAACGCCGAGTACAGCAGGCCGAGGGAGTGCGGGAAGCGGATCTCGGAGACCGCGTCCAGCTCGGTGCCGCGGCCGTGCCACAGCGTGGTGGTGGCCCATTCGCCGACCCCGTCGATGCACAGCACGGCGGCGGACTCGTAGGGGCTGGGGTAGAACGCCGAGGCGGCGTGCGACTCGTGGTGCCGGCGGACGTGGAGCTCGGGGACCCGGCCCAGGCCGAGGCCGGCCAGCTCGCCGCGGACCACGTCGGCGGTGCGGCGCTTCCACTTCAGCCAGCCGGGGAGGGTGTCGCGGAAGGAGGGGAAGCCGCCCGGCGCGGCGCCGGCGAAGGTGGTGAGGACGCGGCGCCACTTCAGCTCCGGGTCCTCGTAGTAGGCGACGGCGGAGACGTCGTCGAGGGTGGCGCCCGCCTCCTCCAGGCAGTAGCGGATGGCATTGGCGGGGAAGGCCGAGTCGTGCCGGACGCGGCTGAACCGCTCCTCCTGGGCGGCGGCCACGGGGACGCCGTCGACGATCAGGGCAGCCGCGCTGTCGTGGTAGTAGGCGGCTATGCCCAGGATCAGATCGGGCATGGGAGTGCTCCTCGGGGTGGGATGCGGCGGTGGGGTGCGGCGGTGGGTACGGCGGTGAGGTGCGGCGGTGGGGTGCGGCGGTGGGTTCGGGACCTGCGGGGCGGGTCTGCGTTCCTGCGGGCGGGCGGGTCAGCGGGGCTTGCCCGCGGAGCGCGCGGCCCGGCGCGCGGCCTGGCGGGCCCGGAAGCCCGTCGGCGGGTTGAGCGAGCGGTATCCGGTGCGCACGCGCGCCCAGGCGGCGTCCACCGCGCCCGCGCCCTGGGAGACCGTGAGGGACGACAGGTAGGTGTCGATGGCGTCGGCGGCCCACGCCGAGTGACCGGTGGCCACGTTGTCCACGGTGTTGTGGATGTCGACGAAGCGGGTGCTGAACCCGTACTTCTTCAGGGCGAGCCGGGCCCGCCGGTAGGTGCCGCCGACGCCGGAGAGCTCCATCGCCAGGTTCAGGCCGAGCACCTCGGGCATGAAGGTCTGCGGGAACCGGCCGATGCTCAGCCAGTACACCGGCAGCTCGAAGGAGGAGTCCCGGAAGCCCTCCCACTCCGCGAACGCGCGGGCGGCGGTGGGCGGCAGGTCGGCGCCCATCTCGGTGAGCACCTCGCGGTAGATGAGCGGGTGGTTCAGGTCCGCCTCGCCGTTGCCCAGCTCGTCCCAGTAGGTGTCGAAGAGGGAGTGCCCGATCTCCGACGAGGCGTGCTCGTAGTCGGTGAAGCCCATGATCCAGGCCCCGTCGATCAGGGTCAGCGGGGCGAGCTGCACGGTGGAGTCGACCAGCGCCTCGCGACTGGGCAGCTCCTGCGCGGTGCCCTGCTCGAACGCCTCGCTGTGCCGGTCGTGCATGTCCACCAGCCAGGGCCGCAGCCCCCGCGGGGTCCACCGCCGCGGCAGCGGCGTCTCCGCGTCGTCCATGCCGTGCCGCGACCGGCCGAGCCAGCCGTGCGCGTACTCGTGGGCCCAGGCGCGCACCGCGGGCGTGTCGGTGCGGTTCAGGAGCAGGTGGTAGGCCTCCCGCAGGTCCTCGGGGGGCCGCCCGTCGGACTCGGCCCGCCAGGCGGTGAGGCCGAGCGGACGGGACGGGGCGAGGGCCGCGCCGCCCTCGGGGGTGCCGACCGCGGGTCCGGGCAGGGAGCCGATCCACCGGCGCACCACGTCCAGGTCCTCGGGCGAGAACACCCGGAACATCTGGCCGTTCTCCCCCACCAGGCCGTTGACCAGCATGCTCCTGCCCGGGTCGCCCGGCCGCACCAGGCGGCTGCGGGACAGCGCCCCCAGCATGGGCCGCGGGTCGGTCCGGCACTCCTTCAGCCAGTCGGCGAGCGGCCGCCCCTCCAGGGGGAACCCGTGGTGGTACACCGCGCCCTCGCGGGCCCGCTGCCGCATCAGCTCGGCCATCTCGAACGCCGGGTCGACGGCGGCGGCCAGCTCGTCGTACAGCCGCCGCGTCCACTCCCGCAGGGCGGCCAGCGCCCAGCGGAAGCCGGTGGCGACCCGTACGCGGGCGTCCTCGCCGTCCCGCTCGACGACCCGCCGCACGGCGGCCAGGGCCAGGTCCGCGCCGCCGGGGCCCGTACCGCGCCCGGTGGCGGGGTCGACGGTCTCCCAGCGGGTGACCGCCGGCAGCTCGGCCCGTACCGGCGTCAGCGCCGGCAGCAGGCCCGCCGACCGCAGGCACAGGTCGGCGCCGAGGATCTCCGGCAGGAAGTCGTCCGGGCGCCGGCTCATGGCGAGCAGCAGGGCCGGGAGGCGGAAGTGGCCGTCGTCCAGGCGCTGGTCGGCCGCGAGCCGGCCGGCGGGCACGGCGTTCTCGGACACGCCCAGGTGCCGCAGCACCGGCAGGTAGGCGTCGCCGCGCGAGGCGCGCGGGTCGCCGACGCCGAGGTCCGACGCGTACAGGGCGAGGACGGCCAGGACGGCGGGGTCGTCCCCGTTGCCCGGCGAACTCAGCCACTGCAGCCAGGCGCCGGACATCAGCGCGAGCGGCGCGCAGGCCAGCGCGGTGCGGCGGACGAGCACGGCCCGGGTGCCGGGGTCGAGCGGGCCCATCAGCTCCTGGAACCGCAGGGCCTCCGTCGCCGACCAGTCGGACGCCCGCTGCCGCAGGTCGTCCAGGGTGCCGTCCGGGTCCTGGCCGGCGGCGAGCTCGGCGCGGATCTGGGCGAGCAGACGGCCCGAGGGCAGGGCCGCCTCGGGGTCCACGACTCTGCCGTAGACGGCCCCGGCGGTTTCGGCGGTTTCGGCGGCGGGGGCGGGGTCCGGGCCGGTGGGGCGGGTCGGTGCCGCGGCCACGGTGGGCGCTGCCACGTCGGTCCTCTCTCTCGGGTGCGGGGTTTGCCGGTCGGTGACCGGTCAGAACATCGGGTAGATGGAGGCGTCGTTCTTCGGCTTCGGCCGACGGCCGAGGAGCTTGTCGACGAGGTTGCGCAGGAAGGCCATGACGGTGTCCTTTGAGGTGGCGGAGAAGGGGTCGGGGGGGCAGGGGGGTGCTAGCTGAGGCCGAGTTCCCCGGCGAGGAGCCCGGCGACGAGGTCGTGGCCCTCGTCGGTGAAGTGGATGCGGTCGACGAAGAGCCAGTCGTCCTTGCCGATCGCGTCGGCGATGACCGGGTTGCTGTCGAGGTAGCGCACGCCCATCCGCTCGCAGCCGGCCTGGAGCGCCTTGGAGTACGTCTCCCGGGCGTCCATCGACGAGATGTCGCCGTAGACCGCGCCGAAGTTGGAGAGGGCGTCGAGCTCCTCGAAGATCAGCTTCTCCTGCGGGGCGGGCTCCTCGCGGACCCAGGTGGCCAGCGGCTGGAGCACGAAGGTCAGCTTCGCGCCCATGCCCTCGGCCAGCAGCCGCCAGCCGTCCAGGTGGCGCAGCGTCGTCTCGGAGCCGATGTCGATCTGCTCCGAGAGGTCCGGGACCCGGGTGTCGACGGGCTCGGGGGCCGGCTGACGGCGGCCGCCGAACAGGCCGCGTCCGGTGGACGCCTTGCGGTTGCGGGTGCGCAGCTCCTCCATCTGCCCGTAGAAGTCGTTGCAGTTGAAGAACGCGCCGCTGTCGCCGCGCACGGAGGAGGGCAGCCGGCTCAGGCCGAGGTCGTTGAAGCCGGAGAAGAGGACGATCTCGTCGACCTTGGGAAGCAGGTGCCGGTAGAGGGTGAAGAGGAGCAGTTCCTGGGTGGAGTTGTGGCTGCGGCCGGCGAAGTTGAGCCACGGCAGGGACGGGGCGTGCTCGCTCCACAGCCGCGAGGGCAGGGTGTGCCGGTCGGCGCTGGCGCCGATGCCGAACGAGGTGGAGCTGCCGGCGAACAGCCGGACCGGCCCTTCGGGGAGCGGCCCGCCGACCGAGGCGGTCCGCCCGTCCGGACCGTGGGAGACGCGGAAGCCGAGCCGGTCCGTGTTGACGACGTCGGAGCGGTGGCCGGCGGCGTGGAAGTACATGAGGTACGGCATCCAGCGGATGTCGCCGCGGTCGTCGAACTTCTCGGAGTACTGCAGCATCTGCGGGGTGAGGGCGGCGCGATGGGACATGTGCGGGGTGCTCCTTGCGGGTGCGGTGCGGGCGGCGGATCGGCGTGTTCGGGTGCCTGGGGACCGGCTTGTTCGGGTCTCGCGCATCGGCGGGCTCGGGTCTCGCGCATCGGCGGGTTCGGGTCCCGCGCATCGGCGGGTTCGGGTCCCGCGCGTGGGCGGGTTCGGGTCCCGCGCGTGGGCGGGTTCGGGTCCCGCGCGTGGGCGGGTTCGGGTCCCGCGCGTGGGTGACGGGGAGGATCAGTCCAGCGCCTGGGCGAAGTCCGCCTTCAGGTCGTCGAGGTGTTCGAGGCCGACGGCGATGCGGACCGTCCCCTCCGTGATCCCGATGGCGCGCAGGCCCTCGGCGTCCATCGAGCGGTGGGAGGTGGCGGAGGGCTGCTGCACGAGGGTCTTGAAGCCGCCGAGGGAGACGGCGCGGTCGGCGACCCGCAGCCGCCGGGTGAACTCGACGGTCTCCTTGCGCCCGCCCTCGACGTCGATGGCCAGGACGCCGCCGTACCCGTCGGGCAGCAGGCGCCGGGCCAGCTCGTGGCCGGGGTGGTCGGGGAGTCCGGGCCAGTGGACCTTGGCGACCCTGGGGTGGCCGGACAGGAACGTGGCGAGGCCGTCGGCGTTCTCGTGGTGGCGGCGCATGCGCAGCCCCAGGGTGGCGAGTCCGCGCAGGGTCAGCCAGGCGGCGAACGGGTCGGCGATGGTGCCGGTCTCCAGCGAGCGGGACCACACCTCGCGGTGCAGCGCGGCGTCGGCGAAGGAGGCGATGCCGCCGAGGACGTCGCAGTGGCCGGAGAGGAACTTGGTGGAGGAGTGCACCACCACGTCGGCCCCGAGGGAGATCGGCCGGCAGCCGATCGGGGAGGCGAAGGTGTTGTCGACGACGCAGGTCAGCCCGGCGGCCCGGCCGGCGGCGAAGAAGGCGGGCAGGTCGGTGACCTGGGCGGTGGGGTTGGAGAGGGTCTCCAGGTAGAGGACCTTGGTGGTCGGCCGCAGGGCCTCGGTGACCTCGGCCGCGTCCCGCCCGTCGACGTAGGTGACGTCCACGCCGTAGCGTGCGGAGAGGTCGCGCAGCAGGGCGAACGTCCCGCCGTACAGGTGCTTCTGGACGATGACGTGGTCGCCGCTGCCGAGCAGGGTGTGCAGCACCGTGTGGATCGCGCCCATGCCGCTGGAGGTGGCGAGGCTGGCGGCGGCGCCCTCCAGGGCGGAGACGGCGTTCTCCAGGGCGCGGACCGTGGGGTTGGAGTTGCGCAGGTAGGCGAACGACTCCGGGCTGTTGATGGCCTCGGCCAGGTCCTCGGGGTTGTCGTAGCCGAAGTTGGCGGTCTGGTAGAGCGGCGTGTTCAGCGGCCGGGCCCCACCCAGATCGGGAATCCCTACATGGATCGCCTGGGTCTCCGGATGCAGCTGTGTCGGCACGGTGTTCCTCTCGGGGTGTGGGGATTGCCCGGCGTACTCGGCGTACCGCGGCGGAACTCAGCTTCACGCGGTCCGGGCCGCCTGTCACCGCTTGCCGGGTGCCACGAAGATGCATGGCACGGGTGTGCCAGAAAACGCCCCGGCGACCGGGAAAACCCCTCGTGGGAAAGGATGTCGCGGCAGTTTCGTGCGATGCACTTTCGTGCCGGTGGGGAAGCGTGGCGCGGCCCGGGGCGGCGCCGGAGGATGGGTGCCCGTCGCCCACGAACGCCGAGGAGAGGCAGTACGTCGATGAACACCGCAGAACCGGTGCGCGAGCTGACGGTCGTCCGCACGGAACCGGAGGCAGAGGGGGTCCTGGGGGTCACGCTGGCGGATCCGGGCGGCGGCCCGCTGCCGGAGTGGGCGCCGGGGGCGCACGTCGACGTCGAGCTGCCGTCGGGCCTCGTCCGCTCGTACTCGCTGTGCGGCCGGCCGGAGGACCGCGACGCGTACCGGATCGCGGTGCTGCGCGTCGCGGACGGCCGGGGCGGGTCGGAGGAGCTGCACACGACGGGGCTGACCGGCCGCAGGCTGACGGTGCGCGGCCCGCGCAACCACTTCCCGCTGGTCCCGGCCTCCCGGTACGTGTTCGTGGCGGGCGGGATCGGCATCACGCCGGTCCTGCCGATGCTCCGCGAACTGTCGGGACGCCCGAATGCGCCGAGCTGGTCACTGCTCTACGGCGGCAGGTCCCTGGACACCATGGCCTTCCGGGCGGAGCTGTCCGCCCTGCGCGGCGGGGAGGTCGTCCTGTGGCCGCAGGACAGCCACGGCCTGCCGGACCTGGACCGGACGCTGACGGGACTGCCGGAGGGAACGGTGGTCTACTGCTGCGGCCCGGAGGGCCTGCTGGAGGCGGTACGGAGCCGCACCGAGCGCCTGCTGCCGCCGGGCTCCCTGCACCTGGAGCGCTTCCGCCCGCCGCCCCGGCCCGACGTCCCCCCGGCCGACGGAAGCTTCGAGGTGGAACTGCGCCGCACCGGGACGACCCTCCGCGTGCCGGCCGACCGGAGCCTCCTCGACGTGGTCCGCGAGACGGTGCCGGAGGTCCCGTACTCCTGCGAGCAGGGCATCTGCGGCACCTGCGAGACGAAGGTCCTCGCGGGCACCCCGGACCACCGGGACACGCTCCTCACGGACGAGGAACGCGAGACGGGAACGACGATGATGATCTGCGTGGGCCGCTCCAGAAGCGCCCGCCTGACGCTGGACCTGTAGGAACGGGAACGGCCTGGCAGGCGCCTCCGGGGAGGCCGGCCCTCCCGGCACCCGCGGACCGGCCGCCGACGGAGCGTCCAGTCGCTCGCTTGGCACGATGTCCGGGTGTTCGACTTCGACATCGAGACCTACGCCCCCGAGTGGCTGTGCGGCCGTGCCGCGATCACCGCCGGCCACGGCGACCGTCTGCGCGCGCTCGTGGGGAGGACGCTGACACGGGCCTGGCTGCTGTGGGACGTCGCGGACGACACGTGGTTCGCCGACGGTCCCGTTCTGCTCGACTTCGGCGGGGAGCAGGCCGAGATCCAGCACCGGAAGTTCGACGACCTCGCGGTGAGCTGGAACTCCCTGGCTCCCCGCGGGTCCGCCCACTGGCCGGGGTTCGACCTGCGCCGGCGCCACGACGCGGTGCCGGCCCCGGCCTCGCTCCAGGGCCGGGTGCTCCGGGACGTCGAGCTCCTGGAGTGGCGCGGCGACGACGCGGCCCGGGGGATGGTGGCCATCGGATTCGTCTTCCCGCACGGCCGGGTCACCGTCTTCAACGCGCTCGACGAGAACGGCCTGGGCTTCACGGCACCCGAGCCCTCCTACGAGCACCACTCCCTGGGACAGCCGGCCCCGGCAGCGATGACCGAGCGCGAGGAGGGAGCCGCATGAACGTCCACGACGTCCCGCGGCACCCGGCACCCGGCACCCGGCACCCGGACGAGCACGTCCGCTTCGCCGCCTGCCTCGACGGGCTGAGGCACGTCGCCGACCCGCACGAGTACGAGGGGCGCCCCGAGGCGAGGCCGTTCACCCGCGAGGAGATCCAACGCTTCCTCGACTACGCCGACGACCAGGTCGATCGAGCGGTACGGGCCAAGCGCAAGGGAGCCCTCGCCGCCTACCGCGATGCCACCCTCTTCAAGGTCATCTATGGGTGGGGTCTGCGCCGGACGGAGACATCGAAGCTGGATGTCGTCGACTTCGGGCGGAACGCGAAGGCACCGCAGTTCGGCCGGTACGGCACCCTCAACGTCCGCTACGGCAAAGCGAAGAAGGGGCAGCCACCGCGCCGTCGGAACGTGCTGTCAGTGATGGACTGGGCGGTGGACGCGGTCACCGATTACGTGGAGAACGTACGGCCGCGGTTCGGCTGCGAGGATCACCCCGCCTTGTGGGTGACCGAGCGGGGCGGCCGGGTCAAGCCTGCGGAGATCAACGCCCGGGTTCGTCGCCTACCGCGACGCGCTGAAGCTCCCGAAGGCGCTGACCGTCCACTCCGCTCGCCACTCCTACGTCACCCACCTCACGGAGGACGGGGTTGACCGCCGGTTTCTCCAGCAGCAAGTCGGTCACGAGAATGACAGCTCCACCGCCATTTACACCCACGTCAGCGACGACTTCATGAACACCATGCTCCACAGGGCACTTGCGCCCGCGCTCGCCCCGTTCCCCGCAAACAAGGGCCGCTGATGGCCGCGAAGCTCGACTACCACTGGCACTTGCGCAAGATCATGGCCGACCGAGGGCTCTTCTCCACCACCGACCTCATCCCCCTACTGGACAAACGGGGCATCACCCTGTCGTCCAGCCAGGTCTACCGGCTCGTTGTCGAGCGCCCCGAGCGGCCAGCTGACCCAGCGCCTGAACCAGCTCGGGATCCGGCCCCACCAGGCCCGCAGCACCGCGCTCTTCCAGATCGCCACCGAGATCCCCGCCGCGATCCTCGCCCGCACCCTCGGCATCCACACCGACGTCGCCGTCGCCTGGCAACGACTCTCCGCCGGCGACTGGGCAACCTACGCCGCCGAAGTCAGCAAGCGGCCGATGAGGACAGATCGGTCCCCAGCATCGAATACATGATCATGTCCCGACGCTTTTCACCTACCTGCTGCCAGCTGCGAAGCAGCCCCTCACGCTGGAAGCCCACGCGCTCAGCCGTCCGCTGCGAGGCGGCATTCCACGGCTCGACATATAGCTGAAGACGAGGAATCTGCAGGTCACCGAGGGCCCAGGCGGTGACCGCTCGAAGGGCTTCCGCGGCAACCCCCTGGCCACGAGCCGAGCCGACCACCCAATAGCCCAGCGACGCGCGGCCCTCGTTCAACTCTCTCAGCCACAAGCCGACCGTCCCGACCGATCGGCCGTCCGCAACCCGCACGATGACGAACGGATACCCACTGCCAGTGGACGCCCGCTCCCACTGCCGCTGGACGAAGGCTTCGCCCGCTTCCTGCGAGTACACCGACGGAACGGTCGTGATCAGCGGGATGTAGTCGTCGCTCGACGCCTCCCGGACGAGAGGCAGATCACCAAACTCCCAGGAGCGGAGTACGAAACTGTCGCCTGCAACCAGGCGCGGGACGTCCAAAGGGGCAACCATGATCACATCCTGCCGAGGCCCCCGCCGGGACGCACTCCCATTTCACCGCCGTGACCAAGGCATTCGGACAGTTCCAATACCCGACGTCACCATTACCCCTGTGGCCCGACTCCGAGGAGCGGACCCGGGCCGCCGTCGACAAGGCGTACGCGGACCAGTCCGCCGATGCGCAGCCGCAGGTCGACGAAGCGGCGTAGCCGCTCCCCCGCGCGCTGACCGAAGTCAGCACGCTGCGGACTCTGTGCGGACCGCAAAGGCCGCCCAACCCGCTCCGTCGCAGGTCAGACGGCCTTTCGCCGAACGTATTAGACGTTGAAGCGGAACTCCACCACGTCCCCGTCCTGCATCACGTACTCCTTGCCCTCCATGCGCGCCTTGCCCGCCGCGCGGGCGTCGGCGACCGAGCCCGTTTCGACGAGGTCGGCGAAGGAGATGACCTCGGCCTTGATGAAGCCCTTCTGGAAGTCGGTGTGGATGACGCCGGCCGCCTCGGGGGCCGTGGCGCCCTTCTTGATCGTCCAGGCGCGGGATTCCTTGGGGCCGGCCGTCAGGTAGGTCTGGAGGCCGAGGGTGTCGAAGCCGACGCGGGCGAGGGTGGCGAGGCCGGGCTCCTCGGCGCCGACGGACTGGAGGAGCTCCATGGCGTCCTCCTCGTCGAGCTCGGCGAGGTCCTGCTCCAGCTTGGCGTTGAGGAAGATCGCCTCCGCCGGGGCGACCAGGGCGCTCTGCTCGGCCTTGAAGGCGTCGTCCGTCAGCTCGTCCTCGTCCACGTTGAAGACGTAGAGGAACGGCTTCGCGGTGAGCAGGTGCAGGTCGTGGAGGAGCTCGGCCTTCTCCGAGCCCTGGACGATGCCCTGCGAGAAGAGGGTGTCGCCCTTCTCCAGGATCGCCTGCGCCGCCTCGACCGCGGCGACCTTCGGCGCCACGTCCTTCTTGATCCGGACCTCCTTCTGGAGGCGCGGCAGGACCTTCTCGATCGTCTGGAGGTCCGCGAGGATCAGCTCCGTGTTGATCGTCTCGATGTCGTCCTTCGGCGAGACCTTGCCGTCGACGTGGACGACGTTCTCGTCCTTGAAGGCGCGGATGACCTGGCAGATCGCGTCCGACTCGCGGATGTTCGCCAGGAACTTGTTGCCCAGTCCCTCGCCCTCGCTCGCGCCGCGCACGATGCCCGCGATGTCGACGAAGTCGACCGTCGCCGGGAGCACGCGCTGCGAGCTGAAGATCTCCGCCAGCTTGGTCAGCCGGGCGTCGGGGACGCCGACGACGCCGACGTTGGGCTCGATCGTGGCGAACGGGTAGTTGGCCGCCAGCACGTCGTTCTTGGTCAGGGCGTTG
Source organism: Streptomyces sp. NRRL F-6492 (assembly GCF_001280125.1). Lineage (GTDB taxonomy): Bacteria > Actinomycetota > Actinomycetes > Streptomycetales > Streptomycetaceae > Streptomyces. Next base: position 14,379 of record NZ_LGEG01000230.1, read on the forward strand.
AACAGGGTCGACTTGCCGACATTCGGCAGACCGACGATTCCGATCGTGAGCGACACGGTGGCGACTTCCTGAAGTGTGGATGGTGGGCCGATCCCCCAGTTTACGGGCGGGGCGAACCGGCCAGTGACGCCCGCCTTCGGTCGTTCTCGGGGGCAAGGTCACCCAAAGGGCGTGTCCCGGACCCGTTTCCCGCCCCCTTCCGACCTACGTTGGTCGGGTGGAGCAGCACAGGACAAGTCAGCCCCAGGGGCGCCGACGGCCGAAATCGTCCGGTTCGCCGGCCGCCGCCCCGCCGCCCGCCGCGCCCTCCGGCCCGCTCGTGGAGGGCGCCGCCGTGTACCGCGTGACCGGCAGAGCCGGGCGCGCCCGCGTCGAGCGGGCCCCAGCGCCGGGCGCTCCCGGCCGCGCCCCGGGGGCCGCCCCCGCCCGGCGGCCCGGCGGCCGGCCCGTGCCCCCCGTCGTCCTCGCCCTGCGGCGGCTGCCCGCGCCCCGCCTCACCGGGCTCGGCGCCGGGCTCTTCGCCTCCGCCGTCATGCTGGTGGTCGGCTTCCTCGACCTGCTGCTCCTGGACGGCTCCCCCGTCGCCTACGGGCTGCTGTTCCTGCCGGTCAGCGCCCTGACCGCGCTCTGGGTCCGTACCGCCGACCTGGTCACCGCCCCCATCGGCGTCCCCATCGCCTTCGCCGTCGGCGTCCTCCCCATCGCGGGCGGCACGGGCGGCCTCGGCGGCCAGGCCATGGCCGTCGTGACCGCCCTCGCCGTGCACGCCGGGTGGCTGTACGGCGGCACCCTGGTCGCCGGCGTCATCGCCAGCGTCCGGAAGGTACGGGACATGGGGCGGCGGCAACAGCGCACCCGGGTCACCGGCGGGACGGCCGGGACCGCGGGGACCACGGGGACCACGGGGACCACGGGATCCGTGGCCCCCGTCGCCAAGAGCGCCAAGGCCGCCAAAGCCCGGTGAGGCTCGGTGGGTCGGCGGGTCCCCGTTCCGGCCCTACGCCCCTCCCGCCGCCATCGCCGCCCCCACGATCCCCGCGTTGTTCTCCAGCTCCGCCGGGACGATCTCCGCGCGGATGTCCTCGATCAGCGGCAGGAACTTGTCCGCCTTGCGGCTGACGCCGCCGCCGATGATGAAGAGTTCCGGCGAGAACAGCATCTCCACGTGCGCGAGGTACTTCTGCACCCGCTTGGTCGCCCAGTGCTCCCAGCTGAGGTCCTCGTCCTCCTTGGCCTTCGTCGAGGCCCGCTTCTCCGCGTCGTGGCCCTTGAGCTCCAGGTGCCCCAGCTCCGTGTTCGGGACGAGCCGGCCGTCCACGAAGAGGGCCGAGCCGATGCCCGTGCCGAGGGTCAGCATGATCACCGTGCCCTTGCGGCCCCGGCCCGCGCCGAAGGTCATCTCCGCGATCCCGGCCGCGTCCGCGTCGTTCAGGACTGTCACCGGAAGGCCCCCGACGCGTTCGCCGATGAGCGCGCCCGCGTCGACGCCGATCCAGGACTTGTCCACGTTGGCGGCCGTACGGATCGTGGAGCCCGCCACCACGCCCGGGAAGGTCACCCCCACCGGGCCCGTCCAGCCGAAGTGCGCCACGACCTCCGCGACGCAGCCCGCCACACCGTCGGGCGTGGCGGGCTGCGGGGTCAGTACCTTGTGGCGCTCCTCGGTGAGCGCGCCGCGCTCCAGGTCCACGGGAGCGCCTTTGATCCCCGAGCCGCCGATGTCCACTCCGAAGACGTTCATGGACCCACCGTAAGGGCTGGGGCGGCCCGTTACTCCCCGACCGGGTCGGTCTCCGGCCGGGAGGCCGGGCGACCGGGCGGCCGGGTCACTTCTCGGCCGGCCCGCCCGCGCCGAGCCGCTCGGCCACGGCCCGCAGGTCCTTGTCGCGGAGCTCCTTGGGGAGCGAGAAGGTCAGGGACTCGTCGGCCGTCTTGACGATCTCGACGTCCGCGTACCCCCGCTCGGCCAGCCACTCCAGGACCTCCTGCACCAGGACGTCCGGGACGGAGGCGCCGGAGGAGAGGCCGACGCTGGTCACGCCCTCCAGCCAGGCCTCGTCGATCTCGCTCGCGAAGTCCACGAGGTACGCGGCGGGCACGCCGGCCTGCTTGGCGACCTCGACCATGCGGATCGAGTTGGAGGAGTTCTTCGAGCCGACGACGATCACCAGGTCGGCCTGGCCGGCCAGCTCCTTGATCGCGGTCTGGCGGTTCTGCGTGGCGTAGCAGATGTCGTCGGACGGCGGGGAGATCAGCTGCGGGAACTTCTCCTTCAGCGCGTCGACCGTCTCCATCGTCTCGCTCACCGACAGCGTGGTCTGGGAGAGCCAGACGACCCGGGAGGGGTCGCGGACCTCGACCTTGGCGACGTCCTCGGGGCCGTCGACCAGCTGGATGTGGTCGGGGGCCTCGCCGGAGGTGCCGATGACCTCCTCGTGGCCCTCGTGGCCGATGAGGAGGATGTCGAAGTCCTCCTTGGCGAAGCGGACGGCCTCCTTGTGGACCTTGGTGACCAGCGGGCAGGTGGCGTCGATGGTCGCGAGCCGGCCCTGCCGGGCCTCCTCGTGGACGCTCGGGGCGACGCCGTGCGCGGAGAACATCACGATGTTGCCCGGCGGCACCTCGGTCGCCTGGTCGACGAAGATCGCGCCCTTCCGCTCCAGGGTCTGGACGACGTACTTGTTGTGGACGATCTCGTGCCGGACGTAGATCGGGGCCCCGTACTGCTCCAGGGCCTTCTCCACCGCGATCACGGCACGGTCCACGCCCGCGCAGTAGCCGCGGGGAGCGGCGAGCAGGACACGCTTCGGGCGGTTCGTCGCGGAGGCGGAATCGGGCGTCGACGCGGGCGTTGCAGTCATGCGTCCCATCGTAAGGCCGCGTCCCCGCGCGTCCGCGTCGGCGGGCACGGCGGACGGGCTCCGCGCCCCGCTCTCCCCCCACGGCCGGGTCCTCCGCGCTCCCGTCTCTCTCCCCCCCCGGCCGCATCCTCCGCGCCCCCGTCTCCCCCCACGGCCGCGTCCTCGGCGCCCCGGCCTCCCCCACGGCCGCGTCGCTCAGCGGTTCGGCCGCCGTCGTGGCCGAAACTGAGCCCATGGCCGAGGAATCGCAGGTGGCGGCGGGCGGGAACGGCGGTACGGATCACGCGGGGCTCCGTCGGAATCTCGGGTTCCGCGACCTGGTCGTCTACGGACTGCTCTTCATCGCGCCCATGGCGCCGGTCGGCGTCTTCGGGACGCTCGACGCCAAGTCGCACGGCGCGGTCGCGCTCGTGTACGTGGTGGCGACGGTCGCCATGGCGTTCACGGCGTTCAGCTACGCCCAGATGGTGCGGGTCGCGCCGCAGGCCGGCTCCGTCTTCACGTACGCCCGCAAGGGCCTCGGGGAGGGGCCGGGCTTCGTCGCCGGGTGGATGGCGATGCTCGACTACCTGCTGATCCCCGCCGTCGCCTACCTCTTCGCGGGCATCGCCATGGAGGCGCTCGTCCCCGCGGTCGACCGGTGGGTGTGGACCGGGATCGCCGTGGTCCTCACCACCCTGCTCAACCTGCGGGGCGTGCGGGCGGCGGCCCGCGTCGGCTTCGCGGTGCTCGCGATGGAGATCACCGTCCTGCTGGTCTTCGTCGCGTCGGCGGTGGTGGTGCTCGTACGGGACGGGGCGCGGCGGGACTGGTGGTCGCCGCTGACCGGCGACGCGTCGTTCTCGCTCGCGGCGGTGCTCGGCGCGGTCTCGGTCGCCGTCCTCTCCTACCTGGGCTTCGACGCGATCGCCTCCTTCGCGGAGGAGGTCACCGGGGGGTCGGCGAAGGTGGCGCGGGCGCTGCTCTTCTGCCTGGCGCTCGCGGGCGTGCTCTTCGTGGCGCAGACCTGGCTGGTGGCGCTGCTCGAACCGGTCTCCTCGGCCGAGCTCGCCGCCGACCCCGGCAAGCAGGGGTCCGCCTTCTACGACGCCGTGGACACCTCGGTCGGGGACTGGCTGCACGACCTGGTGGCCGCCTCCAAGGCGATCGGCGCGGCCTTCGCGGCGCTCGCCGGGCAGGCGGCCGGCGGGCGGTTGCTCTTCGCGATGGGCCGCGACCGGCGGCTGCCGCACCTGCTCGCCCGTACGGACGGCGGCGTGCCGCGCGTGGCGCTGCTCGTGTCCGCCACGGTGACGATGGTCGCGGCGGTGTGGGCGGCGCGGCGGGACGACGGCCTCGACCACCTGGTGTCGGTGGTCGACGTCGGCGCGCTGACGGCCTTCGTCCTGCTGCACGCGAGCGTGGTGGGCTGGTTCGCCGTACGCAGGGCGGAGGGGCCGCCGAACGTGCTGAAGCACGTGGTGGCGCCGGTGGTCGGCGCCGTGATCCTGGTCGCGGTGATCGTCGAGGCCTCGGTGGAGGCCCAGGTGGTGGGCGTGGTGTGGCTGGGCATCGGCCTGGTGGTGCTGGCCGTCCAGGGGGCGGCGCGGACGCGGTGAGGGCCCGGCCTTGCGCCCCATGCCTCCCGCCCCCGCCCCGTACGCCGCCTTCGCGACCCCGTACCCCGCCTTCGTCGCCCCGTACGCCGCAACACCCGTACTCCACCCCCCTACCCCGCCCCCGTACGCCGTCCTGACGTTGTCGTACCGCGCCGTTACGCTCGGTCCATGGCTCTGACTACGTCCGCCGAAACGCCGCTGCCCGTCGGTGAGGTCTCCCGGATGATCGGGGGCTGGATCGACCGGCTCGGGGCCGTCTGGGTCGAGGGGCAGATCACGCAGCTGTCGCGGCGCCCCGGTGCCGGGGTCGTCTTCCTGACCCTGCGGGACCCCTCGCACGACGTCTCCGTCGGCGTCACCTGCTACCGGCAGGTCTTCGACGCGGTCGCGGACGTCGTGTCGGAGGGGGCCAGGGTCGTCGTGCACGCCAAGCCCGAGTGGTACGCGCCGCGCGGGCAGCTGTCGCTGCGGGCCGCCGAGATCAAGCCGGTCGGGATCGGGGAGCTGCTCGCCCGGCTGGAACGGCTGAAGCGGAGCCTGGCGGCCGAGGGGCTCTTCGCGCTCGACCGGAAGAAGCCGCTGCCGTTCCTGCCGCGGCGGATCGGTCTCGTCTGCGGCCGCGCGTCGGCGGCGGAGCGGGACGTCCTGGAGAACGCGCGCCGTCGCTGGCCCGCCGTCGCCTTCGAGGTGCGCAACGTCGCGGTGCAGGGCGTGAAGGCGGTCCCGCAGGTGGTCCAGGCGGTCCGGGAGCTCGACGCGGACGGGGACGTGGACGTGATCGTCGTGGCCCGGGGCGGCGGCAGCGTCGAGGACCTGCTGCCGTTCTCGGACGAGCAGCTCGTCCGGGCCGTGGCCGACTGCCGTACGCCGGTGGTCTCCGCGATCGGGCACGAGCCGGACTCGCCCCTGCTCGACCTGGTGGCCGACCTGCGCGCCTCGACGCCGACGGACGCGGCCAAGAAGGTCGTCCCGGACGTCGGCGAGGAGCTGGAGCGGGTGCGCGGCCTTCGCGACCGGGCGCTGCGGACCGTGCAGGGGCTCCTGGACCGGGAGGAGCGCGGCCTGGCGCACGCGCTCGCGCGGCCCGTCATGGAGCAGCCGCTGCGCGTGGTCGAGGTCCGCGAGGACGAGGTGTCGGCGCTGCTCGCCCGGAGCCGGCGGGTCCTCGGGCACCTCCTCGACCGGGCCGACTCCGAGCTGTCGCACACGCGGGCGCGGGTCCGGGCGCTGTCGCCCGCGGCGACGCTGGAGCGTGGGTACGCGGTGCTCCAGCGGGCGGACGGCACGGTGGTCCGCTCCCCGGAGGAGGTCGCCGGGGGCGAGGAGCTGCGGGCCCGGGTCGCGGAGGGCGACTTCGCGGTGCGGCGCGTGGCGGACTCCGGCTGAGCGGCCCGAAGACCTCATGACGGATCACCCCATCGACAGAAGGACGGACATGGCAGCGGGTACGGGTACGGACGGGACCGCCCTCGGGTACGAGCAGGCGCGGGACGAGCTGATCGAGGTCGTCCGGCGGCTGGAAGCGGGCGGGACCACCCTGGAGGACTCCCTCGCGCTCTGGGAGCGCGGCGAGGAGCTGGCGAAGGTGTGCCGACTCCGCCTGGAGGGCGCCCGGGCCCGTCTGGACGCCGCGCTGGCGGCGGACGCGGACGGGGAGGACGGCGGAGGCGCCACGGAGTGAGGTCCGGGCCGCGACGGGCGGTGGCCTCCGGGCCGCGCCGGGGAGCGGGGATCGGGGTGCGGGGATCGGAGTGCGGGGATCGGAGTGCGGGGAGCAAGGATCGAGGTGCGGGGTGCCGGGTGCCGGGTGCGGGGTGCCGGGTGCCGGGTGCCGGGTGCGGGAGGCGATCTTCCCGCCGCGCCCGTCCTGGCGTAGACTCACGAGTGAAGCGGATCACTATCCGGATAAGATAGTTGAAGTTTCACCAATCGAGGGCGTACTGTCGGGGACACCGCTTGAACTCCGTACGAGCGATCCCCACCTTGTGCAGCTTTGCGCAGTCCGGAAGGTACGCAGCATGTCTCTCGCCCTTGACCCCGCCGCCCAGGACCTCCTCTTCCGCGAGGCCCGCACCGCCAACACGTTCACCGACGAGCCGGTGACCGACGAGCAGGTCCAGGCGATCTACGACCTGGTGAAGTACGGCCCCACCGCCTTCAACCAGACCCCGCTGCGCATCACCCTGGTCCGCTCCCCCGAGGCCCGCGAGCGCCTGGTCAAGCACATGGCCGAGGGCAACCGCCCCAAGACCGCCGCCGCGCCGCTCGTCGCGATCCTCTCCGCCGACAACGAGTTCCACGAGGACCTCCCGGCCCTGCTCCCGCACTTCCCGCAGGCCAAGGACATGTTCTTCGCCGAGCGCCCGGTCCGCGAGCAGTCCGCCCTGGTGAACGCCGCCCTCCAGGCCGCGTACTTCATCGTCGGCGTCCGCGCCGCCGGCCTGGCCGCCGGCCCGATGACCGGCCTGGACTTCGCCGGCGTCCAGAAGGAGTTCCTCGACGCCGACCACACCCCGCTGATGGTCGTCAACATCGGCAAGCCGGGCGAGGACGCCTGGTTCCCGCGCTCCCCGCGCCTCTCCTTCGACGAGGTCGTCACCACCGTCTGAGACCGGTGACCGGCCGCTCGTACGGGAAGGGCCCCGCACTCCACGAGTGCGGGGCCCTTCCCGTCCGTGCGCGCACGCGCCCCCGGACCCTTCCGTCCGCGCGCGTGCTCCTCAGACCTTCCGCGACCGGAGCGAGGCCGCCATCTCGGCCAGCCGCTCGAAGGACGCGGTGCCGGTCACCACGGTCGTCGCGCCGCCCTCCGTCCGCACGAGCGCGTCGTACTTCGGGCCCTCCCAGCGCTGCCAGACCTGGCCGGCCACCGTCTGCGTCCTCCCGGTGTCCTTCGCCTTCTGGGTCACCTTGGGGACGAACGTGCCCGGCTCCGCCGTCGACTGGTGGACCGCCACGTACTGCGTGTCCGGGGAGAGGAAGCCGAGCTGCCAGGCGTCGGCGTTCTCGCGCTTGTACGAGACGACCGTCGCCTTCCAGCCCTCGTCGAGGCCCTCGGGGGCCAGCACCGGATACGGCGCCGCCCGCTGGGCCGTCAGGAGCTCGACCCGGTAGTCCTTCGCCTTCACCGGGTCCGCGTGCTCGTCGTGCGGGATGAAGAGATACATCACGCCCGCGGCGACCATGATCACACCGAGGGACTGGAACATCCCGCGTACCGTCTGCCTGCCTCGCATACCTGCCACGCCCCCCATGGTCGCATCACGGTCTCGCGCTCATACGTGGGCCCCTCTGCTCATTTTGTCGACCTGACGATAGAGTCACAGCACCCTCTTACTTTCCGGCCGTCGCCGTACAGAAAGGTGCGCAACGATGACCGAGCACACCCTCCCGCCCGAACTGGAGGTCTCTCCCGAGGCCCCCGACCGCAACCTCGCCCTCGAACTGGTGCGCGTCACCGAGGCCGCAGCCATGGCCGCCGGACGCTGGGTCGGCCGGGGCGACAAGATCGGCGCGGACGGCGCGGCGGTCAACGCCATGCGGACCCTGATCTCCACCGTCTCGATGGACGGCGTCGTCGTCATCGGCGAGGGCGAGAAGGACGAAGCGCCCATGCTGTTCAACGGCGAGCGGGTCGGCGACGGCACCGGCGCCGAGGTCGACATCGCGGTCGACCCGATCGACGGCACCACGCTCAACGCCAAGGGCATGCCGAACGCGATCGCCGTCCTGGCCGCCGCCGACCGCGGCACCATGTTCGACCCGTCCGCGGTCTTCTACATGGACAAGCTGGTCACCGGCCCGGAGGCCGCCGACTTCGTCGACATCAACGCCCCCGTCTCGGTCAACATCCGCCGGGTCGCCAGGGCGAAGAACTCCTCGCCCGAGGACATCACGGTCGTCATCCTGGACCGCCCCCGCCACGAGGGCATCGTCAAGGAGATCCGCGAGACCGGGGCCCGGATCAAGTTCATCTCGGACGGCGACGTCGCCGGTTCGATCATGGCCGTCCGCGAGGGCACCGGCGTCGACATGCTCATGGGCATCGGCGGCACCCCCGAGGGCATCATCTCCGCCTGCGCCATCAAGTGCCTCGGCGGCGTGATCCAGGGCAAGCTGTGGCCGAAGGACGACGCCGAGCGGCAGAAGGCGCTCGACGCGGGCCACGACCTGGACCGGGTCCTCTCCACGGACGACCTGGTCAGCGGCGACAACGTCTTCTTCGTCGCGACCGGCATCACGGACGGCGAGCTGCTGCGCGGGGTGCGCTACCGCGCCGAGACGGCGACCACGCAGTCCCTGGTGATGCGCTCGAAGTCCGGCACGATCCGCCAGATCGACTCCACGCACCGGCTCTCGAAGCTGCGCGCGTACAGCAAGATCGACTTCGACCGGGCCAAGTAGGGCCCGTCCGGCGGCTCGGAGCCGGACGGGCCCCGGGCCGGGGGCGGGCACTCGCCCGCCGGACGGCACGAAGAGGGGCGCCCCCATGTGCGGTGGGGGCGCCCCTTCCCGTACGGGCCGGCGGAGCTCTCCTCGCCCGGACCCGGTCCCGTCCTCCGGTCCCGGCGTCCCGGCTCCTCGTCTCCGTCAGCCCGCCTTGGCGATCCGCTCGGTCGCGGCCGCCTTCCTCAGCTCCACCTCGCGCCGCCGGCGCCGGGCGAGGACGACGCGGCGCTCCGCCGCCGTGAGCCCGCCCCACACCCCGTACGGCTCGGGCTGGAGCAGTGCGTGCTCGCGGCACTCGACCATCACCGGACAGCGCGCGCAGACCCTCTTGGCGGCCTCCTCGCGGGCGAGCCGCGCGGCCGTCGGCTCCTTGGAGGGGGCGAAGAAGAGCCCCGCCTCGTCACGGCGGCACACCGCCTCCGCGTGCCACGGGCCGCCCTCGTCCTCGCGGGCCGGGGTGCGGGCGGGAGGGACGGCGACGGCCTGGAGGGGCTGATGCGGCAGTTGCAGCACGGTCTACTCCTGACGACTGACGACGACTTCGCGAGCGAGAGGCGATGCCACGAGCCTTACCCGCTGTGCGCGCGCCTATGCACTGGGTGCCGCGCCGTTCCGCGAAGCGGACGCCGGGGAGCGCGTTCCGGTCACCGGTCCCGCGGCGCTCCCCGCCCGCGAACGCCCGTCAGTGGCCGAGGTGTTTGCGCATCCTGCCCTGGAGGTCCGTGATCCACTTGCCGCGCTTGGGCCTCGCCTCGACGTTGCCGAAGACCGAGTAGCCGTTGATGACGACGACCGGAGCCTGCGGGTCGACGCCCTCCAGGGTGACGACCTCGAAGTTGCCGAAGATCCCGCTGCCGTTGCCGCGCAGGCTGATGTTCTCCGGGACCCGCACCTCGACGTTGCCGAAGATGGAGGTGGCGTTGATGGTGGTCAGGCGCTGGGCGAAGATCGCCTCGGTCAGGTCGATCTCGATGTTGCCGAAGAGCGCGAAGGCGTTCGTCCGGCGGCTCACCCGCCAGCGGCCCTTGCGGGTGGTGCTGGAGAAGATCGCGACGAGGTTGTCCGGGGTGCCCTCCTGGTCGTCGGGACCGTAGGAGTACGCCGGCTCGGGCTCCGGCCGGGAGGTCCGGGCGGCCGGCAGGTCGCGGACGATCGGCTCCAGCTCCCCGACCGTCTTGGCCCGGTAGACCGCGTCGATCCGGTCCGAGTGCTCCTCGGCGTCGAGCCGCCCCTCGGCCAGGGCGTCCCTGAGGATGTCGGCGATCCGGTCCCGGTCCGCGTCCGAGGCCCGCAGCGAGCCCTGCGGATCGGCGAAAGCGGGCCCCGCGGGGGCGGTCTCTGCGGGTGCGGCCGACCGCTGCGGCTGCGGCTGCTTTTCGGGTTCGGGCTGCTTTTCGAGGTCCACGGAACCAGCCTAGCGAAACGCGATAGATCGCGACCAGGGGGCGGGGCCGGGACCTGTGGACGAAAGCACGGCGGAACACGGGCGGGCCATGATCCGTCCAAGTGAGCCTTACCTCACAGGATCGTCGGAACGGGTGCGTTCTACGCTGGAGGGCGCGTTGCCAACGGAGGCGGCGCCGCCGCCCGCCGAGTGAGGAATGACCGCCGTCATGCCAGAGTTTTCGTACTCCGATCTGCTCCCCCTGGGAGAGGACACCACGCCCTACCGCCTGGTGACCGCCGAAGGCGTCTCCACCTTCGAGGCCGACGGTCGTACGTTCCTCAAGGTCGAGCCCGAGGCGCTGCGGCGGCTGGCCGCCGAGGCGATCCACGACATCCAGCACTTCCTGCGCCCGGCCCACCTGGCCCAGCTGCGCCGGATCATCGACGACCCGGAGGCGTCGGGCAACGACAAGTTCGTCGCGCTCGACCTCCTCAAGAACGCGAACATCGCCGCCGCCGGCGTCCTCCCGATGTGCCAGGACACCGGCACCGCGATCGTCATGGGCAAGCGCGGCCAGAACGTGCTGACGAGCGGCCGCGACGAGGAGGCCCTGTCCAAGGGCGTCTACGACGCGTACACCAAGCTCAACCTGCGGTACTCGCAGATGGCCCCGGTCACCATGTGGGAGGAGAAGAACACCGGCTCGAACCTGCCCGCGCAGATCGAGCTGTACGCGACCGACGGCGGCGCGTACAAGTTCCTCTTCATGGCCAAGGGCGGCGGCTCCGCCAACAAGTCCTTCCTCTACCAGGAGACCAAGGCGGTCCTCAACGAGGCCTCCATGATGAAGTTCCTGGAGGAGAAGATCCGCTCGCTCGGCACGGCCGCCTGCCCGCCGTACCACCTGGCGATCGTCGTCGGCGGCACCAGCGCCGAGTTCGCGCTCAAGACCGCGAAGTACGCCTCCGCGCACTACCTGGACGAGCTGCCCACCGAGGGCTCGGCCGAGACCGGCCACGGCTTCCGCGACAAGGAGCTGGAGGAGAAGGTCTTCGAGCTGACGCAGAGGATCGGCATCGGCGCGCAGTTCGGCGGCAAGTACTTCTGCCACGACGTGCGCGTGGTGCGCCTGCCGCGCCACGGCGCCTCGCTGCCCGTCGCCATCGCCGTCTCCTGCTCGGCCGACCGCCAGGCCGTCGCGAAGATCACCGCCGAGGGCGTCTTCCTGGAGCAGCTGGAGACGGACCCGGCGCGCTTCCTGCCGGAGACCACCGACGAGCACCTCGACGAGGCCTCCGACGTCGTGCGGATCGACCTCAACCAGCCGATGGACGAGATCCTCGCCGAGCTGACCAAGTACCCGGTCAAGACCCGCCTCTCGCTCACCGGCCCGCTGGTCGTGGCGCGCGACATCGCGCACGCCAAGATCAAGGAGCGCCTGGATGCGGGCGAGGAGATGCCGCAGTACCTGAAGGACCACCCGGTGTACTACGCGGGCCCGGCGAAGACCCCCGAGGGCTACGCCTCCGGCTCCTTCGGCCCGACGACGGCCGGCCGCATGGACTCGTACGTGGAGCAGTTCCAGGCGGCGGGCGGCTCGAAGGTCATGCTGGCCAAGGGCAACCGCTCGCAGCAGGTCACGGACGCGTGCGGCGGCCACGGCGGCTTCTACCTCGGCTCGATCGGCGGCCCGGCCGCGCGCCTGGCGCAGGACTGCATCAAGAAGGTCGAGGTCGTCGAGTACGAGGAGCTCGGCATGGAGGCGGTCTGGAAGATCGAGGTCGAGGACTTCCCGGCGTTCATCGTCGTGGACGACAAGGGCAACGACTTCTTCCAGAACCCGGCCCCGGAGCCGACGTTCACGCACATCCCGGTGCGGGGCCCCGGCCTCGCCTGACCCGGCGGCGGCGCCCCGAGGAGCCCCCGGCCGTCGGCGGCCGGGGGCTCCTCCCTTCACGCGCCCTTTTCCGCCAGGGCCTTGATGCCCGCGAGGGTCTTCGCCATCCCCGCGCGCAGCTCCTCCAGGCGGGCGGCGACGATCTCCGCCTCGCGGTCCGGCCACCGGTCGAGGGCCAGGGAGACGCCGCTGCGGGCCGGGCCCAGGCGGACCGACTGGCGCAGCCGGGTGCCGCCGTCCTCGGGCGCGAGCTCGTAGCGCCAAGTCGCCATGGGCCTCGCCGGGTCCGGCGCCGGGTCGCCGTAGCGGCCGTCCGCGTCCGTGACGGCCCAGGCGAACACCCGGCGTCCGCCCGTGCCGTCCAGCTCGGTCACGTGGGAGACGGTCCGCCACTCGCCGAGCAGCCGGTGGTGGTTGCGGCCCTCGAAGCGCGCGCCCGGCCGGGGGCCTTCCGCGCCGTCGAGCCAGGCGGAGCGGCGCAGTTCGGGGCTGAACCTGGCGGGGAGCAGGATGTCGGTCACCAGCTCCCAGACCGACGGCACGGCCGCCCCGATGTGGATGTCGCAGTGGGCGCTGGGCCCCTCGGCGTACCGCATGACGCTCCCTCCGGTCCGGTCCTCCGATCATCCGGCGGGCCGGTCCGCGTCCACAACGGGACGCACGTCACCCCGCCGGAAGCGGAACTCCCCCGTCGGTGACGGGTGCTCGGAAAGTCGCTACCGACCGGTAGTCCTCCCGTCGCCCACCCGTCAATATGGGTCGCGAGCATGTCAACCACTGAGCAGTACCGAGCCGGTCGACCTCTCGGGAGCCCCCCATGCCCTCCACCCCCCTCCACCGGCGTGCCGCCGCCGGTTCCACCGCCGTGCTGGCCCTCTCCGCCGCCCTCGTCGTCGGGCCCGCGCCCGCCGCGTCCGCCGCCACCGCCTCCGACCCGGACGCCCACCTGGTGTCGACCGCCGCGATCGCCGGCATCGACTACGCCACCTGGCGCCGGGACGTGGCGGCCGTCGTCGCCGAGGCGCGTCCGTACGTCGAGGAGCGCGCGAAGGACGCCGGGCGCGAGAAGCAGGCCCTCGTCCTCGACATCGACAACAGCTCCCTGGAGACGGACTTCCACCCGTTCTGGGAGCTGCCCACCCCGGCCATCGCCGACGTCCGCGCCCTCGTCCGCGACGCCCACGCGCGCGGGGTGGCCGTCTTCTTCGTCACCGCCCGCCCCGGGATCATCCACTCGCTCACCGACTGGAACCTGAAGAAGGCCGGCTACCCGGTCGACGGTCTGTACGTGCGCTCGCTGCCCGACCTGTTCGCCGAGGTCGGCGCGTACAAGACCGAGAAGCGCGCGGAGATCGAGGCCAAGGGCTACACGATCATCGCGAACATCGGCAACAACACCACCGACCTCGTCGGCGGGCACGCCGAGCGCACCTTCAAGCTCCCGGACTACGGCGGCAAGCTCTCCTGAGCCCGTCACGGGGGCCGTACGCGGTTACGCTGACGATCATGCGCCCTCCGATACGTCCCCTGGTCCCCGCCCTCCTCGCGGCGGGGACGCTGCTGACCGGCTGCGGCGGTCCCGAGCCGCTCCCCGGGGCCACCCCGGGGGCACGGCCGACGGCGGAGGCCTCCGCCGCGAAGCCCGCGGCGGAGCCCGTCGCGGCGGCCTCCCTCGGCGGTCCGGGGACGGCCTGCGCGCTGCCGGTCTCCTTCTCCCTCGCGAAGGACTGGGAGCCGGAGGCGGTCAGGAACCCGGAGGACCCGGAGTTCGCGGCGCTCACGCGGCAGGGGCCGGCCACCGTCCGCTGCGAGGTGGACGCCAAGCCGGCCGGGCACCTCGGCTTCCTGCGGGTGTGGACGGCGGAGAGGGGTCCGGCCCGGGCCGCCCTCGAAGGGTTCGTGAAGGCGGAGAGGGGGAGCTCCGGCGCCTCGTACCGGGAGACGACGGCGGGCGGCGCGCCCGCCGTCGAGGTGACCTACACGGTACGGAGCGAGCTGCTCGACGAGGACAAGGAGGAGCGCGCCTTCGCCGTCGCCACCCCGGAGGGGACGGTCGTCGTCCACCTCGCCGGGACGGACACCGAGGAGCATCGCGCGATGCTCCCGGCGTACGAGCTGGCCCGCACGAGCCTGAAGGTGCGCTGAGCCGTGGCCCCCGTCCGGTGCGGGACGGGGGCCGCGGCGCTCCGCGCGGGCGAGGGGCTACGCGAACTTCTGGCTCGCGGAGCCGTCGCAGGCCCGGAGCCTGATCTGCTCCTTCGCCGCGCCCTGGGTGAGGCACGTGCCGGTCGCGGCGGCGGGCCGGAGGGTGGCGCCGTCGCGGACGAACTTCTGGTTGGCGCCGCCGTGGCAGTCCCAGAGGATCAGGCCCGTGCCGGCGCGGTACTGGAGGTCGGGCACGTCCAGGCAGCGGTCCTGGGTGAGGCCGGTGTGGACGGTCTGCCGGGCGGGGTCGTACCACCAGGTCTGGTTGCGGCCGTCGTGGCAGTCCCAGCCGAGGACCCGGGTGCCGTTGGCGCTGGTGGCGGCGTCGGCGTCCAGGCAGTCGCCGGTCGCCTGGTTCCTCAGGGGCCGGTAGGCGTCGTCCCAGGCGAGCGGGAAGAGGGCGGGCCTTCCGGTGGAGTTCACGTCGGCGCAGCTCGCCTCGCGCAGGCCGGAGGCGTAGAGCTGGGTGAGGCAGGACGCGAAGGCGGCGTGCCCGCGCGCGTTGGGGTGGAAGGACTGCCGGACCGAGTTCTCGTCCGGGAGGCCGGGCTTGGAGAGGTCGATGTAGAGGCCCCGGGCCCAGGGGTCCTCCGTGCAGACCTCGTGGCCGTGGAAGAGGCGGGAGTTGTCGAGGTAGGTGGCGCCGGTGGACGCGGCGGCCTTCCGCATGCCGCGTTCGAAGGCGGGGACGGCGGTGTCGCGCCCCCAGACGGTGTCGGAGTCGTAGCCCAGGCCGCCGCAGACCAGCTTGCCGGGGAAGTTCGGGTTGTCGCGGAAGTCGGGGCCGATCGGGCTCGGGTAGCCCATGAGGACGAGCTTGTAGTCGCCGTCGGCGTATCCGGCGTCGCGCATGACGGTCCTGAGGTCGCGGACGGTCTGCTCGACCTTGGGGACGAGTCCGTCGACGCGGGACTGCCAGCCGGGGGCGTACTTGGGTTCGCAGGCGCCCTGGCTCAGCAGGTAGCGGGTGACGCAGTCGGTCATGACGGGGCCGAACTGGAGGTCGTCGTTGGCCCCGGCGACGAGCAGGACCATCTTGATCCGGGTGTTGCGGGCCTTGACGGCGAGGCTGTCGCTCTGGACGAGTTCGTCGGCGTACTGCCGGGAGCCGCCGATCCTGATGTTTCCGCTGTACGCGCCGGAGCAGGAGACGTTGAACGTGAGGTCGGCGGGGATCCCGGTGCGGTGGACGGCGGCGTCGGGCGAGCGGTGGCACCAGTTGGTGGGACCGTTGGTGGGGGGTTCGTAGGTGCCGACGCCCTCGCCGGAGATCTCGCTGTCGCCGAGCGAGATCAAGCCGGTCCTGCGCCGGTCGAGCGGGCGCTCCTCGGGGCTTCCGTAGATCCTGGTGGCCTCGGCCGCCCGGACGGCCTCCAGGGCGGGGGGCAGGGGCACGGAGGCGACGGCCCTCGTGCCCGTCGCCGTGGTCGTGTCGGCCGCGCCGGCGGGAGCGGCGGCCGCGATCATCGTTCCGAGGACCGCGGCGGCCGTGGCGACGGCTGCGACGGGCCGGCGGAATCTGTACCTGGTGCGCGTCATTGCGCCTCCTGGAAGTGGGGTTACCCACGGTTTTTACTGGCCGGTACGCGCCTTGGGAATACATCGAACAAGACAAGTGCTCAACTTTTGCGGGAGGTTGAAGAGGATGAACGACAGCGAGAAGGCCGGGGACTTCCGGATCGAGCACGACTCCATGGGCGAGGTGCGGGTCCCCGCGCACGCCAAGTGGCGGGCCCAGACCCAGCGGGCGGTGGAGAACTTCCCGGTCTCGGGCCAGCGCCTGGAGCGCGCCCACATCGAGGCCCTGGCCCGGATCAAGGCCGCCGCCGCCAAGGTCAACGCCCGGCTCGGGGTGATCGACGCGGACCGCGCGGAGGCGATCGCCTCGGCGGCGGAGGAGGTCGCGGAGGGCCGCTGGGACGAGCACTTCCCCGTCGACGTCTTCCAGACCGGCTCGGGCACCTCGTCCAACATGAACACCAACGAGGTGATCGCCACCCTCGCCACCGAGCGGCTGCCCGAGGGCCGGGAGGTGCACCCCAACGACCACGTGAACGCCTCGCAGTCCTCCAACGACGTCTTCCCGTCCTCCATCCACATCGCGGCGACCGGCGCCGTCGCCCACGACCTGATCCCCGCCCTGGAGCACCTGGCCGCCGCCCTGGAGCGAAAATCGGCCGAATTCGCGAAGGTCGTGAAGTCGGGCCGCACGCACCTGATGGACGCCACCCCGGTCACCCTCGGCCAGGAGTTCGGCGGCTACGCGGCCCAGGTGAGGTACGGGGTCGAGCGGCTGCGCGGCGCGCTCCTCCGGCTCGCCGAACTCCCCCTCGGCGGCACGGCGGTGGGCACCGGCATCAACACCCCGGCCGGCTTCTCGGCGGCCGTCATCGCGGAGGTCGCCCGGACCACCGGACTGCCGCTGACCGAGGCCCGCGACCACTTCGAGGCGCAGGGCGCCCGCGACGGCCTGGTGGAGACGTCCGGGCACCTCAGGACCGTCGCCGTCTCCCTCACCAAGATCTCCAACGACCTGCGCTGGATGGCCAGCGGGCCGCGCACGGGCCTCGCCGAGATCAACCTCCCCGACCTCCAGCCCGGCTCCTCGATCATGCCGGGCAAGGTGAACCCGGTGATCCCCGAGGCGGTCCTGATGGTCGCCGCGCAGGTGACCGGAAACGACACCACGGTGGCGGTGGCCGGCGCGGCCGGGAACTTCGAGCTCAACGTGATGCTGCCGGTGATGGCCAGGAACCTGCTGGAATCCGTACGCCTTCTGGCCAACGCGTCCCGGCTGCTCGCGGACCGCACGGTCGACGGGATCACGGCCAACGCCGAGCGCGCCCGCGAGTACGCCGAGTCCTCGCCGTCCGTGGTCACCCCGCTGAACAAGTACATCGGCTACGAGGAGGCCGCCAAGGTCGCCAAGAAGTCCCTCGCGGAGCGCAGGACCATCCGCGAGGTGGTCCTGGAGTCCGGCTACGTCGAGCGGGGCGACCTCACGGTGGAGCAGCTGGACGAGGCGCTGGACGTGCTGCGGATGACGCACCCGTGATCCCGTACGCACCGGCTCGTCCGTGACCCGCGCCGCGGCGGCGGTGGGAGCGCGCCGGGGGGTGCCCCGCCGGTCAGGCCGGATCAGCGTGCGCACCGGGCACCGGGAGCCCGGCCCGGCCGGCGGGGCACCCCCTAAGATCTGCGCATGACAGGATCGGGCGGCTCCCAGCACTGGGCGCCGGGGGACCACGTCCTCTGGCGCTACCGCGGCAACGGCACCGGCGCGGTGCACATCTGCCGGCCGGTGACGGTCGTCCGGGACACGCCCGAACTGCTCGCGGTCTGGATGGCGCCCGGCACCGAGTGCGTCCGGCCCGTGCTCGCCGACGGCACCCCCGTCCACGACGAGCCGCTCGCCACCCGTTACACCGCTCCCCGCACCACCGAGCGGGCCCACTGGGCCGGCAGCGGGGTGCTGAAGCTGGCGCGGCCCGGCGAGCCGTGGTCGGTGTGGCTGTTCTGGGAGCGCGGCTGGCGCTTCCGCAGCTGGTACGTGAACCTGGAGGAGCCCCGGACCCGCTGGTCCGGGGGCTTCGACTCCGAGGACCACTTCCTCGACATCTCCGTCTACCCCGACCGCAGCTGGTTGTGGCGGGACGAGGACGAGTTCGCGCAGGCCCAGCGGTCCGGTCTGATGGGCCCGGAGCAGGCGGCGGAGGTGCGGGCCGCCGGGCGGCTGGCGGTGGAGCGGATCCGGGCGTGGGGGGCGCCGTTCGCGGACGGCTGGGAGCACTGGCGGCCCGATCCGGCGTGGCGGGTTCCGGAACTGCCGGCGGACTGGGACCGCACCCCGGCCCGCACCGGGCCGTGAGACCCTTGATGCACCCCCGGGGTCCAAACGTAGGATCGTCCTCCGCACGCCGGACACGGATCGGACGGCACGTCGGACCTACCGAACAGTACGTCAGCGACCCAACAGCACACTGGACCTGACCGCCAGTCACCCACGAGGGGGAGAGCAGTGCCGGACGTCTGCCCGGGTGTTCCGACCCCCGTCGCCGCCGCGACCGGCGGAGCGTCCACATCCGCTGCATACGAGGGGTTTATCCCCGCCGAAGGCGCGGCATCGGCGAGAAGAGCGAGTGCATCGCACCACCGGCCCGGACGGACGGAATCCCACGCGTGACGGAGCATCCCACCTCCCACGAAGGCCGGCAGCCCCTGGCTGCCCGGCCGCAGGAACGTGCGCGCCCCCGCCAGGAGGCGGCGGCCGGCCTGCCCGACGTACCCGCCCAGCCGGGCGGGACGGCGGTCCCCGGTACGGAGTCCCCGGCGGCGCCCGGCGTGCCCGCGGTGCCCCTCGGGGCCGGCGCCCCGGGCGGCTCCGGCGCCGTGGCCGTCGCCGTCTCCCCGCAGCCGTCCGGCGGCGGAGGGGGCACCTCGGCGCGGCGGGAGGGCGAGCGGCTGCGGTTCGTCGGCGCGGCCACCCGCCGGATCGCCCGCGGCATCGACCTGGACGAGATCGTCCTCGGCCTGTGCCGGGCGACCGTGCCCACCTTCTCCGACGAGATCCTGGTCTACCTGCGCGATCCGCTGCCGGTGGGCGACGAGCGCCCGGTGGCGCCGTTCGTGCTGCGGCTGCGCCGGACGGACCGGCTGCGGTTAACGGACCCGGAGTCCGAGGAGCTCGTCCTCGTGCCCGATCCGGATCCGACCCCCGCGGCCGAACTCTGCGAGGTGCGGTCCGGAGGGGCGCTCGCCGAGGTGCTGCGCGGGGTGCGGCCGGTCTTCGGCGACTCCGCGGCCGCCCGGGAGGCGCTGACCGAGCTGCTCGGCACCGACCGTCCGCTGCCCGGCGGGCTGCGGGCGATACTGGCTCCGCTGCGCGGCCGGCGCCGGGTGATCGGCGCCGCCGTGTTCCTGCGGCGCTCCGAGCGGGCCGGCTTCGAGCCGAACGACCTGCTCGTGGCGGCCCAGCTGGCCACCCACACCGCGCTCGGCATCGACAAGGCCGTCCTGTACGGCCGGGAGGCGTACATCGCGGACGAGCTCCAGCGGACGATGCTGCCGGACTCGCTGCCGCAGCCGACCGGGGTCAGGCTCGCCTCGCGCTATCTGCCGGCGGCCGAGACGGCCCGGGTGGGCGGCGACTGGTACGACGCGATCCCGCTGCCCGGCAGCAGGGTCGCCCTGGTCGTCGGGGACGTCATGGGCCACTCCATGACCTCGGCGGCGATCATGGGCCAGCTGCGCACCACGGCGCAGACCCTGGCCGGGCTCGACCTGCCGCCGCAGGAGGTCCTGCACCACCTGGACGAGCAGGCGCAGCGGCTCGGCGAGAACCGGATGGCCACCTGCCTGTACGCGGTGTACGACCCGGTCTCGCACCGGATCACGGTGGCGAACGCCGGCCATCCGCCGCCGATACTGCTCCATCTGGGCGGGCGCGCGGAGGTGCTGCGGGTGCCGCCGGGCGCCCCGATCGGGGTGGGCGGGGTGGACTTCGAGGCGGTCGAGCTGGACGCCCCGGCCGGTGCCACGCTGCTGCTGTACACCGACGGTCTGGTGGAGTCGCGGCTGCGGGACGTGTGGACGGGGATCGAGCAGCTGCGGGAGCGCCTGGCGGCGACCGCGCAGCTGACGGGCCCGGACCACTCGCCGCCGCTGGAGGCGCTCTGCGACGACGTCCTGGACATGCTGGGGCCGGGCGACCGGGACGACGACATCGCGCTGCTGGCGGCCCGGTTCGACGGGATCGCGCCGAGCGACGTGGCGTACTGGTTCCTGGATCCGGAGGACGCGGCTCCGGGGCGGGCCCGGCGGCTCGCCCGGCGGGCGCTGGCCCGCTGGGACCTGGAGGACCTGACGGACTCGGTGGAGCTGCTGATCAGCGAGGTCGTGACGAACGCCGTGCGGTACGCGGAGCGGCCGGTGACCCTGCGGCTGCTCCGTACGGACGTGCTGCGCTGCGAGGTCGGCGACGACTCCCCGCAGCTGCCCCGGCAGCGGCGGGCGCGGGACACCGACGAGGGCGGGCGCGGGCTCTTCCTGGTGAACCGGCTGGCCCGGCGCTGGGGGGCGACCCGGCTCTCGGGCGGCAAGGTGGTCTGGTTCGAGCTGGCCACCCGTACCTGAGTGGGCCGCACCTGAGCGGGCCGTGCCCGGACGGCCGGAAGGCCGGACCCCCGAGGGGGTCCGGCCTTCCGCGCGTCTCCACGGCGCCGGTGCGGGCGTCAGCGCCGCGTCACCGCCGTACCGGCAGTCCGTCGTGGGGCTTGCCGGTGTCGCCGCCGCTGTCGCCGTCGCCGGGGTCGGTGTCGCCGCCGCCGTCGGGCGGGTCGATCGAGGGCGGCGGGGACGGCTCGTGGGTCGTCGGCTCCTCGGTGGGCGGCGGCGGGGTGGTGACCGGGTCGGTCGTCGGGGCCGGCGGGGTGGTGACGGGGTCGCTCGTCGGCGGGGGCGTGGTGCCCGGCGTGGCCGTGGTCGGCTCGTCCGTCGGCTCCTCGGGGGCCTCGGTGGTGGGGGTGGGGTCCGGGCCGGGCTCGACCGCGTCCGTCCCGTCGGTCTCCAGGTCGAACTTCGCGTCGGATCCGCCGTCGAGGGCGCGGGTCGTGTAGGCGCCCCAGATCTTCGCGGGCGTCCGGCCGCCGTTGGCGCGGCCCGGGTTGATGGTGTTGGTCAGGGTGACCTGGTTGCCCTTGGCGTCCTCGCCGAAGAGGGCGACGGCGGTGACGAGTTCGGGGGTGTAGCCGACGAACCAGGCGGAGCGGTTGTTCTCGGAGGTGCCGGTCTTGCCGGCGGCCGCGTAGTCGCCGGCGGCGCGGGTGCCGGAGCCGCTGCGCACGACGCCGGTCATGGCCTTGGTGACGGTGTCGGCGGCCTCGCGGGTGATGACCTGGTCGCCGACCGCGTCCGCGCCCCGGACCGTGCGGTCCCTGTGCTGGGCGGACTTCACCAGGGTCGGGGAGACCCGCTTGCCGTGGTTGTCGAGCGTGGCGTAGACGCCGGCCATGTCCAGGGTCGAGGCGTTCATGACGCCGAGGGAGATGGCGGGGGCCTCGGGGAAGTCCTTGCCGTCCTTCATGCCGAGGGCCAGGGCGGTCTTCTTCACCTTGTCGGCGCCGACGTCGACGATCATCTGGGCGTAGACCGAGTTGATCGAGCTGTTGGTGGCCCGCTGGACGGTGACGGGGCCGTAGCTCCGGTCGTCCTCGTTCTCCGGGCTGAAGGGGATGTCGCTGCCCACGACGTCGCGCCCGCTGGTGCCGTCGTAGATCGTGCCGAGACCTATGTACCGTCCGTCCTGCGTCTTCGAGCGGTTCTCGACGGCGGAGGCCAGGACGAGCGGCTTGAAGGTGGAGGCGGGCTGGTAGTCGCGGCGGGTCGCGTTGGAGATCCAGTGCTCGGTGGCGCCGACGCCGCCGTACATCGCGACGACCCCGCCGGTCTTCGGGTCGACGGAGGTGGCGCCGGCCTGGACGACGGCGTGCTTCTCGTCGCCCTTGCGGTCGAGCTTGGCCTCCAGCTGCTCGTCGACGGCCTTGACGAGGGCCTTCTGCTTCTTCTCGTCGATGTTGAGGGTGATCGTCCAGCCGCCGGCCTTGATGTCCTCCTCGCTGACGCCCTGGCGCATCAGCTCCTGGTTGGCGGCCTCGACGATGTAGCCGGTCTGGCCCTCCATGCCGGGGAGGGGCTTGGGCTTCTGCGGCACGGGGAACTTCAGGCCGGCGCGCTCGGACGGCGGGAGCCAGCCCTCTTCGACCATGTTGTCGAGGACGTAGTTCCAGCGCTCCTCGACGAGCTTGCGGCCGGTGGCGTTCGCGGAGGTCCAGTCGTACTGGTTGGGCGCCTGGAGCAGGGAGGCGAGGTAGGCGCCCTGGGCAGTGGTGAGCCGGGAGGCGTCGACGCCGTAGTACGAGCGGGCGGCGGCCTGGACGCCGTAGGCGCTGCGCCCGTAGTAGCTGGTGTTCATGTACCCGGCGAGGATCTCGCTCTTGTCCATGTTCTCATCGACCTTGATGGCGATGACCATTTCCTTGAGCTTGCGGGTCGCCGTCTGGTCCTGGCTCAGGTAGTAGTTCTTGACGTACTGCTGGGTGATGGTCGAGCCGCCCTGCTTGCCCTTGCCGGTGAGGGTGGACCAGGCGGCGCGGGTGGTGCCCTTGATGTCGACGCCGTTGTCCTTGTAGAAGCTCTTGTTCTCGGCGGCGACGAACGCCTGCTGGACCTTCTCGGGGATCTTGTCGAGGCCGACGATCTCGCGGTTGATCTCGCCGGTGCGGGCGAGGATCTTGCCGTTGGCGTACTTGTAGATGTTGCTCTGCATCGTCGCCTCGGCGTTGGCCGTCGGCACCGGGACCATGAGGTAGACCACGTACAGGGCGCCCATGCCGAGCAGGCAGCACACGAAGAAGGTGCCCAGGAGCTTCTTCCAGGAGAAGAGGCGGCGTATGCCGCTCTTCTTCGCCTTGCCCGTGTCAGGTCGGCCCATGTGTCCCGTCGCTCCGCTCGTCGTGTGTCCCGGCGCTCCGGCGTGTGCCCGCGCGCACCGGATCAGCTCAGCAAGCTAACACCGGCAGGACGGACAAAGGAGACCGATCACGTCTTTTCAGGACGTGAGAATCAGCACCCACGCCCAGAGGAACCGACGCGCAAATACGTCGAACGGTTGCATGAAGGGACCATTCCGCTTGCGGTTGCTCCGCTATACATCGTGCGTATACACACCATGTACAGTGACCGGCATGTCCATCGGTCACACCCTCCTCGGGCTCCTGGAGTCCGGCCCGCGCCACGGCTACGACCTCAAGCGCGCCTTCGACGACAGATTCGGCCACGACCGGCCGCTCCACTACGGCCAGGTCTACTCGACCATGTCCCGGCTCCTGAAGAACGGCCTCGTGGTCGTCGACGGCGTCGAGGCGGGCGGCGGCCCC
The DNA here is from genome assembly GCF_001280125.1 of Streptomyces sp. NRRL F-6492. Classification (GTDB taxonomy): domain Bacteria; phylum Actinomycetota; class Actinomycetes; order Streptomycetales; family Streptomycetaceae; genus Streptomyces. The sequence goes on from NZ_LGEG01000230.1 coordinate 37,709, forward strand.
GAGCGGAAGCGGTACGCCGTCACCGAGGCCGGCGTCACCGATGTCGCCCAGTGGCTCGCCACCCCCGAGAAGCCGGAGCCGTACCTCCAGTCCACGCTCTACACCAAGGTCGTCCTGGCCCTGCTGACCGGCCGCGGGGCCGAGGGGATCCTGGACGCCCAGCGCTCCGAGCACCTGCGCCTGATGCGCGAGCTCACCCGGCGCAAGAAGGACGGCGACCTCGCCGACCAGCTCATCTGCGACCACGCCCTCTTCCACCTGGAGGCGGACCTGCGCTGGCTGGAACTGACCGCCGCCCGGCTCGACCGGCTCGCCGAGGAGGTCCGCCGATGACCGCGCGCCTCCCGGGACACGGGGGAAAGAGGGCCTCCCGATGACCTCCGCACCGCTCCTCGTGGCCACCGGCCTCGACAAGGCCTACGGGCCGACCCCGGCGCTCGCGGGCGCCGACTTCTCCCTGCGGGCCGGCGAGGTCGTCGCCGTCATGGGCCCCTCCGGCTCCGGCAAGTCCACGCTGCTGCACTGCCTGGCCGGGATCGTGCGCCCCGACGCCGGCACCATCACCTACGACGGGCGCGAGCTCACCGCCCTCTCCGACCGCGAACGCAGCTCCCTGCGCCGCACCGACTTCGGCTTCGTCTTCCAGTTCGGCCAGCTCGTCCCCGAGCTGACCTGCGTGGAGAACGTGGCCCTCCCGCTGCGCCTCGACGGCGAGAAGCGGAAGGCCGCCGAGGCCCGGGCCGTCGAATGGCTCGCCCGCCTGGAGGTCGACACGGTCGCGGCCAAGCGCCCCGGCGAGATATCCGGCGGCCAGGGCCAGCGCGTCGCCGTCGCCCGCGCGCTCGTCACCGCCCCCCGGGTGATCTTCGCCGACGAGCCGACCGGCGCCCTCGACTCCCTCAACGGCGAACGGGTCATGAGCCTGCTCACCGAGGCCTCCCGGGACACCGGCGCCGCCGTCGTCCTCGTCACCCACGAGGCCAGGGTCGCCGCCTACTCGGACCGCGAGATCGTCGTCCGCGACGGCCGCGTGCGGGACGCGGAGCGGGCCGCGTGAAGCTCCGCGTCTGGACGCGCGACCTGGGTCTCGGCGCCCGGTTCGCCGTCACCGGCGGCCGCCCCGGCCTGCTGCGCACCCTGCTGACCGCGACCGGCGTCGGCTTCGGCGTGGCCCTGCTGCTGCTCGCCGCCTCCCTGCCGAACATGCTCTTCCAGCGGGAGGTGCGCGAGGCGGTCCGCGCCGTCGACGGGAGCCGGGAGGTCAGCGCCCCCGGGCCCGACACCTTTCTCCACCTCACCCGGGTCACCGCCCACCGGGACGCCGCCGTCTCCGGGCTGCTGCTGCGCCCCGAGGGCGACGCGCCCCCGGTCCCCCCGGGCGCGACCGCGTTCCCCCGGCTCGGCGAGATGCTGGTCTCCCCCGCGCTCCGCGACCTGCTGGACTCCCCCGAGGGCGCCCTGCTCAAGGAACGGCTCCCCTACAAGACGGTCGGAACCCTCGGCGAGGACGGGCTCATCGGGCCGTCCGACCTGCGCTACGTCGCCCACGTCGGCTTCCTCGACACCGACAACTTCGACGGGCGCGGCCGGCGCTTCGGCTGGTCGGTGCCCGAGGAGCCGATGAACGCCTTCCTGATCCTCCTCGTGGTCGTCGCCTGCGTCGTCCTGCTGCTGCCCGTGCTCGTCTTCGTCGCGACCGCCGTCCGCTTCGGCGGCGAGCAGCGCGACCGGCGGCTCGCGGCGCTCCGGCTGGTCGGCGCGGACGTCCCCACGACCCGGCGGATCGCGGCCGGCGAGTCCCTCGCGGACGCGCTCCTCGGCCTCCTGGTCGGCGCCGGACTCTTCGCGGCCGCCCGGCGGTTCGCCGGGTCCTTCACCCTCTGGGACGTCAACGCCTTCCCCTCCGACGTCGTGCCGATGCCCGCCCTCGCCGCCCTCGCCCTCGTGACCGTCCCGGTCGCCTCGGTCGCGGTCACCCTCGCCGCGCTGCGCGGGGTGGCGATCGAGCCGCTCGGCGTCGTCCGGGCCTCCGTGCCGCGCCGCCGCCGGCTGTGGTGGCGGCTGCTGGTCCTCGCGGCCGGCGCCGCCCTGCTCGCCCCGCTCATGGGCCGGGTCGAGGTCACCCGGACCAGCATCGACACCGTGCCCGTCGTGGCCGGCACCGTCCTCTTCCTGATCGGTCTGACCACGCTGCTCCCATGGCTGGTCGAGGCCGGGGTGAAGCGGCTGCACGCGGGCCCGGTGGCCTGGCAGCTCGCCGTCCGCAGGCTCCAGTTGAGCAGCGGCACGGCGGCCCGCGCGGTCAGCGGCATCGTCGTCGCGGCCACCGGCGCCATCGCGCTCCAGATGCTCTTCCAGGCGATGGAGAAGGACTTCACGCTGCCGACCGGCGAGGACTCGTCCCGCAGCCAGATCGCCGTCGGCTTCCGGGGCAGGACCGCCGCCGAGGCCCGCGACATCACCGCCCGCTTCGCGCGGACCGAGGGCGTCGCCGAGGCGCTGTCGGTCATCGAGTCGAACGCGTGGCGGCCCGGCCCGCCGGAGGAGGGCAAGGACTTCGCCCCGTCGGCCTCGGTCAGGGTCGGCGACTGCTCCTCCCTGCGGGAGTTCGCCGACCTGCCCTCCTGCCGGGACGGCGACGTCTTCGTCGCCCTCGCGCACGGCGCGCAGGGCGCCCCGGACGACGCGCGGATCACCGCGGTCGCGCGGCCGGGCGCCACGGTCGCCCTGCGCGACCCGCACCCGCCGGAGGGCGAGCGGAAGCGGCCCGCGGACACCCCGCCGCCGCGGTGGGAGATCCCCGAGGGCGCGAAGGTCGTGGACTCCCGCCCCGACCCGACGGGCATGTACCGGTACGGCGTCCTCGTCACCCCGTCGGCGATCGACTCCGCCCTGCTCGACGCGCCCTACGCGCAGAGCACGATCCGGCTCGACCCGGCCGTGCCCGACGCCGCCGAGCACGCGCGGAACACGGCGGCGGCGGTCGACCCGACCGCCTGGGTGAAGGACCTGAAGGACACCGAGCGCGACGCGGCCTTCTCCAGCGTCCGCACCGGCATCCTCGTCGGCTCCACCCTGACGATGCTCCTGGTGGCGGCCTCGCTCCTGGTGACGACCCTGGAGCAGCTCAGGGACCGCAAGCGGCTGCTCTCCTCGCTCGTCGCCTTCGGCACCCGGCGCTCCACCCTGTGCTGGTCGGTGCTGTGGCAGACGGCGGTGCCGATCGCCCTCGGCCTGGCCCTCGCCGTGGCGGGCGGGCTCGCGCTCGGGGTGGTCCTGCTGGAGATGGGCGGACAGCGGGTCCAGGACTGGTGGGTGTTCCTGCCCGTCGTCGGCATCGGCGCCGCCCTGATCGCGGTGGTGACGCTGCTGAGCATGCCGGCCCTGTGGCGGCTGATGCGCGCGGACGGACTGCGCACGGAGTGACCCGTCGACCGCGCGTACGGATGCGGGTGGCGGTTCCTGGCGCCGGGGGGCCTCAGGAACCGCCGCCCACCACCCGTACCGGCAGCCCCCTCATCGCCTCCCGCAGCGCCTGCGCCAGCTCCTGGAACTCGGCCTGCCGGGCCGCGCCCGTCCGCATCGCGAGGGCGATCCGCCGGGAGGGGGCCGGTTCGGCGAAGAGGCCGGTCCACAGGGCGGTGTTGCGGGCGGTCTCGACCGTGACGGCGGTGCGCGGCAGCAGGGTCACGCCGAGCCCCCCGGCGACGAGCTGGACCAGGGTGGCGAGGCCGGCCGCGGTGGTGGTGACCTCGGCGCCGTCCGGGCGCCCGGCCTCGCGGCAGATGTCGAGGGCCTGGTCGCGCAGGCAGTGCCCCTCGTCCAGGAGCAGCAGCCGCAGCTCCCTCAGGTCCTCGCGCGGGATGTCGTCCCGTCCGGCCAGCGGGTGCCCGGCGGGGGTGACCAGGACGAAGTCCTCGTCGAAGAGGGGCAGTTCGGTGACGCCGGGCACCCCGAGCGGTACGGCGAGGAGCAGCAGGTCGAGCCGTCCGGCCGCGAGCCCCTCCAGGAGCGAGGAGGTCTGCTCCTCGTGGACCTGGAGGTCGAGCTCCGGGTAGCGCCGGTGGACCAGGCGCAGGACGGTGGGCAGCAGATAGGGGGCGACGGTCGGGATCACCCCGAGCCGCAGCGCCCCGGTGAACGGCGCCCGGGCCGCCTCCGCCTCCTCCATCAGCCCGGCCACCGCGTCGAGGACCGTCCGCGCGCGCACCGCGAGCCGCTCCCCGGCGGGCGAGAGCAGCACCTTCCGCGTCGTACGCTCGAGGAGCTGGACACCGAGTGCCTCTTCGAGAGCCGAAACCGCGCCCGAGAGCGCGGGCTGGCTCATGCCGATGGCGGCCGCCGCGTCACGGAAGTGCAGATGCTCGGCGACCGCCGCGAACGCTCTGAGCTGGGAGAGGCTCGGCTGCTTGGTGCGGTGCGGGCCGTGCGGGGGGCTGTACGGGGATGCCACTGATAACCACCTTCGATCAACACGACCCACTCTAGCTATTTCCCTGATCAATGCACTCCGTGCCATGCTGGTGATCCGTCCAACCCCCAAGGAAGCCCCTCAAAAGGGGCGCTTCCCCACTGCAAGGAGAGCGCGTGCTCACTGTCGGTGACCAGTTCCCCACCTACGACCTGACCGCCTGCGTGTCGCTGGAGAGCGGCAAGGAGTTCGAGCAGATCGACCACAAGTCCTACGAGGGCAAGTGGCGCGTGGTGTTCTTCTGGCCGAAGGACTTCACCTTCGTCTGCCCGACCGAGATCGCCGCGTTCGGCAAGCTGAACGACGAGTTCGCGGACCGCGACGCCCAGATCCTCGGCGTCTCCGGCGACTCCGAGTTCGTGCACCACGCCTGGCGCAAGGACCACGAGGACCTGCGCGACCTGCCCTTCCCGATGCTCGCGGACTCCAAGCACGACCTGATGCGGGACTGCGGCGTCGAGGGCGAGGACGGCTTCGCCCAGCGCGCCGTCTTCATCGTGGACCCGAACAACGAGATCCAGTTCACCATGGTGACCGCCGGCTCCGTCGGCCGTAACCCCAAGGAGGTCCTGCGGGTCCTGGACGCCCTGCAGACCGACGAGCTGTGCCCGTGCAACTGGAGCAAGGGCGAGACCACGCTCGACCCGGTCAAGCTCCTCTCGGGCGAGTGATCCGACATGGCTCTCGATGAACTCAAGGCCGCCATACCGGACTTCGCCAAGGACCTGAAGCTCAACCTGGGCTCGGTCATCGGCAACAGCGACCTCCCGCAGCAGCAGCTGTGGGGCACCGTGCTGGCCTGCGCGATCGCCTCGCGCTCGCCGAAGGTGCTCAAGGAGCTGGAGCCGGAGGCCCGGGAGAACCTGAAGCCCGAGGCGTACCAGGCCGCCAAGTCCGCCGCCGCGATCATGGCGATGAACAACGTCTTCTACCGGACCCGGCACCTGCTGTCGGACCCCGAGTACGGGACGCTGCGCGCCGGTCTGCGGATGAACGTCATCGGCAACCCGGGCGTGGAGAAGGTCGACTTCGAGCTGTGGTCGCTGGCCGTCTCCGCGATCAACGGCTGCGGCCAGTGCCTGGACTCGCACGAGCAGGTCCTGCGCCAGGCCGGTCTCGACCGCGCCACCATCCAGGAGGCCGTGAAGATCGCCGCCGTGATCCAGGCGGTCGGCGTCACCCTCGACGCGGAAGCGGTCCTGGCCGAGCAGGCCTGACCGCGAGCCGTACGAGAAGGGCCCCGGAGCCTCCCGCTCCGGGGCCCTTCCGTCACTTCTTGAGCGCGGCCATCAGGGCCAGCAGGTCCTGGGTCATCGGGACGTCGATCCCGGAGAGGTCGGCCCGCGTTCCCGACGTGATCTCCTCCCCGTTCAGCATGTAGTCCTGGCTGACGATGTCGATCTGGAACTCGGCCGGGCCGTCGAGGACCCGGAGCCGGCCCCCCTCCTTCTCCATGTCGTCGAAGAAGGCCTGCTCACCGATGCCGTCGACCTTCTTCAGGAGGCCGAACTGCTGTGCCCGCGCCTCGAACTCCGGTCCCGGGTCGACCATCTTGTGCAGGGTGTACGTGATGCCGACGCTCTGCTCGCCCCCCTCCGGGCCGAAGCCGACCGTGCACGACATCTCACCGATCGCCGGTTCGTCCACCGTGGGGGACGAACCGTTGTCCCGCCGCTTGCCCAGGGCGTCGGTGAGCGCTTCGAGGCGCGCCACCTCGCAGAGGTCCTCCACCTGCCGGTACCCCTTGAGGTCCACCCCGGCCGGCTCCTCCCGCCCGTACGCGTAGAGCCCGCCGCCCCAGACCGCCGAGGCCGCCACCGCGCCGCCGAGCGCCCACAGCCAGGGGCGGCGGGCGCGGGGCGGGCGGGGCGGCGGGGCCTCGGTGAGCACCTCGGGTCTCTCGAAGCCCGCACCGCCCACCAGCTCGGGTTCCGATATCACGTGTCCTCCCCCTTGCCCCGCGCCGAGCCGGGGGCCGGCGTCGGGGCCACTTCGTACGCGGTCGCCCCGCGCGGCTCCGGTGTGCTGCGCAGGGCCTGCTCGGTGCTGTACGCGCGCAGGTAGCCGACCGCCGTGTTGGTGACGGCGACCAGCGGGACGGCGGCGACGGCGCCGCCGATGCCGGCGGTCAGGCCGCCGGCGGCGACCGCGAGGACGACGGCCAGCGGGTGGACCCGCACCGCGCGGCCCAGGATGAACGGCTGGAGAACGTGGCCCTCGATCTGCTGCACGGCGAGGACGACGACGAGCACCATGAGGGCGGTGAACACCCCGTTGGTGACGAGGGCGACGACGACCGCGAGGGCTCCGGAGACCACGGCGCCGACCAGCGGGATGAAGGCGAAGAGGAAGATGAAGACGGCGAGCGGCACGGCCATCGGCACGTCGAGGAAGTAGAGGCCGATGCCGATGAAGACGGCGTCGATGAGGGCGACGAGGACCGTGCCCCGCACGTAGGCGGTGAGGGTGCGCCAGGCGCGCGGCCCGGCGCCGGCGACGCCCGGGCGGGCCTGGGCGGGCACCAGCTTGAGCGTCCACTCCCAGACCTTCTTCCCGTCGTACAGCAGGAAGAGCGTCGAGAACATGGCGAGGAGGATGCCGGTCATCGTCTCGACGACGACCGTGACGCCCTGGAGGCCGACCTGGGTGATCTGCTCGGCGTTGGTGCCGACGGAGTCGCTGAGGTTCTTGGCGATGCCGTTGATCTGCTGCTCGGTCACGTGGAAGGGGCTGTTGAGGAGCCAGTACTTGAGCTCCTCGATGCCGCCCTTGACCTGGTTGGACAGGTTGTCGATGTTGTCCATGACCTGCCAGACCACGAACCAGCCGACCAGGCCCATCACGACGAAGCCGGAGACGGCGGTGACGGCGGTGGCGAGTCCGCGGGGCAGGCCCCTGCGGCGCAGCATGGCCACGGTGGGCTGGAGCAGGGCGGTGACGAGGAGCGCGGCGACGAACGCGAGGACGACCAGCTGTACGGAGCTGATCACCTTCATCAGGACCCAGACCGTCCCGGCGAAGACGAGCAGGCGCCAACTCGCCTCGGCGGCCACGCGCATGCCCCAGGGAATGGCGGCGGAGGGGTCGGGACGGGCGGCGACGGCCGGGGCGTAGGAGGGGGGCGCGGGGACGGAGAGGCCGGACGCGTCGTCGCCGGTGTCCTCCGGGCCCGGCGCGGCGGTGTCCCGGTCGCCCCCGGGCCGTGCGGTAGCGGCCGCGCGGGGGCGGTCGGCGGGCCTCCCGTACGGCAGGTCGAACTCGTCGTCCCGTGCCGCCTCGGCCCTGCGCTCGTCGAGTCGTCGGCCCGCGCGGCTCAGCCCCTCGCCCAGTCGGTTCAGCCACCCTGGCACTCTCGACATGTTCTTCCCTCTTCCCCCACCCGCTTTTACCGGTGACTCCCCGGGTGCCCCTGGATCCCCGAACCTACACGCCCGTACGCGGGAAGCCCCTCACCGATGGGACGGCGAGGGGCTTCCCGGGGTCGAGAGGCCGGTACTAGTACCAGCGGTTGGCCTGCCAGAAGGACCAGGCACCGCACGGGCTGCCGTAGCGGCTGTCCATGTAGTTGAGGCCCCACTTGATCTGGGTGGCCGGGTTGGTCTGCCAGTCGGCGCCGGCCGAGCTCATCTTGGTGCCCGGCAGTGCCTGGACGAGACCGTAGGCGCCCGAGGACGGGTTGGACGCGCGGTAGTTCCAGCTGGACTCGTGGTCCACGATGTTGCTGAAGCACTGGAACTGCGAGGCCGGCACGATCTGGCGGGCGATCGCCTTGACCTCGGCGATGGTGTAGGAGCCCTGGGCGGCGAAGGACGAGATGTCCCGGGTCGAGGAACGGCTGGCGCGCTCGGCCTCCTCCTTCGCCTTGCGCTCCTTCTCCGCCTTGGCCTTCGCCTCGGCCTCGGCGGCGGCGGCCTTGTCGGCCGCGTCCTTCTTGGCCTCGGCGTCCTTGGCGGCGCGGATGCGGGCCGCCTCCTCGGCGGACTTCTTCGCGGCCGAGTCGGCCGCGGCGGCCTGGACGGAGGCCTGCTCCGCGAGGGACGAGACCTGCACCTGTGCCTGCTCGCCCGCGGGAATGTCCGCGAGCAGCGTGGTGTCGGCGGCGGCAGCCTCGAAGTTGTCCTCAGCGGGCTGCGCGGCGTTGCCCGAGGCGACGCCGACGACGGCGCCGACGGTGGTGACCGCAGTGGCCGAAGCCACCGCGAATCCCCGGACCGAGATCCGGCTCACACGGTTTCCTTCCAGCATCGCCCGGACAGGTGACCACAGGGGCGAAATCTTGCCCCTGACACTGGTCTCCGACGTACGGGGTCACAGGAGACACGGGCCCGTGGTGCTGTGGGCGGCATACGGCGGACGGCTGTTGAGTTGTGCGGTGCGCTCCCCGAAGGGTGCACGGGTGCCGTATGCGGGGGCCTGACGGAAGCAAGACTCTGCCGGACGGTGACGCCGCAAGGCAATTCTGTGTTGCGTGTGAAAGCTCACATCGCGAAAGGGGCAGGTGTTTTGGCGGATGTGGCGGACATGACGACGCCGCCCGGCTAAGCTCCTGCGCTTCGCCGGGCGGCGTCAACTTCCGTACCTGTACAGAAAGGTACGAAACGGTCAGATCTGAACGTCCTCCAGCATCTCCGTCACCAGCGCGGCGATCGGGGAGCGCTCGGATCGGGTGAGGGTGACGTGCGCGAAGAGCGGATGCCCCTTCAGTTTCTCGATGACGGCGACGACTCCGTCGTACCGGCCCACCCGGAGGTTGTCGCGCTGGGCGACGTCATGGGTGAGCACGACCCGCGAATTCGCCCCGATCCGGGACAGAACGGTCAACAGGACGTTCCGCTCCAGGGACTGGGCCTCGTCCACGATGACGAAGGCGTCGTGGAGGGAGCGGCCCCGGATGTGGGTGAGCGGCAGGACCTCCAGCATCCCCCGGCCGAGCACCTCCTCGACGACCTCGCGGCTCGCGACCGAGGACAGCGTGTCGAAGACGGCCTGCGCCCACGGGCTCATCTTCTCGGCCTCGCTGCCCGGCAGGTAGCCGAGCTCCTGGCCGCCGACCGCGTACAGCGGACGGAAGACCATCACCTTCTGGTGCTGACGGCGCTCCAGGACCGCCTCCAGGCCCGCGCAGAGCGCGAGCGCGGACTTGCCGGTGCCGGCCCGGCCGCCCATGGAGATGATGCCGACGTCCGGGTCGAGGAGCAGGTCGAGCGCGATCCGCTGCTCGGCGCTGCGGCCGCGCAGCCCGAAGGCCTCCCGGTCGCCCCTGACGAGCCGCACGTTCCCCTCGGCGGTGACCCGGCCGAGGGCCTTGCCGCGCTCGGACTGGAGCACCAGGCCCGTGTGGACCGGGAGCTCGGCGGCCTCCGGGACGTACAGCGTCTCCTGGTCGTAGAGCAGGTCGACCTGGTCGGCGGAGAGTCCGAGCTCGGACATCCCGGTCCAGCCGTTGGCGTCCGTGATGGCGAGCTCGGCCCGGTACTCCTCGGCGAGGAGCCCGACCGAGGAGGCCTTGATGCGCAGCGGCAGGTCCTTGGAGACGACCGTGACGTCGTACCCCTCGGCCTGGAGGTTGCGCGCGACCGCGAGGATCCGTGAGTCGTTGTCCCCCAACCGGTAGCCGGCGGGCAGGACGCCGGGGTCGGAATGGTTGAGTTCGACACGCAGGGTGCCGCCCAGGTCCCCGATGGGGAGCGGGGCGTCGAGGCGTCCGTACCGGACCCGGAAGTCGTCGAGCAGGCGCAGGGCCTGCCGGGCGAAGTAGCCGAGCTCCGGATGGTGCCGCTTGGCCTCCAGCTCCGTGACCACGACGATCGGGAGCACGACCTCGTGCTCCTCGAAGCGGGACACGGCGTTGGGGTCGGCCAGCAGGACGCTGGTGTCGAGAACATAGGTGCGCCGGTCGGAAAGGCGGCGCTTCGTGCTGGTCACCACGGAAGGACAGACCCCCTCTGAAGACCCTTGCGAGGTCGGGGCGCGACGGAACCGGTGTCGCTGCGGGATGGGACCGGGTTCAGGCCACGATGCGCGGGCCGAACCACGGCCCTCCGCTTCTCCCGTGCGTGTCCCGCACGGTCGTCCTGGTGCAAGGGGCCTCCCGGGTGGCGGACTCCGTGCCGCTCACTTCACCAGGGATATGCCCTCGAACGAGCCCCGCCATGCCATGGCATATGACGACGTGTTCGTGAACACGAGGTGATCGGTTCCGGCCGGGTCCCCCGGGCCTTCCCTCCGGGGGATCAGGTCCCGTAGCGCCGGTGCCGGGCGGCGTAGTCGCGCAGCGCCCGCAGGAAGTCGACCTTGCGGAAGGCCGGCCAGTGGACCTCGCAGAAGTAGTACTCGGAGTGGGCGCTCTGCCACAGCATGAACCCGGAGAGCCGCTGCTCGCCGCTGGTGCGGATCACCAGGTCCGGGTCGGGCTGGCCGCGCGTGTAGAGGTGCTCGGAGATGTGCTCGACGTCGACGATCTCGGCGAGCTCCTCGAAGCTCGTGCCCCGCTCGGCGTGCTCCAGGAGCAGCGAGCGGACCGCGTCGGCGATCTCCTGGCGGCCGCCGTAGCCCACGGCGACGTTCACGAGTATCCCCGTGTTGTCCCGGGTGGCCTCCTGGGCCTCCTTCAGGACGGACTGGGTGCGGGCGGGCAGCAGGTCCATCGTGCCGGCGTGGTGGACCCGCCAGCGGCCGTCGGCGGCCAGCGCGCGCACGGCGTTCTCGATGATGCCGAGCAGCGGGACGAGCTGCTCCTCGGGCCGGTTCAGGTTGTCCGTGGAGAGCATCCAGAGCGTGACGACCTCGACGTCGGTCTCGGCGCACCAGCCGAGCAGCTCCTGGATCTTGTCCGCGCCGGCCTTGTGTCCCTGCTCGGGGGTCCCGCCGGATGCCTTGGCCCAGCGCCGGTTCCCGTCGAGGATGACCCCGATGTGCTTGGGCACCTGGGCGTGGTCGAGACGGCCCTCCACCCGGCGTGCGTAGAGCCCGTACACCAGGTCGCGCAGGTTCACCGTTCTTTACCCCTCTGTGCAGCGACGGACCCCCAGGCATCGGCGGTCCGCAGGCGCCACACTACTGCGCGGGGGCCGCGGGCTCCCAGCCCGGGACGGTCACAAGTCCGTGATAAGCAGAGATACGTGACTGATTCCTCCCCGTACCGCGCTTCCGCGGACCGTTACGACACCATGGAGTACCGCCGCACGGGCCGCAGCGGCCTCAAGCTCCCGGCGGTCTCGCTCGGCCTCTGGCACAACTTCGGCGACGACCGCTCCCTGGACTCCCAGCGCGCGATCCTGCGCCGCGCCTTCGACCTGGGCGTCACCCACTTCGACCTGGCGAACAACTACGGGCCGCCGCCCGGCTCGGCCGAGCTGAACTTCGGCAAGCTCCTCGCCCAGGACTTCGCCCCGTACCGCGACGAACTGGTCGTCTCGACCAAGGCCGGCTACCTGATGCACCCCGGGCCGTACGGCGAGTGGGGCTCCCGCAAGTACCTGCTGTCCTCGCTCGACGCCTCCCTGGACCGCATGGGCCTCGACCACGTCGACATCTTCTACTCGCACCGCTTCGACCCGGAGACCCCGCTGGAGGAGACGATGGGGGCCCTGGCCTCCGCCGTCCAGCAGGGCAAGGCGCTGTACGTCGGCGTCTCCTCCTACACCGCCGAGCAGACCGCCGAGGCCGCGCGGATCCTGAGGGAGCTGGGCGTCCCGGCCCTGATCCACCAGCCCTCGTACTCGATGATCAACCGCTGGACCGAGGAGGACGGCCTCCTCGACACCCTGGAGGCGGCCGGCATGGGCTGCATCTCCTTCGTGCCGCTGGCGCAGGGCCTGCTCACCAACAAGTACCTGAAGGGCGTCCCGGAGGGCTCGCGGGCCACCCAGGGCAAGTCCCTCGACCCGAACCTGCTCTCCGACGAGGTGCTGCGGCGCCTGCGCGGCCTCGCGGACATCGCGGAGCGGCGCGGCCAGTCCCTGGCGCAGCTGGCGCTGTCGTGGGTGCTGCGGGACCCGCGGATGACCTCGGCGCTGATCGGCGCGTCCAGCGTCGCCCAGCTGGAGGAGAACGTGGCCGCGCTCGGCGGCGCTCCCCTGACCGACGAGGAGCTGACGGAGATCGACTCGTTCGCGGTCGACACGGCGGGCGCGAACATCTGGGCCGGCCGGGGCTGACGCCCCCGCCCCGGGTCGGGGCAAGAAAAACGGGCCGGTCCGTGGGGGGGATACGGACCGGCCCGAGGGGGGGTTTCCACCATAACCCTTCGTTAGTCGTCGCGCGCGCCACCTCCGCCCGAAGTCCCGCACGCAATCCCCCGGATCCCTTGCGGGACAAGGGCTGTGGGGCCCTGTGGCGGGTTTACGCCCCGGCGTGGCGGCGGAGTTCCGTCCCTCTCAGGGGGGACCGGGGGGCGGGGGCGCGAGGTTGACGCGGAGGGCTCCGGAGGAGGGTTCCGGGGCCTTCCGGGGACGGCTCCGGGAGACCCCCTCAGGGGACGGCGGTGAACGCGCCGAGGAGCAGGCCGAGCAGCCCGCCCGCGAGCATGAAGGGCCCGAAGGGGATCGCCGAGGAGCGGCCGGCCCGCCGCAGCAGGACCAGGCCGAGGCCGTACGCCGCGCCGAACAGGAAGCCCGCGAACGCCCCGGCGAAGAGGATCCCCCAGCCGTACCAGCCGAGGGCCGCGCCCAGCGGGAGCGCCAGTTTCACGTCGCCGAAGCCGAGGCCGCTCGGGTTGACCAGGAACAGCACCAGGTAGCCGCCGCCGAGGGCGAGCGCGCCGAGCAGCGCGTGGAGCCAGGAACCGGCGTCGTACGGCAGGAGGGCGGCGGCCCCCAGGAGCAGCGGCAGGGCGGCGGCGAGCGGCAGGGTCAGTCCGTCCGGCAGCCGGTGGACGCGGGCGTCGACGCAGGCGAGGAGGACGGCGAAGGGGGCGGCGAGCAGCCAGACCGCCAGCTCGGGCCGGGGCGTGCCGGTCGCGGCGGCGAGGGCGGCGCAGACCAGGGCGGTGAGCAGCGGGGCCGCGACCGGGGCGGCGGTCGCGCACTCCCCCCGGCCGGGCCCGCCGAGCCAGCCGCGCGCGGGGCCCACGAGCACGTGCCCGGCGGGGCAGCGGTCCCGCCAGGGCTCCTCCGGCTGCACGGCGAGCCGGTGGGCGGCGCGCGGGACGAGCAGCCCGGCGGCGGCCCCCCACAGGGCGGCGACGGCGATCAGCAGGACGTTCACGGAGGAGACCCTAGGGCGTGCGTGCCGGGCGCCGCCGGGCAGACGGGACTTTCGACACACGCCCTAGGGGGTGGGGCTACGGTCTGGCGCATGGGGAAATGGGCGGACGGGACGGGGACGCTGGCGGTGCCGGAGGGCCCGGGGGTCCCGCTGGAGGTGGCGGCGTCGTACCGGGCGCGGCGGCGGGGGCTGCTCGGGCGGGACGGGGTCGCGGGGGCGCTGCTGATCGTCCGGACGAACAGCGTGCACACCTTCGGGATGCGGTTCCCGATCGACGTGGCGTACCTGGACCGCTCGTTCCGGGTCCTGTCCGTGGTCACGATGCGGCCGGGGCGGCTGGGCATGGTCCGGCCGCGCGGCCGGCACGTCCTGGAGGCGGAGGCGGGCGCGATGGCGGGGTGGGGGGTGCGGCCGGGGGCACGCGTGCGCGTGGAGACCGGTGCTACGGGGGACCCGGCCCCAGGAGGGTGAAGGCCCCGTACGCGGCGGAGGCGAGGGCGAGTCCGGCCAGGACCGGGACGGCCGTGCGGGTCCGGAGCCGCGCGAGGGCGGCGGCGGGCGGGAGCAGCAGTCCGAACGCGGGCATCATCAGGCGCGGCCGGGAGCCGAAGTAGGCGGCGCCGACGAGGGAGACGAGGACGACGCCGAGCGTGTAGAGGAGCAGGGGCAGGGGTTGTCGCTGCCGTACGCAGAGGGCGACGAGCCAGCCGAGCAGGGCCAGGGCGGCGGTCAGGCCGAGGGCGGCGGGCCAGGGCAGGCCCGCGACGAACCGGGCGAGCGCGAGGCCGCCGTCGATGGAGTTGCCCCAGGCGGCCTGGACCTCGAAGTAGGCGGTGGGGCCGCCCTCGCGGACGCCGACGTACACGACGTACCCCAGCCAGCCCAGGGGCGCGATCAGCACGCCCGCCAGCGTCCGCGGGGGCAGTCGGCGGTCCCGTACGAGGGCGGCGAGGGCCGTGGTCCCGAGCGCGGCGATCAGGGCGACGGCGGAGGGGCGGGTGAGGCCGGCGGCGACGCAGAGGAGACCGGCGAGGATCCAGCGGCCGCGCAGGACCGCGTACAGGGACCAGGCGGCGAACGCGGTGAAGAGGGTCTCCGTGTACGCCATGGACTGGACGAACGCGGTCGGGTACACGCCCCACAGGACGGCGAGCAGGACCCCGGTCCTCGGCCCGAAGGCGTGGGCGCCGCACCGGAAGACGCCCCAGGCGGCGGCGAGCCCGGCGGCCCAGGAGACCAGGAGCCCGGCGCCGGCCGCGTCGAGGGGCAGGACGGCGGACAGACCGCGCTCCAGGGCCGGGAGGAGCGGGAAGAAGGCCAGGTCGGAGTGGACGTCCCCGTCGGGGAGGACGGTCTCGTACCCGTAGCCGTGCTCGGCGATCCGTACGTACCAGACGGAGTCCCAGCGTCCCTTGAGCCGGTGCAGCCCGTCCTCGCCGGTCGCGGCGGCGGCGACCGCGAGGACGACGAGGCCGACCACGCGGGTGGCGGCGTAGCCGCCGAGGGCGAGGAGGAGGGGGGAGGCGGGGG
>NZ_LGEG01000231.1 GCF_001280125.1 Streptomyces sp. NRRL F-6492
CGCCCCACCCGTCCCACCGAGACCCACCCGCCGCACCCGTCCCGCCGAACAGACCCGCGGACCGATCCGAAGGAGACCGTCGCCATGGGGCGAGCCGACAACAAGACCGTCATGATCACCGGCGCGGCCCGCGCCCTGGGCCGCTCGCACGCCCTGTTGTTCGCCGAGGAGGGGGCCGACCTGGTCCTCACCGACCTCGGCCGGGAGAGCGGCGGCCCGTACGCGATGCCGGGCCGCAAGCTCCTGGAGGAGACGGCACGCGACTGCCGCCGCCTGGGCAGCCGGGTCGTCACGGCGGGTGCCCACGTCCGCCCCCAGGCCCCGGGGGACGCGGCCGTCGCCGCCGGGATCGACGAGTTCGGCTCCATCGACGTCCTGGTCAACAACGCCGGCCTGCTCGCCCCCGGCGGCGTCATGTCCCACGAACTCTCCGAGGAGGACTGGCAGCTCGTCGTCGACGTCAACCTCAACGGCACCTGGCGCTGCGCCCGCGCGGTACTCCCGCACATGGCCGAGCGGCGCGCCGGCGCCATCGTGAACACCGCCTCCACCGGGGGGCTCGTCGCCTTCGAGATGTTCTCCAGCTACGTCGCCTCCAAGCACGCGGTCGTCGGCCTGACCAAGGCACTGGCCCTGGAGTACGGACGCCTCGGCATCCGCGTCAACGCCGTCTGCCCGACCACCGTCGAGGCCGACCCGGCCCTGCGCACGGAGAGCACCGCGGCCGTCGCCGCGTCCATCGGCAGCTCGCTGGAGGACTACGAGCGCAGCTCCGCCTCGTACCACGCGCTGCGCCGTCTGGTCACCGCCCGGGAGGTGTCCGAAGCCGTCCTCTGGCTCGCCGCCGACACCGCCGGCGGAGTCACCGGAACCTGCCTCGTCGTCGACGGCGGCTTCACCGCCCGCTGACCGCCGGACCCGGGCCGCACCTCCGCCCGCAGCCCCCGCACCCACCTCGAAGACCCGGTTCACCCGATGGAGTCCGTCATGACAGACCTGGCCCTGCACCTGGACGACGACGTCGCGCGACGGCTCGCCGCCCTCGACCCGCGCCGACGCGACCTCGCCCTCCGGCTGCTCGCCGAGGCCGAGGGAGCCGGGGGCGGCCCGCCGCGGGAGCGGGGCATCGGACGGCGGCCCGCCGGGGACACCGGGTCGGCGCTCTCGTACGAGCAGGAACGCCTCTGGTTCATGGACCGGCTCGTCCCCTTCCGCGAGGTCTTCCACGTGCCGACGGCCCTCCGGCTGCACGGCCCGTTCGACCCCGAGGCCCTGCGGCGCGCCCTGGAACGCACCACCCAGCGGCACGAGTCGCTGCGGACCGTCTTCACCGAGACCCCGCGGGGTCCCGTGCAGACCGTGCTCGACCGGGTCGACGTCCCCGTGACCGTCGACGACCTGACCGGACACCCCGAGGCCCGCCGGGAGGCGGAACGGCGCGCCGCCGCCGCCGTCCTCGAACCCTTCGACCTGGAGCACGGCCCGCTCCTGCGCGTCCGCCTGCACCGCGTCGCCGAGCAGGAGTGGCTGCTGCTGATCGTGCAGCACCACATCGTCTCCGACTACTGGTCCCTCGGCATCCTGCTGAACGAGATCGGCGCCCTGTACGCGGCGGAGCGCGACGGCACCCCCGCCCCCGAAGCCCCGTCCCTCCACTACCCGGACTTCGCCCACTGGCAGCGGGAGACGCTCACCGGCGAGAACCTGCGGCGCGAGCTGGACTTCTGGAAGGACACCCTGGCCGACGCCCCCGAAATCCTCGAACTGCCCCTGGACCGCCCCCGCACCGCCGAGCGGCGCACCCGCGGCCGCTTCCACCACGTCCGCTTCGCCCCCGCCCTCACCCGCTCCGTGCGCGACCTCGCGGGCACCGAGGGAGCCACCCTCCACCAGGCCTTCCTCGCCGCCTACTTCGCCGCCCTCTCCCGGCACGTGCGCCAGGACGACATCGTGGTCGGCGTTCCCGTCGCCGGCCGCAGCCGCCCCGAACTGCAGTCGATGATCGGCTACTTCCTCAACTGGCTGCCCATCCGGATCCGGTTCGACGACCGGCCCTCGTTCCGCGAGCTGCTGCGCCGGGTCACCCGGGCCTCGAACGAGGCCTTCGCCCACCAGGACCTGCCGTTCGAGATGCTGGTCCAGGCCCTCGACACCCGCCGCACCCCCGGCTCCACGCCCGTCTTCCAGACCTCCTTCAGCCTGCGCGACGCCCCGCCCGTGCCCCCGGCGATCCCGGGCACCACCGTGGAGTACGCCGACCTCGGCGGCGGCGCGACGCACTACGACATGATGGCCGAGCTGTGGGTCGAGGACGGCACCGTCACCGGCTACCTCCCCTACAACGACGAGCTGTTCGACGACAGCACCCTCGGCTCGTTCTTCGACCGGATGCACCGCCTCCTCGAAGACGCCGTCCGGCGCCCGGACGCCCCCGTCGCCGACCTCGACCTCCTCGGTGACGGGGAACGCGCCCGGCTCCTCGGAACGCCCCCCGTCCCGCCGGCCGGCACCGGCACCACCCTGCACGAGCGGTTCACCGCCACGGCGGCCCGCCACGCCGACCGCACCGCCGTCACCTTCGAGGACGAGCGGCAGGACTACGCGACCCTGGAGCGCCGCTCCAACCGCTTCGCCCACGCGCTGCGCGCCCTCGGCGCGGGCCCCGGCCGCAACGTCGGCGTCCACCTCGACCGCTGCGCCGACCTGCCGGCCGTCCTCCTCGGCGTGCTCAAGACCGGCGCCGCGTACGTCCCCGTCGACGCCGACAACCCGCCCGAGCGCACCGCCGTCCAGTTCGCCGACGCGAGCTGCGCCGTCGTCGTCACCACGTCCGACCTGGCCGCCCGCCACCCCGACTCCGCCCCGCCCGTCCTGCTGCTCGACGAGACCCCCGACGACGACGCCCCGGCGGCCTTCCCCGACACCCCCGTGCCCGCCTCCGGAGTGGACTCCGGCGCCCCGGCGTACATCATCTACACCTCCGGTTCCACCGGCGTCCCCAAGGGCGTCGTCGTCAGCCACGCCAACGCGCTGCGCCTCTTCACCTCCGCCGAGGAGCACTTCGACTTCGGCCCCGACGACGTCTGGACGATGTTCCACTCCCACGCGTTCGACTTCTCCGTCTGGGAGCTGTGGGGCGCCCTGCTGCACGGCGGCCGGCTCGTCGTCGTACCGCACTGGGTGACCCGCGCCGCAGACGAGTTCGCCGCGCTCCTCGCCGAGGAACGCGTCACCGTCCTCAACCAGACCCCGTCCTCCTTCGCCCAGGTCAGCCGGATCGTCCTGGAGCGCAGGCCCGACCTCTCCCTGAGGTACGTGGTGTTCGGCGGCGAGGCCCTCGACCCGACCGCCCTCACCGACTGGTTCGCCGTGTACGGCGACGAGGCGCCGAGCCTCGTCAACATGTACGGCATCACCGAGACCACCGTCCACGTCACCCACCGGCGCGTCACCGCGGCCGACGCGGCCGGGGCCGACTCGGTCATCGGCGACCCCCTGCGCGACCTCGCCCTGTACGTCCTCGACGAGGCCCTGAACCCCGTCCCGCCCGGTGTCCCCGGCGAGCTCTTCGTCGGCGGGGCCGGCGTCGCCCTCGGCTACCTCGGCCGGCCCGACCTCAGCGCCGACCGGATGCTTCCCGACCCCTTCGCCACCGCGCCCGGCGCCCGCATGTACCGCAGCGGCGACCTCGCCCGGCGGATGCCCGGCGGCGAACTGTGCTACCTCGGACGCGCCGACGGCCAGGTCAAGGTCCGCGGCCACCGGATCGAACTCGGCGAGATCCGCTCGGCGCTCCTCGCGCTCCCCGACGTCGTCGACGCCGTCGTCGTCACCCGCGCCGACAACACCGGCAGCCTCCGCCTGGTCGCCTACGTCGTCCCGGCCGGGGAGACCGAGGTCTCCGGCCGCGAGCTGCGCCGGGCCCTCGGCCGCCGACTGCCCGAGTGGATGGTTCCCACCGTCTACGAGTCCCTGGACGCGATCCCCCTCACCCGCAACGGCAAGGTCGACCGGCGGGCCCTGCCCGAACCCGGCGCCGGCCCCGACGCCCGCACCCGGGTCCACGTGCCGCCGGAGACCGAAACCGAGAAGGCGCTCGCCGCCATCTGGCAGGAACTCCTCGGCGTCCCCCGCGTCGGCCTGGACGACGACTTCTTCCACATCGGCGGCCACTCCCTGATGGTCGTCCAGCTGGTCTCCCGCATCCGCGAACACCTCGGCCGTGAAGTGCCCATCTCCGGTCTCTTCCAGCACCCGGGCCTGCGCGAGATGGCCGTCGAGATCGACACGGGCATCGGCTCCTACGCGGTGGGCGCCGCCCTGACCGCGGACAACGAGACCGCCCTCGCCGGGATGAGCGAGGCCGAGATCGACGCGATGCTCGCCGCGCTCGACGACGAGTGAGCCCCGGACCACCAGAGACCACGGACCAAGGAGACCCCCGCGATGCACCCCGTACACGAGCAGCTGCCGCTCACCCCCGTCCAGGCCCAGCTGTGGTTCGCCGAGAGCATGGAGGCGGGCAGGACCCTCTACACCGAGGCCGGGGGGCTCCGGCTGACCGGCCCCGTCGACCGCGAGGCCCTGGGCCGGGCACTGCTCGCCGTCGTCGCGCGTCACGAGGCGCTGCGCACGGTCGTCCCGGCGCCGGACGGCATCCCGGTGATGCGGGTCCTGCCCCCGCCCGACAAGGCCCCGCTGACCTTCGCCAGCGTGCTCGGCATCCCGCCCGAGCACCGGGAGGAGGCCACACGGGCCGCGGCCACCGACTTCGTGGAACGGCCCGTCGACCTCGCCGAGGGACCGCTGCTGCGGGCCATGCTGATCGACGCCGGTGAGGGGACCTCGGTCTTCGTCCTCGCCTGCCACCACGTGGTGTGCGACGCCACCTCCGCCGCCCTCGTCCTCGAAGAGATCGTCCACGACTACGAGACGTTCACCCGGGGCCTGATCTCCGACCTTCCCGAACCCGCCCTGCAGTTCGGCGACTTCGCCGTCTGGGAGCGCGACACCCGCGACGCGGTGGAGACCGCGGAACTCGCCCACTGGCAGGACGTCCTGCGGGACGCGCCGGACGTCCTCGACCTGCGCGCGGGCCGCCCGCGCCCCGCGCGCAAGGGCACCTCGGGCACCCGCGCCGAGTTCCCCCTCGGCGACGACCTCGCCGACCGGCTGCTCGCCCTCGCCCGGAGGCACCGCACCTCCGGCTACGTCGTGGCGCTCGCCGCCTTCGCCGGACTCGTCGCCCGCCGCACCGGTCGCGACGACTTCCTCCTCGGCACCATGGTCCCGGGCCGGAGCGTCCCCGAACTCGAACAGGTCGTCGGTCAGTTCGCCAACACCGTCCCCGTCCGCCTGGACGCCTCCGGCGACCCCGGTTTCGAGGAGCTCGTCGGCCGCGCCGGCCGCGCCGTCTCCGCCGCCGTCGACCACGGCCGGATCAGCCTCGGCCGGATCGTCGAGACCGTCCTCCCCGGCGGCAGCCGCTCCGACAGCCGCAACGCCCTCCTCCAGCACCTCTTCCTGCCCCGGATCTCCCCGGTGTCCACGCCCCGGTTCGGCCCCGCGACCGCCGAACCCTTCGAGGTGGACCGCACCCGCGGCCGACTCGACACCATCACCGAGATCGACCTCGCCCCCGACCGGCTGCGCGCCTGGGTCGAGTACGACACCGAGCTGTTCACCACAGACGAGATCGGCCTCCTCCTCACCGAGTACGCGGCCGTGCTGCGCGCCTGGACCGAGGACCCCGGCCTCCGGCTCTCCGCCCTCCCCGTCACCGCCGTCGACCTCCCCGACGAGGACGACACCCGTCGCGACGAGGAAGGCGCCGACCGGCCGCCGGAGGCCGACTCGGTCCTGCTCTCCCTGGTCCGCGAGGTCTGGGCGCAGGCCCTCGACGTGCCGGACGTCGGCCCGGACGACGACTTCTTCGTCATGGGCGGACACTCCATGCTGTCCGCGAAGCTCGTCGGCCGGATCGGCGAGACCTTCGCGATCCGCCTGCCCCTGCGCACCTTCTTCGAGAACCCCACGCCCGCACTGCTGACCGCCGAGATCCGGCGCATGCACCCGGAGATCGACGCGCTCGTCCGCAGCGTCGTCACGCTGACCGACAGCCTGGCCGACGCGGAGCCCACGCCCGACGACACCCGGACGACCGGCACGGAGCCCGCGCCGGGCGCTGCCCCGACGCCCGGCACGGGGCCGGCCGCCGCCGACACCGAACGGCTCGTCCCGCTCGCCGCCTCCCAGCTCCAGATCTGGTTGTCCGAGCAGAAGAACCCCGGAACGCTCACCCACACCGTCCCGATGCTCCTCACCCTCCACGGCCCGCTCGACACCACCGCGCTCCGAGGAGCGGTCGCGGACGTCGTGGCCCGGCAGGAGGCCCTGCGCAGCACCTTCGTCGAGGTCGACGCCGAACCCCGCCAGCGCATCGTGCCCCGTCTGGACGTGCCCGTCCCCTTGATCGACCTGTCCGGAACGGAATCCCGGCAGGAGCGGGAGCAGGAGGCCGTCCGGTTGCGCGAGGAGACCGCCCACACCCCCCTCGACCTGGAGCACGGCCCGCTCCTGAAGGTCCGCCTGGTCCGGCTGGACGAGGAGGAGCACGTCCTGCACCTGCTGTTCCACCACCTCGTCACCGACGAGGTGTCGATGACGCTGTTCATGCAGGAACTGTCCGAGTTCTACCGGGCCCGCGTCGAAGGACGCGCCCACCGGCTGCCGCCGCTCACCACCGGGATCGCCGACCTCGTCGCCGACGAGCGCGCCATGCTCGCCGGCCCGGAGGGCGAACGCCTGCGCCGCCACTGGGTCCGGCAACTGACCGGAGCCCGCGAACTGCTCCTCGACACCGACCGGCCGCGGACGGCCGACGTCGGACAGGCGGGGGAGTTCCTCCAGGGCTGGGCGCCCGGAGAGCTGTTCTCCGCCATGTCGGAAGCGGCCAGGAACCGTCAGACCACGGTCTTCACGGTGTTCCTCACCGCCGTCCTCACCGTGCTGCACCGGCTCACCGGCGAGAACGACATCGTGGTCGGCGTCCCCTGCGAGAACCGTACCCAGCCCGGCGCCGATCGGCTCATGGGCTGCTTCCTCAACGTGCTGCCCCTGCGCGTCGACTGCTCGGGAGACCCGACGTTCGCCGACTTCCAGCGCCGCGTCAGCGACCGGCTCCTCGACGCGTACGACCACCAGCGGCTCCCCGTCGCCGACATGCTGGACGCCCTGCGCCCGGAGCGCTCGGGCAGCCGCCAGCCCCTGTTCCAGGTCACCTGCGAACTCCAGCTGGCCATGTGGATGCCGCTGGACCTGCCGGGCGTCACGGCGGAGTACGAACTCGTCTCGCACGGCACCGCCCGCTACGAGATGTCCTTCCACGGCCAGGCCCGGCCCGACCGGCTGAGCGTGGCCCTCGAACTCAACACCGGACTGTGGCACCGGGATACGGGACTCGCCCGCATCGAGGACGTCCTGGCGGTGTTGCGACGGGCGACGGCCGAGGACGGCGGCGGCACCCCGCTGTCGTCCTTCGTGCCGGGCCGGGCCCTGCCCCGCTGATCGCCGGCCCACGGGGATCCGAACACGGGGATCCGAACCCGGCGGCGGTGAGGAAGCGGCGATCCCGCGCCCTCTCCGCCGCCGTTCACCTCGAACGGACCTCAGATCGTCTTGACCGACATCGCGTACGACCGGCCGGTGCACACCTCCAGGTGCCCGACCTCGGCCTCCAGCGCCTTCTTCGGCACCTCGGGGCTCTCGGAGAACAGCTGCACGTCCACGGTCCCGTCGTTGGCCTCCCACACCCCGGCGACCCGCCCCCGGTGCACCACCACGGGCGTGATCCAGCCGGACGTACGGCTCACCGCCTTGCGCCGCTCCGCCCGCAGGATGCGCGTGTCGGACGTCCCCGGCCCCAGCACGTACTGGTCGAACCCGGCCAGCAGCCGCACTTCCTTCGACGGTTTGACCGCCGCCAGCGCGTCCACGTCCTCGGCGCGCACGTAACACGCCGTTCCCTCCACCTCCACCTTCGTCAGCTCCTCGCCGAGCGAGGCGAACCAGCCGCGCACCGCCGTCTTGCGATGCGCGTTGCGCGTCAGCCACGCGTCGAAGGTCTCCGGGGTCGCCGGCCCGTGCGCCCCCAGGTACGCGGGGATCACGGTGCGCGCCGCTTCCTCCGGTTCGATCGTCCCGGACCAGCCGGGCACCCGGTCGCGCGGCGAGGCGAAGGTGATGCGGTTGCCCTGGTTCGGGCCGTGGCACAGCTTCCCCGTCCACGCCAGCGGCTTGAGCACCGTCCCCCAACCGGACGTCAGCTGCTCCTTCAGGGCGGCGAACCTGCCGTGGGCGACCAGGGCCTCGGTGAGCTCCTGACGGGTGAGGACCTTGCCGGCGAGAAGGTCGTCGACGGCCTCGCCGAGCGACGTCATCTGCGTCGGGGTGACCCCGAACGTCCGCTGCCAGGCGGGCTTCTCCCAGGTCCGCGCCGCCGCCATCAGCGACAGGTAGGCCGCCATGTGCTCGGCCGCCACGAGGTGCAGCGTGCCCCGCATGACCCAGGTCTTGACCACCTCGCGGGCCTCCAGCGCCTTCTCCACGGCGTCGGCCTTCGGTTTCCGCTGCCGGGTGGCGAGGGCGAGCTCCGCGGAGGAGGCCACCTGTGCCTGCACCCCCGCGAGCTCCCGCACCAACTCCGCGACAGAAGCCGTCCCCCGGGGGGCGAGGCTCTGCTGCCGCAGCCGCCAGGCGAGTACCTGATCCTGAGTCACCTGCATGAGCGCTCCTCGGTGTAGGTCGCAGATCGGCTGCCATCCTGCCCGAACGGCGCGTCGGAACGAGTCCGTTCCACTGGAGAACGGCTGGAGTCCGGCCACCCCGGCGGAACCGGGCGAACGCGGCCCGCACCGCCTCGTAGCGCGACCGGATCTTCGAGTGGATCGAGCGAGTCGTGTGAGTCATGCCTCCATGCAACCCGGTGCCACGGACATCGTGGGCATCAGCCCCCGAATCTGTGGATAACTCGAAAGTCCGGCGGATGCCCTGATCCGTGAGTTATCCACAGGGCTTTCGGATTTCGGAAGAACACGACACCGTTCTGGCCATGAACGCGAATCGCCATGAAACCAGCGGACCCTCCCGTACCCAGCAGATCACCCTGCGAGGCCCGGCCGAACTGGCCGACGCCCTCCCGTTCATGCTGGGCTTCCACCCCACCGACTCGGTCGTCCTGGTCGCCCTCCACGGCGAGCGCGGCCGTTTCGGCGGCCGCGTCAGGCTCGGCATCCCGAGCTCGCCCCGCGAATGGGCCTCCACCGCCGACCACCTCGCCGAGTGCCTCGTCGAGGGAGGCGCCAGGGCCGGTGCCCGACCGGACGGCATCGTCGTCTTCCTCTGCCAGGACCCGGCCCCCGGCGAGACGGGCCGCCGGGTCATGGAGCGGCTGCGTCCCTTCGCGCAGCGACTGCGCACCGCCTGCGGCGCCCTCGACATCCCCGTCTACGAAGCCCTCTGCATCTCCGACGGCCTCTACTTCTCCTACTGCTGCCCCGACGCGCGCTGCTGCCCGCCCGACGGCACCCCGCTCGCGCTCAGCGGCACGACGGTGATGGCGGCGACCGCCGCGTACGCCGGAGTGCGGGTGCGGGGCTCCCTGCGGGACATGGAAGCCCGGCTGAAGCCGGCCGGCGGCCCCGGCGAGGAAGAGCAGCGGACCGCGCTCGACGCGGCCGCCGCCTCGATCGTCCCCCGGCTCCTCGAAGACCCCGAGGGCAGGGAACGGACGGAGGTGCGCGAGAGGACACTGGATCTCGCCCGCGGAATCCTCCGCCGATTCGCCAACCCGGACACCCCGAAGATCCCGAAGCTCCGCAAGGACCCGAAGGACCCGAAGGTCCCGGCGGTCCCGGCGGTCCCGACGGGCGTGACAGGCATGACGGGTGTGACGATCCCAGGAAGGCCCGTCACCGACACGGCCGAGGGCGCGACGACCGACGCGGCCGACGACGCCCTGATCACGTCCGACGAGGCCGCCGCGCTCGTCCTCGGCCTCCAGGACCGGGTCACCCGGGACCGCGCCGCCGAATGGATGGAGGGCTGGGAGGGCACCGCCGCCCTGCGCCTCTGGCGCGTCCTGGCCCGGCGCTGCGTCACTCCCTACCAGGAGTACGCCGCCGCTCCCCTCGCCCTCGTGGGCTGGACCGCCTGGTCCACCGGCGACGAGCCGACGGCCCGGGTCGCCCTCGGCCTCGCACTCGACGCCGACCCCGAATACGTCTTCGCCCAACTGCTCCACCAGGCGTGCAACGAGGGCCTCGACCCCGAATCGCTCCGCTCCTGCCTGAGGAGCGAGCGGGACTCCCGCACCACCTCGGAGCAGCCCTCCCCGGCGTCCTCCCGGCGGGTCAGGACGCGCGCCTCCCACCGGCGGGGAACCCTCCCGACCCTCGGCAGGGCGGGGCGGCAGACCGGGGCGAGGGACCGGCGGGCGGCTGCCGGAGTCCGGCCCGGCGGACCCGCCACCGACAGGCCCGGGGGCGGTTCCCCGCAGCACGGCGGACAGCGCGGCACCAGGAGCGGCCGATGACGACCGTGACCCGGCCGCCCGCGGACGCGTTCAGCTCTCTGGCGGAGACGTACGAACCGTGCCGCCGACACTCCGCCGGCCGTCCGGTCCGCACAGAGAGCACCCCGCACCCGCCATGGCCCCCAGCCCCGTCCCGGCCCCCGGCCGCCCCACCGGCCCTCCGGTCGGCCCCGCCCCCGGCGCCGCGCTCCCGCGCGCGGCACGCCCGATGGAACTCCCCTCGGTGCACGGCGCGCTCGTCTGCGTCGCCCTGCCCGCCCTCGCCGTCTGCGCCGAGCACGGCCAGCTCACCGGCGAGGGGCCCGAGGGCGTGTACGCGGCGGGGCGGCGGCTCCTCTCCCGCTCTGTCCTGCGGGTGGCGGGCCGGGAACCCGTCGCCCTCCAGGGCCGCATGGCGTCCGCCGACCGGGCGGTGTTCCTCGGCGTCCTGCGCGTCCCCGGAGAAGCGGGACCCGACCCCGGCCTCACCGTCGAACGCACGCGGAGCGCCGACGGCACCGAGCGGATCACCCTGCGGAGCGCCGCCGCCCGCCCGCTCCGGCTCCCCGTGGAAATCGCTCTGGGCACGGATCTCGCGGACCTGGGCGCGGTGGCGACCGGCAGACCCGGACCCGAACTCACGGCGAGCGTCCACGGAACAGGACTGCGCTGGACCGGAGGCGACGGACGGGCCGCCGCCGTCACCGCGGATCCCGCGCCCGCGGACGCCCTGGCGGCGGCGGGCGTCCTGCGCTGGGAGGCCGAGTTGGCTCCCGGAGCCGCGTTCACGATCCGGCTCCGGGTGCGAGGAGAGACGACGGCCCGCTCCACGGGCTCCCCGGGTGCGGGCCCCGGGCGACCGGGCGGCCATCTGCTCGCCGAGGCCCTGGCCGAGGCCGACGACCCGCGCCCCGGTGAACTGCTGCGCGCGTCCGTCGAGGACCTGCGGGCCCTGCTCCAGCGCACCCCGGAGCACCCCGCGGACGTGTACCTCGCCGCAGGCGTCCCCTGGCGCTGCGGACCGGTCACCGCCGAGGCGCTCTGGGCGGCCCGCATGGTCCTTCCCCTCGGCACCCGGCTCGCCGCCACCACCCTGCGCGCCCTCGGCCGCACCCAACTCCCCGGAGAAGAAGCCGAGTCCGGCCGCATTCCCGGGCCCCTCAGAGACGCGGGGCCCCAGCTCCCGCCCCGCTGCACGGGCGTCGAGGCCACGCTCGCCTTCCCGGCCGTGCTCGCCGAGGCCCGCCGCTGGGGGCTGCCGTCGGCGGACCTGGAGGAACTGCTCCCCGTCGCGGAGCGCTGCCTCGGCTGGCTGCGCCGCGCCGCCGGCCCGGACGGCCTCGTGCCGGACCCGGGGCCCACCGGGCCCCGGCGGGCCGAGACGCAGGCGCACGCGCACCGGGCGGCGCTGCTCGGCGCGGACCTCCTCGACGACTGCGGGAGACCGGGCGGCGACGCGCTGCGCGACACGGCGAGGACACTGCGCGAACGGTTCCGGCGCGCGTTCTGGATCGACGACCGGGCGGGCGGCCGACCGGTCCTCGCCCGCGCGGCGGACGGCCGGACCTGGTCCCGGACGGGTGGCTGGGCGGCGCACCTGCTCGACACCGGGCTGCTGGGCGGCGGCCGGTACGCGCAGGGCCTGCTGGACCGGGCGGAGACCGAGCGGGTGGCCCGGCTCCTCGGCACCCCGGCCCTCGACTCCGGCTGGGGACTGCGGGGCCTGGGCGCCGAGGAGCCGGGCCACAACCCCTTCGGCCACCGCACGGGCGCGGTCCGGACCCACGACACGGCGGTCGCCGTGGCCGGCCTCGCCGCCGCGGGACACGAGAAGGAGGCCGCCTCCCTGCTCAAGGGACTGCTCGACGCGGCGGAGGCCTTCGACCACCGGCTTCCCGAGATGTACGCGGGCGAGCGGCGGACGACGGGCGGACGCCCGGTGCCCCACCCGGCCGCGTGCCGGCCGGCGGCCGTCGCGGCCGCCGGGGCGGTGCACGCCCTTCTCGCCCTCGCCGGTGTCCGACCCGACGTCCCGGGCCGGTCCGTCTCGGTGCGCCCGCTGTCCTCCGCGCCCTTCGGGGCGATCCGCCTGGCGGGTCTCGTGGTCGCGGGCGAGCCCTTCGCCGTGCGGGTGAGCAGGCTCGGTCTCGGTATGGTCGAGGAGGCCGCAGAGGGCCTTCAGCTGGGAGTGTGACGGGATGGCGGGCACGGACACGAGGGAAGCTTCGCGGCACCCCGGAGAACACCCCGGAGAACACCCCGGAGAACACCCCGGGGAAGTCGTCGCCGAAGATTCCACGGGGCATGTTTATCGTCAGGAAGACGACTATGATCGCGGCATGCCTCCCTACGACCCGTCGGCCTTTCCGCCCTTCGCCGTCACCGTCGATCTGGTCGTGCTCACCGTGCGGCGCCACGCGCTCTGCACCTTGGTCGTACGGCGGGGAGAGACGCCGTTCCAGGGACGTTGGGCCCTGCCCGGCGGCTTCGTGCGGGCGGAGGAGGACCTCGGCGCCGCGGCGGCGCGCGAACTGGTCGAGGAGACCGGCCTCCGCGCGTACGACCCGGCCGCCCCTTCCCCCGTACCGAGCAACGGCGCACACCTGGAGCAGCTGGCGACGTACGGGGCGCCCGACCGCGACCCCCGGATGCGCGTGGTGAGCGTCGCGCACCTGGCCCTCGCCCCGGACCTGCCCGCGCCCAGGGCGGGCGGTGACGCCAACAGCGCCCGCTGGGCCCCCGTCGAGGAACTGCTCGGGGAGGACGCGGCCGCCGGCGCCGGGGGAGCGGGGACGCTCGCCTTCGACCACTCCCGGATCCTCGCGGACGGGGTGGAGCGCGCCCGCTCCAAGATCGAGTACTCCTCCCTGGCCACGGCCTTCTGCCCGCCGGAGTTCACGGTCGGAGAACTGCGGCGCGTCTACGAGGCCGTCTGGGGGGTCACCCTGGATCCGCGTAACTTCCACCGCAAGGTGACCGGCACGCCCGGTTTCCTGGTCCCGGCCGGAGGCACCACCACCCGTCAGGGTGGGCGTCCCGCCCAGCTCTTCAGGGCAGGTGGGGCCACCCTCCTCAACCCGCCCATGCTGCGTCCCGAGGTCTGAGGGAGGGGGCATCCGGCGCCCCAGGGCACCAACCCTGCGCGGAAAGTCCGAAATGTCGCGTTATCTTGCTGCGATAGCGCCGCCCTGCCGCGGAGCGGTGTCACCTACCGCGAGAGAAGCGATGCTCCAGGCAATCGGACTGACCAGCACTCCCCGCAGCGAGCGCCCGCCCGCCGTGGACGATCTGACCTTCGAGGCCCGGCCGGGCGCCGTGACCGCTCTCCTCGGCCCCTCGGGCTCCGGCAAGACCACCGCCCTCCGGCTCATGCTCGAACTCGAGCCGGGGCGCGGGATCACCTACTTCCGCGGCCGGCCGCTGCACCGCATCGCCCGCCCTTCCCGTGAGGTCGGCGTGCTCCTCGGCGACGTCCCCGGCCACCCCTCCCGCACGCTCCGGGGCCAGCTCCGGATGCTCTGCGCCGCCACCGGGGTTCCCTCCTCCCGGGCCGAGGAACTGCTGCGGAGCGTGGGCCTCGCCGGTCTGGAGCGCCGGCCGATCGGCACCCTGCCGATCGGCGCGGACCGTCGACTCGGCCTCGCCTCCGCCCTGTTGGGAGACCCCCACACGCTGCTGCTCGACGAGCCGGGCGCCGGTCTCGCCGCGTCCGAGAGCGCGTGGCTGTACGAGTTCCTGCGCGCCCATGCCTCCGGGGGAGGCACGGTGCTCTACACCACGGCGGACCCCAAGGACGCCGTCCGCAACGCCGACCGGGTCGTCACCCTCGACGGCGGCCGGCTCGTCGCCGCCCAGGAGACCGCCGAGTTCGCCCGGACCCGGCTGCGCCCCCGGGTCACCGTCCGCACCCCGCACGCCGCGCGCCTGGCCTCGGTCGTGGCCCAGGAGGCGAGGGCCGCCCGTCGCCCGGTCGAGGTGGTCGCGGAGGACGGCAACCGGCTGTCCGTCTACGGCAGCGACTGCGCGTCCGTCGGCGACACGGCCTTCCGCCACGGCGTACCGGTCCACCACCTCGCCGACGAGACGGGGGACACCGGTACGGCCGGTGCGCCCGGCACCGACGCCGCCGCGGGGATCGGGCAGGGTGCCCAGGGGGACGGCGCCCACGGGGAACCCGCGGCCGGACCGCATGCCACCGCACCCGTGCACACCCCCACCTCTGTGGCACAGGGCGTCGAAACGCCTTCCGCGGCCGTCGCCCGCGACGTCCCGGCGGAGCCGCCGGTCACCGCCCGGCGGCCGATGCGCTCGCCCCTGCGCCCGCTCCGTTACGAGGTCCACCGGCTCCTGGGCGTGCCGTCCACACCGCTCGTCGTGGCGGGTGTCCTCCTCGTCTCCGTGACGTTCTCCCTGCTCCTTGGGCGGAGCGGCCGCACCGCGCTGCCCGCCGTCCTCGCCGGTTGGTCCGCGATCTCCCCGCTGCCGCCGGCCGCTCTGGGGGCCGGGCTGCTCGGCGCCTTCTCCTTCGCGGAGGAGTACCGCCACCCCGCGCTCACCACGGGCCGCGGAGCCGTGCCCCGCAGGCCGGGCCTGCTGTTCGCGAAGCTCGCCGTGGCGGCGGCCGTCGCCCTCCTGCTCGGGGCGCTCGTCGTCGCGGTCGACCTGGGGGCCCTGCGGCTCTTCTACGGAACCGAGTTGATCCCCGTACCGAGGAAATGGCCGACGCTCTGTGCGAATTGGTTGGGCCTGCTCGTCGGTTGCGCCTGGGCCGGAGTGCTCGGCGCCGGGGTGTTCCGGGCCGCCGCGGCCGGAGTGGCGGCGGTCCTCGCCGTACCGGTCGCCTTCGTTCCGCTGCTGCAGAAGGTGCTGACGGGCCCCTCGGTGCGGTCGGCGGCCGGACTCCCGTCGCGGCTGCGCGAGTTCGTGGGCCCGCACTGGTCCCCGGCCGTGGACCGCTGGCTGACCGGGGCGCTGCGGGTGCTCGGGCAGCCCGCGGGGGTGGCGCTCTCCCTGACGTTGACGGGGTTGTTCTGCGCTTATGTGTTCACCGGCCTTCGTCGCAGAGCCCGTTGGTGATCGCGCACGGACCGAAAGGTTCCGGGTCGCCGTCAACTGACATGAGATATGCGCCTTATGTCCGATTAATCGTCAATTGTGTAAGGGGTGCCGATCACCCTTTCGTGTGCTTTTCACCAAAGACCTCAAGGGCCGCGGAGACAGCGCCGACAAAGGATGCGTGAGTACCCTTGCGCACACCATGATGACCGCCGCCCGCTCCGTCGACTCCGGCCTCGGCGCCCCGGGCGATCTCGACCGCTACCCCTACGCGGAGGCCCCCGCCGCCGGCCGCGTGGGCCCGCCCTCCTGGGAGGGGGTGGACACCGACCTGGGCCGCGTCGGCCGCAGGAGCGCGGGCAACCGCGGGCGCGGCCTGCACGGGCAGCTCGTCCAGCAGCTCGGACAGATGATCGTCTCCGGCGACCTCGGAGCCGACCGCCCGCTCGTTCCCGAGGAGATCGGCCAGCGGTTCGAGGTCTCGCGCACCGTCGTGCGGGAGTCGCTCCGCGTCCTCGAGGCGAAGGGGCTCGTCAGCGCCCGCCCCAACGTCGGCACCCGGGTCAGGCCCGTCAGCGACTGGAACCTCCTCGACCCCGACATCATCGAGTGGCGCGCCTTCGGCCCGCAGCGGGACGACCAGCGCCGCGAGCTGAACGAGCTGCGCTGGACGATCGAGCCCCTGGCCGCCCGTCTCGCCGCCGGACACGGCCGCGAGGACGTGCAGCAGCGCCTCGCCGACATGGTCGAGATCATGGGCCACGCGTTCGCCCAGGGGGACGGCATCACCTTCTCCCGGGCCGACACCGAGTTCCACTCGCTCCTCATCCAGCTCGCCGGGAACCGCATGCTGGAGCACCTCTCCGGCATCGTCTCCGCCGCGCTCCAGGTCTCCGGCGGCCCCGCCACCGGCTGCGACCGGCCGAGCGAGGCCTGCCTCGCCCACCACGCCCGGATCGTGGACGCGCTCGCCGCCGGCGACGCGCAGGGCGCCGAGGCGGCCATGCGGCAGCTGCTCACGGTCCACCCCGAGGTGGAGCGTGTCGTTCCGGCTCCCCGCGAACACTGACCCGCGGGCCGTGGCCGGGAGCGAGAGGGCGTACGCGCCGCGTGTCACCGGATCCGGGCGCCGTCCTGGGAGCCCGGCAGGGCGGCCCCGGGGCGGCGCCCGACTTCCGAAGGTCGAAATGTACGCTGATCGACGGGTCTAGCCGTTTCCTCACCGATGAGGTG
This sequence comes from Streptomyces sp. NRRL F-6492, assembly GCF_001280125.1. GTDB lineage: Bacteria > Actinomycetota > Actinomycetes > Streptomycetales > Streptomycetaceae > Streptomyces. Next base: position 16,859 of record NZ_LGEG01000231.1, read on the forward strand.
TGACTCGGGCCACGAAGATTGGGCGTAACACTCCTCCGGGCCGTGCGATGACCTAAGAGGTGACAGCCGAGGAAGGAATACAGCAGCCGACGGAGGCGCTGTGCAGTTCCCCGGTCCAGCCCGCGCCGTCGGCACATCCCCCGTCGACGGTCGTCGGCTCCAGCCCGATCCAGGGCGGGGCCGGAAGCCGTTTCCATCGTTCCGAGAGGTTGTTCGTGTCGGCCAGCACATCCCGTACGCTCCCGCCGGAGATCGCCGAGTCCGAGTCTGTCATGGCGCTCATCGAGCGGGGAAAGGCTGATGGGCAGATCGCCGGCGATGACGTGCGTCGGGCCTTCGAGGCTGACCAGATTCCGCCAACCCAGTGGAAGAATGTTCTGCGCAGCCTCAATCAGATCCTCGAGGAAGAGGGTGTGACGCTGATGGTCAGTGCAGCGGAGTCGCCGAAGCGCGCCCGCAAGAGCGTCGCAGCGAAGAGCCCGGCCAAGCGCACCGCCACCAAGACCGTCACCGCCAGGGCGACCGTGACGAAGTCCACCGTTCCGGCCGCGGGCTCCGCCGAGGGCGCCGACCCGGCCGACGAGGCCGGCTCGGCCGCCAAGAAGGCGGCCGCGAAGAAGACCGCCACCAAGAAGACGGCGGCCAAGAAGACCGTCGCCAAGAAGACGGCGGCCAAGAAGACCGCGTCCAAGAAGGACGCCGACGAGCTCGTCGAGGGCGAGGAGCTCCTCGAGGACGCCGCTCCCGGCAAGGGCGAGGACGAGGAGACCGAGGGCGAGACCAAGGGCTTCGTCCTGTCCGACGAGGACGAGGACGACGCTCCGGCGCAGCAGGTCGCGGTCGCCGGTGCCACCGCCGACCCGGTCAAGGACTACCTCAAGCAGATCGGCAAGGTCCCGCTGCTCAACGCCGAGCAGGAGGTCGAGCTCGCCAAGCGCATCGAGGCCGGCCTGTTCGCCGAGGACAAGCTCGCCAACTCGGACAAGCTCGCGCCGAAGCTCAAGCGCGAGCTGGAGATCATCGCCGAGGACGGCCGCCGGGCCAAGAACCACCTCCTGGAGGCCAACCTCCGTCTGGTGGTCTCCCTGGCCAAGCGCTACACCGGCCGCGGCATGCTCTTCCTGGACCTGATCCAGGAGGGCAACCTGGGTCTGATCCGCGCCGTCGAGAAGTTCGACTACACCAAGGGCTACAAGTTCTCCACGTACGCCACCTGGTGGATCCGTCAGGCGATCACCCGCGCCATGGCCGACCAGGCCCGCACCATCCGCATCCCGGTGCACATGGTCGAGGTCATCAACAAGCTCGCGCGCGTGCAGCGCCAGATGCTCCAGGACCTGGGCCGTGAGCCCACCCCGGAGGAGCTGGCCAAGGAACTCGACATGACCCCCGAGAAGGTCATCGAGGTCCAGAAGTACGGCCGTGAGCCGATCTCCCTCCACACCCCGCTGGGCGAGGACGGCGACAGCGAGTTCGGCGACCTCATCGAGGACTCCGAGGCGGTCGTCCCGGCCGACGCGGTGAGCTTCACGCTCCTCCAGGAGCAGCTGCACTCCGTCCTCGACACGCTCTCCGAGCGCGAGGCGGGCGTCGTCTCGATGCGCTTCGGCCTCACCGACGGCCAGCCGAAGACGCTGGACGAGATCGGCAAGGTCTACGGCGTGACGCGCGAGCGGATCCGTCAGATCGAGTCGAAGACGATGTCGAAGCTGCGTCACCCGTCGCGTTCGCAGGTGCTGCGCGACTACCTCGACTGACGCGACCGTCCCGGCCGGGACGGACCCGCCCCGGGCGGATCCGGATATCCGTACGAGACGCGCAGAGGTACACCGAAGGGCCCGGTTCCCCGAAAGGGGGAGCCGGGCCCTTCGGGTGTGCGCCGGGGCTCCGGGTGCTGGACGCTGGGTGAATCGACATCACCGGAGAGTCAGGAGGCTTCATGCGTGGTTCCCTCACCCGAGCGTTGACGGGTGCTCTGGGACTGATCACCGCGGCGGCGGGACACCTCGCCCTCGCCGCCCCCGCGGCCGCCGACGGCGTCGTGGTGGGCGGCCGCCAGGTCGGGATCACGGACGCGCCGTGGGTCGTGGCGCTGTCCAGCCGTGACCGGTTCGGGGGTACGCGCGCGGGACAGTTCTGCGGAGGCGTGGTCGTCGCGCCCACCAAGGTGCTCACCGCGGCCCACTGCCTGGGCCGGGAGGTGCTCGGCGGCGAGCCGTGGGAAGTGCGCGACTTCGCGGTCGTCGCCGGCCGCGCCTCGCTGCGCGGCCAGGGCGGCCAGGAGGTCCGCGTCTCCGACACGTGGATCAACCCCGACTACGACCCGACGACCAACTCGGGCGATCTGGCGGTCCTGACCCTGGTGAGCCCGCTGCCGGAGTCGTACGTGATCGGTGTCGCCCGCGCGGGGGACACCGCGTACGCGCCCGGTACGGCGGCGGACGTCTACGGCTGGGGCGACACGAGCGGCAGGGGGACCTACGCCTCCACGCTGCGGACGGCGCGCGTCCAGGTGCTGCCGGACACGGCGTGCGAGCGGGCGTACCCGGGCGGTTCCGGCGTCCGGTACCGGGGCGACACGATGGTGTGCGCGGGCGACCCCGGGGGCGGCAAGGACGCGTGCCAGGGGGACAGCGGAGGCCCGCTGGTGGCCGAGGGGCGCCTCATCGGCCTGGTGTCCTGGGGCAGCGGCTGCGGCGAGGCGGAGAACCCGGGCGTCTACACGCGCGTCTCGACGGTGCTGCCGGAACGCTTCTGAGACGCGCCCGGGCTCGGGGAGGAGCGCCGGGACGGGCTCCGGAAGGCTTCTCCGAAGCGAGTTCCGGGTGCCACTCTGGAAGTCCTCCGGATACGAGAACGGGCGGTCACTCCCCGCGGTACGGGGGTGACCGCCCGTCGTCCGGTCAGCGACCGGCCCTGGGCTCGTCGTGGATGCGGGGCGTCAGTGCTCGTCGCCCACGGTGCGGGCCGGCACGTCCGTCAGCCGGTCCGTCTCATCCTGTATCTCAACGGCGATCTTCTTGAGTTCCGGCTCGAACTTACGTCCGTGGTGGGCGCAGAAGAGCAAGTCACCTCCGCTGGTCAGGACGACACGCAGGTAAGCCTGGGCGCCGCAGCGGTCGCAGCGGTCAGCGGCCGTCAGGGGGCTCGCGGGGGTCAGAACAGTAGTCACGTCGCCTCTTCTCTAGCTCGACGAGCTGTCGTACCAGGGTCAACATCCAACCAGGCCGAAAACGTTCCCGCTCCTGCCTTTTCCTTGAAACTTCTTCCCAAGGTGGCTGTCTGCTGCCGGTTGGCGGCGAATGAGCCGTATTGCGTCGCTCTACGGATTTCGCGTTGCTTGTCTCGGTCAGGCCCTCCCGGCGTGGTTGCCGGTTGTTCATGAGGACGTGCCCGGAGCCTAAATGGTTCATGCCTGGAAGGGAACGTGATGTTCACGTCACCCTATCGAGGGATCGAACACGCATGCGACTCTGGACTAGCATGAGGAATCGGGGAGGGTGGCGTGACAACGGCTCTACCAGGCATCGGTACCCTCTGAAGCCGGTGACCGACGCCGGGCCTTACCCATCGGGCCAGATTTCAAATTCAGCGAGGAGCGAACCGCGTGACCGCCGAGACGTCCGTGCCGTCCAGTGCGCTGCTGACCGCAGACCGTGACGGTTCCAACTACACCGCGCGGCACCTGCTCGTACTGGAAGGGCTCGAAGCGGTCCGCAAGCGCCCCGGCATGTACATCGGGTCCACCGACAGCCGCGGCCTGATGCACTGCATCTGGGAGATCATCGACAACTCCGTCGACGAGGCGCTCGGCGGCTACTGCGACCACATCGAGGTCGTCCTCCACGAGGACGGCTCCGTCGAGGTCCGGGACAACGGCCGGGGCATCCCGGTCGACGTCGAGCCCAAGACCGGCCTCTCGGGCGTCGAGGTCGTCATGACCAAGCTGCACGCCGGCGGAAAGTTCGGCGGCGGCTCGTACGCGGCGTCCGGCGGTCTGCACGGCGTCGGCGCCTCCGTGGTCAACGCCCTGTCGGCCCGCCTCGACGTCGAGGTCGACCGGAACAGCTCGACCCACGCGATCAGCTTCCGCCGCGGCGTCCCCGGCGTCTTCACGGAGCAGGGCCCCGACAGCCCCTTCGACCCGGCCAACGGCCTCCGCAAGAGCAAGCGGATCCCCAAGGCCCGCACCGGCACCCGCGTCCGCTACTGGGCGGACCGGCAGATCTTCCTCAAGGACGCCAAGCTCTCCCTGGAGACGCTCCACCAGCGCGCCCGGCAGACCGCCTTCCTCGTGCCCGGCCTCACCATCGTCGTCCGCGACGAGCGGGACCTGGCCGGGGTCGGCAAGAGCGAGGAGACCTTCCGCTTCGACGGGGGCATCAGCGAGTTCTGCGAGTACCTCGCGCAGGACAAGGCCGTCTGCGACATCCAGCGCCTCACCGGACAGGGCACCTTCAAGGAGACCGTCCCGGTCCTCGACGAGCGCGGCCACATGACCCCGACCGAGGTCACCCGCGAGCTCGCGGTCGACGTCGCCCTGCGCTGGGGCACCGGCTACGACGCCACGGTCAAGTCCTTCGTCAACATCATCGCCACCCCCAAGGGCGGCACCCACGTCTCCGGCTTCGAGCAGGCCGTCACGAAGACGGTGAACGAGGTGCTGCGCTCGGCCAAGATGCTGCGCGTCGCCGAGGACGACATCGTCAAGGACGACGCCCTGGAGGGGCTCACGGCCGTCGTGACCGTGCGCCTCGCGGAGCCGCAGTTCGAGGGCCAGACCAAGGAGGTCCTCGGCACCTCCGCCGCCCGCCGCATCGTGGCGAACGTGGTGGCCAAGGAGCTCAAGGCCTTCCTCACCTCCACCAAGCGGGACGACAAGGCGCAGGCCCGCGCCGTCCTGGAGAAGGCCGTCGCCGCGGCCCGGACCCGGATCGCGGCCCGTCAGCACAAGGAGGCGCAGCGCAGGAAGACCGCGCTGGAGTCCTCCTCCCTGCCGGCCAAGCTGGCCGACTGCCGCAGCGACGACGTGGAGCGCAGCGAGCTCTTCATCGTCGAGGGGGACTCGGCCCTCGGCACGGCCAAGCTCGCCCGCAACAGCGAGTTCCAGGCCCTGCTGCCGATCCGCGGCAAGATCCTCAACGTCCAGAAGTCGTCCGTCGCGGACATGCTCAAGAACGCCGAGTGCGGCGCGATCATCCAGGTCATAGGGGCGGGCTCGGGCCGCACCTTCGACATCGACGCGGCCCGCTACGGCAAGGTCATCATGATGACCGACGCCGACGTCGACGGATCCCACATCCGTACGCTGCTGCTCACGCTCTTCCAGCGGTACATGCGGCCCATGGTCGAGGCGGGGCGGGTCTTCGCGGCCGTTCCCCCGCTGCACCGCATCGAGCTCGTCCAGCCGAAGCGGGGCCAGGACAAGTACGTCTACACGTACTCGGACAACGAGCTGCGGCAGACCCTGCTGGAGTTCCAGCGCAAGGGGGTCCGCTACAAGGACTCGATCCAGCGCTACAAGGGCCTGGGCGAGATGGACGCCGACCAGCTCGCGGAGACCACGATGGATCCGCGCCACCGCACCCTGCGCCGGATCAACATCGGCGACCTGGAGGCGTCGGAGCAGGTCTTCGACCTCCTCATGGGCAACGACGTCGCGCCCCGCAAGGAGTTCATCACCAGCTCGGCGGCGACCCTCGACCGCTCGCGCATCGACGCCTGAGGATCCCCACCCCCGGGTGGAGCCGTGCGCTCCACCCGGAGGCCGACCACTCTCCGTGGCGCAGACATGGCGGAGGGAGGGCGACGACCCCCTCTTCCCGGCGCCGCGGGTCCGAGCGCGCGGGACCGGAGTACGCGACCGGGCACAGGCCGTGCGGTACGCATATCAGCACGGTTTTGTCAGGCCACCTGGGAAAAGAGTCACCTGATGAGGTGAAGTGAGGGAGGAGAAGAGTCCAGGAACTTCCCGCTCTGTCCATCCTTGTGCACGCGGCCGGAACGGTTCGCTGACAAGGAGAGTTGGACCGGTGGAGCAGGTGGACAAGCAGGAGGGGCGCGGCGCTTCGGCAGTGCCGGTCGACGACCCCTGGGACGACGTGTCGGTCGTCGGCCGGGACGAGTGGGCGGAGACCGGGGCGACCGGCGACGGCCACCTGGGCGGGGTGCCGCGACAGCGGGTGCCCAGCGCGGCGGAGATCTATCTGGAGGTCCAGCGGAGCCCCGCCTTCCAGCAAGTGCGCGGCCGCTACCGCCGGTTCGTCTTCCCCGCGACCTTCGCCTTCCTGGCCTGGTACCTCGCCTACGTCGTGGCGGCGACCGCCGCGCCGGGGCTCATGGCCCGGCCGGTCGCCGGAGCGGTGAACGTGGCGATGGTCGCGGGCCTCGGCCAGTTCCTCACCACCTTCGTGCTGACCTGGGCGTACGCGCGCCACGCGCGGCTGCGCAGGGACCGGGCCGCGCTGGAACTGCGCTGGGACACGCAGGAGATGACCCGAGGGGCGGTGCGGCGGTGACCGGAGACCACCAGACCCTGGCACTCGTGCTCTTCAGCCTCTTCGTCGCCGTGACGCTGGGCATCACCACCTGGGTGAGCCGCAGCCGACGCGGTTCGGCGGAGGAGTTCTACGCCGGTGGGCGCCTCTTCTCGCCCATGGAGAACGGCTTCGCCATCGCCGGCGACTACATGTCGGCGGCGTCCTTCCTCGGCATCTCCGGACTGATCGCCCTCTACGGCTACGACGGCATGCTGTACTCCGTCGGGTTCCTCGTCGCCTGGCTCGTCGTCCTCCTGCTGGTCGCCGAACTGGTCCGCAACTGCGGGCGGTTCACACTGGCCGACGTCGTCGCCGCGCGGATGGCCGAGCGCCCCGTGCGGATCGCCGCCGGAACGTCCTCGGTGGCCGTCTCCGTGCTGTACCTGGTGGCGCAGATGGTGGGCGCCGGAAGCCTGGTCGCCCTGCTCCTCGGCGGCACCGGAGAGGCGGCCCGCTCCTGGACGGTGATCGGGGTGGGCGCGCTCATGGTGATCTACGTGTCGCTCGGCGGCATGCGGGCCACCACCTGGATCCAGATCGTCAAGGCGGTCCTCCTCATGGCGGGCACGGTCGCGCTCACCGTCCTCGTCCTGTTCCGTTTCCACGGAGACGTGAACAGCCTGCTCTCCACCGCGGCCGAACGCAGCGGCCACGGCATGGACTTCCTCGCCCCCGGACTCCGCTACGGCGGCGACTGGACGGCCCGCCTCGACTTCATCAGCCTCGGCCTCGCCCTGGTCCTGGGCACCGCGGGCCTGCCGCACATCCTGTCGCGCTTCTACACGGTGCCGACCGCCCGGGCCGCCCGCCGCTCCGTCGTCTGGTCCATCGGGCTCATCGGCAGCTTCTACCTGATGACGATCGTGCTCGGCTTCGGCGCGGCCGCCCTCATCGGCCCCGACGAGGTCCGGGCGTCCAACGCGGCCGGGAACACCGCCGTACCGCTGCTCGCGCTCGACCTCGGGGGCGGCGCCGGTTCCACCGGGGGCACGGTGCTCTTCGCGATCGTCGCCGCCGTCGCCTTCGCGACCATCCTCGCCGTCGTCGCGGGGATCACCCTCGCCTCCTCCGCCTCCGTCGCCCACGACCTGTACGCCTCGCTGCGCCGCAAGCACGCGAAGCAGTACAGCGAGGTGGCCGTGGCCCGGGTCGCCGCGGTGGTGATCGGGGCCGCCGCCATCGGCCTCGGGCTGCTCGCCAGCGACCTCAACGTGGCCTTCCTCGTGGGCCTGGCCTTCGCCGTCGCGGCCTCCGCCAACCTGCCGGTGCTGCTCTACTCGCTGTTCTGGCGGAAGTTCACGACCAGGGGCGCGGTCTGGGCGGTGTACGGCGGGCTCGTCCCGGCCGTTCTGCTCGTCCTGGTCTCGCCGGTCGTCTCCGGCAGCCCGGAGTCGCTCTTCCCCGGCGTCGACTTCCACCTCTTCCCGCTGCAGAACCCGGGCCTGGTCTCCATCCCGCTCGGCTTCCTCGCCGGGTGGGCCGGCACGGTCACCTCGACCGAGCCGCCCGACGCGGCACGGCACGCGGAGACCGAGGTCCGGGCGCTGACCGGGGCGGGAGCGGTCTGATCCCGCCCGCCGGCGGTCCGGCCCGCCTCAGGCGGTGGGCGGCGAGCTCGCCCAGACGTACCGGTGCTCGGGGCGGCCCGTCTCGCCGTACCGGAGCGAGAGGCGCACCCGGCCGGTCCGTTCCAGGAGTTTGAGGTAGCGCTGCGCGGTCTGGCGGCTGACGCCGGACCGCTCGGCGATCTCCTGCGCGGACAGCGGCCCGTCGGCGGCGAGCAGCACCTGCCGGACCAGCTCGGCCGTGGTGGGGGAGTGCCCCTTCGGCAGGTCGGGGGCGACGGAGCCCGCCGCCAGGACCCCGAAGATCCGGTCCACCTCGGCCTGTTCGGCCTCGCCCCCGCCCTCCAGGGTGCGGCGGAGCGTCGCGTACGCCTCCAGCTTGCCGCGCAGGCCGGCGAAGTTGAACGGTTTGACCAGGTACTGGAGGGCGCCGTGCCGCATCGCCGCCTGCACGGTGGCCACGTCCCGGGCCGCCGTCACCATGATCACGTCGCACTGGTGGCCGCGCGCGCGGAGCTTGCGCACCGCCGCCAGGCCGTTCTCGTCCGGCAGGTAGTGGTCCAGGAGGATCAGGTCCACGGGCCGCTCGTCCAGGGCGGCGAGCGCCCCGGCGGTCGAATGGGCGGTGGCGACGACCCGGAAGCCGGGCACCTTGGCGACGTAGGCGGCGTTGATCCGCGCCACCCGCACGTCGTCGTCCACCACGAGCACGTCGATGGGCACGTCGGTCACCGCGCCTCCTCGGCAGGCACCGGAGGGCCCGGAGCGTCGCTCAGGGCGTCGGGCAGGACGACGGTGAACTCGGCCCCGCCGTCCGGTCCCCCGGCCACGGTCGCGGTGCCGCCCCGGCGCCCGGCGAGCCGGCGCACCAGGGCGAGTCCGAGCCCCCGCTTCCCGTGGGACGGCAGGGCCTTCGTCGTCCAGCCCTCCGTGAAGATCAGCTCGCGCCGGTCCTCCGGCACCCCCGGGCCGCTGTCCGAGACCCGCAGCACGACCGTACGGCCCTCGGAGCGGAAGGAGACGCCGACCCGGGCGTCCGCGGTGCCCGCGGCCGCGTCCAGGGCGTTGTCGACCAGGTTGCCGACGACGGTGACCAGTTCGCGCGGGTCGACCAGCCGGTCCGGAAGGAGCGAGTCCGGTGCGAGCCGCAGCGAGACGCCGCGCTCGGCGGCGACGGCGGCCTTGCCGACGAGCAGCGCGGCGAGGAGCGGGTCGTGGACCTTCTCGGTGACCTGCTCTGCGGTGGCCCGGTGCACCCCGACCACCTCGGTGACGAACTCCACCGCCTCCTCGTGCATCTCCAGCTCCAGGAGGCCGAGGAGGGTGTGCATCCGGTTGGCGTGCTCGTGGTCCTGGGCGCGCAGGGCGTCGATGAGGCCGCGGGTGGCGTCCAGCTCACGGCCGAGGTGCTCCAGCTCGGTGCGGTCGCGGAGGGTCGCCACCGCGCCGCCGTCGGCCGTGGGCATCCGGTTCGCGATCAGCACCCGGTGCCCCCGGACCGTGACCAGGTCCTCGCCGGTGACCCGGCCCGCCAGGACGTCGGCGGTGCGGCCCCGGCCGAGGACCTCGTCGAGCGGCCGCCCCGCCGCCTCGGGGCCGAGGCCGAGGAGCCGCTGCGCCTCGTCGTTCACGAGCCGCACGGAGCCGTTGCGGTCCAGGGCGACCACGCCCTCCCGGATGCCGTGCAGCATGGCCTCGCGTTCGGCGAGGAGCGCGGAGATGTCGGAGAAGGCCAGGTCGTGGGTCTGCCGCTGGAGCCGCCGGGAGATCAGGTACGCGGCCAGGGCCCCGGCCGCGAGCGCGCCGCCCGCGTGGGCGAGGAGGCCGGGGATCGCGCCGAGGAGCCGGTCGCGGACGCTGTCGTACTCGATGCCGACGGAGACCGCGCCGACGGTCCGCCCGTCCGCGTCGCGCAGCGGCACCTTGCCGCGCGCCGACCGGCCGAGCGTGCCGCTGTCGATCTCCATGACCTCCCGCCCGGCCAGGGGCGCGCTCGGGTCGGTGGAGACGACCCTGCCGATCTGCACGGGGTCGGGGTGCGACCAGCGCACCCCGCGCGTGTCCATGACGACGACGTACTCGGCGCCCGTGGAGGTCCGGACCCGCTCGGCCTCCGTCTGCACCGGGCCCCGCGCGGACGGCGGACCGCCGGTGAGGCCGGCGGCGAGCCGGGGCGACGCGGTGGTCCCGGCGATGGCCAGGGCCCGCCGCATGGCCTGGTCGTCGAGCTGGGCGCTCAGCGGGGCCAGGAAGAGGCCGGTGGCGAGGACGGTCACCCCGGTGGCGACGGCCAGCTGCATCAGCAGGACCTGCGAGAACCCCCGCCGGGGCCACCCGAACCGCCGACGGCGCGCGAGGGGGCGCGAGGGTGCGGTCTGTGCGGGGTCCATGCCCGAAAAGGTACGGGGACACGCCCCGGCACCGGAAATGGGCGGTGGACGGGGGAGCGGGAGGCGGGGGCGTGCGGTGCCGGAGCGGGGGTAGGGCCCAAGGGACCGAGCCCCGCCCCGCGGCGCTCGCCCCACGGCCCCCGCGCCGCCCCGGAAGCCCGCCGGCGGCCCGTGGCCCGCCTATCCTGGGCCTTTCCGCGGGGCGGCGCGCCCGCACCCGCGGGGACCACGACCGAGCACGACCGGAGGCACGACCCTTGACCACGCAGCAGATCCCCGTCGTCGTCCTGGCAGGGTTCCTCGGGGCCGGGAAGACCACGCTCCTCAACCATCTGCTGCGCAGCGCCCGGGGCACCCGCATCGGGGTCATGGTCAACGACTTCGGCGACATCGGCATCGACGCGATGACCGTCGCCGGCCAGGTCGGCTCCACGGTCTCCCTCGGCAACGGCTGTCTGTGCTGCGCCGTCGACGCCAGTGAGCTCGACGAGTACCTGGAGGTCCTGACCCGGCCCGAGTCCCGGCTCGACGTGATCGTGATCGAGGCGAGCGGACTCGCGGAGCCGCAGGAACTGGTCCGCATGGTGCTCGCCAGCGAGAACGAGCGGATCGTGTACGGAGGGCTCGTCGAGGTCGTCGACGCGGCCGAGTTCGGGGCCACCCGGCAGCGGCACCCCGGAACCGACCGGCACCTGGCCGTAGCCGACCTCGTGGTCGTCAACAAGGCCGACCGGGTCTCCGCCGACGAGCTGCGGAGCGTACGGGAGACGGTGGCGGGCCTCGCCGGACGCGCCGCCGTGATCGAGGCCTCCCACGGCCGCGTCGACCCGGAACTGCTCTTCGACCGGGTCGTCCCGGACGGCGAGATCGAGGGCCAGATGTCGATCGAGGACGTCCTGTACGGCTCCGACGAAGACGCCGACCACGCGCACGCGTCCTACGAGACCGTCTCGCTGACGGCCTCGACGCCGCTCCACCCCCGCCGCCTGATGGCGTTCCTGGACTCCCGCCCCGAGGGCCTCTACCGGATCAAGGGCTTCGTCGACCTCGGCGCCGCCGACCCGGCCAACCGCTACACCGTGCACGCCGTCGGACGCTTCCTGCGCTTCTACCCGGAGCCCTGGCCGGCCGGCCGGGAGCGCCTCACCCAGCTCGTCCTGATCGGCTCCGGCGTCGACGCGGCCGGGCTGCGCAAGGAACTCGCCGCCTGCGAGCTGAACGGCCCGCGGGACGTCCCCGACGAGGTCGGCATGTGGGGCCTCCTGCGGTACGTGCGGCAGACGGAGGAGGAGCCGGAGGAGACCCTGTTCTAGGCGTTCTAGGCGTTCTAGGCGTTCTAGGCGTTCCAGGCCTCTTCCGGCTCCCTTTCCCCGCGGGCCTAACTGGCCGGGCCCGCCAGCACCTCCACCGGCTTCGCCAGGGGCGTGCCCGAGCCGTCCCGCCGGGGGTCGACCTCCGGGAGGTCGACCGGAGTGCCGTTCTTCTGGGCGGCGCGGACCGGAGTGGCGCCCGCCCAGGCCAGGATCAGGACGTCCTCGCCCTTCAGGAACCGCTGGCAGCGGACGCCGCCGGTCGCGCGGCCCTTGCGCGGGTACTGGTCGAAGGGCGTCAGCTTCGCCGACGTACCGGCGGAGGAGTCCAGGGCGCCCGTGGAGCCCGCGACCGTGAAGACCACCGCGTCCGACGCCGGGTCGACCGCCGTGAACGAGAGCACCTCGGCGCCCGCGGTCAGCTTGACGCCCGCCATGCCGCCCGCGGGCCGGCCCTGGGGCCGCACCTGGGAGGCCGGGTAGCGCAGCAGCTGGGCGTCGGAGGTGATGAAGACCAGGTCCTCCTCGCCCGTCCGCAGCTCGGTCGCGCCGACGATCCGGTCGCCCTCCTTGAGGGTGATGACCTCCAGCTCGTCCTTGTTCGCCGGATAGTCCGGGACCACCCGCTTCACCACGCCCTGGAGCGTGCCGAGGGCGAGGCCCTGCGAGGCCTCCTCGAGGGTCGTCAGGCAGACCACCGTCTCGTCCGCCTCCAGGGAGAGGAACTCCGACAGCGGCGCGCCGCCCGCCAGGTTCGGCGTGGACGCGGTGTCCGGCAGCCGGGGCAGGTCGATCACCGAGATCCGCAGCAGCCGGCCGGCCGAGGTCACCGCACCGACCTCGCCGCGCTGGGTGGCGGCCACCACGGACACGATCACGTCGTGTTTGACCCGCTTCGCGTCCGGCTCGGTGGGAGGCAGCGCCTCCGTCGCCGTACGGGCCAGCAGACCGGTCGAGGAGAGCAGCACCCGGCACGGGTCGTCCGCGACCTGGAGGGACGTGGCCGCGACGGGCGTGCCGGCCGACTCCAGCAGGACCGTCCGCCGGTCCGTGGCGAACTTCTTGGCGACCGCGGCCAGCTCCGCCGAGACCAGCTTGCGCAGCTCCGCGTCGGATTCGAGGATCCCGGTCAGCTCGTCGATCTCGCCGTTGAGGCGGTCCCGCTCGCCCTCCAGCTCGATCCGGTCGAACTTGGTGAGGCGGCGCAGCGGGGTGTCCAGGATGTACTGCGTCTGGATCTCGCTCAGGGAGAAGCGCTCCATCAGGCGCTCCTTGGCCTGCGCGGAGTTCTCGCTCTCCCGGATGAGGCGGATGACCTCGTCGATGTCGAGCAGCGCCACGAGCAGGCCCTCGACCAGGTGGAGCCGGTCGCGCTTCTTGGTGCGGCGGAACTCGGAGCGGCGGCGGACCACCTCGAAGCGGTGGTCGAGGTAGACCTCCAGGAGCTCCTTGAGGCCGAGGGTGAGCGGCTGTCCGTCGACCAGCGCCACGTTGTTGATGCCGAAGGACTCCTCCATCGGCGTCAGCTTGTAGAGCTGCTCCAGGACCGCTTCCGGCACGAAGCCGTTCTTGATCTCGATGACCAGGCGCAGGCCGTGGCTGCGGTCGGTGAGGTCCTTGACGTCCGCGATGCCCTGGAGCTTCTTGGAACCGACCAGGTCCTTGATCTTGGAGATGACCTTCTCGGGGCCGACCGTGAACGGCAGCTCGGTCACGACGATGCCCTTGCGGCGCGCCGTGACGGTCTCCACGGACACGGTGGCGCGGATCTTGAAGGAGCCGCGCCCCGACGCGTACGCGTCCTTGATGCCGGAGAGGCCGACGATGCGGCCGCCGGTCGGCAGGTCCGGGCCGGGCACGAAGCGCATCAGCGTCTCGAGGTCGGCGTTCGGGTGCCGGATCAGGTGGCGGGCGGCCGCGACGACCTCGCCGAGGTTGTGCGGGGGCATGTTGGTCGCCATGCCGACCGCGATGCCGGACGCGCCGTTGACCAGCAGGTTCGGATAGGCGGCGGGCAGCGCCGCCGGCTCTCGCTCCTGGCCGTCGTAGTTCGGCGCGAAGTCGACCGTGTCCTCTTCGATGGACTCGGTCATGAGCAGCGCGGCCGGGGCCATCCGCGACTCGGTGTACCGCATGGCGGCCGGCGGGTCGTCGTTCCCGAGGGAACCGAAGTTGCCGTGGCCGTCGACGAGGGGGAGGCGCATGGAGAAGGGCTGTGCCATGCGGACCATCGCGTCGTAGATCGACGCGTCGCCGTGCGGGTGCAGCTTGCCCATCACCTCGCCGACGACCCGGGCGCACTTCACGAAGCCGCGGTCGGGACGCAGCCCCATCTCGTTCATCTGGTAGACGATGCGGCGCTGGACGGGCTTCATCCCGTCGCGGGCGTCCGGAAGCGCGCGCGAGTAGATCACCGAGTACGCGTACTCGAGGAAGGAGCCCTGCATCTCGTCGACGACGTCGATGTCGAGGATCCTCTCCTCGTACGCGTCGTCCGGCGGCGGTGTCTTCGTGCTGCGGCGGGCCATCGCGGCTGCGGCTCCTTCACCAACAAGGTTGATCTGACGCGGACCATTGTGGACCGTGCCACCGACAACGCCGACCGCGACCCGGAAGAGGGACATCCGGAAGGGGCGGGAACTTCGCCAGGTGTCGGCGCGCTTGCATACAGTGGCAGGACTTTTTCACATCGCGATCGAAGGGACGTACATGCCCATGGGTCACACGGCCACGGCCGAGGCCGGCTCCGGCGGCCTGACAGCGACCGAGCACCGGTTGGCGAACGGCCTGCGCGTGGTGCTCTCGGAGGACCACCTGACCCCGGTCGCCGCGGTCTGCCTCTGGTACGACGTCGGCTCGCGCCACGAGGTCCGGGGCCGCACGGGGCTCGCCCACCTCTTCGAGCACCTGATGTTCCAGGGCTCGAAGCAGGTCCACGGCAACGGGCACTTCGAGCTGGTGCAGGGCGCGGGCGGCTCGCTCAACGGCACGACGAGCTTCGAGCGCACCAACTACTTCGAGACCATGCCCACGCACCAGCTGGAGCTCGCGCTCTGGCTGGAGGCCGACCGCATGGGCTCGCTGCTCGCCGCCCTGGACGACGAGTCCATGGAGAACCAGCGGGACGTCGTCAAGAACGAGCGCCGCCAGCGCTACGACAACGTGCCGTACGGCACGGCCTTCGAGCGGCTGACCGCCCTCGCCTACCCGGAGGGCCACCCGTACCACCACACGCCCATCGGCTCCATGGCCGACCTGGACGCGGCCACCCTGGAGGACGCGCGGGACTTCTTCCGCACGTACTACGCCCCGAACAACGCGGTGCTCTCCGTCGTCGGCGACATCGACCCGGAGCGGACCCTCGCCTGGGTCGAGAAGTACTTCGGCTCCATCCCCGGCCACGACGGCAAGCCCGCGCCGCGCTCCGGCGAACTGCCCGACGTCATCGGCGAGCAGCTGCGTGAGGTCGTCGAGGAGGAGGTCCCGGCGCGCGCCCTCATGGCCGCCTACCGGCTGCCGCACGACGGCACGCGCGAGTGCGACGCCGCCGACCTGGCCCTGACGGTCCTGGGCGGCGGGGAGTCCTCCCGCCTGCACAACCGCCTGGTCCGCCGGGACCGCACGGCCGTCGCCGCCGGCTTCGGCCTGCTGCGGCTCGCCGGGGCGCCCTCGCTCGGCTGGCTGGACGTCAAGACGTCCGGCGGCGTCGAGGTCCCGGAGATCGAGGCCGCCGTCGACGAGGAGCTCGCCCGGTTCGCCGCCGAGGGCCCCACGTCCGAGGAGATGGAGCGCGCGCAGGCCCAGTTGGAGCGCGAGTGGCTGGACCGGCTCGGCACCGTCGCGGGCCGCGCCGACGAACTGTGCCGGTTCGCCGTGCTGTTCGGCGACCCGCAGCTCGCCCTCACCGCCGTCGACCGCGTCCTCGACATCACCGCCGAGGAGGTCCGGGAGGCCGCCGCGGCCCGACTGCGCCCGGACAACCGCGCGGTCCTGGTCTACGAGCCGGTGGCCACCGAACAGAGCGACAGCGACGAGGAAGAGGGGGCGGACCAGTGACCGACGCTGCCGCGTCTTTGACGAGCATGGACTTCCACCCGCAGCCGGCGCCGGGCACCGCCCGCCCCTGGGCCTTCCCGGCCCCCGACCGCGGCACCCTGGAGAACGGCCTGACCGTCCTCACCAGCCACCGCCCCGGCCAGCAGGTCGTGGCCGTGGAGGTCTTCCTGCCGGCCCCGCTGGACGCCGAGCCCGCCGGTCTCGACGGCGTGGCCACCATCATGGCCCGCGCGCTCTCCGAGGGCACCGACCAGCACGGCGCCGAGGAGTTCGCGGCCGAGCTGGAGCGCTGCGGCGCCACCCTCGACGCGCACGCCGACCACCCGGGCGTACGGGTCTCCCTGGAGGTCCCGGTCTCCCGGCTGCCCAAGGCGCTCGGGCTGCTCTCCGAGGCCCTGATCGCCCCGGCGTTCCTGGACGCCGAGGTCGAGCGCCTGGTGCGCAACCGCCTCGACGAGATCCCGCACGAGACGGCCAACCCGGCCCGGCGCGCCGCCAAGCAGCTCTCCAAGGAGCTGTTCCCGGCCGACTCCCGGATGTCCCGGCCGCGCCAGGGCACCGAGGAGACCGTCGGGGCGATCGACGCCGCCGCGGTCCGCGCCTTCTACGAGGCGCACGTGCGGCCCGCCACGGCCACCGCCGTGGTCGTCGGCGACCTGACCGGGGTCGACCTGGAGAAGGTCCTCGCGGAGACGCTCGGCGCCTGGACCGGCGAGCCCGGCGAGCCGCTGCCGATGCCGCCGATCACCGCCGACGACACCGGCCGGGTCGTCGTCGTGGACCGCCCCGGCGCCGTCCAGACCCAGCTGCTCATCGGCCGGATCGGCCCCGACCGGCACGCCCGCGTCTGGCCGGCCCAGGTCCTCGGCACGTACTCCCTCGGCGGGACCCTGACCTCGCGCCTGGACCGGGTCCTGCGCGAGGAGAAGGGCTACACGTACGGCGTGCGGGCCTTCGGGCAGGTGCTCCGCTCGGACGCCGAGGGGAACGGCGCCGCGATGCTCGCCATCAGCGGCTCCGTCGACACCCCCAACACGGGTCCGGCCCTGGACGACCTGTGGAAGGTGCTGCGCACCCTGGCCGCCGAGGGGCTCACGGACGCCGAGCGGGAGACGGCCGTGCAGAACCTGGTGGGGGTGGCGCCGCTCAAGTACGAGACGGCCGCCTCCGTCGCCGGGACGCTCGCCGACCAGGTGGAGCAGCACCTCCCGGACGACTTCCAGGCCCAGCTGTACGCGCGCCTGGCCGAGACCGGCACCGTCGAGGCGACCGCGGCCGTGGTCAGCGCCTTCCCGGTGGACCGGCTCGTCACGGTCCTGGTGGGCGACGCGGCGCAGATCGCGGAGCCGGTGCGGGCGCTCGGGATCGGTGAAGTCACCGTCGTCAGCGGCTGATTGACCCCGTCCGGCCGGAGGCGCACCGCCGCCGGCCGGGGCGGACGGAGGACCCCGGCGAGCCGTCACGCCGGGGTCCTCCGCGCACCCGGAGGGGAAACGCCCCGGCGAGGCGTCCGGCCGATCGTCCGGCCGATAGCCCGGGGAATTGTCCGTATTGATGGCAAGGGTGATCATCTGCCCTGTGGCATGCCTTACAAAAGGTCATGTTCGGTTGGTGATCGACTGACGCTCCGCATAGCGTCGGTCCGGCTGTTCGCCAGTTGCACCCGCCGCGCCCGCGGCACCGGACAGTCATCGCCGAGTCCCCGTCGGGCGCGAGCCTGGGGAGCCGGGGACCCACACAGTCCCTGGGGTGAATCGGACGCCTTCGTCTCGTGCGGAGGGGCCCGTAGGAGACCTTCCTGCTCCGAACCCGTCAGCTAACCCGGTAGGCGAGAAGGAAGGAAAGGAACAACGTCTTCATGGCGTTCACCCGTGCCACCGGGAAGCATCGTGGGTCGAGCCGGATGGCGCGCCGAGGCGCGGGCATCGCCGGCGTGGCGACGCTCGCCACCACCGGCGTCATCGGAACCCTGGCCTCCCCGGCGCTCGCCGCCGACACGGACAACCGCTCCCCCGAGGACACCGGTCTCACCAAGGTGATCACCGAGGACTCCCTCGTCGACCGGCTCAACGCCCAGGCCGACGCCCAGGACCGGGAGGCCTTCGAGGCCGTCGTCGAGGAGAGGGCCAAGGCCGAGGCGAAGCGCAAGGCCGAGGCCCGCGCCAAGGAGATCCGCGAGGAGAGGGCCCGCGCCGCCCGCGAGGCCGAGCGCCGCCGCCTGAACTCCTTCCAGCTCCCCGTCGCCGGCTCGTACGTGTCCACCGGCTACCAGACCGGCGGCTCGCTCTGGTCCTCCGGCAGCCACTCCGGCGTCGACTTCCACGCCGCCTACGGCAGCCGGGTCGTCTCCGTCGGCTCCGGCACCGTCGTCGAGGCCGGCTGGGGCGGCGCGTACGGCAACAACATCGTGATCCGGATGAACGACGGCACGTACACCCAGTACGGCCACCTCTCCTCCATCGGGGTGTACGTCGGCCAGACCGTCGAGCCGGGCCAGCAGATCGGCGTCTCGGGCTCGACCGGCAACTCGACCGGCCCGCACCTCCACTTCGAGGCCCGCACGAGCGCCGACTACGGCTCGGACGTCAACCCGGTCTCCTACCTCCGCGCCCGCGGCGTCGCCGTCTGACCCGGCGTCCCGCGCACCCCTGACCACCGGGGGTCCTCCGCGTCGCAAAAGCCCCGGCTCGTACTGAGCCGGGGCTTTTCGTCGGCCAAAAGGTGTCCATGGATTCCATGGGGGCATCGGAAATTCCGGCGGGCTGCAATAGAGTCGCGGATCAGGCGCAGAACAGGCGCCGCTCGAATTGTCTCGCGCGGACCAAGGCGGAGGTCGGACATGCGCATTCCCGCGCACTCGGTATGCACGGCGATCCGGGACGACATCGTCTCCGGCGTCTTCGAGCGGGGCAGCCGGCTGACCGAGGAGCAGCTCGCCCGCCGGTACGGGGTCTCCCGCGTCCCGGTCCGCGAGGCGCTGCGCACCCTGGAGTCCGAGGGCTTCGTCCTCACCCGCCGCCACGCGGGCGCGCACGTCGCCGAGCCCACCGAGCAGGAGGCGGCCGACCTGCTCGACATGCGGGCCCTGCTCGAACCGCTGGGCGCCGCGCGGGCCGCGCAGCGGCGCACCGACGCCCACCTCAAGGTGCTGCGCGGCCTGGTCAGGCTGGGGCAGGAGCGGGCCAGGCGGGGCCAGGGCGAGGACCTGCGCTCGCTCGGCGGCTGGTTCCACGAGACGCTCGCGCAGGCCTCCGGCAGCCCGCCGCTGACGGCGCTGCTCACCCAGCTGCGGCACAAGATCGCCTGGATGTACGCGGTCGAGCAGCCCGAGCGGCCGGTGGAGGCCTGGGCCGAGCACGGCGCGATCGTGGACGCCGTGGCGCGCGGCGACGCGGAGCGGGCGAGGGCCCTCACCGTGCTGCACGCGGAGCGCTCGATGTCGCTGCACCGGCTCAAGAGGCCGGAGCGCGGACGCGTGAGGGTTTCGCAACACGTCGTCAACACGACGAGCGCCCGGAATTAACACGCACACCGTATACAAAGAATAGGAATTCCAGGGGGACTTTTCGTGCTGCCGGAAAACGGTGCGTCCGTAAATCCGGATGTCCGGGAATCGGAGCCGTCGGGGGCGGGGGAGTGGAAAAGCGAAAGGCCGTGGCCGCCGGAATTCCGGCGGCCACGGCCTTTCGGCGCGAGAGACGTGAGGGGTCAGACGGTCTCGGGGAGCTCGTCCAGGCCCTCGGCGACCAGCTTCGCGAGGCGGTCCAGAGCGGCCTCGGCACCCTCGGCGTCCGACGCGAGCACGATCTCCTCGCCGCCCTGCGCGCCCAGACCGAGCACCGCGAGCATGGAGGCGGCGTTCACCGGGGTCCCGTCGGACTTGGCGATCGTCACCGGAACGCCGGAAGCCGTGGCGGCACGGACGAAGATGGACGCGGGGCGGGCGTGCAGGCCCTCGGCCCAGCCGACGTTGACGCGGCGCTCAGCCATGGTGTTGCCCTTCAAGTCTCAAGCGGGTTGTCTAGACCAGTCTCTCACGGGATGCGAGGTGCTCACACCGACCTTCGGCCCGGACCGGACCGCCCTTCGGCTCCCCCCACCTTGCAACGCGCGCCTCCACCGCGCGACCGGTGCCCCCGGCGTGCCGCGGCCGTAGGCTGACCCCATGCAGAGCGCGTCGGAGCAGTCGGAAGCGGCGGAACCGCAGGCAACGCCGGAGCACGCCTACCCCGACCACTGGGAGGCGGACGTGGTGCTCCGCGACGGCGGCACCGCGCGCATCAGACCCATCACCGCCGACGACGCCGACCGGCTCGTCAGCTTCTACGAGCAGGTCTCGGACGAGTCGAAGTACTACCGCTTCTTCGCCCCCTACCCGCGCCTCTCCGCCAAGGACGTGCACCGCTTCACCCACCACGACTTCGTGGACCGGGTGGGACTCGCGGCGACCGTCGGGGGCGAGTTCATCGCCACCGTCCGCTACGACCGCATCAACGACCGCGGACTGCCCGCCTCCGCCCCGGCCGACGAGGCCGAGGTCGCCTTCCTCGTCCAGGACGCCCACCAGGGGAGGGGCGTCGCCTCCGCCCTGCTCGAACACATCGCGGCGGTGGCCCGCGAGCGGGGCATCCGGCGCTTCGCCGCCGAGGTGCTCCCCGCCAACACCAAGATGATCAAGGTCTTCACCGACGCGGGCTACACCCAGAAGCGCAGCTTCGAGGACGGCTCCGTACGGCTCCACCTCGACCTGGAACCCACCGACCGGTCCCTCGCCGTCCAGCGCGCCCGCGAGCAGCGCGCCGAGGCCCACTCCGTGCAGCGGCTGCTCACCCCCGCCTCCGTCGCCGTGGTCGGCGCCGGCCGCGCGCCCGGCGGCGTCGGCCGGACCGTCCTGCGCAACCTCCTCGGAGCGGGCTTCACCGGACGCGTGTACGCGGTGAACGCCGCGCTCCCCGAAACCGGCGACGGCGCCGGCGGCACGGTCGAACTCGACGGGGTCCCCGCGTACCGCTCCGTCGGCGCCATCGGCGAGCCCGTGGACCTCGCGGTCGTCGCCGTCCCCGCCGAACGGGTGCTGGAGGCCGTCGCGGACTGCGGCGAGCACGGGGTGCGGGGCCTCGTCGTCCTCTCCGCCGGATACGCCGAGAGCGGCCCGGACGGCCGCGAGCGGCAGCGCCGGCTCGTGCGGCAGGCCCGCTCGTACGGCATGCGGATCATCGGGCCCAACGCCTTCGGCATCATCAACACCGCCGACGACGTCCGGCTCAACGCCTCCCTCGCGCCGCAGATGCCGGCCGCCGGGCGGATCGGGCTCTTCACCCAGTCCGGCGCGATCGGGATCGCCCTCCTCGCCGGACTGCACCGGCGGGGCGCCGGACTCTCCTCCTTCATCTCGGCCGGCAACCGCGCCGACGTCTCCGGCAACGACTTCCTCCAGCACTGGTACGACGACCCCGGCACCGACGTCGTCCTCCTCTACCTGGAGTCGATCGGCAACCCCCGGAAGTTCACCCGGCTCGCCCGCCGCACCGCCGCCGTCAAGCCGGTCGTCGTCGTCAAGGGCGCCCGGCACAGCGGCAGCGCCCCGCCCGGCCACCGGGTGCCCGTCACCCGGGTCCCGCACGCCACGGTCTCCGCGCTGCTCCGGCAGGCCGGGGTGATCCGCGTCGACACCGTCACCGAGCTCGTGGACGCCGGTCTGCTCCTCGCCGCCCAGCCGCTGCCCGCCGGGCCCCGGGTCGCGATCCTCGGCAACTCCGAGTCGCTCGGCCTCCTCACGTACGACGCCTGCCTCACCGAGGGACTGCGTCCGCTGCGGCCCCTCGACCTGACCACCGCGGCGGTCCCGGCGGACTTCCGGGACGCGCTGGCGGCGGCCCTCGCGGACGAGACGTCCGACGCGGTCGTCGTGACCGCGATCCCGTGGGTCGGCGAGGACGGCGCCACCGAGTTCGGCGACGGCGAGGTCCTCGCGGCCGCCCTCCGCGAGGCCGTCGCCTCGGCCCCCGCCCCGACGAAGCCGGTCGTCGTCGTCCACGTCGAGATGGGCGGCCTCGCGGAGGCCCTGGCGGTGGCGACGAGCACGAGGCCGACACCGGCGGGACGGGGGGCCGGGGCGGTGACGAGTACGAGTACGGGTACGGGAGTGGGTACGGGCGCCGGGCCCGGACCCGTACCGGCGACGCCGCCCGGACCCGTACCGGCGACGCCGCCCGGACCCGTACCGGCGACGCCGCCCGGCGCGGAACCGGCGACGCCGCCCGGCCGGACCAGGGGCCCCGGCCCGGTCCCGGCCACCGATCCGGCCCAGCGCCCCGACCCGGCCCCGGCGTCCGGCCCCGTCCGGGCCCCCGGCCCGGTCCCGGTCTCCGCCGTGGAGGGTTCCCCGGACGGATCGCGTGCCCCGGACGGAGACCGCCCCCCGGTCACCGTCACCATCCCCGCCTACCCCGCCGCCGAGCGGGCCGTGCGGGCCCTCGCCGAGGCCGTGCGGTACGGGCAGTGGCGGCGGCAGGCCGCCGAGCCCGGGCGGGTGCCCGAGTACGAGGACATCGACGAGGCGGGGGCCGCCGCCCTGATCCGGCGGGTGCTCGGCGCCGCGGAGGCGGACCCGCGGGGCGTGACCCTCGGCACCGACCAGGCCGGCGAGCTGCTCGCCCGGTACGGGATCACCGCCCTGCCGACCCTGCCCGCGCCCACGCCCGACGCCGCCGTCGCGGCCGCCGGCCGGCTCGGCTACCCCGTCGCCCTCAAGACGACCGCACCGCACCTGCGCCACCGCCCCGACCTCGGCGGGGTCCGGCTCGACCTGGCCACCGAGGAGCAGCTCCGCACGGCCTACGCCGAGCTGACCGAGGTCCTCGGCAAGCCCGAGGAGCTCCAGCCGGTCGTCCAGGCCATGGTGCCCCGGGGCGTCGACACCGTCGTCCGCTCCGCCATCGACCCGGCCGTCGGCGCCGTCCTCTCCTTCGGCCTCTCGGGCGCGGCCTCCGAGCTCCTCGGCGACACGGCCCACCGGCTGGTCCCGGCCACCGACCGGGACGTCGCGGAGCTCGTCCGCTCCCTCCGGACCACCCCGCTGCTCTTCGGCTGGCGCGGCTCCGCCCCCGTCGACACCCCGGCCCTGGAGGAGCTCCTCCTCCGGGTCTCCCGGCTCGTCGACGACCATCCCGAGGTGGTCGCCGTCTCCCTGGAGCCGGTGGTCGTGGCGCCCCGCGGCCTCTCCGTCCTCGGCGCGACGGTCCGGCTGGCCCCGCCCCCGCCCCGCACGGACCTCGGCCCGCGCAGCCTGCCGAACTACTGACGGAGGAGTCGGATGTCACAGCTTCCCGCCCTTCCCGTGGCCCCGCCGTCCCCGCAACCGGCCGAGCCGTCCTTACCCGGGGCTTAGGATGGAGTCCATGGCGAAGACCGGTACGACGACCCAGGGGCTGCGCGCGGCGATCGAGCGCAGCGGCTACTACCCGGCCCTCGTGGCCGAGGCGGTGGAGGCCGCAGTCGGCGGCGAGGCCGTCGCGTCGTACGTGGTGCACCAGGAGACCACCTTCGACGCGAACGAGGTCCGCCGCCACGTCACCGTCCTCGTCCTGACGCCGAACCGCTTCATCGTCAGCCACACCGACGAGCAGGCCGCCGACACCAGCTCCCCGACCCCGTACGCCACGACCTCCACCGAGTCCGTGAAGCTCGACCGGATCTCGTCCGTCGTCGTCAGCCGCGTGGTCGCCAACCCCGAGTCGTACACGCCGGGCACCCTGCCCCGCGAGGTGGTCCTCACCATCGGCTGGGGCGCCGTCTCCCGCATCGACCTGGAGCCCGCCGCCTGCGGCGACGCCAACTGCGACGCCGACCACGGCTACACGGGCAACTCCACCGCCGACGACCTCAGCCTGCGGGTGAGCGAGGCCGGGGACGGCCCGGACACCGTCCGGCAGACCCTCGCCTTCGCCCAGGCGCTCTCCGAAGCCACCGCGGCCACCGCCGCCGCCACCCGCTGATGGTGCAGCCCGCCGCCGTGTCCCACGGCTGGCCCGACGACCCGGTCCCGCTCGCGCCGGAGACCGCGCCGGTGCCCGAGTACGCCACCGGCTCCCTCGGCGACCTCCTTCCCACGCTCGTCGCGGGCCAGGAGGTGCCCGGCTTCACCCCCCGGATCGCCGAGCTCGCCCCGGCCGACCGGAACTGCGTCTTCCTGATCGACGGGCTCGGCTGGGAGCAGATCAAGGACCACCCGGACGAGGCGCCCTACCTGACCTCGCTCCTCGGTTCCTCGCGGGGCGGCACGGGCCGTCCGATCACCGCGGGCTTCCCCGCCACCACCGCGACCTCGCTCGCCTCCGTCGGCACCGGCCGCTACCCGGGCACCCACGGACTGCCCGGCTACACCGTGCGCGACCCCGGCACCGGCGAGCTGATGAACCAGCTGCGCTGGAAGCCGTGGACCCCGCCGCGCGCCTGGCAGCCGTACCCCACCGTCTTCCGGCTCGCCCACGAGGCCGGGGTGCACACCGCCCAGGTGTCCTCCCCGACCTTCGCGCAGACCCCGCTCACCCAGGTCGCGCTCAGCGGCGGAACGTTCCACGGGCGGCTCTCCGGCGAGGAGCGCATGGACTTCGCCGCCGAGCAGCTCGCCGCCGGCGACCGCTCGCTGGTCTACACGTACTACAGCGAACTCGACGGCGCCGGGCACCGCTTCGGCATCGACTCCGACGCCTGGCGCGGCCAGCTGATGTTCGTCGACCGGCTCGTGCAGCGGCTCGCCGAACAGCTGCCGCCCCGCTCGGCCCTGTACGTCACGGCCGACCACGGCATGGTCGACATCC
Source organism: Streptomyces sp. NRRL F-6492 (assembly GCF_001280125.1). Classification (GTDB taxonomy): domain Bacteria; phylum Actinomycetota; class Actinomycetes; order Streptomycetales; family Streptomycetaceae; genus Streptomyces. Next base: position 41,541 of record NZ_LGEG01000231.1, read on the forward strand.
CCTTCGACGAGCAGCACCGCATCGACTTCGACGAGGACTGGGAGCTGCGCGCCGGCGTCGCCCTCCTCGGCGGCGAGGGACGGGCCCGCCACGTCTACGCCGTGCCCGGCGCCGAGGCGGACGTCCTCACCTGCTGGCGCGAGGTCGTCGGCGAGCAGTTCTGGGTCGCGGGCCGCGACGAGGCCATCGCCCTCGGCTGGTTCGGGGACGAGGTCGACGAGCGCGTGTACGGGCGGATCGGGGACGTCGTCGTGGCGGCCCACGACGACGTGGCCATCACGGCCTCCGTCAACGAGCCCCACGAGTCCGCGATGGCCGGCATGCACGGGTCCATGACCCCCGCCGAGCAGCTCGTCCCGCTGCTCGAAGCGCGCTCCTGACCTCCCTCCTCCCCTCCGTCGCCCACGCCCCGAAAGGTCCCCGACCCGTCATGCCCGAGCTGGTCTTCTTCTCCGGAACCATGGACTGCGGGAAGAGCACCCTGGCGCTCCAGATCGCCCACAACCGCGACGCGCGCGGCCTCCAGGGCGTGATCTTCACCCGTGACGACCGGGCGGGCGAGGGAAAGCTGTCCTCCCGGCTCGGCCTGGTGACGGAAGCGGTCGAGGCGCCGCGGGACATGGACGTGTACGCGTACCTCGTCGCCCAGCTCTCCCAGGGCGGCAAGGCCGACTACGTGATCGTGGACGAGGCGCAGTTCCTCGCCCCCGAGCAGATCGACCAGCTCGCCCGCATCGTCGACGACCTGGGACTGGACGTCTTCGCCTTCGGCATCACCACCGACTTCCGCACGAAGCTCTTCCCCGGTTCGCAGCGGCTGATCGAGCTGGCGGACCGCATAGAACAGCTCCAGGTCGAGGCCCTGTGCTGGTGCGGCGCCCGGGCCACGCACAACGCCCGTACGGTGGGCGGGGAGATGGTCGTCGAGGGCGAGCAGGTCGTGGTCGGCGACGTGAACCGCCCGGCGGAGGAGATCGGTTACGAGGTCCTCTGCCGCCGTCACCACCGCAAGCGGATGACCGCGGCCTCGGCGCACGCGGGCGCCCTGTCCCCGGACGTCCTGCCGGTCAACCACGCCTGACGGCCTGTCGGCGGAGGCTTTCCCCTCGGACGTGTCCGCCCCTCGCCAGGCGGCTCGTCCGCCGGTTTCCCTGTCGGCGGCGGGCCCCCTGACCGGCGCCGACGTCGTCACGGATCGGTGAGATGTCCCGTCGCGTCGGCCGCCGCCGTGTTAAGAGTGAACGAGGGCTGGGGGACAGGGGCACGGTACCCCTCCCGGATTTCTTGTGGGGGTGTGTGCGACATGGGGGACTCCGGAGTCCGCAACGTCATGACGGGCGGTACGTACAACGGGCCGGTCATCCAGGCAGGGTCCGTCCACGTGGACATGTACGGGGCCGCACCGACCGCTGACGGCGGAGCGGAGGCCGAGGACCCCTGGACGCGCGCCGCGGCCGGATCGGCGGTGTGGGACCACGTGTCGCACATGAGGGACGCGGAAACGGTCCGGAACCACGTGCTGGCGGTGGTCGAAGCACTGGCGGTACTGCGCGACGAAGCCGACGCCCTTCTGGGGGCGGACCCCTGGCGGGACCCGGGCATGCCGGAGCGCTTCGCGGAACGTGTGGAGTGGCTCATGGGCGAACCGGACACGGGCACACCGCTCGACCTCCATCCAGCCGAAGCCGCCCTGCTCGTTCTTCTCCCCTTCCTCTACCGCACCAACTTGCTGCGCACGGCTGCCCGGTACGCGACGGTCGATCCGGCACGGTTGGAGTGCGTGCCGGGCGCGGACGAGGACCGAGCGTCCTTCGAGGCGTACGCGGAAGAGAACGACATGCTCGTCAAGCGAGCGCTATTGAGGCCCGAGGCGGCCGCCCCGATCGGTTGGTGGCTGTTCCACCGCTGGATCCTGCGTCGGGGCCTTCACGCGGACGCGGCCGGCGTACGGGAGCTGCTGGACCTCGTCGGCGAGCGGGCACGGCCCCTCGGGGAGGTCCTGAATGCCGCCCGCATCACCAGGTTGCTCCACGGGGTCCGGCGCGGCCCCGACGTGTCCAACGCCGAATTCCTGGAGCAGCTGCCGTCCGACGACCGGGTGCGGGTGGTCGGCCATCAGCGCGTCCGGGAACGGAGGCTGGTCCTCGTCATCGCACTCGCCTACGCGACGTGCGCGGACATGGTCGCCCTGCCGGACATCGTCGTCGAGCACATGGGAATCCCGCACTCCGTCGATCTCGACCTCCTCCGCGAGACCCTTGAGCAGGCTACGTGGGGAGGGCAGGCGGACTTCCCCGTGCTGCGAGCCGACTGCCATCACGAGGCCGTCATCGAAGGGCTGCGGAGCCACACCGCCCGGGCGGACGAAATCCTGCACGGGGTCCACCGTGCCGTCCGGGAGCGCATCACCCAGCCGATGCCCGTCCTGCCCACGCGGTTCTCCGCGGACGACGTCCGCCCCGCGGACGGGGTCTTCGACGGCTGGGCGAGCTTCCGGCTGGACGAGCGCAGGGTCCGCGAACTGCTGATGGGGGTCCAGCTCTACAAGGACCGGGACCTCGCGGTGCGCGAGCTGTACCAGAACGCCCTCGACGCCTGCCGGTACCGCAGGGCCAGGACCGAGTACCTGGCGCGTACGGGGGCCGTGTCCTACGACTACGAAGGCCGGATCTCCTTCTTCCAGGGCGTGGACGAAGGGGGCCGCGCCTATCTGGAATGCCTGGACAATGGCATCGGGATGGGAGCCGCCGAACTGCGGGGGGTCTTCTCCCAGGCCGGTGCGCGGTTCGCCGAGCAGGCGGACTTCAAGCTGGAACGCGCCGAGTGGGCGCGACTGGATCCGCCCGTGGAGCTCTTCCCCAACAGCCGTTTCGGCATCGGGGTGCTGAGCTACTTCATGTTGGCGGACGAGCTGACCGTGACGACCTGCCGGATGGGGCCCTCGGGTACGCCGGGCCCGCTCCTGGAGGTCTCCGTCCACGGTCCGGGACACCTCTTCCGCATCGTCAAACGGGCCGAACGCGGTGAGCGGCCCGGCACGCGTGTACGACTCTACCTGCGTGATGATCCAAAGCCCGGAGGACGCTGGTCCTGCGTCGGCGTCCTGGAAAGACTGCTCGGCATCGCCGAGTTCCACACCACCGCCACCCACGCCGACCGACACGCCGAATGGCCGCCCGGCCTCCTGCGGACAAGGAAGCAGCCCGACAGGGAGAGGTTCGGGTTCGATGCCCACGGCAAGCGCATCGAGTGCCCGGATGTTCCTCCCGGCGTCACCCTGACCTGGACCGAACGCGGCGGAGGCCTGCTCGTGGACGGGCTGGTCGTGCACCCGGCCGTCCGCAACGGTGTGCTCTCCTCGGCCGATTCGGGGCTCACCGGCGCCGTGATCAACTTGTCCGGGCCGCACGCCCCCGCTCAACTGTCCGCCGACCGTGCCCAGATCCTTGACGATCTTGCGCCCTTCCTGGAAGACGTGACGGTCCGCGCGGCGGATTCCCTCGCTGTCGCTGAGGGCACGCTTCTGGATTTCCCATGGGTGTGCCGTGTCGCCTACAGCAGCCCGCAGTTGGCCGACATCCTGACCGCGGCGGCTGTGCGGGCGAGGCGGTCGATGAGGTTCGGGTCGAAGAAGGTCGACACCGGAAGGACGGGAATCCTTCCCGGTGACGTCCACCTGCTCCTGAAAGGCTCCTACCGCCGCAATGGAGAGGAACCCCTATGGAATTTCATCGGGAGTCCCCCGGATCACATCTACTTGTGGAGGCTTCTTTCCCACGGGCTGACCCGGACACTGGACCAGCTGGCCGAATTCTGTCCGGACTTGCGTGATCCCGTGCCGACTCTGTCCGCGGTTCCGTCCGACCAGTTGATCATGGCGACCAAGAGTGGATCGCACGATTACTGGCACTGGAGTCCTCGTCCGTTCCGGAAGGACGAGGACCTGTCCGCGGTGCTGGGGTCATGGGGCGTCACATCGGAGGTGGCAGCCCGGCGCATCATGCAACTCGGGTTGTTCGACGTTTGCTCGAAAGAAGTCCCATCGCCGACGGTGGGCAGTCTGCTTCGTGACTCGAAGAAGGCGGAGGTTTCCCCGGCCGACATGGCGGCAGCGTGGCGTGACCGCGGGGTCGGCGTTCCGGAAGACGTGGTCATCCTTGCCGAAGCTGCGACAAAGGACCGGCTGTTGATGCGCGACGGCGAAGACGAGAGGGCGGGTTGGTTCTCTCCGGGGGAAACCGTACCCCCGGGGCGTATCGCACAGCTCAGCAATGAGCTCGGCCTTCGTGTCGCCGAGGTGTGTGCGCGTTTTCACGACTATGGGCTCCGGACGGATGAGCAAGGCCTTCCTGATCGCCCCGTCTTCGACACGGAAACCCTTCTTCGCCAGTTCAGTGGAGGGGGCGGCCCCTGGATTTCCCGCCCCCGTGTGTTGTCGCCGTCGCAGATTCTGCTCGCGGCGAAGAATCTGAAGATGGAGCCATCCCTGATCGACCGGATGTACCGCGACTTGGGCTTCGTGGATCATCGTCCACTCCCTGACGATGCAGTAGTCGGAGATTTGGTCATCTTCGACGGCAATGGATGGGAGGAATCTTTGGATCACCTTCCTCCGGGTCCTTTCCCGTACAGTTTCATTTTTGATGCGGTAAGGGGCGAACGTTCTCTCGCTGACGTGGTGGACAGGATGCGTGATTACGGATTCGCGATACCTCTGCGAGTCCCCCCTGCATTCGGCAGCCTCGACTCGATCCTCCTGAGCACGTCGGGTCCCTGCTCATGGTGGGACGTCACTACAGAGGACTCCCTGCCCTTCGCGCACCTCGTCGTAGCCGCCGCGTCGTCCTTCCGTGACCTTCGGGAAATAACCGAGAAAATTATTTCTTATGGAATCCCGCTGTCGTGTACGAGTCTTCCGGAAGGGCTTTCCATGGGCGGTGCGCTCCGGCTCATCGGGTACGACGCAGAGCGCGACGACCACTGGAGGAAGGACAGCGAAGTCTCCCTGCAGGAACTGATCGAGCGTGCCGGGGAGCTCCGGGCGACCGTGAAACAGGTCGCGGACTGGCTCACCCAGCTGGGAATCACGGTGCCCGACCTCGGCAGTACGTTGCGAGAAGCCCTCGCCCGTGTGCCTCGTCGAGAGCCGTGACCGGTCCACCGCATCCGACACTCACCGAGCGACCGCCGTTCCACAGCGCGCTGTCCGCCACGGCGTCGATGGTGGTGGGGATGGCGAGGACGGGGGCCTCGGTCGGATCCGGGCCGGGACGCAGCAGTTCGGCCTGCCGCGTGGAGAACATCGTGGGGACGATGCGAGACCGCGTCCCTGCAGATGGACGTCCGCCTCGTGCGGGTGGTCCAGTTCGAGGGCCGGCTGCCGCCAGCGCAGCATCGGCCCGCACAGGGTCTTCAGCAGGTGCTCGACCCCGCCCTCGACCATCGCGTTTACCTGTGCGACGCGGGCCTCGGCCAGATGCGCGCTCCCTGTCCCAGCGCGGGGCGACGGCCAGGCTGTGGCAGGCCCGTAGCGCCGTGGCGACCTGTAGCCAGGTCTCGCGGTCACCGTCCACCAGGCCGCGGGCCCGGAAGCGGTGTGCGGGGCGGAAGCGGATGTGCTCGAACTCGACGCGGACCAGCTCCCGGGGCGTGCCGAGCGGCCGGTCCACCGTCTCCTCGACGCACCCCGAGTCGCCCGTCAGGCTCCACACGTCGACGTCGGGCCCCAGCGGCGGCGGCAACGCGGCGAGGGGCCGCGCCCGTTCGTCCAGACGCCCCGGACCGACACCTGCCGGTGCCGGAAGGCGAGACCGGCGTCGGGACCCGCAGCAGCTTCACGCTGTCGAGCGACTCGGCCGCCGTGCCGATCGTCGCGGCCACCCGGGTCCGCACGAGGTTCTGGGCAGTGAAGTGGATCCACGGGACGGGGACGTGCCGGACGGGTCTCAGTCGGTGGGCGACGGACTCCGCTGGATGTTGAACGTCAGACCCGAGAAGTCCTGGCCCTGGAAAACCTGCTGCTGCGTCCCCCCGCTGATGGTGTTGTACACCCGGCCCTCCGGCTCGACCGCCCGCGCCCGCTCCCACCACTCTTCGAGGAGCCCCCGGAACTCGGGGTCGAGCGCCGCCCGTACGCCCAGCGTCGTCGCGAGCTCCTGGGCCCGCGCAGGGTCCTCGGGGGCCTCGGTCAGCGCGGCGAGTTCCGGCTCGCCGGAGCTGACGCCCGGCACCTCGACCGCCTCTTGGCCCTCCCCTCGCCGGAAGGGGCGGCGGACGAGGGTGGCGAGTCCCTGCCACACATGACGGCCGGCCTCGCCGCCGAGTCCTCCGGCCAGTGCCGCGAGGGCGGCCGCCGTGATCGGGTCCATGGGTGCGCTCCCTGCGTCGGTTCCTCCGCACACCATAGGAAAGTCCGGGGCCCCGGTGCAGCCGTTCCCGGGCTGTCCGTCTTCCCGTCAGAACGCGGTGCGATCAGTAGGGTTGGGGGATGGCTGAGGACACGTACAACACGATGGACGGGCGTGCCGAGGTGGTCGTCCAGGCCGGCCGTATCGGCGAACTCCACCAGCACCTGCACGGTGTGGAACCCCCGCAGCCGGTGCCCTTCCAGCTTCCGCCCGCCCTGGCGCACTTCGAGAACCGCATGGCCGAGCAGGGGCGGATCACCCGGGCCGTCGAGGAGCACACCGGCCGAGCCGGTCCGCTGGTCGTCGGCCTGACGGGGATCGGCGGCGTCGGCAAGACCGCGCTGGGGTTCCACGAGGCCCGGCGTCTCAGCGAGCGGTACCCCGACGGAGTCCTGTACGTCGACCTCGACGACCTGCGCAGGGACGGCGTGGTCGAGGTCGCGGACGCGGTCGCGGAACTCCTGGGCGGGCTCGGGGTCGTCCCCGCGTGGTTGGAGCGGTCCTTCGCGGGCCGCTCCAAGCAGTACTGGACGCGCACCCGGGACAAGCGGCTCATCGTCGTCGTCGACAACGCCCGCTACGGCGCCGAGGTCGGACCGCTCCTCCCGGCGTCCGCGGGCAGCCTGGTCGTCGTCACCAGCCAGGGGCCGATCCACGATCTCGACGGCGTGGCGATGGCCGAGGTGCCCGTCGAACCGCTGACGGTGGAGGACGCCGTACGGCTGCTCGGGCACATCGTGGACGATCCCCGGCTGGGCGCGGAGCCGGACGCCGTGGCGGACCTGGCCCGGGGCTGCGGCGGACTGCCGGCGGCGCTCCAGGTGGCCGGCCAGTGGGTCCGCAAGTACCGCCGGCGCAGCCTGTCCCGGCTCGTCTCAGAGCTGACCGAGCAGCTGTACGAGAAGGGGATCCCCATGGTGGAGGCGGTGTGGGACGCCGCGTACGAGGGCCTTGGGCCGGAGGCCGCACGGCTCTACCGCCTGCTCTCGTGCTATCCGGGCCCCGTCGTCCCCGTCTCCGCCGCCACGGTCCTCCTCGGCGGCGGGCCGCTGACCGCCGAGGACGCCCTGGAGGAGCTGGAGTCCGCGGGCCTGCTGGAGAACCGGCCCGAGGGCCATCGGATGCACGACCTGCTCCGAGGGCACGCCGACCGGCGCGCGCGGGAGGCCGATCCCGAGGGGGCCGACCGAGCCGGGGCGCTCCGCGCGCTGATCCGCTGGTACCGGCGGCAGGCGGCCCGGGCGGACCTCCTCGCGGCCGGTCGGCGCATGACCTTCGCCGCCCTGCCCGAACCGGTCGGCCCGGCCGGATCCGACATCGGGTTCACGGACAAGGCGGCGACCCTGTGGTGGCTGGAGTCGCAGCGGCACGCCCTGTACGCCTGTGTCCGGCTCGCCTTCGAGGCGGAGCTGTACGAGGACGCGTGGGCGCTGTGCGAACCCCTGTGGACCCACTTCCTCGACCACCCGCACTACGCGGACGTGACGGACGCCTTCCGCACCGGCGTGGAGGCGGCCGACCGTGCGGAGGACCCGTCGGCGATGGTCCGGATGCGGTGCCAGCTGGCCAGGCCCCTCTGGGAGCAGGGGCGCCACGAGGAGGCCGGGGTGTACATGGAGCAGGCGCTGACCGCCGCCGAATCCCTGGGGGACGGGCGGGAGGAGCGCAGGCTGAAGGCCTCTGCGGTGGAGTTCCGGGGGCTGCTGAAGTCCGCCGGGGGAGACCTGGCCGGAGCGCTCGTGGACTTCGAGGCGTCCCGGAGGACGCACGCGGAGATCGACAACGCGTACGGAGTCATGCTCCAGACCTATCTGCTGGGCCGTACGGTGCTGCGCCAGGGCGACCACGGGAGGGCGGCCGAACTCCTCGGCGAGGCGCACGGCATGGCTCGCGAACTGGAGCGGGAGCGGATGACGGCGCGGACCGGGTTCGAGCTCGGCCGTGCACTGAGGGGCACCGGGCGGACGGCGGAGGCGGCCGTTCTGGTCCGCGCGGCGCTGGACAGCGCCCGGGAGCGCGGATCCACCACCGACGAGGTGCGCGTCCTGGAGGAGTTGGCCGCGCTCGCGGACGAGCTGGGCGAGACCGGGGAGGCGGAGCGGTACCGGGAGGAGGCACGGCTGCTGGCGACGCGGTCCGGCGCGCTGCCGGAGGCCGGTCAGGACGCGTAGACCGGAACGTGTGGGCCGGAACACGTAGATCGGATCGTGCAGACCGGACCCGGTAGGCCGTCGGATCCCGCGTGTCGGATCGCTCGGGTCAGAGCTCGTGGTCGAGGTCCGCCCCGTCGGCCGCGGAGAGCCGGACGCGGACGCGGAGCCCGCCGGTGTCGCACACGAGGGTCACCGGGGGATCCCCTTCCCCGGGGGCCGAGCCGGTGGCATCGGGGGCCAGCCAGGCGTGGACCGCCGAGACCACGGCCGCCGGATCGGCCCGCAGGATCCGCCCGGAGGCCCGGCAGGGCTCGACGCGGACGCTGAGCGTTCCCGCCGTGTGGTGCCTGAGCAGGACGCGGTCGGGGGTGAGGACCGCGGCGGCCGTCCGGCAGCCGGGGAACTCGTCCTGGACGGCGGCCGTCCAGCCGGCCGCCGTCCAGGCGGCGGGAGCGGCGGATGCCGGCCGGGTGGTGGGGCCGGGCGCTGCGGACGCCGTTCCGGCCCGGCGCCACAGCACCGACGCGCTCTGCAGCGCACGCCGGTCGGCCGTCGGGTGTTCGGCCGCCAAGTGGTGGACCGTCCCGGAGATGTTCGGGGAGAACCGGGCGACCGCGATCCGGCGCCCGGACACGTCGGCGCGCACCGCGAAAGCGGCGGGCAGCCACGGCACGGCGGCGGGCGGCGGGAGGGGCCGCGGGGCCACCGGTGCGGTGCGCGGTTCCAGGCCCATCAGCCGGTACAGCTCGGTGCGGAGGCGCGGGAGGGCCAGGCCCGGCCGGGCGAAGGCCTCGTCCGCGAGGTCGGTGACGTCCTGGGCCTCGGCGGCCCGCAGGACGTCCGGGGCGTCGACGGCGTCGGAGAGACCGGGCGCCCGCGCGAGCAGCCGCGCCATGGGGCTGCCGGGGATCAGCTCGTGCCCGCCGTCGTACGCGCCGACGACGGCACGGCCGAGCGCGGCCGCGTACAGGGCGGTGGAACCGTGGTCGGTGATCACGGCGTCGGCCGCGACCAGGACGGCGGCCCACTCCTCGTACGGCCCGGCGAGGACCAGTCCGGCCCTCAGGGCCGGGGCGAGCTGCCGGGACAGGTCGAACGAGCCGATCCGGCTGTACTCGTTGGGATGCAGGACCAGGGCGAACTGGTACGCGTCGTGCGGCAGCAGCCCGAGGAGTTCACCCGGCAGCCCCGGCCGCCGGCGGAGCAGCGACTCCGGCCCCCAGGTGGACGTGAGGACGACCAGCCGGCGCGAGCCGGTGCCGAGCGCGGCCCGGTAGTCATCCCTGCGGGTCCGTGCGTCGAGGAGCCGGTCCAGGGTCGGATCGCCCACCACCGCCGCACGGGCGGCGGCCGGCGGACAGTACGCGGTGAGGCGGGCGACCTGCTCGTCGTGTGCCAAAGCGTGAAGACTGGCCCATGGTTCCCCGTCGGCCAGCAGGTAGTACGGGTCGAGGCCGGACGGGAGCCGAGGCGAACCGTCGCCGTCGACCGTCTTGTTGAAGCCCGCGCCGTGCGGCAGCAGTACCCGGGGGCCGGACAGCACCTGCGGAGCACCCTTCGGACTGGCCGTCAGGATCAGGTCGTGCGCGCGGTCGAGGGCCTCCTCCCAGGCGAGGGTGCGGACGCCGGAGCGGTCCAGGGCGGCGAGTGCCTCAACGGCGAACTTCGAACCGGGCACCAGGGTGAACCGGACGGCGACGCGCTCGTCACCGTCGAAGACGGGCAGGACGTCGAGGAGCCGGTGGAGGGCCCCGGCGGACCGGACGGCGACGAGCACGTCCCGCTGCCCGCTGCCCGCTGCCCGCTGCCCGCTGCCCGCTGCCCGCTGCCCGCTGCCCGCAAATGTTTCATTCTACCGGAAATGCCGTCAACTCGTCGAGTACGGCGGCGTTCACAGGCGCCGTCCCCGTCAGCGTCCCCAGCAGGGCCTGGGCCAGGACCGTCGCGGCGCCGATACGGGTGTCCTCCCGCTCGCCGCCGGTGATCCGGTCGATCACCGCGTCCCGTACCGCGCGTGAGGCGTCGAGGTCCCCGAAGGGGTCGGGAAAGGAGAGCGCCATCACGCACACGCCTACGTTGGCGGAGAGGATCGACCGGCCGGCCAGTTCCGGGGGCATGCGCAGGCGGCCGGCGTCGCGGCAGCGCTCCACGGCCTTCAGCAGGATCGCCCGGGCCTCTTCAAGTGCTTGCGGCTTGGTGTCGCCCGCCGGCGCGAACATCAGGCGGTAGAGGTGCGGGTTGCGCAGCGCGAACGCGACGTGGCTGTCCCAGGCCGTGCGCAGGTCCGCCACCGGGTCGTCGGTGAGCGGGTTGCGCCTCTTCTCGGCGAGGAAGCGCGCGAAGCCGATGTCGGCCACCGCCGTGAGCAGCCCCTGCTTGTCGCCGAACTGGCGGTAGATCTCGGGCATGCCGACCTTCGCCCGGTCGCAGATGGCCCGGGTCGAGATCGCCTGCGCGTCCTTGTCGGCCAGTAGTTCCTCGGTGGCTTCCAGGATGCGTTCTCGGGCCGTCGACATGCTCCCACGGTAGCAGCGCTAACAGGCCGGACCTGCGCGAATCCTCCCGCGAGACCTCCGGGGACGGGTCGGCGCCCACCTGACTGTAATCGATGATTACGAGTTGTGTTAGCGTTGCAAACGTCCGCGGGGCGACCCACCGAGCCGTTCCCCCCCCCCCCCCCAAAAGAAACCCCCCTAACCCGGCCCCCCCCCCTCGCCGAGGGGATAGGCCCCCCC
>NZ_LGEG01000232.1 GCF_001280125.1 Streptomyces sp. NRRL F-6492
GAGCACGGGGGACCGTACGGGGGTACGGGGGAAAGAAAGAAGCGGATCGTACGGGCCCGGGGGTCTCGTACGGTCCGCTTCCTTCGTGTCGGACGGGGGGTCCCTACGGGCGGGCGGCGGGGGTGCGGTGGCGGCCCGCGGCCGCGGCGGCCAGCCGGCCCAGGGCCTCCGGCTTGGCGCAGGGGTGGGCGCCCAGCTCCGTCTGGCGGGCCACGATCGCGCGCTCGGTCCGCATCAGGCGCCAGCCGCGGCGCAGCAGGAACGGCACCGATTTGCGGCCCTCCTTGAGGTCCCGGGCGAGCCGGCGGCGGAACGTCGTCGAGGGGCGGCCGCGCAGACAGATCGCGTCGGCCAGGACGCCGAGTTCGCGGCAGCGGGTCACGATCTCGGCCGCGAAGATCCCCTCCGCCACGAACAGCGGGGTCCGGCCGATGTCCAGCCCCTCCCGGCCCGTCCGGGAGCTGGTGGCGAGGTCGTACACGGGGACGTCGGTCCGCCCCGTACGGCACAGCTCGACGACGGCGGAGACGGCGGCGTCCGCGTCCCAGGACTGCGGCGAGTCCCAGTCGATGTCCGCGCTGCCGTCGACGAGCGGGAGCGACGGGTCGTCGTGCTCCTTGTAGAAGTCGTCGAGGCGCAGGACCGGGAGGCCGGTGACGGCGGCGAGGGACGACTTGCCGGAGCCGGAGGGGCCCGCGAGCAGGACGACCCGGGTCGGGATCGGTTGGGAACTCACGGAACACCAGTGTGAGGCATTCCCCCGTGCAGGGGACCCCCGAGGGAGGGCATTGGTATCGAGCATCACACCTCCACTACTGTCGGTGTCCGCCCGAACACCCCCTGGAAGGAACGCCATGGCGCGTCACGCAGCCCCCAGCACCTCCCGTCGCAGCGCCCTGCTCAAGGCCGGACTCACCGTCACGGCGGCGGGCGCCGCGCTGGTCGGCGCGGGGGCCGGGGCCCAGGCCGCCGCCCCGCTGCCGCTGCCGGTCGACGCCCTGACGCGGACGGACGCCGGGGCGGCCGGCACGGGCGCGCTCGGCGGGATCGGCCATGCCCTGGGCCCGCTGACCCGGCTCCAGCTCGACCCGCTGGCCAACACCGGTGTCGACCCCCTCGACAACGGACTCGGCACCCAGGTCGCCGACTTCAAGCCGGTGGGCACGAACCTGGTCACCGACCACCTCACGAAGGGCGGGGCCGTGGCGGACCTGCCGGTGGTCGGACCGCTGTCGCAGGGGCTGCTCCCGTAACGCGGACGTGGGAAGGGGCCCCCGGGGTCGTCCCGGGGGCCCTTCCGTACGCGTCTTCTAGTACGAGGAGCCGGAGGCGCCCAGGCTGCCCGTCGGGTGCCAGACCGTCTTCGTCTCCAGGAACGCGGTCATGCGGTCCGTGCCCGGGGACTCCGCGAAGTCCTCGGCGCGGCGGCGCAGGACGCGCTTGAGGTTGTCCGCCGCCGCGATCTCCAGGTCGCGGGCGAGGTCGTCGTCGGACGCGCCCGTCAGGTCGATCGCGTTGACGTCCTGGTGGGCCGCGAGGTGCGGGCCCATCTCGGAGGCCTTGCCGGAGAGGATGTTGACCACGCCGCCCGGCAGGTCGGAGGTGGCGAGCACCTCGCCCAGGGAGAGCGCCGGCAGCGGGGCCTTCTCGCTCGCGACCACCACGGCCGTGTTGCCCGTCGCGATCACCGGGGCGATCACCGAGACCAGGCCCAGGAAGGACGAGTCCTGCGGGGCCAGGACCGTGACGACACCGGTCGGCTCCGGGGTGGAGAGGTTGAAGTACGGGCCCGCGACCGGGTTGGCGCCGCCCGTGACCTGGGCGATCTTGTCGGTCCAGCCCGCGTACCAGACCCAGCGGTCGATCGCGGCCTCGACGACCGCGGCCGCCTTGTTCTTGGACAGGCCCTCGGCGTCCGCGACCTCGTGCACGAACTGGCCCTTGCGGCCCTCCAGCATCTCGGCGACGCGGTAGAGGATCTGGCCGCGGTTGTACGCGGTCGCGCCCGCCCAGCCGCCGAAGGCCTTGCGGGCGGCGACGACCGCGTCACGGGCGTCCTTGCGGGAGGAGAGCGGGGCGTTCGCCAGCCACTTGCCCTTGGAGTCCGTCACCTCGTACACCCGGCCGCTCTCGGAGCGGGGGAACTTGCCCCCGACGTACAGCTTGTAGGTCTTGAAGACGCTCAGACGGTTCGCGTCAGACATCGAGGTAGGCCTCCAGACCGTGACGGCCGCCCTCGCGGCCGAAGCCCGACTCCTTGTAGCCGCCGAAGGGCGAGGTCGGGTCGAACTTGTTGAACGTGTTGGCCCAGACGACACCGGCCCGGAGCTTGTTCGCCACCGCGAGGATGCGGGAGCCCTTCTCCGTCCAGATGCCCGCCGACAGGCCGTACTGGCTGTTGTTGGCCTTCGCCACGGCCTCGTCGGGCGTACGGAAGGAGAGCACCGACAGGACCGGGCCGAAGATCTCGTCGCGGGCGATGGTGTGCGCCTGCGTGACGCCCGTGAAGAGCGTCGGGGCGAACCAGTAGCCGGCGGACGGGATCTCGCAGGCGGCGGTCCAGCGCTCGGCGCCCTCCGCCTCGCCCCGCTCGACCAGGTCGGTGATGCGGGCCAGCTGCTCCGAGGAGTTGATGGCGCCGATGTCGGTGTTCTTGTCCAGCGGGTCGCCGAGGCGGAGCGTGGACAGCCGGCGCTTCAGGCTGTCCAGCAGCTCGTCCTGGACCGACTCCTGGACCAGGAGGCGCGAGCCCGCGCAGCAGACCTGGCCCTGGTTGAAGAAGATGCCGCTGACGATGCCCTCGACGGCCTGGTCGATCGGGGCGTCGTCGAAGACGATGTTGGCGCCCTTGCCGCCCAGCTCCAGGGTCACCTTCTTGTCCGTGCCCGCGACCGAGCGCGCGATGGCCTTGCCGACGGCGGTCGAGCCGGTGAAGGCGACCTTGTTCACGTCGGGGTGCTCGACGAGCGCGGCACCGGCGTCCCCGTACCCGGGAAGGATGTTGACGACGCCCTTCGGCAGCCCGGCCTGGCGGCAGATGTCCGCGAAGAACAGGGCGGTCAGCGGGGTCGTCTCGGCGGGCTTCAGGACGACCGTGTTGCCGGTCGCGAGCGCCGGGGCGATCTTCCACGCCAGCATGAGCAGCGGGAAGTTCCACGGGATGACCTGGCCGGCCACGCCCAGCGGCTTCGGGTCCGCCCCGTAGCCCGCGTGGTCGAGCTTGTCGGCCCAGCCCGCGTAGTAGAAGAAGTGCGCGGCGACCAGGGGGAGGTCCGCGTCGCGGGTCTCCTTGATCGGCTTGCCGTTGTCCAGGGTCTCCAGGACGGCCAGCTCGCGGCTGCGCTCCTGGATGATCCGGGCGATCCGGAAGAGGTACTTGGCGCGCTCGGAACCGGGCAGCGCGGACCACTTCTCGAAGGCCTTCCGGGCCGCCCTCACCGCGCGGTCCACGTCCTCGGCGCCCGCGCGGGCGACCTCGGACAGGACCTCCTCGGTGGACGGCGAGACGGTCTTGAAGACCTTGCCCTCGGCCGCCTCGACGAACTCGCCGTCGATGAACAGGCCGTAGGAGGGGGCGATGTCGACGACGGACCGGGACTCGGGCGCCGGCGCGTACTCGAATGCAGATGCCATGTTGATCAGTCCACCGTCACGTAATCGGGGCCGGAGTAGCGGCCGGTCGCCAGCTTCTGGCGCTGCATCAGCAGGTCGTTGAGCAGGCTGGAGGCGCCGAAGCGGAACCAGTGGTTGTCCAGCCAGTCCTCGCCCACCGTCTCGTTGACCAGCACCAGGAACTTGATCGCTTCCTTGGTGTTGCGGATGCCGCCGGCCGGCTTCACGCCGATCCGCACGCCGGTCTGCGCGTGGAAGTCGCGCACGGCCTCCAGCATGAGGAGCGTGTTCGCCGGGGTGGCGTTGACCGCGACCTTGCCGGTCGAGGTCTTGATGAAGTCCGCGCCGGCCATCATGCCGAGCCAGGAGGCGCGGCGGATGTTGTCGTACGTGGACAGCTCGCCGGTCTCGAAGATCACCTTGAGGCGGGCGCGGTCGCCGCACTCCGCCCTGATCGCGGCGATCTGCTCGAAGACCTCCAGGTAGCGGCCGGCGAGGAAGGCGCCGCGATCGATGACCATGTCGATCTCGTCGGCCCCGGCGGCGATGGCGTCGGCCGTGTCGGCGAGCTTCACGGGGAGCGCGGCGCGGCCGGCCGGGAAGGCGGTGGCGACCGAGGCGACCTTGACGTCCGAGCCCGCGAGGGCGGCCTTGGCGGTGGCCACCATGTCGGGGTAGACGCAGACGGCGGCGGTCGCCGGGGCCGTGCGGTCGGTCGGATCGGGACGGACGGCCTTGGCGGCGAGCGCCCGGACCTTGCCCGGGGTGTCCGCGCCTTCGAGCGTCGTCAGGTCGATCATGGAGATGGCCAGGTCGATGGCGTACGCCTTGGCCGTGGTCTTGATCGAGCGGGTGCCGAGGGACGCGGCGCGCGCCTCCAGGCCGACGGCGTCGACGCCGGGCAGCCCGTGGAGGAAGCGGCGCAGCGCACGGTCGGACGCGGTCACGTCGGCGAATGCGAGAGCGGGGGTACCTCCCTCGCCGAAGGCCGAGGGGGAGGGTGCAGTGGTGGGCATGGTCACCAGTCGAGCATATCTACGCGCGTAGCGACCTGTACAGGGGAGGGGGTCCGTAGAGCCCGAGGTCACAGGCGGGCGGTCGGCGCGGCGGGCTCCGACGTGGGCGGCCGGTCGGCGGGGTGACCCCTGTCACAGGCCCGTGACATGGAGCGGACACGTTCTGAATACAAGATCAATAGATTTCTTCCTGCAGCCAGCCGGACCTCACCGGAAACAGTCGGACCGAGAAAAAGCGGCATGCGGCTCTCCATCCACCACCTGCCTGAAACACAGGAGTCGTTATGCGCACCGCCCTTCGCACCGCCGTCGCCACCGCCCTCGTCGCGGGCGTCGCGATCACCGCCCCGGCGTTCGCCGCCGGCGCCGCCTTCGCGGCCGACGGCCCGGTGGCCGCTTCCCCGGCCCCGGCGAAGCCGGCCGTCACCCCGGCCCCGGCGAAGCCGGCCGTCACCCCGGCCCCGAAGGGCACTCCGGCTCCGAAGGGCACTCCGGCTCCGGCTGCCGAGACCACCGCCCCCGCGCCCGCCGCCCCGGCGGTCCGTACCGTCCAGCTCGCCGGCGGACTGTCCGCCGAGGTGTACGCCAGGGGCGACCAGCACCCGTACTTCACCGCCACCGTCCTCAAGGACGGCAAGGAGCTGGGCGAGCTGAAGGCCGGCGGCGGCCACCCCGCCACGGACACCAAGTACTTCGCCCTGTACGCGGTGACGCTGGACTCCGAGGGCAACGTGAGCGCCGTCAGGGACGTCGACGTGAAGGGCACCCTCGTCCGCACCCAGACCCTCGTCGGCGGCACCATCGCCAAGATCTACGAGGTCAACGCGCTGCACCACCGCGCCGAGCTCTTCCGCGACGGCCACCCGGTCGGCGTCCTGGACGCGAACACCCGCCCCGCCGTCGGCAACGACAACGGCGAGTTCCTCGTCCTGAACCACGACGGCACCACCCACAACTGGGTGGGCAACTACCTCCCCGGCGCCGCCCCCGGCACCTACCGGCTCGCCGACGGCACCGTCCTCGAACTCGGCAGGAAGGACGGCCGCTACGGCCTCCAGCGGATCGTGAACGGCAAGGGCGACGGCTTCATTTACCTCAACGGCCACCGCCAGACCTGGACGTTCGGGAAGGCCGTCGTCGTCCTGGAGGAGGACGGCGGGTTCGCCGCCTACATCCTGGGCTCCGCCGCGCAGGCCGCCCCGCGCCCCGTCGAGGCCACCGCCACCGCCCCCGTCCCCGGCCCCGCCGTCACCATCGGCGAGTGCGCCGTCCGGCAGGTCGTGCCCTCGGTCTTCGGCGTCGGCTGGAGCGTCACCCTGACCAACGACCTGGAGAAGGGCCCGAAGGCCGTCCTCGTCGACGACCGGGGCGAGGTGCAGGGCACCGCCGACCGCGCCCACCCCTTCGACAGCCGCGTCGGCCTCAAGATCGACCGCGCCGGCACCGTCGCCCCGCGCCTCGGCCAGCGCACCCAGGGCGGTGACACGCCGTTCCGCTGGAGCTCCTTCCCGGCGCTGCCGAAGGGCTGCGAGAAGAAGACCTCCGCCCCCTCCCCGGCGCCCTCCGCCACCACCGGCACCACCGGCACCGACGTCACCACGAACAACGCCGGCCAGACCGCCGTCGTCCCGAAGGGCGGCGTCGCGGCCGGCGCCGAGCCCGGCACCGGGAGCGACTCCACCGCCCTGGTCGCGGCCGGCGCCGGTGCCGCCTCGCTCGCCGCCGCGGGCCTCGGCTTCGTCGTCCTGCGCCGCCGGACGGCCGCCGCCCGCGTCTGATCCCGTACGGGGACGATCCGCACCCCGTCGTCCCCCCACCGCGCCACCCGTCTCCCCGCCCCTTGACCCGAGCGGGAGCACCACCCCACCCCGGGCCGGTCGCCGCGTCCCGCGCGGCGGCCGGCCGCACCCGTCCGCCCGGAGCCCGCCGTGAACCGCACCCGCACCCGTCCCCGTACCGCCGCCGTCCTGCTCCTGGCCTCCCTCGCCGCGCTCACCGGATGCTCGGCCGGGGCCGGGGAGCAGACCGCCCCGCCCGCCCGGGTCACCGAGACCGCCGCACCGGCGGCGAGCACCGCCCCCGTCCGGCCGCTGGCGCGCTCCCTGCCCGTCCGGGTCCGGATGGCCTCCACCGGGGTCGACGCCGGACCCGTCCTGAAGCTGGGGCTCGCCGCCGACGGCACCGTCGAGGTGCCCTCCGTCGCGGACGCCGACCGCGTCGGCTGGTACGACAAGGGCGTCACGCCCGGCGAGACCGGCCCCGCCGTCCTCATCGGCCACTTCGACACCGAACGCGGCCCGGCCGTCCTCAAGGACGTCTCCCGCGCCCGGGTCGGCGACGAGATCACCGTCACCCGCGCCGACGGCAAGGACGCCGTCTTCCGCGTCAGGGAGCTGGAGCAGGTCGACAAGGACGCCTTCCCGACCGCCAAGGTGTACGGCGACACCACCCGGCCCGAGCTGCGCCTGATCACCTGCGGCGGCGAGCTGGCCGGCGGCCACCGCCCCGACAACATCATCCTGTACGCCGACCTCGTGGCCGTGCGGGCCGCCTGAGCTCCCGTCCGCCCGCTGAGGCAGAATCGGCGGCATGACGACCCCCGAGCCGACCCCCGAGCCGCGCCCCGAGCCGAGCCCCGGGTCGACCCCTGAGCAGTCCTACGCCGACCGGGTCTTCCGGTCGCCCCTCGGGATCGCGAGCGGGGTGTTCCTGCTGGTGCTCGCGGCCGTGTTCGCCGGCGACGCGATGCTCCGGGGCGAGGGCAGGACCCCCTGGCTCGCGCTCGCGGGCCTCGTCCTGGCCGTGCCGCTGATCGTCGCCTTCACGATCCGGCCCGCCGTGTACGCGAACGACCGGCGGCTCCGGATCCGCAATCCGTTCCGGTCGGTCACGCTGCCCTGGGCCTCCGTCGCCGACGTCCGCGCCGGCTACTCCAGCGAGGTCTTCACCCAGGAGGGCGACAAGTACCAGCTCTGGGCCGTCCCCGTCTCGCTGCGCCAGCGCAAGAAGGCCGCCCGCCGGGCCGCCCGCGCCTCCCAGGACGACCCCCACGGCCGCACCTCCGTCACCGCCGACGTGCGGCAGAGCGCCGCGCGGACCGCGCCCACCGACCAGACCGTCGCCGATCTGCGAGAGCTCGCCGAGCGGCACGCCGGGAGCCCGGAGGCGCAGGGCGAGCCGCGGGTGCGCTGGGCGTACGAGATCATCGCGCCCGCCGTCGTCGGACTGCTGCTCCTGGTGGTCCTGGGCGCGACCGGCTGAGCGGCCGGCCTCCCGGACACGCGTCGGGGCCGGTACGGAGATCCCCTTCCGTACCGGCCCCGACGCGTGTGCCGGCGGCCTACAGGCCCGCGGCCTCCGCCAGGTCCCGCTTGAGCGCGGCGAGCAGCTCGGCGGCCGTGGCGCGGGCCGCCGGCAGCGCGTCCGCCCCGGCCACCGGGACCACGACCTCCAGGTAGCACTTGATCTTGGGCTCGGTGCCGCTGGGGCGCACGATCACCCGGGCCCGGTAGTCGCCCTCCAGGCGGTAGCGCAGTCCGTCCGTGGGCGGCAGCGCCTCCGTGCCCTTCGTCAGGTCCTCGGCCGAGACGACCGTCAGGCCGGCGAGGGCGACCGGCGGGCGCTCGCGCAGCGCGGCCATCGCGCCCGCGATGATCCCCAGGTCCTCGACCCGCACCGACAGCTGGTCCGTGGCGTGCAGCCCGTGCTCCACGGCCAGGTCGTCCAGGAGGTCGGTCAGGGTCCGGCCCTCCTCCTTGAGCACCGAGGCCAGCTCGGTGACCAGCAGCGCGGCCGTGACGCCGTCCTTGTCGCGGACGCCCTCCGGGTCCACGCAGTAGCCGAGCGCCTCCTCGTAGCCGTACCGCAGGCCCTCGACGCGGGCGATCCACTTGAAGCCGGTCAGCGTCTCCTCGTACCCGACGCCCGCCGCCTCCGCGATCCGGCCGAGCAGCGAGGACGAGACGATCGACTCGGCGAAGACGCCCGTGACGCCCCTGCGCACCAGGTGCGCGGCGAGCAGCGCGCCCACCTCGTCGCCCCGGAGCATCCGCCAGCCGCCCCCGGCGGCCGGGTCCGGCACGGCCACCGCGCAGCGGTCGGCGTCCGGGTCGTTGGCGATCACCAGGTCCGGGGCCACGGCGCGGGCCGCCTCGAAGGCGAGGTCCATCGCGCCCGGCTCCTCCGGGTTCGGGAAGGCGACCGTCGGGAAGTCCGGGTCCGGGTCGGCCTGCTCGGCCACGAGCGCGGGCGGCGGGAAGCCGGCGCGCGCGAAGGCGGCCGTCAGGACGTCCTTGCCGACGCCGTGCATGGCCGTGTAGACGGTCCGCGCGGTCCGGGGCGAGCCGGGGGTCAGGACCGCGTCCGTGCGCTCCAGGTAGGCGTCGAGCACCTCGTCGCCGAGGGTCTCCCAGCCGTCCTCCGGACGCGGCACGTCGCGCAGCGAGCGGACGGCGGCGATCTCGGCGGCGATCTCCGCGTCGGCGGGCGGCACGATCTGCGAGCCGTCGCCCAGGTAGACCTTGTAGCCGTTGTCGCGCGGCGGGTTGTGGCTCGCGGTCACCTCGACGCCGGCGACGGCCCCCAGGTGCCTTATGGCGTACGCCAGGACGGGCGTCGGCAGCGGGCGGGGGAGCAGCGCGGCGCGCAGCCCGGCGCCGGTCATCACGGCGGCGGTGTCGCGGGCGAAGTCGGCGGACTTGTGGCGGGCGTCGTAGCCGATGACGACGAGGCCGCCCTCCTGGCCCTTCGCCTTCAGGTACGCGGCGAGGCCGGCGGCGGCGCGGATGACCACCGAGCGGTTCATCCGCATGGGGCCCGCGCCCAGCTCGCCCCGGAGTCCGGCCGTGCCGAACTGGAGCGTGCCGGTGAAGCGGACGGCGAGCTCGTCCGTCGTACCCGCCTCGATGAGCCGCGCGAGCTCCTCGCGGGTCTCCTGGTCGGGGTCCTCGTCGAGCCATGCCTGGGCCCGGGTGAGGAGGTCGTCCTGCGTCACGGTGTGCCTTTCGGAGGGGACGGACTCTGTACTGGTGCGGGTGCGGGTGCGGGTGCCGGTGGGTGCGGGCCGCTGCGCGGAGCCTTTCCCCACCCCGCCCCTTCCCGTAACCGGGGCTCCGCCCCGGACCCCGCGCCGCAAACGCCGGCGGGGCCGGATCTTCCGCCCTGGGGCGGAACTTCGGCCCGTACGGGGTCCGGGGGCTCGCCCCCGGTTCCGGGAAGGGGAGGGGGAGAGGCGGTCCCGCGCGGCCGGCCCTCACCGGAACCGGCGGTCGGAGGCCGCCGCAGCGCCCCGAAGCCCGTTCGGCCCCCCGGGGCCGAACGGTGCGAGGGGCGCGGAAAAGGGCTAGATCCGGTCCAGGACCCGCGTCAGCAGCTCGCCCATCCGCGCCGCCGAGTCGCGGCCCGCCTGGAGGACCTCCTCGTGGTTCAGCGGCTCGCCCGAGAGCCCCGCCGCCAGGTTGGTGACGAGCGAGATGCCCAGGACCTCGGCGCCGGCCTCGCGGGCCGCGATGGCCTCCAGGACGGTGGACATGCCGACGAGGTCGCCGCCCAGGACGCGGACCATGTTGATCTCGGCCGGGGTCTCGTAGTGCGGGCCGGGGAACTGCACGTAGACGCCCTCTTCGAGGGTCTCGTCGACCTCCTTGCACAGCGCGCGCAGCCGCGGCGAGTACAGGTCGGTGAGGTCCACGAAGTTCGCGCCGACGATCGGGGAGGCGGCCGTCAGGTTGATGTGGTCGCTGATCAGGACCGGCTGGCCGGGGCGCATGCCCTCGCGCAGACCGCCGCAGCCGTTGGTCAGGACGACGGTCTCGCAGCCGGCGGCGACGGCGGTGCGGACGCCGTGGGCGACGGAGGCGACCCCGCGGCCCTCGTAGAAGTGGGTGCGGCCCAGGAAGACCAGGGCGCGCTTCTCACCGATCTTGTACGAGCGGATCGTGCCGCCGTGGCCCTCGACGACCGGCGGCGGGAAGCCGGGGAGCTCGGTCACCGGGAACTCGGCCTCGGGGGCGCCGAGGGCGTCGACGGCGGGCGCCCAGCCCGAGCCCATGACCAGGGCGACGTCGTGGCTCTCGACTCCGGTGAGCTCGCGAAGGCGTGCGGCAGCGGCCTCGGCGGCCTCGTACGGGGTGGCAGTTGCGTTCACTGACTTCTCTCGCCTCGGGGAGGGGAGTCCGAGGCGGGCCCCGGACGATTTGATACGCGAAGAAGCGTAGCCGGAGAATCCCTACGCGCGTAGATGACGGTGCTGACGGACATGCGATCGTTGTCTTGTCGTTTCCGACGAAAACCGGAGCGGACCGGTCCGGCGAGGGGCGGCCGGCGCCCCGGAGGCGGCTCAGCAGGGGCGCTTGCGCAACTCCATCACGTAGTCGTGCGGGGCGCCCGCCGACTCGGCCGCGTCCGCGACCTCGCCCAGGTAGCGGGCCGACGGAAGCCCGCCCTCGTAGCCGTTGAGCACGTACACCCAGGCGGGCTCCTCTCCGTCCAGGGTGTGCGCCCGCACCCGCATGCGCCGGTAGACGTCGAGGCCCACGCCCTCCCAGCGGTCCAGGGAGTCCTCGTCCATCGGCGCGATGTCGTAGAGCGCCACGAAGACCTGGGAGCGGGGGGCCTCCACGATGGTGGCGAGCGCTCCCTCCCACCCCATCTGCTCCCCGCCGAAGGTGAGCCGCCAGCCGTTCAGCCAGCCGGTCCCGCGCAGCGGGGAGTGCGGTGCGCGGCGGCTCATCAGCCGCGCGTCCAGGTTGCCGGCGAAAGCGGCGTAGAGGGACATGGGACCGAGGGTACGGGAGGGGGGCGAGGGGGCGGCGGGCTTCCCCCGGAGCGCCGCGGACCCCTTCGGAGGCCCCGGCGCGTGACCGCGCCGGACGTGCGGGACAATGGGGTACGCACTTGAAGCGTGCGGGACAATGGCGTACGCACTGCAGCCCAGCGGGGGGACACCCCGGCAGAACGAGAGCGCGAGGCGTAGATCCCAGTGACCCGGATCGTGATCATCGGCGGCGGACCCGGCGGATACGAGGCGGCCCTGGTGGGCGCCCAACTCGGCGCGGAGGTGACCGTCGTCGACACCGACGGCCTCGGCGGCGCGTCCGTCCTGACCGACTGCGTCCCCTCCAAGACCCTGATCGCCACGGCCGAGGTGATGACCACCTTCGACTCCTCGTACGAGGAGCTGGGCATCATCGTCGCGGACGACACCCCCCACATCGACCAGGCCGCCCGGGTGGTGGGCGTCGACCTCGGCAAGGTCAACCGGCGGGTGAAGCGCCTCGCGCTCGCCCAGTCGCACGACATCGCCGCCTCCGTCACCCGCGCGGGCGCCCGCGTGCTGCGCGGCCGCGGTCGGCTCTCCGGCCGGCAGGCCGTGGACGGCTCCCGCCAGGTGATCGTGACCGCCGCCGACGGCACCGAGGAGACGCTGACCGCGGACGCCGTGCTCATCGCGACCGGCGGCCACCCGCGCGAGGTGCCCGACGCCGAGCCGGACGGCGAGCGGATCCTGAACTGGACGCAGGTCTACGACCTCAAGGAGCTGCCCGAGGAGCTCATCGTGGTCGGCTCCGGCGTCACCGGCGCCGAGTTCGCCGGCGCCTACCAGGCGCTCGGCTCCCGGGTCACCCTGGTGTCCAGCCGCGACCGGGTCCTGCCCGGCGAGGACCCGGACGCCGCCGCCGTCCTGGAGGACGTCTTCCGGCGCCGCGGCATGAACGTCATGGCCCGCTCCCGCGCCGCGTCCGCCAAGCGGGTCGGCGACCGGGTCGAGGTCACCCTCGCGGACGGCCGGGTCATCTCCGGCACCCACTGCCTGATGGCGGTCGGCGCGATCCCCAACTCGGCCGGCATGGGCCTGGAGGAGGCGGGCGTCCGCCTCAAGGACTCCGGGCACATCTGGACCGACCGGGTCTCCCGCACCTCCGCCCCCGGCGTCTACGCGGCCGGCGACGTCACGGGCGTCTTCGCGCTCGCCTCGGTCGCCGCCATGCAGGGCCGGATCGCGATGTACCACTTCCTGGGCGACGCGGTGACCCCGCTCAACCTGAAGACGGTCTCCTCGAACGTCTTCACCGACCCCGAGATCGCCACCGTCGGCTACACCCAGGCCGACGTGGACGCGGGCAAGATCGACGCCAAGGCCGTCAAGCTGCCGCTGCTGCGCAACCCGCGCGCGAAGATGCAGGGCATCCGGGACGGCTTCGTCAAGATCTTCTGCCGTCCGGGCACCGGCATCGTGGTCGGCGGCTGCGTCGTCGCCCCGCGGGCGAGCGAACTGATCCATCCGATCTCGATCGCGGTCGACAACAATCTGACCGTCGAACAGATCGCAAATGCTTTCACCGTGTACCCCTCCCTGTCGGGCTCGATCGCGGAAGTGGCACGGCAGTTGCAGACCCGAAAGTCGGCGGGCGACGCCTAGTCGCCGCGTCCGGCCCCGCTCCCGCCTGCGGGAACGGTTCTCCGACTCGGACAACCCCCGGCAAGCCGGGGCATAGAACGATCAACGACGGGGCCTCCCATACCACTTGGGGGCCCCGTCCGTGCGCAACTTCTGCAATTCGCCGCATACTGCTGAAAAGCATCGCGCGGCCACGTTACTGTCAGTTTCGTGTTCGCTGCAGAACGTCGCCAGTTGATCCTCGAAATGGTGCGCGCCAACGGAGCCGTGTCGCTCCGCGAGCTCGCCCGCGTCGTCCAGACCTCGGAGGTGACCGTACGAAGAGACGTACGGGCCCTGGAGGCAGAAGGACTCCTCGACCGCCGCCACGGCGGTGCGGTGTTGCCGGGCGGATTCACGCGAGAATCCGGCTTCCCGCAGAAATCCCATCTCGCGACCGCGGAGAAGACGGCCATCGCCGACGTCGCGGCGAGCCTCGTCGAAGAGGGCGAGGCCATCGTCGTCGGCGCCGGGACGACCACGCAGGAGCTGGCCCGCCGGCTCGCCCGCGTGCCCGGCCTGACCGTGGTCACCAACTCCCTGCTCGTCGCCCAGGCCCTCGCCCACGCCAACCGGGTCGAGGTCGTCATGACCGGCGGCACCCTGCGCGGCTCCAACTACGCGCTCGTGGGCAGCGGGGCCGAGCAGTCGCTCCAGGGGCTGCGGGTCTCCCGGGCCTTCCTCTCCGGGAGCGGGCTGACCGCCGAGCGCGGCCTGTCCACCTCCAACATGCTCTCCGCGAGCGTGGACCGGGCGCTCGTGCAGGCGGCGGCGGAGGTCGTGGTCCTCGCCGACCACACCAAGCTGGGCTCCGACACCATGTTCCAGACGGTGCCCACGGACGTGATCACCCGGCTCGTCACCGACGAGCCCCCCGCCCACGACGAGCGGGCCGCCACCGAGCTCCAGGCCCTCGCCGACCAGGGCGTGCAGATCGCCGTCGCGGGCACCGGCGGCGGTACGGCCGGTGGTGACCAGCTCCCCCCGGGCGCCCGGCCCCGCCGTGACGTGCCGCTCCCGGTCCAGCGCGGCCGGATGGCGGCGGGCCAGTTCCGGGGTCCGGGCGGCGCGATGGCCGCGGAGACGCTGGAGCGCACGGCCCGGGTGGCGGACCTGCGCCGCCGCTGAGGAGCGGGGGCGCAGGGACCCCGGGCGCCCGGGACCGCACGCACCCGCGTCCCGCGCACGTTCCTCAGGCCTTGATGCCCCGCAGCGTCAGCGCGAGCAGGCGGTCCGGCAGTTCCGTGTCCTGCGGGCACTGCTCCGCCGCGAGCGCGATCGCGTTGGTCAGCCGCAGCAGATCGCCGATCGACACGTCGGCCCGCACCCGGCCCGCCTCCCGGGCCCGCGCGAGCAGTCGCTCGCCCGCCGCGCGCAGCGGGTCGCCGCACCGGGAGAGTGCCGAACTCCGGTCGTGCGAGGCGGACATCAGCGCGTGCGCGAGCCCCCGGTACTCGCCCGCCCGGGCGATCAGGGCCCGCAGCCACTCCACGAGCGCCCGGCACGGCTCGTCGGCTTCCGCCAACGCGCGCGAGTGGTCCAGGAGTTCGGCCAGGGCCTCCTGGAAGACGCCGTTCAACAGGTCGGCGCGGGTGGGGAAGTGGCGGTAGAGGGTGCCGATCCCCACGCCCGCGCGGCGCGCGATCTCCTCCAGGGGCGCGTCGGCGCCCTGGCCGGCGAAGGCGGCGCGGGCCTCGACGAGCAGGCGTTCGTGGTTGCGGCGTGCGTCGGCGCGCATGGGTGACGGAGGCCCTCCCCTCGGCGAAGGGCCCGCGGGCGACTGCCCGCGGGCCCTTCGTACCGTACTGGGTGCGACCGGAGGTCAGTCCTTGATGTCGCAGATGGTGGCGCCGGAGGTGACCGAGGCGCCGACCGCGGCGTTCAGGCCCTTGACGGTGCCGGAGCGGTGCGCGTTGAGCGGCTGCTCCATCTTCATGGCCTCCAGGACGACGATCAGGTCGCCCTCCTTGACCTCCTGGCCCTCCTCGACCGCGATCTTCACGATCGTGCCCTGCATCGGGGAGGCGAGGGTGTCGCCCGAGGCCGACGGGCCGGACTTCTTCGCTGCGCGGCGCTTCGGCTTCGCGCCGGCCGCCAGACCGGTGCGGGCCAGGGACATGCCCAGGGAGGACGGCAGGGAGACTTCGAGGCGCTTGCCGCCGACCTCGACGACGATCGTCTCGCGGCCCGTCTCGTCCTCGTCGGCGTCCGCGCCGGCCGGGGCGAAGGGCTTGATCTCGTTGACGAACTCCGTCTCGATCCACCGGGTGTGGACCCGGAACGGGTCCGCGGTGAACGCCGGGTCGACCACGACCGCGCGGTGGAACGTGAGGGCGGTGGCCATGCCCTCGACCTTGAACTCCGCCAGGGCGCGCGCGGCGCGCTGGAGGGCCTGCTCGCGGGTGGCGCCGGTGATCACCAGCTTGGCCAGGAGCGAGTCCCAGGCCGGGCCGATGACCGAGCCGGACTCCACGCCCGCGTCCAGACGGACGCCGGGGCCGGTCGGGGGCTGGAAGAGGGTGACGGTGCCGGGCGCGGGCAGGAAGTTGCGGCCCGGGTCCTCGCCGTTGATGCGGAACTCGAAGGAGTGACCGCGCACGGCCGGGTCGCCGTAGCCCAGCTCCTCGCCGTCGGCGATCCGGAACATCTCGCGGACCAGGTCGATGCCGGTGACCTCCTCGGTCACCGGGTGCTCGACCTGGAGGCGGGTGTTGACCTCCAGGAAGGAGATCGTGCCGTCCACGCCGACGAGGAACTCGACCGTGCCGGCGCCGACGTAGCCGGCCTCCTTCAGGATCGCCTTCGACGCCGCGTACAGCTGCTCGTTCTGCTCGTCCGTCAGGAAGGGGGCCGGGGCCTCCTCGACCAGCTTCTGGTGGCGGCGCTGGAGCGAGCAGTCACGGGTGGAGACCACGACCACGTTGCCGTGGGTGTCGGCCAGGCACTGCGTCTCGACGTGGCGCGGCTTGTCGAGGTAGCGCTCCACGAAGCACTCGCCCCGGCCGAAGGCCGCGACGGCCTCGCGGACGGCGGAGTCGTACAGCTCCGGCACCTCTTCGAGGGTGCGGGCGACCTTCAGGCCGCGGCCGCCGCCGCCGAAGGCGGCCTTGATCGCGATCGGCAGGCCGTGCTCCTTCGCGAAGGCCACGACCTCCTCCGCGCCCGAGACCGGGTCGGGGGTGCCGGCGACCAGCGGGGCGCCGGCGCGCTGCGCGATGTGACGCGCCGCCACCTTGTCGCCCAGGTCCCGGATCGCCTGCGGCGGCGGGCCGATCCAGATCAGGTCCGCGTCGAGGACCGCCTGCGCGAACTCGGCGTTCTCCGAGAGGAAGCCGTAGCCCGGGTGGACCGCGTCCGCGCCGGAGTCCTTCGCGGCCTGGAGGACCTTGGCCATGTCCAGGTAGCTGGTGGCCGGAGTGTCACCGCCCAGAGCGAACGCCTCGTCGGCCGCACGGACGTGCAGGGCGTCCCGGTCCGGCTCGGCGTACACGGCCACGCTGCCGATGCCGGCGTCCCGGCACGCCCGGGCCACACGGACAGCGATTTCGCCACGGTTGGCGATGAGCACCTTGCGCACGATGGCTCCCTCCTTGAAACAAGCTGAGTTTAGGGACTGCCGACACGGCCTTTCGACCCGTCCCCAGTGGTGAGCTTGCCCACACGGAGCGTGACCCCGGGCCTGCTCGGGTCGTGAATTCCCTTGTCGCACCACGGTACGCAGGGTTCCTTTACGGCACAGTAGCTCCGAGGTGTGGCGCAGGTCTCTGTTCATGCGGCCAGTCGCCGTTCGGGTTTCTTTGTGGGGTCCCTACGAACGGTTCGGCGTTTCTTTGCCCGGCCGTCGGTCGTGGCCCGGCGTGTGCGAACTCTTGTCCAGGGGTTTACCGGCCAGTAGCCTTCCCGCTGTCGATCGTACTGTCGGTAACAGGCGAATGCAGGGGGTGGCCGAGGTGGCCCGCAGACCGATAGCCCTCGTGACGGCCGCGGTGCTCCTCCTCGAAGCGCCCGGCATCGTCGCGATCAACGCCGTCATGGCGCGCTTCGTGGGGGCCCAGTCGATGTCCCTCGACGGCATGGACCCCGACGCGATGGTCACCGGCACCTGGGCCCTCGGCATCGCCTCCGGGGCGGCCCTCGTCCTCTGCGCCCTCGTCGCCCTCCTCGCGGGCCTCCGCGACCGGGCCCCGGGCCGCTTCGGCCGGGGCCTGCTCATCGGCTGCGCGGTCGTGCACGGCGTCCTCGGCGCGGTCGCCGTCGGCCTCCTCGGCTGGAAGGCCTTCGCCTTCCTGATGCTGGTGCTCGGCCTGATCGTCCTCACCCTGGTGGCGTACGGGAAGGAGCCCCGGGAGCCGGTCGCGAAGGAGGCGCCGGTTCCCGCGTAGCCGCCCGGGAGCCTCAGGCCCAGAGGTCCGTGATCTCGACGTCCAGCTTGCGCAGCAGCCGCCGCAGCAGCGGCAGGGACAGGCCGATCACGTTGCCCGGGTCGCCGTCGATGCCCTCGATGAACGGCGCCGAGCGCCCGTCCAGGGTGAACGCGCCCGCCACGTGCAGCGGTTCGCCGCTCGCCACGTACGCCGCCACCTCCGCGTCCGTCGGCTCGCCGAAGCGGACCACCGTGGAGGCGGTCGCCGACTCGAAGCGCTTGGCGGCCGTGTCGTACACGCAGTGACCCGTCTGGAGGATGCCGACCCTGCCCCGCATCGCCTTCCAGCGGGCGACGGCCTCCTCGGCGTCGGCCGGCTTGCCCAGCGCCTTCCCGTCCAGCTCCAGGACCGAGTCGCAGCCGATGACGAGCGCGCCGGACGCCTCGGGCCGGGCGGCCACGTGGGCGGCCTTCGCCTCCGCGAGGGTGAGCGCGAGCTCGGCCGGGGTCGGGGCGTGGACCTCGTCCTCGTCGACGCCGCTCACGATCACCTCGGGGGCGAGTCCGGCCTGCCGGAGCAGACCGAGCCGGGCGGGGGAGGCGGAGGCGAGCACGACACGGCGCGGATCAGCAGTCATGGGGGCAGCGTAGCCAGTGCGGAGGGCCCGGACCCACCGGACGGCGGGGGTCCGCGCGGGGTCGCGCCCCGGCCCGTTGTCCGGGGGCACGCGCGCGGGGTCAGCGCACGCCGGCCGCGAACATCGCCACCACCATCGCGAGTGCGAGGAGCACGCCCGCGCGGCGGAGCATCGTCTGCGTCTCGCGCATGAACTTCGGCGGCTCGTTCTCCGGGTCGGACCACAGCATGCCTACGATCCTGCGGCCGGAAGGGCCGCGGCGCCTGAGTACGGATACTCAACCGGCCCGGTGTCCGGGGACACGCGCGCGAAGGAGCCGGAAAACGGAAGCACGCGCGCGAAGGAGCCGGAAAACGGAAGCACGCGCGCGAAGGAGCCGGAAAACGGGAGCACGCGCGCGAAGGGCCGGACCCCCCGCACACGGGGTCCGGCCCTCCGGCCCTGACGTCCAGGGCCCATCCGGCGGATCGGGGCCTAGGCGGGCCAGTACGACCTCGCCCAGGTCCGCGGGCCCGGACGGGGCCGTACGGCCCGCGCGATGCGGGAGGGGTCCGACCACCCCTCCGGCACCGCCGGGCCGCCGCCCCCGGCGGACGCCGCCGCCGTGGCCGCGGCCCGGGCCTGGACCACCGCCAGTGCGGCGGCCAACTCCTCCGGAGTCGGGTTTCCTCGTACGACCTTGATCATGTCGGCTCCCTGAGGGTCCGGAGGGGCTGCTAGAGCGGGATGTTGCCGTGCTTCTTCGGAGGCAGGGATTCCCGCTTCGTACGGAGCTGACGCAGCCCCTTGACGATCTGCGGGCGCGTGTCGGACGGCAGGACCACGCCGTCGATGTACCCGCGCTCGGCCGCCGTGTACGGGTTGAGCAGGGCGTCCTCGTACTCCTGGATCAGCCGCGCCCGCGTTCCCTCCACGTCCTCCGCCTCCGCGATCGTGCGCCGGTGCAGGATGTTGACCGCGCCCTGCGCGCCCATGACCGCGATCTGCGCCGTCGGCCACGCCAGGTTCAGGTCCGCGCCCAGGTGCTTGGAGCCCATCACGTCGTACGCGCCGCCGAAGGCCTTGCGCGTGATGACCGTGATCAGCGGGACCGTGGCCTCCGCGTACGCGTAGATCAGCTTCGCGCCGCGCCGGATGATGCCGCCGTACTCCTGGTCCACGCCCGGCAGGAAGCCCGGCACGTCCACGAAGGTCAGGACCGGGATGTTGAAGGCGTCGCAGGTGCGCACGAAGCGCGCGGCCTTCTCGGAGGCGTCGATGTCCAGGCAGCCGGCGAACTGCATCGGCTGGTTGGCGACCACGCCGACCGGGAAGCCCTCGACCCGGCCGAAGCCGGTCAGGATGTTCGGCGCGAACAGCGCCTGCGTCTCCAGGAACTCGCCGTCGTCCAGGACGTGCTCGATCACCTTGTGCATGTCGTACGGCTGGTTCGCCGAGTCCGGGATCAGCACGTCCAGCTCGCGGTCCTCGTCCGACACCTCGGTGTCCGCGGTCTCCGGGAAGGCCGGCGGCTCCGACAGGTTGTTCGAAGGGAGGTAGGAGAGCAGGGACTTCACGTACTCGACGGCGTCCTTCTCGTCCCCCGCCATGTGGTGCGCCACGCCCGAGGTCGCGTTGTGCGTCCGGGCGCCGCCCAGCTCCTCGAAGCCCACGTCCTCGCCGGTCACCGTCTTGATGACGTCGGGACCCGTGATGAACATGTGCGAGGTCTGGTCCACCATCACCGTGAAGTCGGTGATCGCGGGGGAGTACACCGCGCCGCCCGCACAGGGGCCGACGACCAGCGAGATCTGCGGGATCACGCCGGAGGCGTGGGTGTTGCGGCGGAAGATCTCGCCGTACATGCCCAGCGCGCTCACGCCCTCCTGGATGCGGGCGCCGCCGGAGTCGTTGATGCCGACGACCGGGCAGCCGGTCTTCAGCGCGAAGTCCATCACCTTGATGATCTTCTGGCCGTACGTCTCGCCGAGCGCCCCGCCGAAGACCGTGAAGTCCTGCGAGAACACCGCCACCGGACGCCCGTCGACCGTGCCGTAGCCGGTGACGACGCCGTCGCCGTACGGACGGTTCTCCTCCAGGCCGAAGTTGGTGGAGCGGTGCCGGGCGAACTCGTCCAGCTCGACGAACGACCCTTCGTCGAGGAGGAGGGCGATCCGCTCGCGCGCGGTCAGCTTCCCCTTCGCGTGCTGCTTCTCCACCGCACGCTCCGAGCCGGCGTGGGTGGCCTCGTCGATACGGCGCTTGAGGTCCGCGATCTTGCCCGCGGTCGTGTGAATGTCGATCTCGTACTGCTCTGCCGGCTCGGACATCGGGATGCGGCTCCCTGCCTGGTCACGGGGGGTTCGATGACTGCGAATGGGCTACTGCTGCCCTACTGACCCGTAGCGTATCCACGCCGATACGGTTCGGCACTGCGGTCTTTGCCACACCTACTCTGGCTTGCATGACGTCCTCACAAGGCTCCGGCGGACGCTGGTCCGACCTCGACCGTCCCCCGCTCAACGAGACCGCCCTGCGCCGCGCGCTCGTCCTCCCCGACGGACTGTGGACCTCGCTCGACGTGGTCCCCACCACGGGATCCACCAACACCGACCTCGCCGCCCGGGCCGGTGAACTGCCCGAGGGCGCGGTGCTCGTCGCCGAGGAGCAGACCTCGGGCCGGGGCCGCCTCGACCGCGACTGGAGCGCGCCCGCCCGCTCCGGGATCTTCGTCTCCGTGCTGCTCAAGCCGGACGTGCCCGCCCACCGCTGGGGCTGGCTCCCGCTGCTCACCGGCGTGGCGGCGGCGACCGGCCTCGCGAAGGCCGCCGGGATCGACATGTCCCTCAAATGGCCCAACGACCTCCTCGTTTCCGTCAAGGGCGAGGAGCGCAAGACCGGCGGCATCCTCGCCGAGCGGGCCGGCACGGACGGCGTCGTCGTCGGCCTCGGCCTCAACGTCACGCTCCGCGAGGACGAACTCCCCGTCCCCGGCGCCGGGTCCCTCCTCCTCGCCGACGCGGTCTCCACCGACCGCGACACCCTCCTGCGGGCCGTCCTGCGCTCCCTCGCCCAGCGGTACGGGGAGTGGACGCGGGCCGGCGGCGACCCCGAGGCCTCCGGGCTCCAGGAGGCCTACGCGGCCGGCTGCGCGACCCTCGGCCGCCGGGTCAGGGCCGAGCTGCCCGGCGAGCGGACCCTGGAGGGCGAGGCGATCGCCCTGGACGGCGACGGGCGCCTGGTGGTGGCCACGGAGGGCGGCGGCACGGAGGCGGTGGGCGCGGGCGACATCGTCCACCTGCGCACGCCGGGCGTCTGACACCGGTGGGCGTACGTCCCGCGGGGGCGTGAAGTCCCCCCGTACGGAGTCCGGGGAGGGCGGCCGCGCTCCCCGGCGCGCGCCGCGCCCTCCCGGCCGTCCGCGCCCCCGTCCGCGCGGGGCGCCCGCGCGCCCGGGAACCCGTACGGCCCGGGAATCCGGAACACGGGCGGCGGCCGTCGGGGCGTGAGCCATTCCACACCTGCCGTATCGTGGAGCGCGATCCAGGCGACAGATCGGCAGGGCAAGTGGGCAGGGAACGGGCAGGAGGCGGCCGGTGACCGTCGACGACGAGGACTCGGGCGGCGCGCCCGAGCCTCCCGCGTACCCCACCCCCCATCACGAGGTCGACCACACGGCCGAGCCGAGCGACGACCCCCTCGCCATCCGCCTCGAACAGCTCATCCTCGGCGCGGACCGCCGCTACACCCCCTTCCAGGCCGCCCGCACCGCCGGCGTCTCCATGGAGCTGGCCTCCCGCTTCTGGCGCGCCATGGGCTTCGCCGACATCGGGCAGGCCAAGGCGCTCACCGAGGCCGACGTGCTCGCCCTGCGGCGGCTCGCGGGCCTCGTCGAGGCCGGGCTGCTCAGCGAGCCGATGGCCGTGCAGGTCGCCCGCTCCACCGGACAGACCACCGCCCGGCTCGCCGAGTGGCAGATCGACTCCTTCCTGGAGGGCCTCACCGAGCCGCCCGAGCCCGGCATGACCCGCACCGAGGTCACGTACCCCCTGGTCGAGCTGCTCCTGCCCGAGCTGGAGGAGTTCCTGATCTACGTGTGGCGCCGGCAGCTCGCCGCCGCCACCGGCCGGGTCGTGCAGGCCGCCGACGACGAGGAGATGGTCGACCGGCGGCTCGCCGTCGGCTTCGCGGACCTCGTCGGCTTCACCCGGCTCACCCGGCGTCTGGAGGAGGAGGAGCTCGGCGAGCTGGTCGAGGCCTTCGAGACGACCTGCGCCGACCTGGTCGCCGCGCACGGCGGCCGGCTCATCAAGACCCTCGGCGACGAGGTGCTCTACGCGGCGGACGACGCCGGCATCGCCGCCGAGATCGCGCTCCGCCTGATCGAGACCCTCGGCCACGACGACACGATGCCCGCGCTGCGCGTCGGCATCGCCTTCGGCACCGTGACGACCCGGATGGGCGACGTCTTCGGCACCACCGTGAACCTCGCCAGCCGGCTCACCTCGATAGCCCCCAAGGACGCCGTCCTGGTCGACAGCGCCTTCGCGAAGGAGCTGACCAGGACCGGCGAGGCGCCCGTCTCGGAGGCGGAGGCGGCCGAGGAGGCGGCCCGCGCCGAGAAGGAGGGCCGCACGCCCGCCGCGTACCGCTTCGCGCTCCAGCCGATGTGGCAGCGCCCGGTCCGCGGCCTCGGCGTCATCGAACCCTGGCTCCTGGGCCGCCGTCCGTCCTAGGATCTCCTCCGTGAACGCCGGTTAACAGCCGTTAACGGGCGGAGCCGGCTGGTGGGAGGGTGTGCGGTCATGTCCGAGCAGCGTTTCGGTGAGTTCGTGGTGGTCCGGCGGGAGGGGCACGTCGCGGAGCTGGTCCTCGACCGGCCCAAGGCGATGAACGCGGTCTCCTCCGAGATGGCCCGCTCCCTCGCGGCCGCCTGCGACGCGCTCGCCGCCGACGCCGCCGTCCGCGTCACCGTCCTCACCTCCTCGAACGACCGGGCCTTCTGCGTCGGCGCCGACCTCAAGGAGCGCAACTCCTTCACCGACGCCGAGCTGGTCCGCCAGCGCCCGACCGCCCGCGCCGCCTACACCGGCGTCCTGGAGCTGCCCATGCCGACCGTCGCCGCCGTGCACGGCTTCGCCCTCGGCGGCGGCTTCGAGCTGGCGCTCGCCTGCGACGTGATCGTGGCCGACGCGACCGCCGTCGTGGGCCTGCCCGAGGTCTCCGTGGGCGTCATCCCCGGCGGCGGCGGTACGCAGCTGCTCCCGCGCCGGGTGGGTGCGGCCCGCGCCGCCGAGCTGGTCTTCACGGCCCGCCGGGTGGAGGCGGCCGAGGCCCGCGAGCTCGGCCTGGTGGACCTCCTGGCGGAGGACGCGCGGACGGGCGCCCTGGAGCTCGCCGGGCGGATCGCGGCCAACTCCCCGGTGGGCCTGCGCGCCGCGAAGAGGGCCATGCGGCTCGGCCAGGGCCTGGACCTGCGGGCGGGCCTGGAGGTCGAGGACGCGGCCTGGCGCTCGGTGGCCTTCTCGGGCGACCGGGCCGAGGGCGTGGCGGCCTTCAACGAGAAGCGGAAGCCGGAGTGGCCGGGGGAGTGAGCCCCTGCCGTCCGACATCCTCCCGATTTGTATTAAATATCACTTAACGTGACGCCCCGGCGGGGAAAACGGATCAAACCTCCCTAAGCTGGAGGAATGGGTGAGGACGGGCGGCTGCGGGCCGTAGTGGCGCTGGCGCAGGGGATGGCGGCGGCGCACACTCCACGGGAGTTCTGGCGGGCGGCTGCGCTCGGGGCCTGCGGCGGGCTCGGCGGGAGCTTCGCCGCCCTCTCCGTCTGGCAGCGGGACCACGGACGGCTCAAGGTCCTGGTGAACGCCGGGGAGCGGGCCGTGGGGGAGGAGGAGTTCCCGGACGCGGAGACGTATCCGGTCCACCAGTTCCCCGAGATCACCGAGTTCCTGCACGAGCGGTGGGCGGGCGGCGGCGAGCCGGACGCCTGGGTGGAGACCGCCGCCGACCCCGTCCCGACCGGCCGGGTCAACGGTCTGCGGCGGCGCGGGCGCGGCTGCTGCGTGGTCGCCCCGATCGTGCTCCACGGGCGGGCCTGGGGCGAGCTGTACGTGGCCAGGCCGCCCCGGCAGAAACCTTTCACCAGCGCGGACGCCGGCTTCGCGACCGTGCTCGCCGCGGTCGTCGCGGCGGGCATCGCCCAGGCCGAGCGCCTGGAGGAGGTCCGCAAGCTGGCCTTCACCGACCCCCTGACGGGCCTGGCCAACCGGCGGGCCGTCGACGCCCGTCTGGACGAGGCCATCGAGCGCTACCGGACGGACGGCTCCGTGGTGAGCCTGGTGGTCTGCGACCTCAACGGCCTCAAGCGGGTCAACGACACCCACGGCCACGCGGTCGGCGACCGCCTCCTCGAACGCTTCGGCTCCGTCCTCTCCCGCTGCGGCGCCCGGCTCCCCGGCGCCCTCTCGGCCCGCCTCGGCGGCGACGAGTTCTGCCTCCTGACGGTCGGCCCGACGGCGGACGAGGTGGTCGCGGTCGCCGAGGAGCTGTGCGTACGGGCGGCGGAGCTGGAGCTGGGCGAGGGCGTGGCCTGCGGGGTGGCGTCCACGGGCGACCCCATCGGACCCCTCAAGTCGGCCCGCCGCCTCTTCCGGCTCGCGGACGCCGCCCAGTACCAGGCCAAGGCCGGCCGCTCGGCGAAGCCCGTGGTGGCGGGGCGCGACGGCACGGTCGTACGCCTCGCGGACGCCCCGCCGGGCGCCCGCGACCGCCGCCGCTTCCGCGACGCGCCGACGGTGGAGCTGCCGGCCCCGGGACCGGCGCAACCCGGCCCGGATCCCGCCCCGGACTCGGCCCCGGCCCCGGACCCCGCCCCCGCCCCGGACTCGGCCCCGGCCCCGGGTCCCGCCCCGGCCCCCGCCCCGGAGCCGGGTCGGGACCGCCCCGGGCCCGCGGCCTGGCCCGTGGAGCCTCCGGGCGAGGAGCCGACGGAGACGGCCCTCCGCCCCGGGGAGCCCCCGTCGGCGGACCGGTGAGACCGGGTCCCGGGTACTCACCTGAGGTGAGTACGCGCGCGCTGTCCGGGCCCGGAGCCGCCGCGGAAGACTCGGCGCATGGAACGGAACGCAGGACAGAACGCAGGACGGAACGCAGGACAGAACACGGGGCAGGACGCGTGGCGGGCGCTCGCCGTCCTCCTCCTGACGGCCCTCCTCGCCCTCGGCGCCTGGGCCGCCTGGCTGGGCTGGGACCAGCACCGCGACCAGCACCCCGACGGATCGGTGAGCGGCCCGTACGAGGTCTGGCAGGTGGCGGGCCTGGTGCTCGGCCTCCTGGTGCCGGTGTGCTGGGCGGCGGCCCGGCGACAGGCCCCGGGCGCCGTCCTCGGCACCACGGCCGGCCTGACCGCCGCCGCCTTCTGGGACTGGTCGGACGACGCCAGCGGCCTTTTCGTGATCGGGGTCGGCATGGTGGCGGCGGGCAGCCTGGCGGCGACCTCCGTCGTCTCGCTCCTGACCGCCCGCGCGACGGGTTCCCCGAGGGGAGGCGGAGCGACGGCGACGGCACCGGCCCGGTAAGGGACGCCCCCCGGTCGGACCGGTGACGAAATCCCCTAGTGACAGGTCGGTCTTCAATCCGTAGGGTGCTGAATATGGATATGCAGACAGTCGTCCTCGGCACGTCCGGCACGACCCCGCAGGACGTCGTCGACGTCGCCCGCCACGGCGCCCGCGTCGAGCTGTCGACCGAGGCCGTGCAGGCCCTCGCCGCCGCCCGGGAGGTCATCGACGCGCTCGCCGCCAAGCCCGAGCCCGTCTACGGGGTCTCCACCGGCTTCGGCGCCCTCGCCACCCGGCACATCAGCCACGAGCTCCGCGCGCAGCTCCAGCGCAACATCGTGCGCTCGCACGCCGCCGGCATGGGCCCCCGCGTCGAGCGCGAGGTCGTGCGCGCCCTGATGTTCCTGCGCCTGAAGACCGTGGCCTCCGGCCACACCGGCGTCCGCCCCGAGGTCGCGCGGACCATGGCCGACGTCCTCAACGCCGGCATCACCCCGGTCGTGCACGAGTACGGCTCCCTCGGCTGCTCCGGCGACCTCGCCCCGCTCTCCCACTGCGCCCTCGCGCTCATGGGCGAGGGCGACGCCGAGGGCCCCGACGGGCGCGTCCGCCCCGCCGGCGAGCTGCTCGCCGAGCACGGCATCGCGCCCGTCGAGCTCAAGGAGAAGGAGGGCCTCGCCCTCCTCAACGGCACCGACGGCATGCTCGGCATGCTGGTCATGGCCCTCGCCGACCTCGACACCCTCTACAAGTCGGCCGACGTCACCGCCGCGCTCTCCCTCGAAGCCCTCCTCGGCACCGAGAAGGTCCTCGAACCCGAGCTGCACGCCATCCGCCCCCACCCCGGCCAGGCCGCCTCCGCCGCCAACATGCTGGCCGTGCTCAAGGGCTCCGGCCTCACCGGCCACGCCCAGGCCGGCGAGGCCCCCCGCGTCCAGGACGCCTACTCGGTCCGCTGCGCCCCGCAGGTCGCCGGCGCCGGCCGCGACACCCTGGCCCACGCCCGCCTCGTCGCCGAGCGCGAGCTGGCCGCCGCCGTCGACAACCCGGTGGTCCTCGCGAACGGCGAGGTCCGCTCCAACGGCAACTTCCACGGCGCCCCCGTCGCGTACGTCCTCGACTTCCTCGCGATCGCCGCCGCCGACCTCGGCTCCATCGCCGAGCGCCGCACCGACCGGCTCCTCGACAAGAACCGCTCGCACGGCCTGCCGCCCTTCCTCGCCGAGGACGCCGGCGTCGACTCGGGCCTGATGATCGCCCAGTACACGCAGGCCGCCCTGGTCAGCGAGATGAAGCGGCTCGCCGTCCCGGCCTCCGCCGACTCCATCCCGTCCTCCGCGATGCAGGAGGACCACGTCTCCATGGGCTGGTCCGCCGCCCGCAAGCTGCGCACCGCGATCGGCAACCTCGCCCGGATCATCGCCGTCGAGCTGTACGCCGCCACCCGGGGCGTCGAGCTCCGCGCGGGCCTCACCCCGGCCCCCGCCTCGCAGGCCGTCATCACCGCCCTGCGCGAGGCCGGCGTCCAGGGCCCCGGCCCGGACCGGTTCCTCGCCCCCGACCTGGCCGCCGCCGACGCCTTCGTACGCGAGGGAAGGGTGGTCGCCGCCGTGGAGCCGGTCACCGGCCCGCTGGCGTAAGGACGTTGGAGTACGGGTGAGGGCCCGTTCCCACCGGATGCCTCCGGCGGGAACGGGCCCTCACCCGCAAGTGCGCGACGGGGGAACGCGGTTCAGGAGGCCCGGCCCCGGCGGCGCATCGCGAGCACCACGAAACTCGCGCCGACCGCCAGGAACGCCGTCCCGCCGAGCAGGTACGGCACCGTGTCCCGGCCGCCGGTCTCCGCGAGGCGCCCGTCGTTCGCGGCCGGGCCACCCCCGCTCACCCCGACCCGTACTCCGCCCCGTTGGTCGGCGGCGTTCGCGGACGGCACGAACCACAGGGCGCACAGCAGCGTTCCCGCGACGGCGGCGGTCAGCAGGAGGCGACGGGCTGCGGACACGGAGATCTCGATCCTCCTTGCGGAAACCACGAATTGTTCGGCGTGCAGATGCTAATGAACACAGCGGGTCGCGGGAAAGCCGAGGCCCTCCGGACCCCTACGCTCCGACTCATGAGTACTTCTGACACCGCACGCTATGTACGCCTTCGCGTCGATGTGGTCCTGGAGATCGACGGACCCGCCGAACTGGCCGAGGCCGCCGAGGCCCGGATCGACGCCGACGAGTTCATGCCCGAGGAGGAGCGGGCACACGCCCGCGCCGCCGCGCGCGAGGACAGCGCCGAGGCCCTCGCCCACCTCGTCGAACCCTTCGACCTGATCCGCGACGTCCCCGGCATCGAGATGGTCCAGGCGTCCTGGAGCAGCGAGGAGATCGATTACGACCCCGATGCGCTGGAATGGGACCTCGGAGAGGAAGATGGGGCGGAGGAAGACGAAGACGACCGGCCGTAGGGCCGGTGTCCTGCCTGCTCACGGGCCCCGGGACACCGTCCCGGGGCCTTTCCGCGACACCGGGCGACCGGCGGGGAACCGAACGCTCCGCCGGTGCGTGTCGATCAGTGGTGTTCCCCACAAACCGTCCGGTTCCCGCACCGAACGGGTTGTCATGGGTAGGGAAGCAAGCGTGCACAGGGAATCGGCGACGATGGAGAAGCGTGTGATGACGGACGGCAAGCG
Organism: Streptomyces sp. NRRL F-6492; assembly: GCF_001280125.1. Classification (GTDB taxonomy): domain Bacteria; phylum Actinomycetota; class Actinomycetes; order Streptomycetales; family Streptomycetaceae; genus Streptomyces. Next base: position 28,291 of record NZ_LGEG01000232.1, read on the forward strand.
CCGCAGGAGCCTGGCCGCCGCGGCTGCCCTGCTCAGCGGTGTGTTGGTGCTCTCGGCGTGCGACGACGGCGACAAGGGCGGCAGCGGCGCCTCCGGAACCGCGACCCCGCAGTCACAGGAACAGGTCGACGAGGCGGCCGCGCAGAAGACCTCGAAGGCCCGGATCACCATCTCGCCGAAGAACGGCGCGCAGGACGCCTCCATCAACAACGACGCCAAGGTCACCGTCGCCGACGGCAAGCTCACCGAGGTCGTCATGACCTCCGCCGAGGGCGACGCGGTCAAGGGCGAGATAGCGGCCGACGGCCTCAGCTGGAAGCCGACCGGCGCGCTCAAGCGGGCCACGGTCTACCGGATCACGGCCACCGCGGCGGACGCGGCCGGCCTGGAGGCCCACGAGAACTCCTCCTTCACCACCGTCTCGCAGGCCAACAGCTTCATCGGCAACTTCACGCCCGAGGACGGCTCGACCGTCGGCGTCGGCATGCCGGTCTCGATCAACTTCAACAAGGCGATCACCGACAAGAAGGCCGTCCAGAGCGCCATCACCGTCACCTCCAGCTCCGGCCAGGAGGTCGTCGGGCACTGGTTCAGCACCCAGCGCCTCGACTTCCGCCCCGACGAGTACTGGACCGAGGGCTCGACCGTCACGCTGAAGCTGGACCTCGACGGCGTCGAGGGCGCCGACGGCGTCTACGGCGTCCAGCAGAAGACCGTCACCTTCAAGATCGGCCGCAACCAGGTCTCCACCGTCGACGTCGCCACCAAGACCATGACGGTCAAGCAGGACGGCAAGACGATCAAGACCATCCCGATCTCCGCCGGCTCCCCGGAGAACCCGACCTACAACGGTCAGATGGTGATCTCCGAGAAGTTCAAGGAGACCCGGATGAACGGCGCCACCGTCGGCTTCACCGACGACGACGGCAAGGGCGAGTACGACATCAAGGACGTGCCGCACGCCATGCGCCTGTCCAGCTCGGGCACCTTCATCCACGGCAACTACTGGGGCCCGGACTCGATCTTCGGCTCCTCGAACACCAGCCACGGCTGCGTGGGCCTCAACGACGTCAAGGGCGCCGGCGACCCCAACCAGTCGGCCGCCTGGCTCTACGACCACTCGCTCATCGGCGACGTCGTGATCGTCAAGAACTCCAAGGACAAGACGATCGCCCCCAGCAACGGCCTCAACGGCTGGAACATGGACTGGGCGGAGTGGAAGGCCGGCTCGGCCGTCTGACCCGCGCACGAAGGGGCCCCCTCCCGACGGAGGGGGCCCCTTCTGCTTCCCCGACCGCCCTACCGCGCGTCCACGGGCTCGTCCACACCCCACTGCGCGAGCAGCCGCAGCGCGTCCGCCGAGGGCGTGCCCGGCTCCGCGTGGTACGTCACGAGCACCAGGTCCGGATCGGCGCCGGACACCTTCAGCGTCTCGTACGACAGCGTCATCTCGCCCACCAGCGGATGCCGCATCCGCTTCGCGCCGTGCCCCTTGTCCGTCACCGTGTGCGCCGCCCACAACGAACGGAACTCCTCGCTCCGCACCGACAGCTCGCCCACGAGCGCCAGCAGCAGCGGATCGTCCGGATAGCACCCCGCGTACAGCCGCAGCACGCTCACCACCTCGGTCGCCTTGCACTCCCAGTCGAGGTAGAGGGAGCGCGCGTTCGGATCGAGGAAGATCATCCGGGCCATGTTCCGCTCGTGCGGCTCCCAGGTGGTGAAGTCGCCGAGCAGCGCCCGCGCCGTCCGGTTCCAGGCGAGCAGGTCCAGGCGGCGCCCCAGGACGACGGCGGGCACCCCGTCCATCGAGTCGAGCAGGTGCAGGAGCCCCGGCCGCACCTGCTGGGGACGGGAGATCGCCGCCCGCTGCCGCTTCTTCACCGTCGGCTTCGCCAGGTGCGTCAGATGCGCCCGCTCGGTGTCGCTCAGCCGCAGCGCCCGCGCGATCGAGTCCAGGACCTCCATGGACACGTTCCGGCCGTTGCCCTGTTCGAGCCGGGTGTAGTACGCCACCGACACCCCGGCCAGCTGCGCCAGCTCCTCGCGGCGCAGCCCCGGCACCCGCCGGTGCCGCCCGAACTCGGGCAGCCCCACGTCCTGCGGCTTCAGCCGGGCCCTGCGGGAGCGCAGGAATTCACTGAGTTCGGCACTGGGGTCCATCCATCCCATTATCGCCGCCGGACCGCGCCGGCGGACGTACGTTCCTGACCCTGCCAGTGGTAGGCACGCCGGTCGTAGGCAGAACAGGTGTCTGGGTGACACCGGCTTTCCCGGGCAGGCTCGTGGCCATGACCACGAACGTGACCACCGTCCCCGCCTACGCCGCCCCCGCCGCCCACGCCCCCCTCGAACGCACCACCGTGCCGCGCCGGCCGGTCGGCGAACACGACGTCCTCATCGAGATCAAGTACGCCGGCATCTGCCACTCCGACATCCACCAGGCGCGCGACGGCTGGGGCGAGGGCATCTACCCGATGGTCCCCGGCCACGAGATCGCCGGCGTGGTCGCCGCGACCGGCTCCGGCGTGACGCGGTTCACGACCGGCGACCGGGTCGGCGTCGGCTGCTTCGTGGACTCCTGCCGCACGTGCGACCACTGCCTGCGCGGCCTGGAGCAGTACTGCGAGCAGGGCAACACGGGCACGTACAACGCCCTCGACAAGAACGGCGAGCCGACCTACGGCGGCTACTCCACCCACATCGTCGTCGACGAGAACTACACCCTGCGCATCCCCGAGGGCATCGGCCTCGACGAGGCCGCCCCGCTGCTCTGCGCCGGCATCACCCTCTACTCGCCGCTCGCCCACTGGCAGGCGGGCCCCGGCAAGAAGGTCGCGATCGTCGGCCTCGGCGGCCTCGGCCACATGGGCGTCAAGATCGCGCACGCGCTCGGCGCCGAGGTGACCGTCCTCAGCCAGTCCGAGAGGAAGCGGGAGGACGCCCTGAAGCTGGGCGCCGACCACTACCGCGCCACGAGCGACCCGGAGACCTTCACCGCGCTCGCCGGCACCTTCGACCTGGTGATCTCCACCGTCTCCGCGCCGCTGGACTTCGACGCCTACCTGGGCCTGGTGCGCACGGACGGCGCCCTGGTGAACGTGGGCGCGCCCGAGGAGCCGGTCAAGGTCAACCTGTTCTCCCTGATCGGCGGCCGCAGGACCCTCGCCGGCTCGATGATCGGCTCCATCGCCGAGACGCAGGAGATGCTCGACTTCTGCGCGGAGCACGGCCTGGGCGCCGAGATCGAGGTGATCGCCGCGGACCGGATCAACGAGGCGTACGAGCGGGTCGTCGCGAGCGACGTCCGCTACCGCTTCGTGATCGACGCGTCGACCATCTGACGGCGACCGGGCCCGGGCCCGGTTCCGGGGCATGACGTCGGGAGTAATCGACCCGTACGGCATGCTCCGGCACGCTGTCCCCATGACCGCATACGCCCTCGGAAACCTGCACCCGAAGCCCGTCCTCGACGAGGAGGTCTTCACGTACATGGAGCGGATCCAGGCCACCCTGGACCCCCACGGCGGCCGCTTCCTCGTCCACGGCGCCCCCACCCGCGAGGTCCCGGAGGGCACCTGGCCCGGCGCCCTCGTGATCATCGCCTTCCCGACCTACGAGAACGCCCGCGCCTGGTACGCCTCCGCCCCCTACCAGGCCCTGATCCCCCTCCGCACCCGCCACATGACCGGCGACGTCCTCCTGATCGACGGGGTCCCGGAGGGGTACGACCCGGCGGCGACGGCGACGGCACTGCGGGCGGCGACGGCCGGGTGACGGGGCGGCGCGGGGCACTACAGGAGCGCCACGCCGCGCCGCGCTACTCCGCCTTCGCCACCCCGATCGGGCACGAGACCCCCGTGCCGCCGATGCCGCAGTAGCCCGCCGGATTCTTGTCCAGGTACTGCTGGTGATACCCCTCCGCCGGGTAGAACGGGCGGTCGGCGGCCGGCAGGACGTGGGTGGTGATCTCGCCGTAGCCCGAGCCCGTGAGGACCTTCTGGTAGGCCTCGCGGGAGGCCTCGGCCGCGGCGGCCTGGGCGGGGGAGTGGGTGTAGAGCGCCGAGCGGTACTGGGTGCCCACGTCGTTGCCCTGGCGGAAGCCCTGCGTCGGGTCGTGGGACTCCCAGAACAGCTTCAGGAGCGTCTCGTACGAGACCTTCGCCGGGTCGAAGACCACCCGGACGACCTCCGTGTGGCCGGTCAGGCCCGAGCAGACCTCCTCGTAGGAGGGGTTGCGCGTGGAGCCGCCCTGGTAGCCGACGAGGGTCGTCCAGACGCCCTCGGTCTGCCAGAACTTGCGCTCGGCGCCCCAGAAGCAGCCCAGGGCGAAGTCGGCGACCTCCAGGCCCTCCGGGTACGGGCCGACGAGCGGGTTGCCGAGGACCGTGTGGCGCGCGGGCACGGAGAACTCCGGCTCGGCGCGGCCGGGCAGGGCCTGCTCGGGGGTGGGGAGGACGGGGGTGCGGGACAGGAACATGCTGCATCTCTCCTCGACGGTCGTCGGCAGTTCGCACAACAAGGGAGGGGACGCGGGGATTCCCCCGTCCGCTCAGCGCGGCAGCGTCAGCGGGCTGCCGCCGTTCGCCTCGTACCCCGCCACGGCCAGGTTCCGGAAGACCGTGTACTCCGCCGCCGGGTCCGCGCCCAGCGTCCACGGCACCGCGCCCACGTGCCCGTCCACCTTCACGAACTGGTGCATGGCCTCCGCCCAGCGTTCGTCCCGCACCAGGAACCAGACCAGCAGGTGGCGGACGTGCGCCAGCATCGGGTCGTCGGGGCGGGCCGAGTGCACCGCGTACAGCGCGCCCTCGACCGCCTTCGACACCACCGCCGTACGGAAGAAGTCCTGCACGAGCACCACGTCCGGCACGTGCTCGTAGACCGCGAACAGCGGCAGCGCGGCGAGCAGCGAGCCGCGCGGGGCGCGCGCCGCGGCCGTCGTCGCGAAGTGGTCGGCATCCTCGCGCGAACCGTGCCACTTCTCGCACCAGTAGTGCAGCGCCGCCAGGTGCGCCCCCATGTGCTCCGGCGCCCGGTCGATCACCTTCGCCCACACCTGGTCGAACTGCTCGGGCCCGTAGCCCAGACCGCGCGCCACGGCCAGCCGCGTGATGTAGGGGACGGGGTCGCCCGGGGCGAGCAGCGCCGCCTCCTCGGTGACCTTCAGCGCCTCCTCCAGGATGATCCGGAAGTCGTCGCTCCCGGCCGCCGAGGAGCGCCACGCCTGCTGCACCAGGAACTCGGCGTGCACGGCCGCCCCGCCCGGGTCCTTCGGCGCGTCCGCCCGCCAGGCCCGCAGCCACGCCCCGCCGGCGCCCGGCCTCTCCCCGAGCTCCAGGGAGGCCGCGCCCGCGAAGGCCTGCACGCGCTGCCAGCGCGTCTCGCCGTCCTTGCCGGTGCCGGCGAGCAGCTGCGCGGCCGCCCGCCAGTCCTGGGTGGCCTGCACGACGTTCAGCACGTCGAGCAGGTCCTCGTCCGCCCCCGGCAGTCGTACGTCCTGGTCCTCCTGCGGCACGAACCCGTACGCCGCCGGGTCCGCCGCGTCGGGCGACCCCGGCACGGCCAGCCGGATGCCGCCGCTCCTGCGGCGCAGCACGTAGGGGCCGAGGACGCCGAACAGCAGCCCGAGCGCGATGAGGAACCAGAGAATGTCCATGGTGTCCATTGTCCAGGACACCCCATGAGACGAACGCGGCACCGGGGGCCCCGCGGCACTACGCTCCTGAAGCATGAGCGACCAGCACATCCACCAGAGCTTCGAGACCCGCGCGATCCACGCGGGCAACACCGCCGACCCGCTGACCGGCGCGGTCGTGCCGCCCATCTACCAGGTGTCCACGTACAAGCAGGACGGCGTGGGCGGGCTGCGCGGCGGTTACGAGTACAGCCGCAGCGCCAACCCGACCCGTACCGCCCTGGAGGAGAACCTGGCGGCCCTGGAGGGCGGCCGGCGCGGTCTCGCCTTCGCCTCCGGCCTCGCCGCCGAGGACTGCCTGCTGCGCGCGCTGCTGGTCCCCGGCGACCACGTCGTCATCCCGAACGACGCCTACGGCGGCACCTTCCGGCTCTTCGCCAAGGTCGTCGAGCGCTGGGGCGTGGACTTCTCGGTCGCGGACACCTCCGACGTCGCCGCCGTCCGCGACGCGATCAACGACCGCACGAAGCTGATCTGGGTCGAGACCCCCTCGAACCCCCTCCTCGGCATCACCGACATCGAGGCCGTCGCGGGCGTCGCCCGCCAGGCCGGCGTGAAGCTCGTCGTCGACAACACCTTCGCCTCGCCCTACCTCCAGCAGCCGCTGGCGCTCGGCGCGGACGTCGTCGTGCACTCGCTCACCAAGTACATGGGCGGCCACTCGGACGTCGTCGGCGGCGCCCTGGTGACGGCCGACGCGGCCCTCGGCGAGGAGCTGGCCTACCACCAGAACGCGATGGGCGCGGTCGCCGGGCCGTTCGACTCGTGGATCGTGCTGCGCGGCATCAAGACCCTCGCCGTGCGCATGGACCGCCACGGCGAGAACGCCGAGAAGGTCGCCGAGATGCTGACCCAGCACCCGAAGGTGACCCAGGTCCTCTACCCGGGCCTGCCGGAGCACCCGGGCCACGAGATCGCCGCCAAGCAGATGCGGTCCTTCGGCGGCATGATCTCCTTCCGCGTGGCGGGCGGCGAGGAGGCGGCGGTCGAGGTCTGCAACCGCGCGAAGCTCTTCACCCTGGGCGAGTCCCTGGGCGGCGTCGAGTCCCTCATCGAGCACCCGGGCCGGATGACGCACGCGAGCGTCGCGGGCTCCGCCCTGGAGGTCCCGGCCGACCTCGTCCGCCTCTCGGTGGGCATCGAGAACGCCGACGACCTGCTGGCCGACCTGCGCCAGGCGCTGGGCTAGACGACGGGCCGGTAGACGACGTGCCACGGCCGGGCGGGGCCCACGGGTCCCGCCCGGCCGTTTCCGTCTCCTCCGTCGCCCGGCGACCCTCCTGGTCACGTCGGCCTCCTCGGCACCCGTGCGCGTGCCTCTCCCGCCGGCCCAGGACCGTCCTCACCAGGCTTCGAGCGGCGGCGACGTCCCGGCCGGCGGGGGCTCCCACGGGCGGGCCGCCGACGCCCACACCACGAAGGCCAGGAGGGCGAGCGCGGCCAGGGTCCACAGCAGGCGCCGGGCCCGGCGGGCCCGGCGGAGCCGTCTCGCGCCGAGGGCCGCCGCCCGGGGCACGAGGTCGCGCGGGACCGGCGGGTGCGGGGCGTCGAGGAGCCGCCGGACCGCCTCCTCCTTGCTGTCGCCGTCCTCCCGGCGCCTCACGCGGCGGCCCTCAGGGCGGCGACCGCGCCGGCGCAGAAGGCCAGGACGCGCGCCTCGGAGATCCCGAGCAGCGCCGCGACCTGCTCCTCGGCGACCCCCTCGTACAGGTGCAGGACGACGACGAGCCGCTCCCGCGGGCCCAGCGCGGAGAGGACGCCCCCGCGTCCGGCGCGGTGGCGGCGGGCGGTGCGCGCGAAACGGGCCACCAGGTCGCCGCGCGCGCAGGCGTACGGGTCGTCGTCGCGCAGCCGGTCCCACACCGCGTACGTGTGGGCGAGGGCGTCCGTCAGGAGGGCGCGGGCGTAGGGGTTCCGGGCGCGGGTCTCGGCCGTCAGCAGGGTCGCGACGTGCAGCAGCCGCCCCGCCGCCCCGGCCGCGAACGCGTCGAACTCCCGGGCGCGGGAGGCGCGTCGGACGTCCCGGCCGCTCCGCCGCTCTCGCACCCCCTCATCCGACGACAGCGCGGGGACGGGGTCAAGAGGCGGGGGCGGACTCGCTTCCGGGAGCGGTCCCGCCCGCGGTCCCCGGCTCGGCCGGGAGCTGTCCCGCGTGCGCCGACTGGCGTGCGGACAGGGCGGTGTTGAAGCGGGTGAGCAGGGTGCAGAAGGCCTCGCGCTCGTCCGGCGTCCAGCCCTCCGTGACCTCGACCATCAGCTGGCGGCGCGAGGCGCGGACCTCCTCCAGGCGGGCGAGCCCGCGCGGCGAGAGCTGGAGGACGACCGCCCGCCCGTCCTCCGGGTGCGAGGTGCGCTTCACCAGGCCGGTGTCCACGAGCGGGGCGACCTGGCGGGTCACGGTCGAGGAGTCGATCCCCATGCCCGCCGCGAGCGCCTTGACGCCCATCGGACCTTCCTGGTCGAGCCGGTTGAGGAGCAGGTACGCGGCCCGGTCCATGGAGTTGCGGAGCTGGCCGGTGCCGCCGAGGCGGGTCTGCTCGGCCCGGCGGGCGAAGACGGCCACCTGGTGCTGGAGGGCGTCGAGGAGACCGGGGTCGAGAGCGGTCGTCATGTCCTGGGACGGGGGCATGGCTGTGGGTCTCTCTCGTGCGGGAGCGGGCGGACGGTGGGGGACAGAGTACGCGGACCCGGGGGGGTCCGTACCGGGCCCGTCCAAACCCGTCGGGGCGCCCGTCCGCCGGGCGGTCACCAGGGCCGTGAGCTGCGAGACTTGCTGTCATGAGCTTCCGTACACCACACCCCTTGCACCGGCTGATGCTGGACGACGTGCGCGGGGCGCAGAAGATGCTGTCCGGGGTGGCCCGCGTGACGGCGATGGAGGGCAGCCGGTACCTGTCCTCGCTCGTGGGGGCGCCGGTGCACCTCAAGTGCGAGAACCTCCAGCGGACCGGCTCCTTCAAGCTGCGCGGGGCGTACGTGCGGATCGCCGGGCTGCGGCCCGAGGAGAAGGCCGCCGGGGTCGTCGCCGCCTCCGCCGGCAACCACGCGCAGGGCGTCGCGCTCGCCTCCCGGCTGCTCGGGGTGCGCGCCACCGTCTTCATGCCGGTCGGCGCCCCGCTGCCGAAGGTCGCGGCGACCCGCGAGTACGGGGCCGAGGTCCGGCTCCAGGGGCAGGTCGTGGACGAGACCCTCGCGGCGGCGGAGGAGTACGCGCGGGAGACCGGCGCCGTCCTCATCCACCCCTTCGACCACCCCGACGTCATCGTCGGGCAGGGCACGGTCGGCCTGGAGATCCTGGAGCAGTGCCCGGAGGTCCGCACGATCGTGGTCGGCGTCGGCGGCGGCGGTCTCGCGGCCGGCATCGGGCTCGCGGTGAAGTCGCTGCGCCCGGACGTGAAGGTGATCGGCGTGCAGGCCGAGGGCGCCGCCGCCTATCCGCCCTCGCTGGCCGCCGGGCACCCGGTGGTCGTCGAGTCGCCGGCGACGATGGCCGACGGCATCAGGGTGGGACGCCCCGGTGACGTGCCGTTCGACCTGGTCAGGGAGTACGTGGACGAGGTCCGCACGGTCTCCGAGGACGCGCTGTCCTCCGCGCTGCTGCTCTGCCTGGAGCGCGCCAAGCTGGTCGTCGAACCGGCGGGTGCCAGCCCGGTCGCGGCCCTGCTCTCCGACCCGGAGTCCTTCCGGGGTCCGGTGGTCGCGGTCCTCTCCGGCGGGAACGTCGACCCGCTCCTCCTCCAGCGCGTGCTGCGGCACGGCATGGCCGCCGGGGGCCGCTACCTGAGCCTGCGGCTGCGCGTGACGGACCGGCCGGGGGTGCTCGCGTCGCTCCTCGCGGCCCTGACGGTGGTCGACGCCAACGTCCTGGACGTCAGCCACGTGCGGACCGACCCGAGGCTCGGCCTGACCGAGGCGGAGGTCGAGCTGCACCTGGAGACGAAGGGCCCGGAGCACTGCCGGGAGGTGACGGAGGCGCTGCGGGACGCGGGGTACACGGTGCTCGGCTGACCCTTGTGCCCCCCTGGCCTCGGCATGTGTCCCGAGTCACGAATTCACTGGGCGCGGGCCGTCCCGGAAACCTAGGATCGGTGGGAAAAAGGCCCCAATCCATTGGGAGTACCCACATGCCAGGCGCGATCTACGCCGAGGGTCTGGTGAAGACCTTCGGCGACGTACGAGCTCTGGACGGGGTGGACCTCGACGTACCCGAGGGCACCGTCCTGGGCCTGCTCGGCCCGAACGGCGCGGGGAAGACCACCGCCGTGCGCGTACTGACGACCCTCCTGCGGCCCGACAGCGGGCGGGCCGTGGTCGCCGGGATCGACGTCCTCGAGCACCCCAACGAGGTGCGCCGCTCGATCGGCCTCTCCGGCCAGTTCGCGGCCGTCGACGAGTACCTCACCGGCCGCGAGAACCTCCAGATGGTCGGACAGCTCTACCAGATGAAGGCGAAGGCGGCGAAGGCGCGGGCGGGCGAGCTGCTCGAACGGTTCCACCTCGCCGAGGCCGCCGACCGCCCCGCCAAGACGTACTCGGGCGGCATGCGGCGCCGCCTCGACCTCGCGGCGGCCCTCGTGGTCTCCCCGCCGGTCATGTTCATGGACGAGCCGACCACCGGCCTCGACCCGCGCAACCGGCAGGAGCTCTGGGAGGTCATCAAGGAGCTCGTCGCCGGCGGTACGACCCTGCTCCTCACCACCCAGTACCTGGAGGAGGCCGACCACCTCGCCCACGACATCTGCGTCGTCGACCACGGCCGGGTCATCGCGCGCGGCACCTCCGACCAGCTCAAGGCCAGGACGGGCGGCGAGCGCGTCGAGGTCGTGGTCCGCGAGCGCGAGATGCTCACCGGCGCCCGGGAGGTCCTCGGCCGCTACGGCGCCGCGGGCACCGGCGCGGGCGGCGGCGAGGTCTCCGTCGAGGAGCACACCCGCATGCTGACCGTCCCCGTCACCGGCGGCGCCAAGCTGCTCGCCGAGGTCATCCGCGACCTGGACGCCGTCGGCGTCGAGATCGACGACATCGGTCTGCGCCGCCCGACCCTCGACGACGTCTTCATCTCCCTCACCGGCCACGCGGCCGAGCAGGAGGAGGCGGGGGAGGGCGGCGCCCCGGACCAGCCGGGCGGCCGCGGCCGCAAGCATCCCGCGAAGGAGGAGGCGAAGTGAGCACCGTGACCACCGAGGCCCCGAACCGGGCCCCGCGGCCGCGCGGGGGCATCGCCCAGTCCCTCGGCGACTCCCTCGTCGTCGCCAAGCGCAACCTCATCCGGATGACCCGGATCCCCGAGATGATCCTCTTCGGGGTCATCCAGCCGGTGATGTTCGTGGTGCTCTTCACGTACGTCTTCGGCGGCTCGATGGCGATCGGCGGCACCCTCGACCCCGACGTCTACCGGGACTTCCTGATGGCGGGCATCTTCGCGCAGACCGTCACCTTCGCCACGGCGGGCTCGGCGGCCGGCATCGCCGACGACATGCAGAAGGGGATCATCGACCGCTTCCGCTCGCTGCCGATGGCGCGGGGCGCGGTCCTCACCGGCCGCACCGTCGCCGACCTCGCGCAGACGTCGGTCACGCTGCTCGTCCTCGCGGTCGTCGCGCTGCTCGTGGGCTGGCGCACCGGCTCGGCCGAGCCGACCAACGCGGGAAAGGTCCTGGGCGGCTTCGCCCTGCTGCTGCTCCTCGGCTACGCCTTCACCTGGATCGGTGCCCTGATCGGCCTCTCCGTCCGCACCCCGGAGGCCGCCACCTCGGGCGGCATCATCTGGCTCTTCCCGGTCACGTTCATCTCGAACGCGTTCGTGGACTCGGACCAGATGACGCCCTGGCTGCGGCACATCGCCGAGTGGAACCCCTTCAGCGCCACCGTGCAGGCCTGCCGGGAACTGTTCGGCAACCCCGGCGTCTCGACCTCGGACGCCTGGCCGATGCAGCACCCGGTCTGGGCGTCGATCATCTGGTCGGTCCTGATCATCGCCTTCTTCCGGACCCTCGCGGTCCGCAAGTACCGCTCGGCCGCGTCCTGATCCCCGGCCGGGGGCGGGGCCGGTCCGGCTCCGCCCCCGGTCAGGGCAGGTAGCCGGAGACGACGAGGCCGCCCGGGAGGGGCGCGAAGGCGGCGCCCCCGGCGGTCAGCAGCTCTCCGGCGACCTGCGCGTCGAAGTCCCGGGGCAGGCCGAACCGGTAGACCTCGTGCTCCCCCGTCCCGCCGGGGCCGGAGGCCGGATAGGAGCGGATCTCCGTCGCGTCCGCGACCACGACCCGGTCGCCCGCGAAGTAGACGCGGTCCGCCGTGGTGTCCGGCACCCGCCACCGCTCCCGGCCGCTCTCCAGGTCGTACACGACGAGCGCGCCGCGCCCGGTCGCCGAGCCGCTCCCGTCGTCCTCGCCGATCACGGCGACGAGGCCGTCCGCGCGCACGGCGGGCCCGGCCGTGACCCCGGTGCCCAGGGTGCGCAGCGGCCGCAGCAGGGCGGAGTCGAGCACGGCGACGGAGCCGTCCCGGCGGACCCGGCAGAGCACCCGGCCGCTCTTCTCGTGGACGGTGAACCCGCCGCAGTACTCCGTGCCGCGCGCCGTCTCCCTCCCGGTGCGGGCGTCGAGGGACACCGGCGTGGTGCCCACCGGGACGAGCACCCGCCCCGCCGCCGCGACCGGCTCCTCCGGCAGGCCGTCGAGCGGCGACCGCCACAGCTCCTTCCCGTCGCGCAGACGGACGGCCGTGACCAGGCCGGTCCGCTCGTCGCGCACGTTCACGTACGTGGAGTAGAGGACCCCGTCCCGCAGGTCGGTGCCCTTCACGGCCCAGTCGCGCCCGGGCGCGGGGACCCGGCTCCGCTCCCGGCCGTCCGCGAGCCCGTACGCGACGATCCCGTCCGGCCCCGTCACGTACGCGGTGTCGCCCACGACCGCCGGGTACTGCGGCCCGCCGCGCAGCCCCTCGCCCCGGCCCGGGACCTTCCACAGCTCCTTGCCGTCCGCCGCGCCCAGGGCGGTGACCGCGCCGCCCCCGCCCGGGCAGACCAGCGCCTTCGGGGAGAGCGCGCAGGCGCCGACGCCCGGCTCCACCCCGGCCGTCCAGGGCGACCAGCCCGCCGGGCGGTGCGCCCGGTCCGTGCCCACCGCGCCGAAGTCGTTGGCGTGGCCCGCCCCGCCGTACGGCAGGACGACCCGGTCGAGCGCGGCCGGGGCCGGGGCCGTGGAGGCGCCCGGGGCGGCGGCCCCGTTCCCGCCGGGTTCGCCGCTCCCGCCGTCCGCCAGCACCACGCCCGCCGTCGCCAGGACGGCCACCGCCACCGCGCCCGCCGCCAGGGCGCCCCACCGCCGCCGCCCCGCCGGGACGGCCGCCGGGGCGACCGGCCGGTCCGTCACCGCCGTGGGGGAGTAGGGCACCACGGGGCCGAGCGTCGGCAGGTCCGCCACGCCCGCGCCCGAGGCCGCCGCCTCCCCGACCGTCCGGGCCGCCTCCCCGTACTCCGCGACCAGCGAGAGGACCCCGCCCGGCCACGGAAAGGCCCCGGGCACGGCCCCGCCCCCGTCCCCGCCGTCTTCTCCGAGGAGCGCCGCCAGCTCCGCGGCCGTGGGCCGCTCCGCCGGGTCGAGCCGCAGACAGCGCTCCAGGACGGGGAGCAACTCCCCCGGAACACCGTCCAGTTCGGCCTCCGCCCGGCTGATCCGGTAGACCACGGCGGCCAACTCGTCGTCGTGGAAAGGCCCCCGGCCGCTCACCGCGAACGCGAGCACCGCCCCCAGGCAGAACACGTCCGACGCGGGCACCACCGCCCGGCTCCCCACCAGGTGCTCCGGCGCCATGAACCCCGGCGAGCCCACCACCAGACCGGTCGACGTCAGCGCCGTCGCCTCGAAGGCCTGGGCGATCCCGAAGTCGATCAGCTTCGGCCCGGCCGCGCCGAGCAGCACGTTCGCCGGCTTCAGGTCCCGGTGCAGCACCCGCGCGCCGTGCACGGCCGCCAGGGCCCGGGCGAGCGCGGCCCCCAGGGCCCGTACGGCCGCGACGGGCAGCGGCCCGGTCCGTACGACGGCCTCCGCGAGCGAAGGACCCGGCACGTACTCCGTCGCCAGCCACGGCGAGGGCGCGTCCGCGCCGGCGTCCACCAGCCGCGCCACCCCCGGCCCGTCCACGGTCCGCGCCGCCGCGATCTCCCGCCGGAAACGGGTCCGGAAGTCCCCGTCGACCTCCAGGTCCTCCCGCACGGTCTTCACGGCGACCATCCGGTACGGATCGGCCGTCGGCGCGTCCGCGCGGCAGGCGAGGTGCACCTCGCCCATGCCGCCCGCGCCGATCCGGGCGAGCAGCCGGTACGGTCCGACGAGCCGGGGCGGCCGCCCCGGGGGCAGGGCTTCCAGCAAGGGACTACTCCTTCTCTCCGGCGGCGGGGGCGGGGGCCTCGCCGAGGGCCTCGCGGGGAAGCCCGACGGAGACGACGACCCCCTTGTCGTACACGACGTGGGCCACCCCGCCCAGCGGCAGCACCAGCGGCGGGCGGACCTCCCGGTCCAGATAGGTCCCGCCCGAGAGGTCGTACTCCTCGTCGGCGCGCGGCCCGGGCGCCCCCGGCACCGGCACGGCCCGCTCCGCGCCGGGCCGGCCGTCCGCGCCGAGCGGCACCACCCGCAGGGCCGAGAAGTCCGCGTACACCAGCGCGCTCCCCGTGATCAGCGGGTTGGAGACGAGTTGGCGCCGGCCGTCCGCCGTGGTGAGCGGGGGGAGCGGGTAGTGGCCGAGGCTCTTGCCGGTGGCCGGGTCGAGGACGTACACCCCGCCGGGCTCGCCCTTGTTCCCGCTGCTCGCCCAGCGCATGGGGCCCGCGTCGAGGACGACGGCGGCGCGGTCGGACACGGCGGTCGGCCAGGCGCCCGAATCCGCGACCCCGGCGGGCACCGCGAGCCGTCCCGGCCCCACCGGGGAGAGCGTCACGGCGTCCAGGCGGTGCAGGACGAGCGGCTTCGTGTTCAGCGCGTCGAGCGGCGCGCAGTACGCGTACCGGCCCCGCACGAGCAGGGCGTCGCACTCCTCGGCCTCCGGCGGGACCTGGCCGCGCTGGTCGCCGGTCCTCGCGTCGTACGCCACGAAACCGGCGTCGCTCAGCGCGTACACCAGCCCGTTCGCGTACGCCACCGGCTCGAAGTCGCGGTACTCCGCCCGCGAGAGGTCGGCGTTGGTGAGCGCCTTGGACCACCGCTCGCGCCCGTCGGCCAGCGCGAAGGCCGTCATCCGGCCGCTGGTGTCGTCGCCGGTCGGGACGAAGACGGTGCCGTCGGCGACGACGGGCCGGGTCGCGAGCCCGCCCCCGCCCGGGCCCTCCTTCTCCCAGCGCACCGTGCCGCTCCGGGCGTCCCGGACCTGGAGGCGTCCGCCGGACAGCAGGACGGCGTACGGGCCGTGGACGGCGGGCACCCCGGTGCCGCCCGCCACGAAGACGCCGCCGGTGGGGCCGATGAAGCTCTGGTCGTCGCGCGGGTCGTCGACCAGGTCGGCGGCCCACAGCCGCTTCCCGTCCGCCGGGTCGAGCGCCTCGTACCGCCCGTCCGTCGTCCGGCAGACGACCGCCGCCTCACCGGCCGAGCAGCCGAACGCCGGGGCGCCCAGCTTCGCCCGCCAGGGCCGCCACCCGGCCGGGCGCTGGGCCGCGTTCTGCGCGACGAACCCGGACGTGTCGGCGGGGCCCCGGTCGTCGACGCCCGGCACCCGGGGCCCGGCGGCCTTCGCGGGCGCCTTCCCCTCCCCGCCGCCCTCCGGCCACAGCAGGTACGCGCCGGCGCCGCCGGCCACGACCGCCGGGGCCAGGACGGCGGCGAGCAGCCGGCCCCGGCGCGGGCGCCGTCGCGGGAGACCGGCGGGGGCGAGCGTCGGCGCGGAGTGGAGGCCCCGGGAGGCCGGGCCGACGACGGGGCCGAACCCGGCCGGCGCCTCCAGGAGCGGCCCGCCCGACGCGACGAGCTGGGCCAGCTCCCGGCCGTACTCCCCGATGTGCTCCCGTACGCCCTCCGGCCACGGGAAGACCTTCGCGGGCGCCGGCCCGAGGAGTTCCACGAGCCGCTCCGGGGCCGGCCGGGCCGCCGGGTCCACGGCCAGGCAGGCGGCGACCGCCCCGCGCAGCTCCTCCGGCACCCGGGACAGGTCGGCCTCGGCCCGCGAGACCCGGTAGAGGACGGCGGCGAGGGGCCCGTCGCCGAAGGGGTCCTCGCCGGTCGCCGCGTAGCAGAGCAGCGAGCCGAGGCAGAAGACGTCCGAGGCGGTGGTGACGCGCCGGGCCCCGGCCACGTGCTCGGGGGACATGAAGGAGGGGGAGCCGACCATCACGCCGGTGGCGGTCATGGTGGTGGCGGTGCTGCTGCGGGCGATGCCGAAGTCGATGAGGCGGGGGCCGTCGACGGACAGCATGACGTTCCCCGGCTTGAGGTCCCGGTGCAGGACCCCCGCCCGGTGCAGATCGGCCAGGGCGCGGGCGACCCCGGCCCCGAGCGCGCGCACGGCGTCGACGGGCAGCGCCCCGCCGCGCCGCACCGCTTGCGAGAGGCTGGGCCCGGGGACGTACGCGGTCGCCAGCCAGGGCGTCTCCGCGTCGGCGTCCCCGCCGACGGGCGCGGCGGCGTACGCGCTGTCGACGAGCGAGGCGATCCTGATCTCCCGCCGGAACCGGTCCCGGAAGGCGGGATCCCCGGCGACGTCCCGCCGCACGGTCTTGACGGCGACGAAGACGTCCCGGACGGGCGCGCGCCCGGGCCCGCCGGCGGCGCCCGGGGGGCCACCGGCGCCCGGCACCGGGGGCGCGCCTCCGCCCGCACCGGGCGGGGGACCGGCTCCGGGTACCGGGGGCGCGCCTTCGGCCGCCCCCGGCACGGACCCGGCTCCCGGTCCCGTACGGGGCGGGGACCCCGCCCCCGAATCCGTTCCGGCCCCCCGGGCGAGGAAGACCTCGCCCATGCCGCCCGCTCCGAGCCGGGCGAGGACCTCGTACGGGCCGATCCGGCGCGGCGCGCCCTCGCGCAGTGGTCCCAGCATCTCGTCGTCCCCCCTGTGCCACGAACGTGACGCGACGTCAGCGCCGCATCATCGCACGCGCACCCGCACGTGTGTGCGCGGGTGCGCGCACGACGGAGGGCCGGACCCCGCGGGGTCCGGCCCTCCGTGGAAGAGCGGGGGACTCAGCCGGCGTACGGCTTCGCGCTGAGGATCTTCACCGCGGCCCTCTTGCCGTTCGGCAGCTCGTACTCGGCGTCGTCACCGGCCTTCTTGCCGTTGACGCCGACGCCCAGCGGGGACTGCGGCGAGTAGGTCTCGATGTCACCGCTCGCGTACTCGCGGGAGGCGAGGAGGAAGGTCAGGGTGTCGTCCTCGTCGCCGTCGAAGGCGATCGTGACGACCATGCCGGGCTCGACGACGCCGTCGTCCGCCGGGGCCTCGCCCACCTTGGCGTGCTGGAGCAGCTGGGTGAGCTGACGGACCCGGAGCTCCTGCTTGCCCTGCTCCTCCTTGGCCGCGTGGTACCCGCCGTTCTCGCGCAGATCGCCCTCTTCGCGCGCGGCGGCGATCTTGGCGGCGATCTCGGTACGCGCGGGACCAGACAGGTACTCAAGCTCGTCCTTGAGCTTGTTGTACGCCTCCTGGGTGAGCCAGGTGACGTTGTCGCTGGTCTGGGTCACAGGTGCTCCTCGTAGGTACTGGGAATACAAAGCATCGCCCTACACGGGAATGCTGTGCTGTCCCGGGTGGGCGAAACCACGAGCCTAACAATGAGTGGCGAAAAGCGGGAGGACATCAGCCACGGAATAGCGTCACCCCAGGTCACCGCGGTGACCCGCCGGGACTCGTCACCGGCTCCCTACCCACCGCTACCGGGTCGTACACCCGAGCAGTTCGGCGCTGGTCGCGCGCGCGGTGGTGCGCAGGGAGAAGACCTGGTCGACCCGGGCGGCGGGATCGTCGATCCGCACGTCCTTGCGGGCCACCTCCGTCCCGTCCTCGGAGCGCGAGCGCAGGGTGCAGACGCCCTCGGCGCCCTCGTCCTTGCGGACCTCCAGGTGCACCTGGACCTCGGAGGCGCTCACCACGTCGAACTTGATCATCTCGGCGCTGATCTCGCTGTCGACGACGTAGTACCAGCCGAACCAGCCGAGGAGCCCCAGGAAGAGGACCCCGAGCACCGATCCGACGGCCTTGAGCCTGCGGTCGGCCCGCTCGTCCGCGGAGCGCCCGTAGCGGCCCTCGGGCGGCTGCTCTCGCACCGCGCTCATGATCGATCCTCTCGAAGCCGGGGGTGGCGGAATTTTCGGCCCCCCGGTTCCGTCACTATAGAGACCTCCCTCCGCGACCAATCACTGAGGATCGAGTCTTGACTGACCAGCTGCGACTGATGGCCGTGCACGCCCACCCCGACGACGAGTCGAGCAAGGGCGCGGCCACGATGGCCAAGTACGTGTCCGAGGGGGTGGACGTCCTGGTGGTGACGTGCACGGGCGGTGAGCGCGGCTCTGTCCTCAACCCCAAACTCCAGGGCGACCCGGAGATCGAGGCGAACATCCACGAGGTGCGCCGCAAGGAGATGGACGCGGCCCGCGAGATCCTGGGCGTCTCCCAGGAGTGGCTGGGCTTCGTCGACTCGGGCCTGCCCGAGGGCGACCCGCTGCCCCCGCTCCCCGAGGGCTGCTTCGCCCTCCAGGACGTCGACGAGGCGGCCGGCCGGCTGGTCCGCAGCATCCGCTCCTTCCGTCCCCAGGTCGTCACGACCTACGACGAGAACGGCGGCTACCCGCACCCCGACCACATCATGACCCACAAGATCACGATGGTGGCCTTCGACGGAGCCGGCGACCCCGAGGCGTTCCCCGAGGACGAGTTCGGCCCGGTCTGGCAGCCCCTGAAGCTCTACTACAACCAGGGCTTCAACCGCCCCCGCACCGAGGCGCTGCACCAGGCGCTCCTCGACCAGGGCCTGGAGTCCCCCTACGGGGAGTGGCTGGAGCGCTGGAAGGAGTTCGAGCGCAAGGAGCGGACCCTGACCACCTTCGTGCCCTGCGCCGACTTCTTCGAGGTCCGCGACCGGGCGCTGATCGCCCACGCCACCCAGATCGACCCGGACGGCGGCTGGTTCCGCGTCCCCATGGAGATCCAGAAGAAGGTCTGGCCGACGGAGGAGTACGAGCTCAGCAAGGCGCTGGTGCCGACTTCCCTCCCCGAGGAAGATCTCTTCGCGGGCATCCGCGACAATGCCTGACATGAGCGCACACCTGGCACTGACCCAGCTTGTCCCCTTCGCCGCCGAAGAGCTGGACAAGAACAAGGTGACCCCCGGCGTCCTCGGCTTCGTCGTCTTCGCCGTCATGGCCGTGGCGGTCTGGATGCTGATGAAGTCGATGAACCGCCACATGGGCCGGGTCTCCTTCGAGGAGGCCCCGGACCCGGCGACCACGCCGGCGACGCCGGCGGAGACGCCCAAGAAGTAGCGGCCCTCCCGGGCCACGGACACCCCGCCCTCCGGGGCGTACCACCGCGGTACGCCCCGGAGGGCGTCCGCATGTCCGGGGCCCCGGGTGCCGGAGTCCGGGCGGGAAGGCCTCACGGGCCGGGGGCCGGAGTCCGGGCGGGAAAACCTCACGGGCCGGGGGCCGAAGCCCCGGCGGGAAGGCCCTACGCCCCCGGCGGGAGGCCCTCACGCCCCCGCCGGAGGCCCTACGCCCCCGGCACCCCCAGCACGTCCCGCGCCTGCCGGTTCGGGACCAGGCCCAGGTCCCAGGCCTGCCACGGCGTCCCCGCGTCCACACCGCGCGCCAGGACCGCGCCGTACGCCTCGGCGCAGTCGTCCAGGCGCGGGTCGCGCGCCGGGTGCCGGTCCGCGACCAGCGCCGCCAGCTCCTCGCGGGCCGTCGCCGTCCCCGGCTCAGGGGAGCCCGGGACGGCGTGCGGGAGCAGGGTGCAGCGCAGGAGACGGGCCCAGTCCGCGCCGCGCAGATCGCCGTACGAGGCGAACAGCGCCCGCGCCTCGTCGCACAGGACCAGCGCCTGCGGCACGCGCGCGTTGCCCGCGTCGACGACCGCCAGCTCCAGGCAGGTCCAGGCCTCCCCGTGGGCCACCCCGATCCGGTGGAAGTCCGCCCGCGCGTCCACGAGCAGCTGACGGGCGAAGCCCGAGTTCCGCAGGCCCCCCGTGCGGGCCGCGAGCTGGTCGCGGGTGACCCGGCCCGAGTGGTGCCGGGCGCCGGCGAGCCCGTACACGTCCCGCATCCGGGAGAACATCGTCCGCGCCCGCCCCAGCTCCCGCACCGCCTCGTCGCGGTCGCCGCGCTCCTCCAGGGCGTGCCCCAGGTGGTACAGCGTCCACGCCTCGCCCCGCGCGTCCTCCTGCTCCCGGTGGCGGGCGAGCGCGCCGCGCAGCCCCTCCACGGCCGGCTCGGCGTCCCCGGCGGCGAGCCGGGCCCGGGCCAGCTGGGTCAGCGCCCAGGCCTCGCCGCGCCCGTCGTGGATCCGCCCGTACCCGTCGAGGGCGGCCCGCAGCTCGGTCTCGGCGCCCGGCACGTCACCGCGCAGCAGCAGCACCTGGCCCCGCTGGAAGTGCGCCCACGCCTCGCCGTGCGGGGACTCGTGCGCCCGGTGCAGCGCGAGGGACCGGTCGAGCAGCTCCGCCGCCTCCGCGAGCCGCCCCCGGTCCCGCTCCACGGCCGCGAGCGCGTGCAGCGTCCAGCCCCGGTCGGCGGCCAGCGCCTCCGGCTCCTGGAGCGCGAGCGCCTCCCGCAGCCGGTCCGCCGCCTCCGCGAGCCGCCCCTGGTGGTGCAGGGTGATCCCGAGCGAGCAGAGCGCGAGGGCCGCCCCCGGGTCCTGACGGTCCTCCCGGTACGAGGAGACGACCGAGGTCAGGGTCGTGCGCGCCCGGTCGAGGTCGCCGATCTGCCGGGCCGCGATGCCGGTCCGCCACCGCACCGAGCGGGACAGCGGCCCCTGCCCGAGGGACGCGGCCAGTTCGTCGATCTCCCCGAGCCGGTAGAGGTCGCCGCGCAGCAGGCAGTAGTCGCAGAGCGCGCCGAGCAGGTCCAGGACGGTCTGCTGGTCGGCGCCCCGGTGGTGCCGCAGCGCCGCCGTGATGAAACTGGTCTCCTCGTCGAGCCAGCTCAGGGCCGCCTCCAGGGAGCCGAAGCCGTGCCCGCCGAACCGGTCGGCCCGGGTCGACATCTTGCCGTCGACCATTCGGATCACCGCGTCCGCCAGCTCCGCGTAGTTGCGGACGAGGCGTTCCTGCGCCGCCGCGACCTCCGCCGCGTCCTCCTCGTCGAGGAGCCGGGCCGCGGCGAAGCCGCGCACCGCGTCGTGCAGCCGGTACCGCTCCCCGCGCACGTGGTCCAGGAGCCCCGCGTCGGCGAGGCCGCGCAGCAGCCGCGCCCCCTCGGCGCCGTCCGCGCCGAGCAGCGCCCCGGCCGCCGCCGCGCCCAGCGAGGCCCGCCCGGCGAGCGAGAGCCGCCGCAGGAGCCGCCGGGAGCCGTCGTCGAGGTCGAGGAGGTAGCGGGTGTTCAGGGCGCGTTCGACGGGACCGGGGCCCCGTTCCGGCCGGCCGAGCAGCTCCGCCACCTCGTCCGCCGGCCGCCGCCCGAGCAGGGAGCCCGCCGCCCGCAGCGCCAGCGGGAGCCCGCCGCACAGCTCCCGGATCCGCCCGGCGGCCTCCGCGTCGTACGGGCCGGAGCCGCCCGCCGCCCGCAGCAGCTCCTCCGCCCCGGCCGCGTCGAGCGCCGCCACCGGCAGCGCGTGCACGGCGGCCGGCACGTCCGGGCCGAGGTCCAGCGGCTCCCGGCAGGTCACCAGGACCAGGCTCTCGGAGCGGCCGGGCAGCAGGGCCCGCACCTGGGCCGCGTCCACGGCGTCGTCCAGGACCACCACCACCGGCGTCCCGGCCAGCTGCCGGTGGTACGACTCCGTGAGCCTCCGCACCTGTTGCTCCACCGGCGCGCCCTCCCGGAAGAGCAGCCGTTCGCGCGGGGCGCCGAGCCGGTTCAGCAGGTGCAGCAGCGCCTCCCGGGTCGCGACCGGCCCCTCGCCCGCCGTACCCGGCAGGGCCGTGGCGTTCCCCCGCAGGTCCACCACGCAGGCCCCGCGGAACCGGTCGCGCAGCGCGTGCGCGGCCCTGACCGCGAGCGCCGTGCGCCCCGACCCCGGCTCGCCGTGCAGCAGCACCACCGTGGGCCGGGTCTCCACCGACGCCCTGTCCTCCCGCACCCACCCGGCGATCCGCTCCAGCTCCTCCCGCCGCCCCGCGAACGCCCCGCCCGGGTCCGGCAGCTGCCCGAAGGACCGCTCCAGGACGGTACGGCTCCGAGCCGCCGCACTCCGGTCGACCCCGCGCAGAGGCCGCGCGGAAGGCCCCCCGGCCCGCTCCCGCTCCTGTTCCCGTTCCCGTTCCCGTTCCCGTTCCAGGAAGGGCCGCACCCCACGGCTCTCCAGGGCGCCCAGCCACCGCGCCCGCGCCTCCTCGACGCTCCCCGGCCCCGCCGTCCGGCCACCGGAGGTCGCCTTCAGCACGGTCGCGGCCGCCCCGGCCACCGCCACCACGGCACCCGCGCCGAGCGCCGTCCCCGCCGTCGTACCGAACGCCAGGTCGGCCCCGACGGCGGCGACCGCCGCGACCCCGACGACCAGCGAGGACGCACCCGCCCGTCCCCCGGAACCCCGCCCGCCCCCC
>NZ_LGEG01000233.1 GCF_001280125.1 Streptomyces sp. NRRL F-6492
CTCCCCTGACTCCCCCTCAACTCCCTCCCGGTTCGGTGAACTCCCAGCTCGGAGGCGTTGTCAGTGGTGCCCTCTAACGTCGTGGACATGAATGGCATGGGGGTGCGTTCGGCGGTCGAGCAGGTGTGGGCACTGGCTCCTGACGAGGCCGCGCGCAGAGCGGGGAGCAGGCTCGGCACGGCCGGGTCGTGGTCGGACACGGGGTGCGGTGACGGCGCCGTCTGGGGGCTGTGCCGGGACGACGACGGCACGTCGTACCGGACGGTCGTCGACCTCGCGGTGCCCGTGTACGCGTGCGACTGCCCCGGCCTCGCGCTTCCGTGCGGGCACGCGCTGGGCCTGCTGCTGCTCCAAGCGGCGGACTCGGACGGGACCGCGATCGAGAAGTCCGCCGTGCCCGACTGGGCCGAACGGCGGCTCGCGGAGCGGCGGGCCGGGGACGGCGCGGTCGGCGGGGGTCCGGCGGAGGACGACACGGCCGGGGACGGCGCGGCGGACGGGGGTCCGGTCGGCGGGGGTCCGGCGGATCCCGTCGCGGCTCGCCGCAGGGCCGAGCGGAGGGCGGCCCGGATCACCTCGGGGGCGCGGGAGTTGGAGCAGCGGCTCACCGACCTGCTGCGCGGCGGTCTGGCGGCGGCCGGGCAGACCGGATACGGCCTGTGGGAGGAGACGGCGGCCCGCATGGTCGATGCCCAGGCGCCGGGCCTCGCGGGCCGGGTGAGGGAGTTGGGCGCGATACCGGGATCGGGGCCCGGCTGGCCCGTGCGGCTCCTGGAGGAGTGCGCGCTGACGCACCTCCTCGACCGGGCCTGGCTGGCCGCCGACCGGCTGCCCGCCCCCTTCGCGACGACCGTACGGACCCGGGTCGGCCTCCCCGCCCCGGTCGCCGGGGCCCCGGTGCGCGACCACTGGCTCGTCCTCGCGCAGTACGACACGGGCGACGCCCGGCTGACCACCCGGCGCGTCTGGCTGTACGGGACGACAGGCGGGCGCACGGCGCTCGTGCTCTCGTACGGGGCGGCGGGCCGGGCGCCCCGGCTGTCGCTCCCCGTGGGCGCGGTGCTCGACGGCGAACTGACCCCGCACACCGGCTCCGGGCAGGTGCGGGCGGAGCCGGGCGAGCACTTCGTCCCGGTCGCCGGACCCGCGGCCCCGCCGCCGGGGGGCCCGGTCGGCGAGGCCCTCGACGCGTACGGGCGCGCGCTGGGCGGGGACCCGTGGCTGGACGCGTGGCCCGTGACGCTGAGCGGGGTCGTACCGGCGCGGGCGGAGTACGGCTGGCAGCTCGCCGACGCGGACGGCCGCGAGGCGCTGCCCCTGACGCCCGGCGCCCAGGCCCGCCCGGGCCTCTGGCGGCTCGTCGCCCTGTCCGGCGGCGCCCCGGTGACCGTCTTCGGGGAGTGCGGACACCGGGGGTTCACCCCACTCGCCGCCTGGTCGCCGGAGGCCCCGACCGAGACGGTCCCCCTCCTGTGACCCCGGCCCCATGACCCTGTTACGACCCCGCCCGGCCACCCAGTGCCACCGACCGTCGACACAGCCGACCACGACCGCCCGGAGGAGCCCGATGGACACCACCACGACCACGTCCGCCACGGCCGCGACGGGAGTCACGGCCGGCGGCGGGAACCGTGCGGCCGCCGAGCCCGCCGCCGACCGCCTCTGGGCGGAGCTCGTCACCTCGGCGCTGCTCGGGACGGACCGGCGGGCGCCCACCGGGCTCGCGCACGCGACGGCGGGCGGCGACGCGGCGGCCGCGCTGCTCGACGCCGCCGCGCTGCACACCGTACGGCGCAGGGCGGGGCTGCGTCCCGGGCCCGCCGCGGCGCCGCCGGAGCCCGCGCCGGAGGACCCGCGCGCGCCGCTGCCCGAGGCGGCCCGGCGGCGCCTCGACCGACTGCTCGCCGGCCGGACCGCGCCCCCGCCCGACGGGCGGCGCGGAGCCGCGCCCGACCTCGCCGAACTGCTCCCCCAGTGGCTGGCCCTCGCCGACGGGAACGGGTACAAGGCGCCGCCCGCCGCCCTGCCCGCCCTGCTCGACGCGGCCCGGGCCCGCACCGACCTGCGGGCCCCGGCCCTCCGGTTCGCGGGGCCGCGCGGGCTGTGGCTGGCCCGGCTCAACCCCGAGTGGCGGTTCGCCCTCCGGGGCACGGGGACGGCCGGCTCCCTCCCGTCCCCCGGGGACGCGGAGGGGGTGCGGGCCCTGTGGGACGAGGGCCTGTTCGCCGAACGGGTCGCCCTGCTCGGCGCCGTACGGAAGGAGGACCCGGCCGCCGGCCTCGCCCTCCTCGCCTCCACCTGGTCCGCCGAGCGCGCGGAGGACCGGCTGATGTTCCTCGACTCGCTGCGGGCCGGACTCTCCGACGCGGACGAGGGGTTCCTGGAGGAGGCCCTCGGCGACCGCAGCCGCAACGTCCGCGCCACCGCCGCCGAACTGCTCTCCGCCCTGCCCTCCTCCGCGCTCGCGGGCCGGATGGCGGCCCGGGCCCTGACCTGCGTCGGCCCCGACCGGACGGCCGACGCGCCGACGATCGGCGTCGAGGCCCCGCACGAGTGCGACGCGGCGATGCAGCGGGACGGCGTCGTGGCGGTCCCTCCGGCGGGCCGGGGCGAGCGCTCCTGGTGGCTGGGCAGGATCGTCGAGTCCGCGCCGCTCTCCTGCTGGCCGGCCAGGTTCGGGGGGCGCGGCCCGGAGGAGATCGTGGCCCTGCCGGTCGCCGACGGGTGGCGGGACGAGCTGCACGCGGCCTGGTGCCGGGCGGCCGTGCGGCAGCGGGACGCGGCCTGGTCGCGCGCGCTGCTCGGTTCGCCCGCGACCCCGCCCGCGACGGGGCCCGGCACCTCGTCGCTCGCCGAGCGGGCCCAGCTCCTGTCGATGCTGTCCCCGGAGGAACGGGCGCTGTGGGTCGCCCGGTTCGTCGCGGCCCACGGCCTGTCGGAGGCGTTCCAGCTCCTCGGCGTCTGCGCCGTGCCGTGGGCGGAACCGCTCGGCGGGGCGGTGGTCGACGCCCTGGACATCGCGCGGGAGGCGGGCAGTTACCCGTGGAGCTTCAGCGGGGTGATGGGCCTCGCGGAGCGCTGCCTCGCCCCGGAGGCGGCCCGGTACCTCGAACCCCTGACGGCCCGTCCGGACGAGGGGGAGGACACCGTCCCCGGTGCGGGCGGCTACTGGTCGGAGGCCTTCCGGCGCCTGGTCTCCACGCTCCACCTGCGCGCGTCGATACGCGCCGAACTCGCGCCGCCCTCCTGAGGATCATCCGCACGGGAACGGCGAGGGGCGAAACGCGGACGGGACCTTGAGTAAGGACAGGCCGTGGGTACGGACGGACCGTGGCTGCGGACGGACCGTGGGTACGGACGGACCGTGGCTGCGGACGGCCCGCGTCCTACGCGGCCACGCGGACGTTCGCGTTCACCCAGTCGACGATGGACGTCGTCGTCGCGCCCGGCGTGAAGATCTCCGCCACGCCCTTCTCCTTCAGCGGCGCGATGTCCGCCTCCGGGATGATGCCGCCGCCGAAGACCTTGATGTCCTCCGCGTCGCGGTCCTTGAGGAGGTCCAGGACCTTCACGAAGAGCGTGTTGTGCGCGCCCGAGAGGATCGAGAGGCCGATCGCGTCCGCGTCCTCCTGGATCGCGGTGTCGACGATCTGCTCGGGCGTCTGGTGGAGCCCGGTGTAGATGACCTCCATGCCGGCGTCCCGGAGTGCTCGCGCGATCACCTTGGCCCCGCGATCGTGGCCGTCGAGGCCCGGCTTGGCGACCACCACGCGGATCGGACCGGTCACACCCATGACTGCCTCCACATGCGACCCCCGCACCTCTGTGCCGGGGAGGTGAACGAACGTTATCGCCAGCATCCCGCAAGGGGTCGTTTCGCGACGGCCCCCGAGGGGGAAATCACACGTGGGACATGTTCGCTCCGGGCCGTCCCCCGCTTCCGGGCCCTCCTCCTGGGCCCATCAGCCGCAGGCGGGGCCGGTCGCGAAGGGAGCCGCGACGAGGTCGCCGCGCCTCCGTGCCGCCGTCCGTGCGGCGCGGGGGCGCGGCGCGCCGACACACCGTCCGGCCCCGTACGCCGTTCGGGAGGCCGGCCATGGAGTTCGCCAAGGTCACCACCCTGATGAAGGCCGCCGCGCTGGAGATCGCGATCCTCACCGGCCATCTCGTCCTCTACCCCACCGGGATCGCCGCCGAGCGCCTCGCCCCCGCCCCGTCCGGCACTCCGGCCGGGAAGTCCGCCGGGAGCAGGCGCCCCGTGCTGCTCCTGCACGGCTTCGTCGACAACCGCTCCGTCTTCGTCCTGCTGCGCCGCTCCCTCGCCCGGCACGGCCGTGACGGGATCGAGTCGCTCAACTACTCCCCGCTCACGTGCGACCTGCGGACCGCCGCCGAGCTGCTGGGCCGCCGGGTGGAGGAGATCCGCGCCCGTACGGGACACGCCGAGGTGGACATCGTCGGGCACAGCCTCGGCGGGCTGATCGCCCGCTATTACGTGCAGTGCCTCGGGGGTGACGCGCGGGTGCGGACCCTGGTCATGCTCGGCACCCCGCACGCGGGCACGACCGTGGCCCGGCTCGCCGCCGCCCATCCGCTGGTGCGGCAGATGCGGCCGGGTTCCGGGGTGCTGCGGGAGCTGGCCGGGCCCGCGCCCGGCTGCCGGACCCGGTTCGTGAGCTTCTGGAGCGACCTCGACCAGGTGATGGTGCCGGTGGAGACCGCCCGCCTCGACCACCCCGACCTGCTCGTGCACAACGTGCGGGTCAGCGGCATCGGCCACCTCGCCCTGCCCGTGCACCCGACGGTGGCCACCGGGGTCCGCGAGGCGCTCGACGCCGACGCGCCCGGACTCCCGTCCGGGCGGGGAGAGGAACCGGACGCGTCCTCCGTGGCCTGACCGCGCGACGCCCCGCGACCGCCCGATCACACGACATCACCGCCGTCAACACGTTTGCCGCCCGACCGCGACACTCCCGTTCGAACGTTTCTCGAACACAAGGCCAAAGCTCTCTCCGCGAGCTGGCGAAACACAACCGATTGCCCGTTTCCTACGGCCTCCAACCCCTCCGAAGATTGTCGGCCGCGCATACCGCCGGGTACAGTCGCGCCACTGCTTCCCCCCGGGACACCCCTCGTCGGGCCCTCCCCGGACTGGTCCTGCTGCCGAGGCGAGAGAGACGTTGGTGAACGACCAGCACCCCCACGCCGGGTACGTCGGAGACGACGCCCACACCACTGGCAGTTTCGCCGCAGACCCGCTGTTCGGCACGTACGCCGGCGGTCAGGCCGACCACAGCGGCCAGTGGGACCTCGGCCCGTACGACACCGACGCGCAGTACGGCACCACCGGCACCACCGGGCAGTACGACACCGCCGGGCAGTACGACACGACCGGCCAGTGGGACACCACGGGCCAGTGGAACGTCGGAACCCCCGCCTACGGAACCACCGGTTCCTACGAGACCACCGGCTCCTACGAGGCCCACGGGACCTACGAGACCGGCGCGGCCCAGTACGACACCACCGGTCAGTGGGACGCCTCCGCCTGGACCGAGGCCCAGCACACCGGCCCGTACGAGACCGCCCACTCCGGCGCGTACGCCGCCCAGGGCACGTACGGCTACGAGGCCTACGACGCCACCGGCCAGTGGGCCGCCCCGGCCTTCGCGACCGAGACCGGGACCGGCGCCTACGACGCGACCGCGTGGAACCACGCGGCTCCGGAGCCCGAGCCCGTCGTCCCCCACCAGTACACCCCGCAGAACGAGCAACTCGCCGAGCACCCCGCCGAGTCCTCCTTCGACCACGCCCCGGAGTACGCCTCCGAATACACCTCCGAGTCCGACTACGCCTCCGGAGGCGACGAGGCCGACGCCGAGGACGGCGAAACCCTCGAAAGCGCCGAGGCCTTCGAAGACGGCGAGACCCACGCGTACGAGGACGGCACGGCCCACGAGGCCTACGAGACCGATGCGGAACCCCACGGCGAGCCCGCCGTCGAGCTCCGCACCGACTCCCCCGCCGGCCGCCCCGCGCGCCGTTCCTCCGGCGGCGGTCGCGGCCGTCGCCGCACCCCCGCCAAGCGGTCCGCGCTGCTGACCGTCGCCGTCCCCTCCGCCTGCGTCATGGGCGTCGCCGGCATCGCCGCCGCGTCCGTCGGCGGGCTCCCCGGCGCCGGTACCGGGGACGGGAAGAAGGACAGCACGACCGCGCTCGCCGCCGCCCCGGACGCCGTGAAGCCGGTCGCCGCCAACAACGCCTTCAACACCCAGCTCGACGCGCTCGACGCCGACGCCCGCGACTTCGGAAGCCGCGCCAGCCGCACCCAGGAGCGCATCGACCTCAAGGTCCGCCAGGCGGCCGAGAAGAAGAAGCGCGAGGAGGAGGCGGCCCGCAAGGAGGCGATGCGCCCCAAGTTCGCGCTGCCGGTGAAGCTCCACCGGCTCAGCGCGCGCTTCGGCCAGTCGGGCGTCAACTGGATGTCCGTGCACACCGGCATCGACTTCCCCGTGTTCAGCGGCACGCCCGTGATGGCCGCGACGGACGGCACCGTCCGCACCCAGCTGAACAGCGCCTACGGCAACATGGTGATCGTGACCGCCCCCGACGGCACCGAGACCTGGTACTGCCACCTCAGCAGCGCCAAGATCCGCTCCGGTTACGTGAAGGCCGGCGAGGTCATCGCGTACTCGGGCGACTCCGGCAACTCCACCGGTCCGCACCTCCACTTCGAGGTCCGGCCGGGCGGCGGCTACGCGATCGACCCGCTGGCCTGGCTGCGCAGCCACGGCCTGGACCCGACCGTCTGACCCGCTCGCACGTGGAAGAGGGCCCCGACCGGAGTCGGGGCCCTCTTTCCGTGACCGCGTACGTCCCCTACAGCTTCTCGACCGGCGCGTACCGCAGCAGCAGCCGCTTCGGCTTGTCGTCGCCGAAGTCGATCGTCGCCTGGGCGTCGGCGCCCGTGCCGGTCACCGCCGTGACCGTGCCGAGGCCGAACTGGTCGTGCGTGACCCGGTCGCCCACCTGGAGCGAGATCACCGGCTTCTCACCGGCCCGCCGCGTGGCGAAGCCCGAGGGGCCGGAGCGCGCGCGGGAGGAGGAGAGCGAGGAGGTGATGCCCGAGGTCGGCCCGGCGGGCTTCGCCATCGGACCGGTCCGCTTCCACTCCAGGTGCGTGGGCGGGATCTCCTCCAGGAAGCGCGAGGCCGGGTTGTACGAGGGCTGGCCCCAGGCGCTGCGCATCGCCGAGCGGGTGAGGTAGAGCCGCTCACGCGCGCGCGTGATGCCCACGTACGCGAGGCGCCGCTCCTCCTCCAGCTCCTTCGCCTGGCCGAGGGCGCGCATGTGCGGGAAGACGCCGTCCTCCATGCCCGTCAGGAACACCACGGGGAATTCGAGGCCCTTGGCGGTGTGCAGCGTCATCAGGGTGATGACGCCCCGGCCCTCCTCGTCCTCGTCGGGGATCTGGTCGGAGTCGGCGACGAGCGCGACCTTCTCCAGGAACTCGGCGAGGGTCGCGGGCTCCTCGCCCCGCTCCTGCTCGAACTCCAGGGCGACGGCGGCGAGTTCCTGGAGGTTCTCGATCCGGGTCTCGTCCTGCGGGTCGGTCGAGGCCTGGAGCTCGGCCAGGTAGCCGGTCCGCTCCAGGACCGCCTCCAGGACGACGGCGGGCCCGGCGCCGGACTCGACGACGGTGCGCAGCTCGTCCATCAGCGCGTTGAAGCGCTTGACGGCGTTCGCGGAGCGCGCGGCCATGCCGTACGCCTCGTCGACCCGCTTGAGCGCCTGCGGGAAGGTGACCCTCTCGCGCAGCGAGAGGGCGTCGATCATCGCCTCGGCGCGCTCGCCGATGCCCCGCTTGGGGACGTTGAGGATGCGGCGCAGCGGGACGTTGTCCTCGGGGTTGGCGAGGACGCGGAGGTACGCGAGGACGTCCCGGACCTCCTTGCGCTCGTAGAAGCGCACGCCGCCGACGACCTTGTAGGGCAGGCCGACGCGGATGAAGATCTCCTCGAAGACGCGGGACTGGGCGTTGGTCCGGTAGAAGACCGCGACGTCCCCGGCCTTGGCCTCGCCCGCGTCCGTGAGCCGGTCGATCTCGTCGGCGACGAACTGGGCCTCGTCGTGCTCGGTGTCCGCGACGTAGCCGGTGATCCGCGCGCCCTCGCCCGCGTTGGTCCACAGGTTCTTGGGACGGCGGGACTCGTTGCGCTCGATGACGGCGTTGGCGGCCGAGAGGATCGTCTGCGTGGAGCGGTAGTTCTGCTCCAGGAGGATCGTCGTCGCGTCCGGGTAGTCCTCCTCGAACTGGAGGATGTTGCGGATGGTGGCGCCCCGGAAGGCGTAGATCGACTGGTCGGCGTCGCCCACCACGCACAGCTCGGCCGGGCCGAGGTCGTCGTAGCCGGTGCCGACCAGCTCGCGCACCAGGGTGTACTGGGCGTGGTTGGTGTCCTGGTACTCGTCGACGAGGACGTGCCGGAAGCGGCGGCGGTAGTGCTCGGCGACGTCGGGGAACGCCTGGAGCAGGTGGACCGTCGTCATGATGATGTCGTCGAAGTCCAGGGCGTTGGCCTCGCGCAGCCGCGCCTGGTACATCCGGTACGCCTCGGCGAGCGTCTTCTCGAAGCCGTCCTGCGCCTGGTCGGCGAAGGTCTCCTCGTCGATCAGCTCGTTCTTGAGGTTCGAGATCTTGGCGCTGAACGACTTCGGCGGGAACTTCTTCGGGTCGAGGTCCAGGTCGCGGCAGACCAGGGCCATCAGGCGCTTGGAGTCGGCGGCGTCGTAGATCGAGAAGGAGGAGGTGAAGCCGAGCCTCTTCGACTCGCGGCGCAGGATCCGCACGCACGCGCTGTGGAAGGTCATGACCCACATGGCGTTGGCGCGCGGGCCGACGAGCTGCTCGACGCGCTCCTTCATCTCGCCGGCGGCCTTGTTGGTGAAGGTGATCGCGAGTATCTGGCCGGGGTGGACCTCCCGCGTGCCCAGGAGGTGGGCGATGCGGTGGGTGAGCACCCGGGTCTTGCCGGAGCCGGCGCCGGCGACGATGAGCAGCGGGGTGCCGGTGTGCACGACGGCGGCGCGCTGCTGCTCGTTCAGCCCCTCCAGGAGCGCGGCGGGGTCCACGACGGGGCGCGGGGCGCCGTCGCGGTAGTGCGCGTCCCGGGTCGGGGGCGCGTCGAAGTGCTCTCCGAAGAGGTCGTGCGGGACCTCCTCCGGGGCCGGGGAGCCGTGCTCGTCGTCCTCGGGGCGGGGCGGGGGCTCCTCCGAGGAGTGGTTCTGGAGACCGGCCAGGAAGCTGTCGTCAAAGAGGCTGCTCATCGCCTCACGAGTCTAGGGCCTGTCCGGCGGATCAGGGTCGGATAGGCCGCGGCGTCTGGTGCGCGGGGTCTCCCCAGGCCCGCAAGGGCCCAGGGGAGGCGTCGCAAGGCGCCGGAGCGGCTCGATAGCGGAGCTGTCGGGCCGTTTCGACAACGCGGCGAGGTGCCGTGCCAGGCGTCGCGGCCCCGGCCATGATCCGCCGGACAGGCCCTGGGACGCCCCGCCGACATCCGGGTCCGCCTTCGGAGGCCGGTCCGTGCGGCCGGGGTGCGGAACGGGTCGCACCACGGGTCGCACCGGGGCCGCGCCCCGGGTCCGCGGCTCAGGTCCAGAGGGTCGCGATGAAGATGTTCGCCGTGGTCAGGCCGCCGACGGCGGCGAAGAGGCCCTTGTCGACCTTCTCGTCGTCCCGCTTGACGTAGACGAGGCCGAGGATCACGACCAGGATCGCCAGCTTGACGCCGATCTTGAGGTTGTTCACGGTCTGGTCGTCGGCCTGGTTCAGGCCGACGAGCGCGACGCCCGTGACCAGCATGGTCAGCGCGCCGTGCAGCATCGCGGGGCTGAAGCGGGCCGTACCGGCGCCCATCGCCTTCATCTGGGTGAGGAAGCCGCCGAGGAGGGAGGCGATACCGATGACGTGCAGGGCGACGAAGACATTGATGAGTACGTCCATGGGGCGGAGCCTAACCGGGCCTCCGGCGCCTCCCTCCGGGCGGGTCCACGCGCTTCCGGCGCCTTGACCGGCCGCCTGCGGGAGCGTCGCGCGAAACGTCCGTACGTCCCTGCCCACGCGCACGCCCACGCGTCCGCGCCTGTACGTCTGGGTCCCCGCGCCCGTGTACGTGCGCGTGCGTCCGTGTGCCCGTCCGTCCATGCGTCCATACGCCTATGTGTCCGCCGAAACGGTTCCGCCCCGTCACGCGGGAAAAGGATTCGGTCCCCGAACCGTCAACTGACGCCAATAGCGGTCAATCCGTCATCGGGGCGTGACCCCGGGCCTAGCGTCCTCCACCAGGTGACCGGCTCCCCACCACCGCCGGCAGGTCAGCGGTCGTCGGTCACCCCCGCCGAGAAAACCGGCGGCGGTCCGTCCCCCTGTGCGGGCCGCCGCCGGCCCGGCGGACACCGTCCCCCAGGGAAAAGGATGTGACCCGCCCTCGTGGCATCGCACCGGAAGTCCACGCCGTCCCTCCTCGGCGGTCAGGCGGTCCGCACCGCCGCCACCCTCGCCCTCGCCTCCGCGGCGACGGCGACGCTCTTCGAAGGGTCCGGACACGCGGACCCCCGGCCCACCGCCACCCAGGTCAGGGCGCAGGTGGACCGGCTCTACGAAGAGGCCGGGGTCGCGACCGAGCGGTACAACGGGGCGAAGGAGAAGGCGGACGCGGCGCGCGCCGCCTTCGACCGGCTGCGCGACGAGGCCGCCCGCAGGACCCAGCGCCTCAACGACGCGCGGGACGCCCTCGGGGCCGCGGCCGCCGCCCAGTACCGCTCCGGTGGGCTCGACCCGACGGTGCGGCTCGTCCTCACCTCCGACCCGGACCAGTACCTGGCGCGGGCCGCGTTCGCCGAGCAGGCCGGCGACCGGCAGGCGAACGCGATCCGGGCCGTACGGCGCGAACTCGGCGCGATCGGGCAGCTGCGCGGCGAATCGGCGGACCGCCTGACCGCACTGCGCGGGCACGAGGCCGAGCTGCGGCGGCAGAAGGCGACCGTCCTCGGCACACTGAAGTCGGCCAGGATCCTGCTCGCCCGGCTGACCGCGGAGGAACGGGCACGGTACGAGGCCGCCGTCACCGCCCGGACCCACTCCAGCGCCTCGGCGCGGACCGCCGGAACGCCCACGCCCGGCACCTCCGCCCCCGCGCGGGCCGACCGCTCCTCGGGCGGCGAGCGCGGACCGGTGGGCGCCCCGGACTCCCGGGCCTCCCAGGCCATCTCCTTCGCCCGCGCCCAGCTCGGCAAGCCGTACGTGTGGGGGGCGACGGGCCCTTCCGGGTACGACTGCTCGGGCCTCACCCAGGCGGCCTGGCGCGCGGCCGGTGTCTCCCTCCCCCGCACGACGTACACCCAGATCAACGCCGGAAAACGCGTCTCCCGCTCCCAGCTCGCCCCCGGTGACCTGGTCTTCTTCTACTCCGGCATCAGCCACGTCGGGCTCTACATCGGCGGCGGCCGGATGATCCACGCCCCCCGGCCCGGCGCCCCGATCCGGATCGCCCCGATCGACGAGATGCCCTTCGCCGGCGCGACCCGCGTGAACTGACGCCCCGGCCCCGAACCCCCGATCCCCCGCGGACCGACCCCGGCCGGCGACACCGAGCGGCGCCCGGCCCCGGACCGGATACGGTCCCGTCGAGCCGGGTAAGGCCCCGTCGAGCCAGGTACGGCCCCGGCCGAGCCAGGTACGGTCCCGTCGAATCAGGTACGGTCCCGGCCCCAGACCGGAGCGCGGCCCCGGACCGGGTGAGGGTCTCAGACCGGGTGAGGGTCTCAGACCGGGGCGCGCCCCCGCGTCGGACGGCGGGCTCAGACCAGGCGGCGGGCGGTGGCCCAGCGGGTCAGCTCGTGGCGGTTGGAGAGCTGGAGCTTCCGCAGCACCGCCGAGACGTGCGACTCGACCGTCTTCACCGAGATGTAGAGCTGCTTGGCGATCTCCTTGTACGCGTAGCCGCGGGCGATCAGCCGCAGCACCTCCCGCTCCCGCTGGGTGAGCCGGTCCAGGTCCTCGTCCACCGGGGGCGCGTCCGTCGAGGCGAAGGCGTCCAGGACGAAGCCGGCGAGCCGGGGGGAGAAGACCGCGTCGCCCTCCTGGACCCGGAAGATCGAGTCGACCAGGTCGGTGCCGGTGATCGTCTTGGTCACGTAGCCGCGGGCACCGCCCCGGATCACCCCGATCACGTCCTCGGCCGCGTCCGACACCGAAAGCGCCAGGAAGCGCACCGGGTCCTCGGGCGCGCCGAGCAGGCTCGCGCAGCGCCGTAGCACCTCGACCCCGCCGCCGCCCGGAAGGTGGACGTCGAGCAGGACGACCTCGGGTCGGGTCGCGGTGATGACCGTGACCGCCTGGTCGACGTCGGCGGCCTCGCCGACCACCTCGACGCCGGTGACCTCGGTCCGGCCGATCTCGGCCTGCACCCCGGTGCGGAACATGCGGTGGTCGTCGACGAGCACCACCCGCACCCGGCGCCCGGCGCCCGGCGTGGCCGCCGCGCCCGCATCCGTCCCGCTCCCGGTCGCTGCCCCGGTCTCGTCGCTCATCCGTCCGCCCTCTCCATCTCGAGCTCCACTTCGGTGCCGCCGCCCTGCGGTGACCGCAGCCGGGCCGTACCGCCGTTGCGCTGCATCCGGCCGATGATCGATTCTCGTACGCCCATCCGGTCCTCGGGCACGTCGTCCAGGTCGAAGCCCGGCCCCCGGTCCCGCACCGAGACGAAGACCGTGCGGCCGTCCACCTCCGCGAACACCTGCACCGCCCCTCCCTCGCCACCGTACTTGGCGGCGTTGACCATCGCCTCGCGCGCGGCCTGTATCTGCGCGACCAGTCCTTCGTCGAGGGGGCAGTCGCCGACGACGACCACCTCCAGCGGGACGCCGTGCTTGTCCTCGACCTCGGCCGCGGCCCTCTTCACCGCCTCCGCGAGGGTCTCGGGCTCCTCGTCCCTGCCGGTGCCCTCCGGCTTGTGGAGCCAGTTCCGCAGCTCCCGTTCCTGGGCGCGGGCGAGCCGGCGCACCTCGCCCGGGTCGTCCGCGTTGCGCTGGATCAGGGTGAGGGTGTGCAGCACCGAGTCGTGGACGTGGGCCGCGACCTCGGCGCGCTCCTGGGCGCGGATGCGCATGGTCCGCTCCTCCGTGAGGTCCTGTGACATGCGGACCAGCCAGGGACCGGCGAGCAGTGCTATGCCGGTGAGGACGGCGACGGCCGCGGTGAGGGCCGTGCCGAGCTGGGCGACGGAGCCGCGGACCACCACGAAGACCGCGAGGCCCGTGCCGACCAGGGCGACGCCGACGAGACCGCGGGCGAGCTGGAACGCGCGTCTGTGCCGTCCGGGGTCGGTCCAGCTGGCCCGGCGGGCGTTGTCCGACTGGCGCCAGAAGACGGCGAGGCCGATGCCGGTGAGGATGATGGGCCAGACGTACCGCCCCATCTCGCCGTCGAAGCTGGCGTTCCCGGCGACGACCGCGAGGCCCACGGCGAGCGCGGCCAGGGCGAAGACCTGGCCCCGGTCGGGCTTGCGGAGCCTGCGGCGCCCGTCCGGGGTGGTCTCGAAGACGGGGCGCGGAGCGGTCCGCCCGCCGACGCCGAGCGGGACGACGATCCAGAAGACCGCGTAGAGCACGGCGCCGAGGCCGTCCGCCATGGCGAGGACCACGAACGCCGTGCGCACCCAGACGACCGGCAGCCCGAGGTGTCCCGCGAGACCGCGTGCGACACCGCCGAGCCACCGCCCGTCGGCGCTCCGGTAGAGCCTGCGCAGGGGCGGTTCGTCGGTCTCGGTGACACGAGCGGATACGGACATGCGCCGATCGTCACACGTCCGGACCGCCCGGGACATCAGGGTCGGCCCTGAGATCTTCCCTGGTAAGGCCTCGGGGAGGAGGGCCCCGCGAATATCAGGGTCGGGCCAGGGTCGTCCCCGGTGCCGCACCGCGTCACGGGCCGTCACCATGGAGGCATGACGAGTTCGACGCCTTCGCAGCACGAGGCCCCGCCGGCGGCGGAGGCCGCTTCCGCCGCGCCGTTGCGGCGCTCACGCGGGAGCAAGGTCGTGGGCGGTGTCTGCGGCGGTCTCGGCCGGTACTTCGACCTCGACCCGGTGATCCTCCGCGTCGTGATCGGCGTGCTGGCGGTGACGGGTGGCTTCGGGCTGATCTTCTACGGCTTCGCGTGGCTGCTGATCCCGCTCGCGGGCGAGGAGGACAACGAGGGGCGCAGGCTGCTGACCGGCCGTGTCTCCGGTTCCTCCCTCGCGGCCCTGCTGATGGCGCTGATCGGCTGCGGGGTCTTCCTGTCGATGCTGCGCAGCGGATCGATGCTGGGCTCCTCGCTGCTGGTGGCGTTCGCGGCGTGCGGGGCGGCGGTCTGGTCCCGGCGGAGACGGAGCGGCGCGGTCGAGACCGAGGGCAGGACGGACACGGCCGCGGCGCTCGCGGTCGCCGAGGCCCCGCCCGAGACGAAGGCCCCGCCGCGGATCGAGTACACCTCCTGGTGGAAGGACCCGATCGTGAAGGACGGCTCGACCGGCAGGGTGGCCGTCGGTTACCTGTGGGGTCCGCACGGCGTGCTGGACGAGGACGGCAGGGTGAACGGCGAGGTGCCGAAGCCCGGCAGCCAGTGGGGCCCCGCGGCCCCGGCGCCCGGACGCCCGACGCCCTCCGTCCGGAAGAGTCCGCTCTCCATCAGCGGTCTCGTCCAGCTGCTCGCGATGGTGGCGGCCGGCCTCGGCACGGCCCTGACCTGGGAGGCGGAGCCGCTCGGCACCAGCCTGCAGATCGGGCTGGCCGCCGCCCTCGGGGTGTTCGGCCTGGGTCTCGTCGTCAGCAGTTTCCTCGGGCGGACCGGGTTCGGCACGGTCTTCATGACCGTGGTCACGGCGGGCCTGCTCGCCCTGGCGACGGCGATGCCCGACCGGATCACCACGGACTGGGCCCGCGCGACGTGGGCACCGGTGTCGGCCGCCGCCGTGCAGCCGCACTACGAGCTGGGCAGCGGGGTCGGCACGCTCGATCTGTCGCGGCTCCCGGTCCCCGCGGGCACGACGGTCGCCACCGGCGCCGAGGTGGGCGCCGGACAGCTCAAGGTGATCGTCCCGAAGGACGCGGTCGTGAAGCTGCGCGCCAAGGTGTCGCTGGGCGATCTGCGATTGCCGGGACAGCCTCCCAACGACATCGACATCGCGCCGGACCGCGAGGAGGCCCACACGCTCGCGCCGCCGGCCGGGACCGTCCCGGCGGGCACCCTGGACCTCTCCCTGGAGGTCGCACTCGGACAGGTGGAGGTCATCCGTGCTGCTTCATGAGTTCCGTCCGGGCCGGCTGCTCGTCGGCCTCACCGCCCTCGCCCTGACCGCCCTGTACGCGGGCGACGCCACCGGGGCCTGGACGACCCCCTGGTACGCGATGGTCCCGGTCCTCTGCGGCGGCCTGGGCACGGCCGCCCTCGTGACCTGGGTCGCCTATCGAATACGGCGCCGTTCGGCGAGGAGCATGTCCAGCGAGAGCACCGGGGCCCCGGCGAGCAGCAGCGGCAGCCAGGCCATCAGATAGGCGAGGTCGTTGCCGAGGTAGTACGGCGACACCTGCCAGCTCACGGTCAGCCAGAGGCTCAGCGAGATCAGCGCGCCTCCGAGCGCCGCCACCCGGGCGAAGAGGCCGAAGAGGGTCCCCAGCCCGACGGCGAGTTCTCCGAAGGCGATGGCGTATCCGAAGCCGGCGGGGTTCTTGAGGGCGAGGTCGACGAGGGCGGGGATCGCGGAGCTGTC
Source organism: Streptomyces sp. NRRL F-6492 (assembly GCF_001280125.1). Taxonomy (GTDB): domain Bacteria; phylum Actinomycetota; class Actinomycetes; order Streptomycetales; family Streptomycetaceae; genus Streptomyces. The sequence goes on from NZ_LGEG01000233.1 coordinate 15,810, forward strand.
CCGGACTCCGCGCATCGTCTCGCCGATGGAACCGCTGCCGGTGTCGGCGAAGAAGGAGGAGTCGGTGAGCTTGTCGAGCCCGGAGTAGACGAACGTGACCCCGAGGAAGATCCGCAAGGGAAGGAGGGCGTAACGGGAGGCCAGGGCCTTCCAGGCGCCGGGCCCGTCACCACTGCCGAGGGCCGCAGGGCCACCGGTGGCGCCTCCCGCGCCGCCACCCGCACCGCCGCCGCTGCCGGGCGCCCTGTCGTCGCCCCGGTCCGTCTGTCCCGTCATCGCCGGTCACCTCTCACGCCCCGTACGGCTGCTCGCGGCACGATTCTCCTCCGAGTGGTGCCCCGGAGGCGCGGGGAAGGGGCCGGACGGGCACACGGCCTCGATCGGTCCACGCGGGGATCAATCCACCACGTCGATCGTGACCCGGTTGGTCTCCACGCCCGCCGCCGTCACGACCGAGACCTCCGCCCGGCCCGGTTCCACGTCCGCCGGGAGGGGGACGGTCAGGGCGGTGTCGGTGGGGTTGGCGAAGCCGCCCGGGACCGGGACCAGCGGGACGTGGGCGTGGACGGGGCCGATGCGGACCACGAGGCGGGTCAGCGGGTCGGGGGCGCCCGCGCCCGGTGGGACGAAGCCGCGGCCGCGGATCTCGATGTCGTCGCCCGTGCGGATCGGGGCGTCGAGGTCGCCCGCCTCTCGGGACCGGACCACGGAGTGGATCGTGGGGCGGACGCCCTCGGCGCACTTCGCGGCGAGGTGCCAGGCAGCCGAGACGGCGAGGAGGAGCACGAGGGACCAGGGGACCTCGGGGAGCCGGGCGGGATCGCGGGCGAGTCCGACGGCCGCGAGGGCGAGGACGGCGCCGGAGACCAGGAGGTACTGGACGTCGGCGAGGCAGGCGCGGCCGCTGTCGTCGCAGAGCAGGTCGGCGGCGCGCGGGCGGTCGGCGGGCACCTTCTGGAGGCGCCCCGCCGCGATCCCGGTGGTGACGACGAGGCGGGCGGTGACGGTGACGGCCGCCACCAGGGCCAGGGCGGTGAGCAGGCCGGCGGTCCGGGTCAGGCCGAAGGCGGTCGCGGAGTCGGCTGTGGAGGCGGCGGTGGAAACAGCCGTGGAGTCCGCGGTGGAGACGGCCGTGGCAGGTGGCCGGAGGGTGAGGAACCGGACGGCCAGGAAGAGGAGGGAGAAGGAGAGGAGCAGGAGCCAGGCGGCGGCGACGGCGCGGGTGGTGGAGAGCCGGTCGTCCTCGCCGGTCAGGGGAGCGAGGAGGCCGCCGCGCGCCCGGTGGGTGTGGGCGGCGGCGCTGAGGAGGACGGCGAGGACCAGGGCGGTGCAGAGGCCGGCCGTGCGGGCGGCGGTCCAGCCGGCCCCGACGGCGGTGAGGGCCTGGCCGAGGAGGAGGGCGAGGACGGCGCCCCAGACGGCGCGGAGGCCACCGCGCCGGACCAGGTCGAGCCGGGCGGGCCCGGCCTCCCGGCCGTGCGCGGTGACCGCGCGGGCGGCTTGGGCGAGCTCGTCGGAGACCCACTGGCGGGCGGCGACCGGGGAGTGGGCGACGGCGGCGGGGACGCCGTGTCCGGCGGCGAGTTCGTCGCGCCGGGCGAGGAAGGCGGCGACCGCGCGCCGGTGGCCGGTCCGCCCGCAGTGGGCGCAGCCGGCGCAGGCCGTCGCGTGCTCGCCGTGCTGTCTCGCCTCTTGAACCGCCACGGTGCTCACTTCCCGAGCTCGCTCCACGACACGCGTCCGGTGCGTTCTGGTGCGTTCCGGTGCGCCGTGGAGGGCCAACGTGCCGTTGGTTCCACGGAATTGTGCCGCACCGAGGGTTCTCGCGACCGCCGCGTGCGCCCCCCTCAGGAGTGATTGCCGTGTCGTCTTATTGACGTACAGAAGGGTGAGGCGATGGTGTTACGACAGGAGTTCGGGCTCCGCTCGGCTGATCCTGCGCCAGAGGGGCTGGTAGTTGATCCAGGCGACGAGGTCGTTGCCGAGCTGTTCGCGGGTGGCGACGGCGTCGTGGTGGTCGATCAGGACCGGTTTCCCGGCGGCGCGGGCGGTCAGCTGGATCCGGGCGCAGCGTTCCAGGGCGATGAACCACCAGGCCGCCGCGTCGACGGAGGTGCCGACGGTGAGCGGTCCGTGGTTGCGGAGCACGATCGCCTTGGAGGTGCCGAGGGCGACGGCGATCCGGCGTCCCTCCTCCGCGTCCACGGTGACGCCGGTGTAGGCGTCGTAGAGGACGTGGTCCTGGTAGAAGGCGCAGGCCTCCTGGGTGAGGGGGTCGAGGGGTTCGCCGAGGGCGGCGAGCGCCCGGCCGTGCAGGGAGTGGGTGTGGACGACGGCGACGGCGTCGGGCCGGGCCCGGTGGACCTGGGCGTGGACGGTGAAGGCGGCCTGGTTGACGTGCCGGCCGCCGTGGAGGACCCGGCCGTCGCCGTCGACCAGGATGAGGTCGCTCGCGGTCGTCTCGGCGAACGGCGCCCCGAAGGGGTTCACCCAGAAGCAGTCGGGGTGTTCCGGGTCGCGGGCGGTGATGTGGCCCGAGACGCCCTCCTCGTACCCGAACCGTCCGAAGAGGCGGAGGGCGCCCGCGAGCCGCTGTTTGCGGTGGACGCGTTCCTCCTCGGCCGTCGCGTGGACGGGCGGCATGGCGAAGTGGAGCCGGTCGAGGGGGACGGGGTCCGGTATCACGCTCATGCGCCGGAAGGTAGTGCCCGGCCGGTCGGGTCACCAGAGCCCGGACGCGACGAAACCGCCGAGCGGGCAACCAGGAGCGACGAAACCGCCCAGTCGGCCCCCCGGTACGACGAAACCGCCGCCCCGGGCGGCCGGGGCGGCGGTTTCACACGCGTGCGGGAGCGGCTACTCCCACTCGATGGTGCCCGGCGGCTTGCTGGTGACGTCGAGGACGACGCGGTTCACGTCGGCGACCTCGTTGGTGATGCGGGTCGAGATCTTGGCGAGCACCTCGTAGGGCAGGCGCGACCAGTCGGCCGTCATGGCGTCCTCGGAGGAGACCGGGCGCAGCACGATCGGGTGGCCGTAGGTGCGGCCGTCGCCCTGGACGCCCACGGAGCGCACGTCGGCGAGCAGCACGACCGGGCACTGCCAGATGTCGCGGTCGAGACCGGCGGCCGTCAGCTCCTCGCGGGCGATGGCGTCGGCCTCGCGCAGCAGGTCCAGGCGCTCCTTGGTGACCTCGCCGACGATGCGGATGCCGAGGCCGGGGCCCGGGAAGGGCTGGCGCTGGACGATCTCCTCGGGCAGGCCGAGCTCTTGGCCGACCATGCGGACCTCGTCCTTGAAGAGCTGGCGCAGCGGCTCGACGAGTTCGAACTCGATGTCGTCGGGCAGGCCGCCGACGTTGTGGTGCGACTTGATGTTGGCGGTGCCGGTGCCGCCGCCGGACTCGACGATGTCCGGGTAGAGCGTGCCCTGGACGAGGAACGCGACCTCGGGGCCCTCCTCCTGGAGGATCTCCAGCTGCGCCTGCTCGAAGACGCGGATGAACTCGCGGCCGATGATCTTCCGCTTGGTCTCCGGGTCGGAGACGCCGGCGAGGGCGGTGAGGAACCGCTCCTGCGCGTCGACGACCTTGAGGTTGACGCCGGTGGAGGCGACGAAGTCCTTCTCGACCTGCTCGGTCTCGCCCTTGCGCATGAGGCCGTGGTCGACGTACACGCAGGTGAGCTGCGAGCCGATGGCCTTCTGGACGAGCGCGGCGGCCACGGCGGAGTCGACGCCGCCGGAGAGGCCGCAGACGGCGCGCTTGTCGCCGACCTGGGCGCGGATGGCCGCGACCTGCTCCTCGATCACGTTGCCGGTGGTCCAGCTCGGCTCGATGCCGGCGCCCCGGTAGAGGAAGTGCTCCAGGATCTGCTGGCCGTGCGTGGAGTGCAGCACCTCGGGGTGGTACTGGACGCCGTACAGCTTCTTCTCGTCGTTCTCGAAGGCGGCGACCGGCACGACGTCCGTGGAGGCGGTGACGGCGAAGCCCTCGGGGGCGGCGGAGCAGGCGTCGCCGTGCGACATCCACACCGACTGCTCGACCGGGGTGCCCTCGAAGAGGGTGGAGCCGGCCTTGGAGACGTGCAGCGGGGTGCGGCCGTACTCGCGGGCGCCGGTGTTGTCGACGGTGCCGCCGAGGGTCGTCGCCATCAGCTGGAAGCCGTAGCACATGCCGAAGACGGGGACGCCCGCCTCGAAGAGCGCGCGGTCGAGGCGGGGGGCGTTCTCCGCGTACACGGAGGACGGGCCGCCGGAGAGGATGATCGCCTTCGGGTCCTTGGCCAGCATCTCGGCCACCGGCATGGTGGACGGGACGATCTCGCTGTAGACCCGGGCCTCACGGACGCGGCGGGCGATGAGCTGGGCGTACTGGGCGCCGAAGTCGACAACGAGGACTACGTCCGGGTTGGTGACGTCGGGCGCGGCAGCGGGGGTCGCTGATGACACTACGGCGGCCTTCCGGCGGTAGGAGAGGGTCCCTCGAAAGGGGTGCTATTTGTCGATTCTACCGGCGCGCCGGTCGTACCTTTCGTCTCACCATCCGAACCCGGGTTGGCCCCGGATCCCGGGCGGGGTCCATACTGTCGCCATGCGCAAGCACCAGACCTTCGTCTTTACCTATGGCAACCGGCCCACCGGCTGCCATGGTCGTGCTGCTTGAGCAACTGACAAGCGACTTCCCAGGCGCCCCGGGCCGACAAGGCCCGGGGCGCTCTGTCATTCCCGGGCCGGACCGTCTCGGGGGCGTCCGACACCCCAGGAGCCCCACCATGACGACGCACACCGCCACCACCGAGAAGACCGGCGCCCGCACCGACGAGGCGGCGGCGCTGATCGGCGACGCCCGTGAGCGCATCGACGCCCTCGACGACCGGATCATCGGTCTCGTCCAGGAACGGATGGCCGTCTCGGCCGTCATCCAGGAGGCCCGGATCTCCTCCGGCGGCCGCCGGGTGAACCTGAACCGCGAGATGGAGGTCCTCGGCCACTACAGGGACGCGCTGGGCAAGCCGGGCACGGCCATCGCGATGACGGTGCTGGAGCTGTGCCGGGGACGCATCTGAGTGGGCGCCCGCACCCGAGTTCGGACCCGCTCTCACCCGTACGGCGCGTGACCGGCCCCGCGCCGGCTTCGTTGGTCCGGTTGTCCGTGCCAGCCAGGGGCGGGCCCGAAGGAAACCACGCGTGGCTTCGCTGGGGCGTGTGGCGTACCTCTCCGGTACGCCGTGGGACCTCGCACCAGCGCATGTGACCGGGCAGCAGGGGACAGCGGTCCGGTCACCCAGAAGGGGCGGTCGGTCCCGGGGACGCCCGGGGCCGACCGCAACCGGCTCCTCCGGCCGTGCTCCCGCGGCCCCGTCCAGCACCCCCGAAGATCCCGTCCCCGTCCCCCCCTCCGTACCCCCTCCCCAGCGGCGCGACCCCCCGGCGCCGTTCCGCCCGGCACCGCCGCTGCCCTGGACACCGGTGCCGACCCCCGAGGGCCCCGTGGCGCGACCGGAATCGCGCCACGGGGCCCTCGCGCGCACACCCGCCCCCGGGACGTGACGCGCGTCACATCAAGATCTCGTGCAACCGCTACAACCAATCGCGGGGGTGGCGGGTCAACCATGCAGCAACACCAAAAAGCCGGAAGGGCGCTGCATTCGGAGGGGGATGCAGCGCCCTTTCTGTCGTTTCCGGCCCGGGCGCCGGCGTCCCGGCCCGGACGGGTGTCACTCCCGCTTCGACGGCGCCTTCGACGAGGCCTCGGGCGAGACCTCGGACAGGTCCGGGGCCGGCATCCTCGGCATCCCCAGGAACGGCAGGCGGAGCGCGCCGAAGGCCTCGGCCGGGACCGCGGGGGTCTTCGGCTCGACCGCCGCGAGCCGTACGTACCGCTCCCCCTGCGCCGGGCGCGGGTCCTCCTCGCCCTTGTTCGGCCAGAAGGACATGGCCCGCTCCGCCTGGGCGGTGATCGTCAGGGACGGGTTCACGCCGAGGTTGGCGGAGACGGCCGCCCCGTCGACGACGGAGATCCCCGGGTGGCCGTAGAGCCGGTGGTACGGGTCGATGACGCCGGACGCGGCGTCCGCGCCGATCGCGCAGCCGCCCAGGAAGTGGGCGGTGAGCGGGGTACCCATCAGCTCGCCGACGTTGGAGCCGGCGAAGCCGTTGATCTCCTCGGCGAGGAGGCTGGCGGCCCGGGTGGCCGCCGGGATCTGGACCGGGTTCGGCGCCCCGTGCCCCTGGCGGGCCGTGAGCAGGCCCTTTCCGATGCCGCCGGGCTTGCGGTAGGTCGTCAGGGAGTTGTCGAGGGACTGCATGACCAGGCCGATGATGGTCCGCTCCGACCACTTCCGGTTGGAGAGCGAGCGGGCGGCGAGCGTGGGGTGCCGGAGCAGGTTGAGGACCCAGTCGCGCACCCGGTGGGCGCCGTAGGGCACCTGGAGAACGGTGAGGCTGCCCATGGAGTTGGAGCCCCTGCCGTACCGGACCGGCTCGATGTGGGTGTTCTCGTCCGGGTGGACGGAGGAGGTGATGGCGACGCCCCGGGTGAAGTCGGCCTTCTCCCGGCCGTGCTTCTTCCGGTAGCGGCGGTCGGTGGTCTGGGCGCCGACCAGGCCCTCGGAGTTGGTGCGGGTCAGCTCGCCGAGCCGGTCCGAGACGCGGGGCAGCAGGCCGGTGTCCTTCATCCGGTGGAGCAGGGTCTGCGTGCCGTACGTGCCGGCCGCGATCACGACCCGGCGGGCGGTGAACGTCCGGCCCTTCCCCTTCTTGCGCCGGTCGGTGGGCAGGGTCTTCACGGCGAAGCCGCCGCGCGAGTCCTCGGTGACGGTGACGACGGTCGTCATGGGGTGGACGGTCGCGCCCGCCTTCTCCGCGAGGTGGAGGTAGTTCTCGTTGAGGGTGTTCTTGGCGCCGTGGCGGCAGCCGGTCATGCACTCGCCGCACTCGGCGCAGGCGCGCCGGGAGGGGCCCGCTCCGCCGAAGTACGGGTCGGGGACCTCGCCGCCGGGCTTCGCCCTGGCCTTGCCGTCCGCGTCCTCGCCGTCCCCGAAGAAGACGCCGACCGGAGCCATGTGGAAGGTGTCGCCGATGCCCATCGCCTGCGCGGCCGACTTCAGGTGCACGTCGGAGGGGGTCATCGTCGGGTTGAGCCGGACGCCGAGCATCCGCTTGGCCTGGTCGTAGTACGGCCGCAGCTCGTCCTCCCAGTCCGTGATGTCCTTCCACTGCGGGTCGTCGAAGAACGCCTTGAGCGGTACGTAGAGGGTGTTGGCGTAGTTGAGGGAGCCGCCGCCCACGCCGGCGCCCGCGAGCACCATGACGTTGCCGAGCAGGTGGATGCGCTGGAGGCCGTAGAGGCCGAGGGCGGGGGCCCAGAGGAAGTTCTTCAGGTCCCAGGAGTTCTTCGGCAGGGTCTCGCGGGTGAAGCGGCGCCCGGCCTCCAGGACGCCGACCCGGTAGCCCTTCTCGGTGAGGCGGAGGGCCGTGACCGAACCGCCGAAGCCGGAGCCGACGACGAGGACGTCGTAGTCGTACGCGCCGTCCTCCACCTGCTCCTGATTTTGGGTAGGGGGTACCGCGGTCATGGCTCTCCTCGTACGGAGTACGGAAAGGGGTGAAAGGAGGAAGGGCGCGGGCCCCCGCCGCGAGCGGGGGCCCGGGGGCCTCAGCGCAGGCGCAGGGCCTTCATCGCCTTCAGGGACAGGCTCATGAACGCCGCGTACTTCTCGTCGTCCATCCCGAAGGAGGGCGCGAGCGGGATCAGCCGCTGCTGGGCGACGGTCTGGGCCTCGGTGTACTTGAGGATGCCCTCGGAGCCGTGGCGGCGGCCGAGCCCGGAGTCCTTCATGCCGCCCATCGGGGACTGCACGCTGCCGTACGCGGGCGCGTACCCCTCGTTGATGTTGACGGTGCCGGTGCGCAGCCGGGCCGCGACGGCGTGGCCGCGGCGCGAGTCCTTCGTCCAGACGGAGGAGTTGAGGCCGTACGGGGTGGCGTTGGCGAGCTCGACGACCTCGTCCTCGTCCGTGAAGCGGTAGATCGAGACGACCGGGCCGAAGGTCTCCTCGTTGCAGACGGCCATCGGGGCCTCGACGCCGTCGAGGATGGTCGGCTCGTAGAAGAGGGGGCCGACGTCGGGGCGGGCGACGCCGCCCGCGACCAGCTTGGCGCCCTTGGCGACGGCCTCCTCGACGTGCTGCTTGACGGTCTCCAGCTGCCGCTCGCCGACGAGGGAGCCCATGTCGGCCCCGTACGCGAGGGAGGTGCCGAGCCGCATCGCCTTCGTGCGGGCGGCGAACCGGGCGACGAAGTCGTCGGCGACGGACTCGTGCACGTACAGGCGCTCGATGGAGATGCAGAGCTGTCCGGCGGAGGAGAAGCAGGCGCGGACGGCGCCGGCGGCGGCCTTCTCGACGTCGGCGTCCGCCAGGACGAGCATGGCGTTCTTGCCGCCGAGTTCGAGGGAGACGCCGACGAGGCGGGCGGCGGCGCCCTGCGCGACCTCGCGGCCGGTACGGGTGGAGCCGGTGAAGGAGACGTAGTCGGCGTGGCGGACGACCTCGGGGCCGACGACCGGGCCCTCGCCGAGGACGACCTGGAAGACCTCGGCGGGAAGACCGGCCTCGATCAGCAGGTCACGGGCCCACAGGGCGGTGAGCGCGGTCTCGGTGTCGGGCTTCATGACGACGGCGTTGCCCGAGACGAAGGCGGGCAGCGCGTCGCCGACGGAGAGTTCGAGGGGGTAGTTCCAGGGGGCGATCTGGCCGACGACGCCGCGCGGCTGGCGCAGCTCGGTGACCTTGGTGAGGGTCGGCACGACGCCGGTGTGGTGGCGGGGGCGCAGGTAGGAGGGGGCCTTGCGGCCGTAGTGGCGGGCGGCGACGGCGACCGCCAGGACCTCCTCGTGGGCGTGCAGGCGCGCCTTGCCCGTCTCCAGCTGGATGAGGTCGAGGACCTCGGCCTGCCGCTGGAGGACCAGGTCGTGGAAGCGCAGGAGCACGGCGGCGCGGGTCCGGACCGGCGTCGCGGCCCAGACCGGCTGGGCGGCGCGGGCGCGGGCGAAGGCCTCCGCGACGTCCTCGGGGGTGGACTCGGGCAGGTCCGCCAGCTTCTCCCCGGTGAAGGGGGTGTGGTTGGCGGTCCGGCCGGAGCCGACCACGTCGCGGACGAGCCGGGCGACCACCTCGGGGGTCACGACGTCGGCGGCGGTCCGGGCGCCGGCGGGCGCGGGCGCGACCGGGTTGGTCGCCCCGGCGGGGGCGGTTCCGGCCGGCGCGGTCCCGGTCCGCGCCGCGGCGGCTCCGGCCGCGGGAGCGTCGGTGGCGGGGGCGGGGGCGGTGCCCTCCGTCCCGGTGGCGGGGGCGTCGGGAGCCGAAGGGGCGGCGGGGGCCTGCGAGTCCGTCATGAGGGCGAGCGTAAGGCGCGGCCCGTCCTTTGGGTACCCGTCGGTAACGCGTTTTCACCAGGGGCGCACATCGCGCCAGCGATCACTGGCACATAAGCCCTGATCAGCGGCTCACGACTACCGAAGGCCGGCCACGCAGATTTTTCCGGCCTTTACTCGCCCGTTTCCCGCCAGTGCCGGAGGACGATGTCGAACTGCTCCCGGGTGGTCTCCCAGCTGGACTCCGGCGAGGACATGTAGATGGCGTACTCGGTGCCGTCGTCGCCGTAGTACATCTGGTCGATCGCGCGCCGGGGCCCCGGGAAGTTCTTCTTCTCGGTCCAGGTGAACTCCCACAGGCAGGAGAGGGTCTGGTCCCGGTAGGTGGTCGGGAGGAGCTTGATCCGGGTGTAGTGCATCCGCTTCGTCAGGAGGCGCTCCAGGTCGAGCGCGTGCACGTACGGGTTCTCGAAGTCGGGGCTGCGGTCGATGCTGATCCGGATGCGGTGGTTGCCGTTGTCCGGGGTGTAGTCGATCTGGTCGCCCTCCATCTGGCGCTTCCAGCCGTCCGGGACGAGGAGGCTGAAGCCCTCCGGGTCGTCGACGCGGTGCCAGCCCTCCGGAATCCCGTCCTTCCCGCCGCTCTTGGCGGAGGGGGCCGTGGTCGGGGCCGTGACGGTGCCCGTCCCCCCGGTGCCGCCGGCGACGCGGTCGCCGTCCGCGTAGTTCATGGCGGCGAAGACGGCGCCGCCCGCGACGAGTCCGGCGAGCAGGGCCGCCAGGACGACGGTGCGCCGACGGCCCCGGCCGGACGGGGGGCGGGCGGAGCCCGGCACCAGGGTGGACGAGGACGGCGGGGAGACCCGGGACCGCTGGAGTTCCTGGGGCGGCTGGGGCCACTGGGTGGTGGACCCGCGCGGGGCGGCCCCCGCGGTGCCCGCGGTCCCCGGCTCCGACCGGTCCGTACGCGCCCCGTCGGCGCCCTCCGCCGGCTCCCTGTCCTCCCTGGTCACCCGCTGGGTCGGCACGTACGCCTGCGCCGCCGCCGGCGCGCGTCCCTCCATCGCGTCGAGCAGCATCCGCTCGGCCTCGTCCGCGCGCGGCCGCTGCTCCGGGTCCTTGCGCAGCAGGGCCACGATGACGGAGGCCAGCGCCCCCGCCTTCTCCGGGTGCGGCGGCTCCTCGGTCACCACGGCCTGCATGGTGCTGATCGGGGAGGTGCGGCGGAACGGCGAGGTGCCCTCCACCGCCGTGTAGAGCGTGGCCCCGAGCGACCAGAGGTCGGAGGCGGGACCGGGATCGCCGCCCTTCACCCGCTCGGGCGCCAGATAGTCGATGGAGCCGACGATTTCACCGGTCCGGGTGATCGTCGAGTCCCCCTCGATCGCCGCGATACCGAAGTCGGTGATGAGGACGCGCCCGTCGCGCGCGAGCAGGATGTTGCCCGGCTTGACGTCCCGGTGCAGCACTCCGGCCGCGTGCGCGGCGCGCAGCGCGCCGAGGACGTGCAGCCCGATCCTGGCCGCCTCGCGCGGCTCGATGCTGCCCGCCTCCTTGGCGGCGTCGGCGAGCGAGGGCCCGTCGACGTACTGCATGACGATCCACGGACGGGCGTCGTGTTCCAGGACGTCGTGGACGGTCACCACGCCCGGGTGGGTGATCCGCGCGGCCGCCCGCGCCTCCTTCTGCGTACGGGCGTGCAGCACGAGCCGGTCGGCCTCGGCCACGAACCGGCCCGCCGTCAGCTCCTTCACCGCCACCACGCGGTGCAGCACCTCGTCGTGCGCGCGCCAGACCTTGCCCATGCCGCCGCGTCCGATGGACTCGCCCAGCCGGTAGCGACCGGCGAGCAGCAGCCCCGCCCCTGTGCCCTGTGAATGTTCCACTTGCCCCCGCCCGTTCCTTCTGACGCCAGGTTACGGAGGGGGGCACGGACCGCGAAACCTCGGGGCGGTCATAGGAACAGCACTGTGACCGGGGGCCGGTGGACCGGCCCGGGTTCAGCGGCCCGGACGGAACGCCTTCGTGGCCTCGTCGTAGATCTCGGAGACCTTGTCCCGCTCGGTGTACGGGCCGATGACCTGGACGACGTGGTACCGGCCGCCGTCGATCAGGGCGAGGTTGCGGACGAACACCTCGCGTCCCGTGCCGTCCAGCCACCAGTAACTTCCGGTGGCCGTCGCCGTGCTGCCGATGTCGACCCGGAGCGTCCGCTCCGCGCCCGACCAGCTCGACGCCCGCCACGGCTCCAGCTCGCGCTCCCTGGCGTTCTGGTACGCCAGCGGATCGGAGCCGTTGTCCTTCACGCTGTCCCGGCCGGGGACCACGATCATCGTGAAGTCGCCTCCCGTGTAGCGCACTTGCCCGGCGTCGTTGACCGGGCTGCGCCGCCAGCCGTTCGGCACCCCGATCCGGAACCCCTCCGGATCCTGGCGCAGGGCGTATCCGGCGGCGAGCGCGGGGCCCGACGGGGTCGCCGGGGGCCGGGTCGTGGCGGGCCGGGTGGTCGCGGGGGAACCGCCCGGGGAAGGAGTGCCCGTGGCGGGACCGCCCGGGGAGGAGCCGCCCGTGGCGGGACCGCTCGCGGTCGGGGCCGGGGTGCCGCCGGTCGTGGGCGCGCCCGCCCCGGCGGGCGCCTCCCCCTCGCGGGGCATGAAGAGGACGGCGTACGCGACGACCCCCACGAGCAGGAGGAGGACCAGGGCCAGCAGCATGCAGCCCAGGGCGCGCGGGGAGCCCGAGGTGCCGGAGGAGGTGCGCGGGGCGCGCGGGGACCGGGGCTCGCGCGGGGCGCGCTGCGGGAGTTGCTCGTGGTACCCGCCGTCGGACTCGTCCCGGAAATCGTCCCGTACGCGCGCGTGCTCGCGGACGGGCGCGCGCTCGGGCTCGTGCCGGGCCTCGGCGCGCGGGTCCTTGCCGCGCTTGTGACGGCGGCGGCCCGCGCCCTCCCCCTTGCGCCGCCGGCGCACGAGCTCGCCGCGCCGGCGCACGATCGGCAGCCGCGTCTCGTCGAAGGACGGCAGCGGTACGACTCCGACACCGGCGTCCGGTTCCGGCGCCGAGCGGACGAGGGAGCGCAGCCAGCCGCGCAGCTCCTCGAAGTCGGGCCGCTCGGTCGGGTCCTGACGGAGCAGCGACTCCACGACCGGGCGCAGGGGCCCGCTCTCCTCGGCGAAGGCGGGCGGCTCGGCGCAGACCAGCTGGACGAGTTCGGCCGCGCTGTCCTCCGGGTAGGGGGCGTGGCCCTGGACGGCCCGGTAGAGGAGCGCGCCGAGCGCCCACAGGTCGGTGGCGGGGCCGATGGGCGCCGCGAGGCGCCAGTTCTCGTGGACGGGACCGGCCTGTTCGGGCGCCCAGCGCTCGGTGACGGCACCGATGACCGCGATCCGGGTCTGGCGGGCCCGCTCCGCCGCGAGGCGCGTGGTCGGGCCCCGGTACGGCTCGGCCGGGACCGTCGCCGGCTCCTCCCGCCGGGGCTCCGGGACGCCGGCGGGGACCGGGAGGCGCTCGGGGTCCGGGCCCGCCGCCCGGTAACCGGCGGGCAGCGCCGGGCGCCCCGAGCCGGGCAGCACCGGACCGCGGCCCGAACCGCCCCCGGCCGGTATCGGCCCGGAGCCGTCCCGCGCGGCGTGCGGGCCGTCGCTCCAGCTGCCGGTCAGCATCACGCGCGGCGGCGGGCCGTTCCGGGGGCCGCCGCCGTACGGCTCGTCGCCGTCGTCCTCGTCGTCCTCGTCGTCGTCCGCCACCCGCGCCCACCACTGCGGCTCGGGCGATCCCGCCGCCTGCGCCGTCGGCGGGGGCGGTCCCGGCGTCTGCGGGGGCGGTCCCGGCGTCTCCGGGGGCGCGGGGCGCCGGTCGGGCAGCGCCCCCGTCTCGCCCAGCCGGGCGGCGGCCCGCGCCCCGGCCCGGTAGGCGGCGATGGCCCCGGCCCGCGCGGCCCGCACGTCGGCGGTCGGCGGCGTGGCCGCGGGACGCGTCTCGGCGGGGGCCGGCGTCGACTTCCCGTAGGGGTCGGCACCGTAGGCGTCGGGGGCGGGGCGGGGCCCCGGAGCGGAACCGCCGCCGGAACCCTCGCCGGGTCCGTCGCCCGGTCCGCCGTCCGATCCGTGGTCCGATCCGTCGCCGTCCGTCTCGCCGCCGTCCCGCCCGGCCCCCTCGGGGACCTCCGGCGCGCGCGGCTCGTACGGCTCGGGCAACCGCGCCTCGGGGCGGTACACCTCGGGCCGGTGGGCCTCCGATTCGTACTCCCGGGTCTCGTACGCTCCGGGCCCGTACTCCCCTGTCCCGTACGGGACGGAGCCGTACTCCTCGACGGGCGCGAGCCCTTCGGCCTCGTACCGCTCGGGCGCGTACGGCTCCGGCCGGTAGACGTCCGGCGCGTACGCGGCCGGTTCGTAGGTGTCCGGTTCGTAGGTGTCCGGTTCGTACGCGCCCGGCTCGTAGGTGTCCGTCGTGTACGTCTCCAGGGCGTACGCGCCGGTCCCGCGCTCCTCGGGCTCGTCCGCCTCGGCCTCGTACACCTCCGGCTCGTACGCCTCGGCCTCGTACACCCCGGGCTCGTACGTCTCCCGCTCCTGGAAGTCGGGGGCGTACGGCTCCGGAGCGGTCCGTTCCGGTACGGGCGACGGGTACGCGAACTCGTCGGGCTCGTCCTGTTCCGGTACCGGCGCGTAGCCGCAGAGGGCCTCCTCGGCGGCGCCGACCGCGAGGCCCGAGAGGACCACCCGGCCGTCGTCGCAGACCAGGACGGTCCGGGAGGTGATGTTCCGGTGCACCCAGCCGTGGGCGTGGAGCGCGCGCAGGGCGGTGAGGACGTCGGCGCCGATCTCGGCCGCCCGGTACGGGTTGAGCGGCCGCTCGGCGAGGAGGGCGGCCAGCGGCCGTGCCGCCACCACCCGTTCGCTGACCACCCACAGCGAACCGGCCTCCGCGAAGACGTCGAAGACCTGGTCCAGTAAGGGGTGGTCGGGGATCTGCGCGGCGGCCTGGGCCGCCTCGATCGCCCGGCGCACGACGGGCTCGGCGGGCCGGCGGACGGCCCGCCCCGCGCCGCCGCGGAGACCCGCGGGACCGCCGGGGCCGGCGCCGTCGAGCACCTCGGCGTCGACGAACTCCGGCAGCGGGACCTGGCGGACCAGGACTTCCTGGCCGCTGTACGTGTCGAAGGCCCGCGTCTCCGTCAGGTCGTGCCCGTCCCCGGACCCGTCCGCCGGCGGCAGCGGCAGGCGGTAGCGGTCCGCGAGCACCCTTCCCGCGTAGTCGTCCACGACGCCTCCCCACGCCCCCGCTGTCCCCCGTGGACCCACGGGTACCCCGGATCGTGCGGGATCACGCGAGTCCGTCGGGTCCGGTCGGTCCGGTCCGGGGCCGTGCGGTCAACGGCTCTGTTCGATTGCGTACGACTCCCGGATCCCCACGATACGGGGCGTCGGTCAGTCCTTGGGGCTGAACGTGGCGAACGCCGTCTCCCGCAGGGTGCGGCACTCCTCGCCGTTCCACTCGCCCGCCTCGCAGCTGACCATGATGGAGTAGCCCCGCTTAGAGTCCGCCTTGAAACCGCGGTTGAGGACGTGGACGCGCACGCCCTTCTGCGTGCGCTCGAACTCCCAGTCGGCGACGGTCGGGTAGCCCTTGTACGAGACGGTCCGTATGCCGAGGTGCCGGTAGTCCTTGCTGGTGGCGGCCACGCCGATCTTGGCCAGCTCCCAGGCGCTCGCGGCGTTGTCCTTCGGGCTGTCGTTGTAGTCGACCTGGACGCGCGGGAAGCCGCCGCCCGCGCTGAAGATCCCGCCGAGGGAGTACCCCGGGATGGTGCTCAGCCCGAAGGTCGAGGGCATCGCCATGGAGAAGTGGAACCGGTCGCTGGTGACGAGGGCGTATCCGGCGGGCAGTCGGGTGCCGGTGCCGCCGTCGGGCTTGCCGGACGGCGTGGCGCCGTTCCCGCCGTCCGTCGTCCCCGTCGAACCCGTCGCGCCGTCGGTGCCCGCCGAGCCGTTGGTGCCGTTGTCGCCGGGCTGCGCGCCGCCCTGCTGGCCGGGGTCGGTCGGGGTCTGGCCCTTGCCGCCGTCGGACCCGCCCGAACCGTCGGAGCCGTCACCGCCCGCGGAGGCGCCGGCCGAGGCCGTGGTGCCCTCCTTGCCCTTGCCCCGGCTGCTCTCGTCCCCGCCGCCGAGGGAGACCGCGAGGATCGTCCCGAGCAGGGCGACGACCACGACGGCGGCGATGATGACGAGGGTGCGGCGCGGCACGACGTCGGTCAGCGACGCGCGGGACGGCGCCTGCCTGCCGCCGCCCTGGATCGGCGCGGGCTTCGGCGCGGTCCTCGACCGCGGCTCGGCCTTCGCGGAGGCCGCCGCGTTGCGCACGGACTTCAGGGCGCCCCGCATCCGGTCGGCGGCCGCGTCGGGGGCCGCGCCCCGGTCGGCCGCCGGGGCCGCCGGCGCCTGCTCGGGGTGCGGCGGCAGCGGTACGACCCTGGTGACCTCGGGGGAGACCGGGGGCGCCGGCTCCGGGGCGTCGAGCACGGCCCGCAGCAGGACCCGGGCGCCGGCGTCGTCGAGCCGCTGCGCCGGGTCCTTGGCGAGGAGGCCGTAGATGACCTTCTCCAGCTCGGGGCCGGCGTTCTTCGGCGGGTCGACGGGCTCGGTCATCACCGCCGTGAGGGTGGCGATGGCGGAGCCCTTGTCGTACGGCGGACTGCCCTCGACCGCCGCGTAGATGAGACCGCCGAGCGACCACATGTCGGCGGCCGGGCCGGGCTTGTGGCCGCGGGCGCGCTCCGGCGAGATGTACGAGGGGGCGCCGACGAGCATGCCGGTGGAGGTGATCGAGGGGTCGCCCTCGACCTGGGCGATGCCGAAGTCGGTGAGGACGACCCGGCCGTCCTCGGCGATCAGCACGTTGGACGGCTTCACGTCGCGGTGCAGGATGCCCTCGCGGTGCGCCGAGCGCAGCACGTCGAGGATGGCGAGGCCGACCTCGGCGGCGCGCCGGGGCGTGAGCGTGCCGTCCTCGCGCACGGCGTCCGCGAGGGACTTGCCCTCGATGAGCTCCATGACGATCCACGGGCGGTCGTCCTCGTCGACGACGTCGTACACGGTGACGGCGCCGTTGTTGCGGATCCGGGCGATGGCCTTGGCCTCGCGCAGGGTCCGGGTGATGAGGCGGCGCTTCTCGTCCTCGTCGATGCTGGTGGGGAAGCGGAGTTCCTTGACGGCGACGGTACGGCCGAGGGTCTCGTCGACGGCGCGCCACACGGTGCCCATGCCGCCGCGTCCGAGGACCGCGCCGAGCCGGTAGCGCCCCGCGAGCAGCCGTCCCTCGCCGACGGGGGCCTTGCGGAGCTTGTCGCCGCCGCGCGCCGTGCCGGTCGCGGCCGGTCCCCGGCCGCCGCGGCCGTCGCCGTCCCCGGCGCCGAACCCGGCCCGGCCGGTCGACGGCTCGGTCCCCGGCAGCCGTCCGGCGGCGCCGGCGTCGCCCGCTCC
Source organism: Streptomyces sp. NRRL F-6492 (assembly GCF_001280125.1). Taxonomy (GTDB): domain Bacteria; phylum Actinomycetota; class Actinomycetes; order Streptomycetales; family Streptomycetaceae; genus Streptomyces. Next base: position 32,670 of record NZ_LGEG01000233.1, read on the forward strand.
GGGACCCGTCGCACCGTCAGAACGCGGGTCGGCGGCGCCCTTCACGACCGAGACGCCCGAACCGGACTTCCTGCCCGCACCACCCGAAACGGACCCGGCGCCCGAAACGGACCCGGCCCCGGAAGCGGACCCCGGGTCCGAAGCGGACCCGGCGTTCGAAGCGGATCCGGCGTCCGGCGCCGGCTTCGCGTCCGCGACGGCCCCGCCGGAGCCGTCGGGCTCGGGCCCCTCGGGCCCCCCGGACCCGGCGGCCCCACCGCCCGGCCCCGGTTCCGCGTCGCCCTCCGGGGTCTGCGCACCCCGTCCGACCTGCGCGTCCTTCTCGTCCCGCTCCGGCTCGCGCGCGGCCGGGACCGTTCCTCGGTCGCTGTCGGTCGCGGCCCCCGCGGCGGCGTCCCGCCCGGGGTCCTTCGCCGTGTCCCGCGACTGCTCCGCCTCCGACATGCGTCCCCTCTGCGATCCCTGGTCTTCGCCGCGTCTGCCGCTTCCCGCGTGATGCGTTAACCCGCCCTGGAAGAGAGCCCATTGTCCCTCACCTCGGGACCGGTGGCGCCCCCGGGTCCGTACTCCGGGATGACGACGCCGCCGTACGCCTCCGAGGTTCCCGCCGGTATGCGGACGACCCGGACGCCCCGCCGGACCGGACGTTCCGTCAGTTGTCCACGGCCGGAAGGGCGCAGGCGGTCAGGAGCGGTCAGATGGGCACGATGTCCGGCGCCCCCAGCCGCGCCGCGTCCGCCGTCAGGTCGTCGGGCTGGCGCTGCGACTCGCGCTCGGCCTCCACCCGCTTCTCGTAGTGCTCGACCTCCTTGTCGATCTGGTGGGCGTCCCAGCCGAGGACCGGGGCCATCAGCTCCGCGCACTCGCGGGCGCTGCGCGTGCCCCGGTCGAAGGTCTCGATGGAGATCCGGGTCCGCCGGGTGAGGACGTCGTCGAGGTGGCGGGCGCCCTCGTGCGAGGCGGCGTAGACGATCTCGGCGCGCAGGTAGTCGTCGGCAGCCGGGAGGGGTTCGCCGAGCCGCGGGTCCCCGGCGATCAGGTCGAGGACCTGCTGCGTCAGGGAGCCGTACCGGTTGAGGAGGTGCTCGACCCGCACGACGTGCAGCCCGTGCCGGGCGGCGATCCCGGCCCGCGCGTTCCACAGGGCCCGGTAGCCCTCGGCGCCGAGGAGCGGGGTGTCCTCGGTGACGCAGGGGGCGACGCGCTGGTCGAGCGCGTGGACCGCCTCGTCGACGGCGTCCTTCGCCATCACGCGGTACGTCGTGTACTTGCCGCCGGCCACCACGACCAGGCCGGGGACCGGGTGGGCGACGGTGTGCTCGCGCGAGAGCTTGCTGGTGGCCTCCGACTCGCCGGCGAGCAGGGGGCGCAGGCCGGCGTAGACGCCCTCGACGTCGTCGCGGGTGAGCGGGGTGGCGAGCACGGTGTTCACGTGCTCCAGGAGGTAGTCGATGTCGGCGCTGGACGCGGCCGGGTGCGCCTTGTCGAGGTCCCAGTCGGTGTCGGTGGTGCCGACGATCCAGTGGCGTCCCCAGGGGATCACGAAGAGGACGGACTTCTCGGTGCGCAGGATCAGGCCGGTGGTGGAGTGGATGCGGTCCTTGGGCACGACGAGGTGGATGCCCTTGGAGGCGCGGACGTGGAACTGGCCGCGCTCCCCGATGAGGGCCTGGGTGTCGTCGGTCCACACCCCGGTGGCGTTGACGACCTGCTTGGCCCGGATCTCGTACTCGGCTCCGGCCTCGACGTCCTGGACGCGCGCGCCGACGACCCGCTCGCCCTCGCGCAGGAAGCCGACGACGCGGGCCCGGCTCGCGGCGTGCGCGCCGTAGGAGGCGGCCGTGCGCACGAGAATGGTGACGAAGCGGGCGTCGTCCATCTGGGCGTCGTAGTACTGGAGGGCGCCGACGAGGGCGTCCTTCTTCAGGCAGGGGGCGACGCGCAGGGCGCCCTGCCGGGAGAGGTGCCGGTGGGCGGGGAGGCCCCGGCCGTGCCCGGAGGAGAGCGACATCGCGTCGTAGAGCGCGACGCCCGAGCCCGCGTAGAACCGCTCCCAGCCCTTGTGCTGCAGGGGGTACAGGAAGGGGACCGGTTTCACCAGGTGGGGGGCGAGCCGCTCCAGGAGGAGTCCGCGCTCCTTGAGCGCCTCCCGCACCAGGGCGAAGTCCAGCATCTCCAGGTAGCGCAGGCCGCCGTGGATGAGCTTGCTGGAGCGGCTGGAGGTGCCCGAGGCCCAGTCGCGGGCCTCGACGATGCCGGTGGAGAGTCCTCTCGTGACGGCGTCGAGGGCCGTGCCCGCGCCGACCACTCCGGCGCCGACGACCAGCACGTCCAGCTCGCGCTCGGCCATGGCGGCGAGCGCCTCGGTGCGCTCGGCCGGTCCCAGTGTCGCTGTCCTCACGTCTGCCGCCTCCCGTCGTCCCCGGTCCTTCCCGCGCACGGGTTCTCCCGTCCGCGACCTTCCGCGCGCGGGCCCACCCGCACACGGCTTCCCGCGCCCGGCTCCCGCACACGGCCTTCCCGCGAGCGCGTACGAGCCCGTCCCGCGAGCGTGTACGAGCCCGTCCCGCGAGCGGACGCGGACCCGTCCCGCGAGCGCGGACGCGGACCCGTCCCGCAGGCACGGGTGCGGGCCCTTTCCGCGAGCACGGGCACGGGCCCGTCCCGCGAGCGAGCCGGGACCGTGTGGTCCGGCTCACAGCTCGATTCTGTCCCGCCGCGGCGACTTCAGCCACCGCCTCGCCACCGACCTGTGGATAACACTCGGCGACCTGCGGCCCCGCAATGCGACATATCGTTCATATTTACGCCTAGTCTGACATTGCGTGCGACCCGTTCCGCTCACCGGGCTTGCGCATCGCGCCCCCTCCGGCTACTGGGAAGGACGGCCCACCCCCCATGCCCGCTGATCTCGCCGTCATCGGCCTCGGCCACCACGGACTCCCCCTCGCCCGAGCCGCCACCGCAGCGGGCATCGCCACCGTCGGTTACGACACCGACCCGCGCCCCGCCGCCGAACTCGCCGCCGGCCGCTCCCCGGCCGACGGCCCGCTCACCGTCCCGGAGGTCCGCCGGATGCTCGCGGGGGGCTTCCGCCCGACCCACGACTCCGCCGAACTCGGCCGGGTCCGCACCGCGGTCCTCTGCCCCCCGGCCCCCCTCGGCCCCGACCGGTCCCTGGACCTCACCGCCGTCACCGACGCCGCCCGCGCGCTCGCCGCCCGGCTGCGCCCCCACACCACCGTCGTCCTGGAGTCCCCCGTCCCGCCGGGCACCACCGAGGGGCTGCTCCGCGACGTCCTCGAAACGGGCTCCGGACTGCGCGCGGGCCGCGACTTCCACCTCGCGTACTCGCCCGGCCGGCTCGACCCCGGCAGCCGCACCCACGGCTACGCGGGCACCCCCAAGGTCATCGGCGGCCTCACCCCCGCCTGCACCGAGTCCGCCGCCGCCTTCTACGGACGCCTCACCGACAAGGTGGTACGCGCGCGTGGACCCCGCGAGGCGGAGACGGTCAAGCTCCTGGAGACCAACTTCCGGCACGTCAACATCGCCCTCGTCAACGAGATGGCGGTCCTCTGCCACGAACTCGGCGTCGACCTCTGGGACGTCATCCGCTGCGCCGAGACCAAGCCCTTCGGCTTCCAGGCCTTCCGCCCCGGCCCCGGCGTCGGCGGCCACGGCGTCCCCGTCGACACCGTCGGCGCCCACCGCCCGCTCCGCCTCGTCGAACTCGCGGGCCAGGTCAACGAACGCATGCCCGCGTACGTCGTGCGGCGCGCCGCCGCCCTGCTCAACGAGCACGGGAAGTCGGCGCGGGGGGCCAGGATCCTGCTGCTCGGCATCACGTACAAGCCCGACCTCCCCGACCGGCAGGGCTCGCCCGCCGACGAGATCGCCCGCCGCCTGATGGACCTGGGCGCGGCCGTCAGCTACCACGACCCGTACGTGCCCGACTGGCGCGTCCGCGAGCTCCCCGTCCCCCGCGCGGACTCCCTCTACGAGGCCGCCGCCCACGCCGACCTGACGGTCCTCCTCCAGCACCACCGCACCTACGACCTCCAGGGCCTGTCGGTGAAGGCCCAGCTGCTCCTCGACACGCGCGGCGCCACCCCGGCGGGGGCGGCCCACCGGCTCTGAGGGGCGCGCGACACGGCGGAGGGCCCCGCACCACCCGGTGCGGGGCCCTCTTCGCGTACGCGCGGAGGTCAGCGCTTGTGCTGCGCGTCCGCGACCGTGACCTCGACGCGCTGGAACTCCTTGAGCTCGCTGTAGCCCGTGGTGGCCATCGCGCGGCGCAGGGCGCCGAAGAAGTTCATCGAGCCGTCCGGGATGTGCGACGGGCCCGCGAGGATCTCCTCGGTGGTGCCGACGATGCCCAGGTCGACCAGCTTGCCGCGCGGCACGTCCTCGTGGACGGCCTCCATGCCCCAGTGGTGACCCTTGCCGGGCGCGTCCGTGGCGCGGGCCAGCGGGGAGCCGATCATCACGGCGTCGGCGCCGCAGGCGATCGCCTTCGGCAGGTCGCCGGACCAGCCCACGCCGCCGTCGGCGATGACGTGCACGTACCGGCCGCCGGACTCGTCCATGTAGTCGCGGCGGGCGGCGGCCACGTCCGCGACGGCGGTCGCCATCGGGACCTGGATGCCCAGGACGTTGCGGGTGGTGTGCGCGGCGCCGCCGCCGAAGCCGACCAGGACGCCCGCGGCGCCGGTGCGCATCAGGTGCAGGGCGGCGGTGTACGTGGCGCAGCCGCCGACGATGACCGGGACGTCCAGCTCGTAGATGAACTGCTTCAGGTTCAGCGGCTCGGCCGCGCCCGAGACGTGCTCGGCGGAGACCGTGGTGCCGCGGATGACGAAGAGGTCCACCCCGGCGTCGACGACGGCCTTGGAGAACTGCGCGGTGCGCTGCGGGGAGAGCGCGGCGGCGGTGACGACGCCGGCGTCGCGCACCTCCTTGATGCGCTTCCCGATCAGCTCCTCCTGGATGGGGGCGGAGTAGATCTCCTGGAGGCGGCGGGTCGCGGCGGCCTCGTCCAGCTCCGCGATCTCGTCCAGGAGCGGCTGCGGGTCCTCGTACCGGGTCCACAGGCCTTCGAGGTTCAGGACGCCCAGGCCGCCCAGCTCGCCGATGCGGATGGCGGTCTGCGGCGAGACGACCGAGTCCATCGGAGCGGCCAGGAACGGCAGCTCGAACCGGTAGGCGTCGATCTGCCAGGCGATCGAGACCTCCTTCGGGTCCCGGGTGCGCCGGCTGGGCACGACGGCGATGTCGTCGAACGCGTACGCCCTGCGGCCGCGCTTGCCGCGCCCGATCTCGATCTCAGTCACGATGTGTGGCCTTTCCCTCTACGTCTGCGCCTACCAGTATCCCCGACACGCGCGGGAGGGGCGGTTCCGGCCACATCCCGGAACCGCCCCTCACCCGCGTGCGCGTTACTTCCTGCTGTAGTTCGGCGCCTCGACCGTCATCTGGATGTCGTGCGGGTGGCTCTCCTTGAGGCCCGCCGAGGTGATCCGGACGAAGCGGCCGTTCGCCTGGAGCTCCGGCACCGTGCGGCCGCCGACGTAGAACATCGACTGGCGCAGGCCGCCCACCAGCTGGTGGACGACGGCCGAGAGCGGGCCGCGGTAGGGCACCTGGCCCTCGATGCCCTCGGGCACCAGCTTCTCGTCGGAGGCGACGCCCTCCTGGAAGTAGCGGTCCTTGGAGAAGGAGCGCTGCTCGCCACGGGACTGCATGGCGCCGAGCGAGCCCATGCCGCGGTACGACTTGAACTGCTTGCCGTTGATGAAGAGCAGCTCGCCCGGGGACTCCTCGCAGCCCGCGAGCAGCGAGCCGAGCATCACCGTGTCGGCGCCGGCGACGAGCGCCTTGGCGATGTCGCCGGAGTACTGGAGGCCGCCGTCGCCGATGACCGGGACGCCGGCCGCCTTGGCGGCGAGCGAGGCCTCGTAGATCGCGGTGACCTGCGGGACGCCGATGCCGGCGACGACGCGGGTGGTGCAGATGGAGCCCGGGCCGACGCCGACCTTGATGCCGTCGACACCGGCGTCGATCAGCGCCTGGGCGCCGTCGCGGGTGGCGATGTTGCCGCCGATGACGTCGACCGAGGAGTTCGACTTGATCTTGGCGACCATGTCCCCGACCAGCCGGGAGTGGCCGTGGGCGGTGTCGACGACGATGAAGTCGACGCCCGCCTCGACCAGGGCCTGGGCACGCTCGTACGCGTCACCGGCGACGCCGACGGCCGCGCCGACGAGCAGGCGGCCCTCCTTGTCCTTGGCGGCGTTCGGGTACTTCTCGGCCTTGACGAAGTCCTTGACCGTGATGAGGCCCTTGAGGATGCCCGCGTCGTCGACCAGCGGCAGCTTCTCGATCTTGTGGCGGCGCAGCAGCTCCATGGCGTCGACGCCGGAGATGCCGACCTTGCCGGTGACGAGCGGCATCGGGGTCATGACCTCGCGCACCTGGCGGCTGCGGTCCGTCTCGAAGGCCATGTCGCGGTTGGTGACGATGCCCAGGAGCCTGCCGCCCTGGTCGGTCACGGGGACGCCGCTGATGCGGAACTTTGCGCAGATCGCGTCGGCCTCGCCGAGCGTCGCGTCCGGGTGGACCGTGATCGGGTCGGAGACCATGCCGGACTCGGAGCGCTTCACCAGGTCGACCTGGTTGGCCTGGTCGGCGATGGAGAGGTTGCGGTGCAGGACACCGACACCGCCCTGTCGCGCCATGGCGATCGCCATGCGGGACTCGGTGACCTTGTCCATCGCGGCGGAGAGGAGCGGGATGTTCACCCGCACGTTCTTCGAGATGTACGAGGCGGTGTCGATCTGGTCGGGCGCCATGTCGGACGCGCCCGGCAACAGCAGCACGTCGTCGTAGGTCAGCCCGAGTGTCGCGAATTTCTCGGGCACTCCGTCGACGTTGGCAGTCATGACACCTTCCCAAATGGCCTTGATCGGTGCGGGATGTCCATGCTAACGGGCTTGAGCGGTGTCTCATTCCACGAGCAAGATCAGCGAGCAGCTTTGGACGTTCCCACGTGGACGAAAGGGACGACGGGAGCCGTCGGGACTTACCGTCCGGCGGGGGCCGGCGGGGGTTACTGCTCCGCCAGCGCCCGCAGCCGGCTGAGGGCGCGGTGCTGGGCGACCCGGACGGCCCCGGGGGACATGCCGAGCATCTGCCCGGTCTCCTCGGCGGTGAGCCCGACGGCGACCCGGAGGACGAGCAGCTCGCGCTGGTTCTCCGGGAGGTTGGCGAGCAGCTTCTTGGCCCACTCGGCGTCGTCGCTGAGCAGCGCCCGCTCCTCGGGGCCGAGGGAGTCGTCGGGCCGCTCGGGCATCTCGTCGGAGGGCACGGCCGTGGACCCGGGGTGCCGCATGGCGGCCCGCTGGAGGTCGGCGACCTTGTGTCCGGCGATGGCGAAGACGAAGGCCTCGAAGGGCCTGCCCGTGTCCTTGTAGCGCGGCAGCGCCATCAGGACGGCGACGCAGACCTCCTGGGCCAGGTCCTCGACGAAGTGCCGGGCGTCGCCGGGCAGCCGGTTGAGGCGGGTGCGGCAGTACCGCAGGGCGAGCGGATGCACGCGCGCGAGGAGGTCGTGCGTGGCCTGCGCGTCGCCGTCGACCGCGCGGCGGACGAGCGCGCCGATCTCCCCCTGCCCGGCGGGCACGGGGGACCCTGCGGTCTCGTCGTCGCGCATCGCTCCATGGTGCCCCGACGCTTCCGCGTTCGTGGCACCGCGTCCGTAGTTGTGCACCGAAGCGTTATGAGCAGGTGCGCCGGAACTCATCTCCCGCGCCCTCCCCTCCCGCTCGATCGACTCGTCCCCGAGGAACTCCACACCTCAAGGATGCGTCATCCGGCGGGGAAGTGACACAAGCCCACCCCGTCCGCTCCGCGAGGGAAGCGGAAGGGGACGGGGATGCGGCGGGTGACCTGCGACGTCAGCGGACCAGGCCCCAGCGGAAGCCGAGCGCGACGGCGTGGGCACGGTCCGAGGCGCCCAGCTTCTTGAAGAGGCGCCGGGCGTGGGTCTTGACCGTGTCCTCGGAGAGGAAGAGCTCGCGCCCGATCTCGGCGTTGGACCGGCCGTGGCTCATGCCTTCGAGGACCTGGATCTCGCGCGCGGTGAGGGTGGGCGCGGCGCCCATCTCGGCCGAGCGCAGGCGGCGCGGGGCGAGCCGCCAGGTCGGGTCGGCGAGCGCCTGGGTGACCGTGGCCCGCAGCTCGGCGCGCGAGGCGTCCTTGTGCAGATAGCCACGGGCACCCGCGGCGACCGCGAGCGCGACGCCGTCGAGGTCCTCGGCGACCGTGAGCATGATGATCCGGGCGCCGGGGTCCGCCGAGAGCAGCCGGCGGACGGTTTCCACACCGCCCAGGCCGGGCATGCGCACGTCCATCAGAATCAGGTCCGAGCGGTCCGCGCCCCAGCGGCGGAGGACTTCCTCGCCGTTGGCCGCGGTGGTCACGCGCTCGACGCCGGGCACGGTCGCGACCGCGCGGCGGAGCGCCTCTCGGGCAAGCGGGGAGTCGTCGCAGACGAGGACGGATGTCATGCCTGACCTCCGCGGCTCTCGCAGCTGTTGCGCGTCACCTTGAGCCTCCAGGGCTGTACGTATCGTCACCTGTGCGGTTGACGCTCTCGGACACCTGCCCGATCGCTTGTTCCTCCAACCGCCTCCGCACTCTCAACGACGGTCACTCGAAAGAGTTACGGGTCGGACGGCAGGCTTCGGCACTCTACGTGAGGGACCGTGCGCGGAGAAGGATGACGCGGCTCTTCCGTCCTGAGATCAGGAGCTATGCCCCATTTAGCGGGATTTCTTCCCTTTTCGCGGTGTCTGTGCCTAGATTCGCAATGAGTCATATTTACATCTACTTAGACAGTAGGTGTAACGACCCGAGCTGTCGGGGACCGGAGGACCCCGGCCATCAGCCATCCACCCGCCCACCTATCCGTTCGACACGGTTTCAAGGGGACAAGCGCAATGGCAGATTTCTCCCGCCTTCCCGGACCCAACGCCGATCTGTGGGACTGGCAACTGCTCGCGGCCTGCCGCGGGGTCGACAGCTCCCTGTTCTTCCACCCCGAGGGAGAGCGCGGCGCGGCACGGAGTGCGCGTGAGAACTCGGCGAAAGAGGTCTGCATGCGGTGCCCGGTGCGCGCGGAGTGCGCGGCACACGCACTCGCCGTGCGGGAGCCCTACGGCGTCTGGGGCGGCCTCACCGAGGACGAACGCGAAGAGCTCATGGGACGCGCCCGCAACCGTCTGATCACGACGGCCCCCACGCCACCGACGACCGCGCCGGCGTCCATGTGAAGGAACGTTTCTCCGGTTGGTCCGGGGAACGTGCCGAGAACCACCGAGAACCGAGAACGAGCAAGCACCGAGAACGAGCGAGCACCGAGAACGCGAGCACGACCCGGGGGCGAGCGGGGCCCGGGACGGAGACGGACCGGGAGCACGCGGACCGGGGACGGCGACGCCCACCGCGCCCACGCGCGTGAGGGCACCGGACGGATGCCTACGCGCGCGCGTGGCGGCGCGTACGGACTCCGGCGCCGGTTCCGGCGCCGCGGCGGTGCCTACGCGCGCGTGGCGGCGCGCGTCAGCTCGTCCAGCGTGGCGGCGACCGCCGGGACCTGCGCGAGGTCCGGCAGGGTCAGGGCCACGATCTCCCGCTCCACGGCGGGCTCCACGGTCACGGTCCGCGCCCCCCTGGGCCGTACGGACTCGATGGCGAGGGCCGGCAGGACGGCCACGCCCAGACCCGCCCCCACCAGGCCCACCACGGCCGGGTAGTCGTCGGTGGCGAAGTCGATGCGGGGGGTGAAGCCCGCCTCCTCGCAGACGTCCACGAGCTGGCGGCGGCAGCGCGGGCAGCCCGCGATCCAGGACTCGTCCGCCAGCTCCGCGATGCCGACCGCGTCGGCCCCGGCGAGCCGGTGCCCCTCGGGGACCAGGCCCACGAGCCGGTCGGCGAGCAGCGGGCGGACCACCAGGTCGTCCCACTCGGCCCGCCCCGCCCCGTAGCGGAAGGCGAGGGCGATGTCGCAGTCGCCCTCGCGGAGCATCTCGATCGAGCGGGGCGGTTCGGCCTCGACGAGGGAGACCCGGGTGCCGGGGTGCGCGGCCCGCAGGGCGGCCAGGGCGGTGGGGACGAGGGTGGAGCTGCCGCTCGGGAAGGAGACCAGGCGCACCCGGCCCGCGCGGAGCCCGGCGATGGCGGCGACCTCCTCCTCGGCGGCGGTGAGCCCGGCGAGGATGCCGGAGGCGTGGCGCACCAGGACCTCGCCCGCCTGGGTGAGGCGCATCTCGCGGCCCGTGCGGATCAGCAGCGGCGTGCCGGCGGAGGCTTCGAGCGCCTTCATCTGCTGGCTGACGGCGGGCTGGGTGCAGCCGAGTTCGCGCGCGGCGGCCGAGAAGGAGCCGGTGGCGGCGACGGCGCGCAGGACGCGGAGATGGCGTGCCTCGATCATGGAACCAGCATAAGCGAGTCTTGGGAGAGGACGCGAATATCGATGAGAACCTTTGAGGTGAGGGCCCGTAGGGTTCCCGCATGACCTTGCTGAGCGTGAACGTGGGCCGTGCCAGGGCCGTGGACTACACCGACTCCCCCGTCGGCCGTACGGGCATCGACAAGCGCCCCGTCGAGGGGGCCGTGCGGATCGAGGCGCCCGGTCCGCCCGGCGTCGGGGCGAGCGGGCTCGCCGGGGACGACGTCTGCGACCTGCGCTTCCACGGCGGCGCCGACCGGGCCGCGTACGCCTTCGCCCGCGAGGACATGGACCTGTGGGAGCGGGAGCTGGGCCGCGAGCTCGCCAACGGCTCCTTCGGCGAGAACCTCACCACCCGGGGCGTCGACGTCAACAACGCCCTGATCGGGGAGCGGTGGCGGATCGGCGACGAGGTGGTCCTGGAGGTGACCGGCGGCCGCATCCCGTGCCGTACGTTCGCCGGCTTCCTGGGCGAGAAGGGCTGGGTCAAGCGGTTCACGCGGTCGGAGGCGGGCCCCGGCGCGCTGCTGCGGGTGATCGTGCCGGGCGAGGTGCGGGCGGGCGATCCGGTCACCGTCGTGCACCGGCCGGACCACGACGTCACCGTCGCGCTGCTCCACCGGGCCGCGACCGTCGAACGGGCCCTGCTGCCCGGCACGCTGGCCGCCGCCGAGTGGATGGAGTCGGGCCTGCTCGACCTCGCCCGCCAGTACGCGGAGAAGTACGCGGAGAAGTACGCGTCGAAGGAGAAGGAGGGGCGGGGCGAGGAGCGGGCGGAGAAGTGCGCCGGGGCATAGGGCCGGTCCCCGGGTCCGGCCGTGGCGTTAACGTGCCCGTATGACGACTGCACTGATTACGGGGGCCACCGCGGGCATCGGCGCCGCCTTCGCCCGGCGGCTCGCGGCCGACGGACATGACGTCGTGCTCGTGGCCCGGGACGTGAAGCGGCTCCGGGAGCAGGCGACCGAGCTGCACGACCGGCACGGGGTGGAGGCCGAGGTGCTCGCGGCGGACCTCTCCGAGGAGAAGGGGATCGCCGCCGTCGAGGCGCGGCTCTCGGACCCGAGGCGGCCGGTGGACCTGCTCGTGAACAACGCCGGTTTCGGCAACAAGGGCCGGTTCCTGGAAGTCTCCATGGCCGACGAGCTGAAGATGCTCACCGTGCACTGCGAGGCCGTGCTGCGGCTGACCTCGGCCGCCGCCGGCTCGATGAGGGAGCGGCGCCGGGGCGGGGTGGTGAACGTCGCCTCGGTGGCGGCCTTCGTGCCCCGCGGGACGTACGGCGCGTCGAAGGCGTGGGTCGTGCAGTTCACCCAGGGCGCGGCGCGGGACCTGGCGGGCACCGGGGTGCGCCTGATGGCGCTCTGCCCCGGCTTCGTGCGGACCGAGTTCCACGAGCGGGCCGGGATGGGGACGGACAACATCCCGGGCTGGATGTGGCTCGACGCGGACAAGCTGGTGGCGGCGGCGCTGGCCGACCTGGACCGGGGCAGGACGCTGTCGATCCCGGACCCCCGCTACAAGGCCCTGATGGGCGTGGTGAAGCTGGCGCCGCGCGGTCTGCTCGGCGGGTTCTCCTCCAGGGCGGGACGGAAGTACGGCCCGAAGTAGGCGGCTCCCGGTCCCCGTCTCACAGCAGGGCGTCGAGGTCCAGGCGCGCGGTGGCGCCGTCCTGCCAGGTCACGTGGAGGGTGTGGCCGTCGATCCGCACGCGCGCGAGGTCGGTGACGGGGGCCGGGTCGGGTGCGGCGGTGAGCGTGGCGAGGGACGCGAAGAGGGCGGCCGGGCCGCGCGTGGTGCCGTACAGGGCGAGGACGCGGCCGCCCGGCCCCTGAAGGGTCTCCCCCGCGGGAAGGACGGCGGCCGGGTCCTCCGGCGGATGGCCGTGGACCGGGTGGAGCCGGGCGTGCGGCCCGCCGGGCGTGGTGGCCCAGCCGGTCTGCCGTACGGGTGTCCCCTCCGGGGCGCCGAGGACGAGGTGGGAGCGGAGTTCGGCGCGGCCGTGGGCGAGGGTCGCGGAGAGGACCCGGACGCCGGGGCGCGGGACGTGCAGGGAGGCGGCCCAGCCGGGGCCGGTGCCGGCGGGGACCGCGGGCCCCCGGGTGGTGGCCCGGCCCCCGGCGTCGAGCAGCGCGAAGTGGTTGTCGGCCGGGGCGGACCCGGTGGTGGGGCCCGTACGGGTCGAGTAGGCCTGGCGGGCGTAGCCGGGATCGTCCTCGCCGCCCGCGCGGCTGTCCACGTGGTTGCTGCCGTGGTTGTGGAGGCGTACGAGCCCGTCGGCGGCGGTGGTCTGGACGAGCAGCCCGGCGGGGGCGACGGCGCGGACGGTGTCGGCGCGTTCGGCGGGCAGGGGTTCCTCGGGGTCGGTCCAGGCGGGGTGGCCGGCGGGCAGGAGGAGACCGAGGAAGCCCTTGGACGCCCAGTAGGGGGAGCCGGGACCCGAGTACTCCTGGACGAGCGGCGGGTACGGGCCGTGCCAGCCGGGGGTGAGGAGCCCGCGTCCGTCGGTGGCGCCCCGGTCGAGGAAGTACCGCAGGGTCCCGGAGGCGAGGCGGCGGGTGGCGCCGGGGGTGAGCGGGGTGTGGCCGGTGAGGGCGCCGAGCCAGGGCGCGGCGGCCGCGGCGAAGCGGTAGGTCAGGGAGCGCCCGTACGGGACGGGGGCGCCGTTCGCGTCGAAGAGGTGGACGTGGTCGTCCAGGTGGGCGCGCAGCCGGGGTCCGTAGCGGTCGAGGAGGGCGCGGTCGCCGGACAGGTGGGCGTGGAGCACGGGGTAGAAGTGCAGGGCCCAGCCGTTGTAGTGGTCGAAGGCGCGGTTGTCGCCGTCGCTGTACCAGCCGTCGCCGAGGTACCAGTCCTCGACGCGGGCGAGGGAGCGGTCGATCGTGGCGGCGGCCCGGTCGGTCTCGATCCCGGCGTCCCGGAGGAAGCCGGCGACGGTGAGGCCGAAGAGCCACCAGTTGTTGTCGACGGGGGACGGGCCGAGGGCGGGCAGCAGCCAGTCCGCGACCCGCGCGCGGACGCGGTCGTCCAGCCGGTCCCAGAGCCAGGGGCGGGTGAGGCGCAGGCCGAGGGCGACGGAGGCGGACTCGACGACCGCCTGGCGGGTGTCCGCCAGGCGGGGCCAGGACTCGGCGTCCTCCCGGCCCGGCGCCTCCGTCCCGGCGGCGAGGCCCCCGGCGTACCGGTCGAGGTGGCCGTGGGGGTCCTCGCCGTGCGCGCCCGCGACGCGGAGGGCGGCGAGGAGGAAGGTGCGGGCCCAGCCCTCCAGGGCGTCGGAGCGGGGACCCGACCAGCTGGGGCGCGGGCCGGGGAGGCCGACGAGGCCGTGCCGGGGCGAGGCGAAGGGGCGCACGCCGAACAGGAGCCGGTCGGCCGCGTCCTCCCAGTGGGCCCGGGTCCAGCCGGTGTACGGGCTGAGCCCGCGGTTCTCGGGCGGGATGGGCACGACGGGCCCACGGTCCTCGGACGGGATGGGCGCGACGGGCCCACGGTCCTCGGGCGGGATGGGCACGACGGGCCCACGGTCCTCGGACGGGGTGGGCACGACGGGCCCGCAGTTCTCGGGCGGGGTGGGCATGCGCTGCTCCCTGGGAGGGTTCCGGCGGCTCCCTGGGGCCCCGGTGGTGACGTCCGCGTCGCCGGGAATCCTGGACACGCTCCGATCGAACGTCAAGACATCAGGAGCGAATGATCGAAACTCCCTCCGTTCGATCATTCTGGTCTAAGCTCCGACGACCACCACCACCGCGAGGGGATCTGCGCCGTGCGCGAGAGTGCCGCCGAACGACACGACCGACTGCTGGCCCTGGTGCGCGAGCGCGGCACCGCCCGCGTCTCCGAGCTGGCCGAACGGCTCGGGGTCTCCCCCGTCACCGCCCGCCGGGACGTCGAGCTCCTGGCCGGCCGGGGTCTGCTCGACCGGGTGCACGGCCAGGTGTCCTGGCCGGAGCGGCAGGGCGCCCCGGGGGCCGGACGCCCCGGCGAGGGCCTGGTCCTCGGCCTGCTCGTGCCCTCCGCCACGTACTACTTCGCCGAGGTCATCCGGGGCGCGCACGAGGCGGCGGCCCGCGCCGGCGCGCGGCTCGTGCTGCGGGTCTCGGACTACCGCCCGGAGGAGGACCGCGCCCGCGCCGAGGGGCTGCTCGCGGCGGGCGCCGAGGGCGTCCTGGTCGCGCCCGGCTGGCGGGGCCCCGAGGACCGGCTCGCGTACGGGGACTGGCTGGCCGAGCTGCCCGTGCCGGCCGTGCTCCTGGAGCGGCGCGCCGAGCCCGGCAGCCCGCTCGACGGCCTGGACCGGGTCGCCTCCGACCACGCCCACGGCGTCCTGCTCGCCCTGCGCCACCTGCTCTCCCTGGGCCACGCGACGCCGCTGCTCGTCGCCCGCCGGGACTCCCCGACCGCGCTCGCGGTGCGCGCCGGGTACGCCGAGGCGCTGGGCACCCTGGGCCTGGCGGAGCCGCTGCCGGTCATCGACTCCGTACCGGCGGAGGCGGACCCGGAGGGGTTCGAGCGGGCGGCGCGGGCGCTGCACGACGCCGTCGGGTCGGGCCTGGCGAGCGCGGCCCTGGTCCACAACGACGTGGACGCCATCGAGATCGCCCGGCGCCTCGCCGAGCTGGGCGTCGGGGTGCCGCGGGACCTGGCCCTGATCGCGTACGACGACGAGGTCGCCGCGCTCGCCGACACCCCGCTGACGGCGGTCGCCCCGCCCAAGCGGCAGGTGGGGCGGCACGCGACGGAGCTGCTCGTGGAGCGGCTCACCGAGGGTTCCGGCGAAGGCGCCGGGGACGGCCCCGGCGAGGGCGAGGCGCAGGCGCGGCGGCATCTGAGCCTGCTGCCGTGGCTGCGGGTGCGGTCCTCGTGCGGGGCTCCGGCGCGGGCCCTCCGCCCCTGAGGGCCGCCCCCTGATCGATCTGTTCTTTTTTCGATCAATCAATCTTTCGCTCTTGACTTCGGTCATGAACGGTCACAGGATCACGGCCACAACCTCCCAGCCGCCCCGTCCCCAGGAGCCGTGCCGTGACCCCCTTCCGGAGCAGAACGACCCGCGTCATAGCCGGTACCGCCGCCGCCCTCGCCGTCCTCACGGCCTGCGGCGGCGGCGGTGACGACACCGCGGACAAGCCGAACGGGCCCGTGACCATCACCTTCTGGGGTTGGGCCAAGGGCACCAAGGACGTCGTGGACGCCTTCAACGCCTCCCACACCGACGTCAAGGTGACGTTCGAGGAGATCCCCTCCGGCACCGCCGGCGGCTACGCCAAGATCTCCAACGCCGTGAAGGCGGGCAACGCCCCCGACCTCGTCTCCATCGAGTACTCCTCGCTCCCCGAGTTCGTCAGCTCCGGCGCCCTCCAGGACATCGGCGACGAGTTCACCGGGGCGGACCGCGCCAAACTGCTCCCGCAGAGCGTCGAACTCACCACCCTCGGCGGCAAGACCTGGGCCGTCCCCTTCGACGCCGCCCCGCAGGCCTTCTTCTACCGCAAGGACCTCTTCGAGAAGTACAAGGTCCAAGTCCCGACCACCTGGGCCGCGTTCGAGAAGGCCGCCGCGCAGGTGCGGAAGGCCGACGCCAAGGCCCGCGTCGCCACCTTCTTCCCCGACGACCCCACCACCTTCGAGGCCATGGCCTGGCAGGCCGGCGCCCAGTGGTTCAAGGCCGAGGACGACACCTGGAAGGTGAACACCACCGACCCGGCCACCACCAAGGTCACCGCCTACTGGCAGAAGCTCCTCGACGCCGGACTCGTCCACAAGAACGCCTCGTTCTCCCCCGAATGGGTCGGCTCCCTCAAGAACGGCACCACCCTCGGCTACCTCGGCGCCTCCTGGGGCGCGGGCGTCCTCAAGGGCACCCTGCCCGAGCAGAGCGGCAAGTGGGCCGTCGCCCCGATCCCCAGCTGGGACGGCAGGCCCGCCAGCGGCATGCTCGGCGGCACCTCCTTCGCCGTGACCAAGGACAGCGAGCGGAAGGCCGCGGCCGTCGCCTTCGCCGAGTGGATGTCCACCACCGAGGAGGGCGTGAAGGCCCGCATCGCCTCCGGCACCTCCTCCGCCTTCCCCGCCGCCACGGCCCTGCGCCCGGTCGCCAAGAAGGCCTTCGACGCCGGCTACTACGGCGGCCAGGACATCTACGCCCTCTTCGAGACCGCCGGCGCCTCCATCAACCCCCACTGGGCCTGGGGCCCACCACCGGCACCACCAACACCACCGTCAAGGACCACTTCGGCAAGATCGCCCCGGGCGGCCCCGGCATCGCCGACGCCGTCGAGGCGGGCCACGACGCCACCGTCGCCGAACTCACCAAGCGCGGCCTGAAGGTCGAGGGCTGAGCGCGTGAAGGCCCGCACCCGCGCCGCCGCGATCCTGCTGACCCCCTTCTTCCTGCTGTTCACCGCGGTGATGGTGGTGCCGATCGGCTACGCGGTCTGGCTCAGCCTCTTCACCGAGAAGCAGTCCGGACTGGGCTTCGGCGGCACCGAGACCGTCTTCACCGGCCTCGACAACTACACGGCGGCGCTGGGTGACCGGGCCTTCCGCGAGGGCTTCGGCGTCCTGCTCGGCTACTGCCTGCTCTACATCCCGCTGCTGCTCGCCGGGGCCCTCGGCCTCGCCCTCCTGCTCGACTCGGCGCTCGCCCGCGCCCGCCGCCTCTTCCAGCTCGCGCTCTTCCTGCCGCACGCCGTCCCCGGCATCATCGCCGCCCTGCTCTGGGTCTACCTCTACACGCCCCAGCTCAGCCCGGTCGTGAAGGCCATGGAGGCGGGCGGGATCGGCTTCGACTTCTTCTCCCCCGAAGGCGCCCTGCCCTCCGTGGTGAACATCGCCCTGTGGGAGTGGCTCGGCTACAACATGGTGATCTTCTACGCGGCCCTCCAGGCCATCGACCGCTCCGTCCTGGAAGCGGCCACCGTCGACGGGGCGGGGGCCTGGCGCGTCGCCTTCTCCGTCAAGGTCCCGCTCCTGCGGGCCTCGCTCGCGATGGTCGGCCTCTTCACGGTCATCGGCTCCCTCCAGCTCTTCACCGAGCCGCTCATCCTCAGCAGGGGCACCGGCTCC
The DNA here is from genome assembly GCF_001280125.1 of Streptomyces sp. NRRL F-6492. Lineage (GTDB taxonomy): Bacteria > Actinomycetota > Actinomycetes > Streptomycetales > Streptomycetaceae > Streptomyces. The sequence continues at coordinate 50,242 of NZ_LGEG01000233.1, forward strand.
GCCGTCACCTCCACCTGGACGCCGAACATGTACGCCTACACCGCGGCCTTCGACCGCAACGACTACGGGCTCGCCGCGGCGGCCTCCGTCCTCCTCGCCCTGACGGCCGCGCTGCTCTCCTTCGCGGTGACGCGCCTGACCGGCCGCCGGACGGCACGGAAGGAGCGCACCGCGTGAGCGCCGTCCGTGCGGGAAGGACCCGCCCCGCCACCGGATGGCTGTCGCGGACGGCCGTCAACGGCGCCCTCGTCCTCGCCACCGCCTACATGCTCTTCCCGCTCGTCTGGCTGCTGACCGCCGCCACCAAGGACGCCGGCGGCCTCCTCGCCGGAAACGCCTTCTCCTTCGAGGGCTTCGACCTCGGCGGCAACCTCTCCCGGCTCGCCGCGTACAACGACGGCGTCTACTTCCACTGGTACCTGAACAGCCTCCTCTACGCCGGGCTCGGCGCCCTCGCCTGCTCGCTCGTCAGCGTCGCCGCCGGATACGCCTTCCACGTCTACGACTTCCGGGGCAAGGAGAAGCTCTTCGGCCTCGTCCTCCTCGGCGTGCTCGTCCCCACCACCGCGCTCGCCCTGCCGATGTACCTCCTCGCCAGCGAGATCGGGATCGTCAACACCTACTGGGCCGTCCTGGTCCCCGTCCTCGTCAACCCCTTCGGCGTCTACCTCTCCCGGGTCTTCTGCGCCGGCTACGTCCCCGACGAGGCCCTGGAGGCCGCCCGCATCGACGGGGCGGGCGAGCTGCGCGTCTTCTGGTCGATCGGACTGCGCATGGTCATGCCCGGCTTCGTGACCGTCTTCCTCTTCCAGTTCACCGCCGTCTGGAACAACTTCTTCCTCCCCCTGGTGATGCTGTCCGACCAGAAGCTGTACCCGCTGAGCCTCGGCCTGTACGCGTGGAACAGCAACGCCCACGCCGAACCCGACTTCTACCCCCTCGTCGTCACCGGCTCCCTGCTCGCCGTCGTCCCCCTCGTCATCGCCTTCGTCTCCCTCCAGCGCCACTGGAAGGCCGGCCTCACCGCCGGCAGCGTCAAGTGAGGAAGGCCCGCTCCCACGATGCACCCCACCACTGACAACCGCCCCTCCCTCCTCCTCGCGATGGGCCCCGGCGTCGACGGACGCCTGCTCACCGGGGCCCACCGCGCCCGCCTCGCGGCCCTGACCCGCACCGACCCGCACCTGGTCGCCCACGACCTGACGGCCCCGGACGCGCGGACGGCCGCCGCCCTGGCCGAGGCCGAACTCCTCCTCACCTGCTGGGGCGCGACCCCGCTCACCGCCGAGGTCCTGGACCGGGCGCCCCGGCTGCGGGCCGTCGTCCACGCGGCCGGCTCGGTCAAGCACCACGTCACCGACGCCTGCTGGGAGCGGGGCCTGCGGGTCACGTCGGCCGCCGCCGCCAACGCGCTGCCGGTCGCCGAGTACACGCTCGCCGCGATCCTCCTCGCCGGGAAGGGGGTCCTGCGCTCGGCCCGGCGGTACGCCGAACTGCGCACCGGCCACGCCTGGCTGGAGGAGTCCGCCGGCTGGGGCAACCACCGCCGCACGGTCGGCGTCGTCGGCGCCTCCCGCATCGGCCGCCGGGTGATCGACCTCCTCCAGCCCTTCGACTTCGAGGTCCTGCTGTACGACCCGTACGTCGCGACCCCGCCCCCGGGCGTGGAGCTGGTCCCCCTGGACGAACTCTGCGCCCGCAGCACGGTCGTCTCCGTCCACGCGCCGCAACTCCCTTCCACGTACCGCATGATCGGCGCGGCGCAGCTGGCGGCGATGCCGGACGGGACGACCCTGATCAACACGTCCCGGGGCTCCCTGGTGGACGAGCCGGCCCTCCTCCCCCACCTCGTCACGGGCCGCCTCCACGCGATCCTCGACGTCACGGACCCGGAACTCCCGCCGCCCGACTCGCCCTTGTGGACCCTCCCGAACGTCCTCCTCACCCCGCACGTGGCGGGCTCGCTGGGCAACGAACTGCACCGGATGGCGGACCAGGCGGTGGGAGAGGTGGAGCGGTACGTACGGGGGGAGGCGTTCGCGGAGGAGGTGCGGGCCTCGGAGCTCCGGCGCTCGGCGTAGCCGCCGGGCCCGCGCCCAGACCTCCAGGGCGCGGCGCAGGCGGCCGGCCCCGGAGAGGACGAGGTCCACGGCGTCCGGCGCGGTCACGAGCACCGCGGGCAGGGCGTCGTACCAGGGGCCGAGGGACAGGGCGAGCGCGGTGAGCCCAGGCCCGCCCCCACTCCCCCTGACGGGCCAGGGCCACGGCATAGCCCGGTCCCGTTCCGCCTCCGCCCGGATCGCCCGTGCCTTCGGGGAGGAGGCCAGGAGGCGGACGATCGACGGGTCCCTGAGCGGGTGGTCCTCGGGGACGTCGGCCGGGAGGGGCGGGTCGAGGCGGCCGGAGACGACGACCGGCAGGTCGTGCGCGCCGTACGGCAGGAGGGCGGCGATCGAGCGGGCGTCCGGGCCCGTCGTCACGCCCCGGTCCTCGTCGAGGCCGTCCACGAGGAGGACCAGGCGCTCGCCGCGCAGGCCTCGGCGGCGGAGGCGTACAGGCGCAGGAGGTGGGCCTCGCGGGTCGCGGCGGTCAGCAGGGCCGGAAGGCCCTCGCCGGCGAGTTCGGCGAGCTGCTCCAGGACCACGTCCACGTACGCGACCACGTCGTTCTGGGCGCCGAGGCGGGCCGTGGCGAAGAAGGGCACGATCCGCACGCCCCGGGGCGGGTCGAGCGTGAACCAGGCCATCGGCGCCGTCTTCCCCGCCCACGCGTCCGCCCGCCACCGGCGCCATCCGCCGCCCGTGCGGCAGAACTCCGCCGGCTCCGCCAACTCCTCCTCGCGGCCGACGAGTTCCGGCGGGGCGATCCGGCGGACCTGTTCCCGGTACGCCGAGCGGACCTCCGCGCCCGTCCCCGTACCGAATCCGACCCGGTTGCCGTCGCCCATGACGACGACGCCTGCCTCGTTGTCGATGTCGATCCCCCGCTCCATGCCCCCATGCCGCCAGGGCGCCCCGCGGCTTCCGAACCTAAGATGGAAACGTCCCTGCCGCCCCGGGAGGCGTCATGACCTTCATGCAGATCATCGACTGCAGGACGAGCCGCTTCGACGAGATGAACCGGCTCATGGACCAGTGGGCCGAGCAGACCAAGGGGAAGCGGACGGCCACCCACAGCGTCCTCGGGAAGGACCGGTCCGACGGCTCCCACTTCGTGGAGGTCGTCGAGTTCCCCTCGTACGACGTGGCGATGCGGAACTCCCATCTCCCCGAGACCGACCGGCTCTTCCACGAGATGGTCGCGCTCTGCGACGGGATGCCGACCTTCACGGACCTGGACGTCGTCCGGGACGAGCAGCTGTGCAAGGCCGCCGCCCGCCGGTTCCTGGAGCTCATCGGCACGCCGGGGGAGCTTCCGCCGCTGGACGAGGTGATCGCCGAGGGGTGCCACAGCCACGACCCCTCGGACGTGCAGGACTCCATCGGCATGGACGCGGTCCGCCGCGGGATCGGGATGTGGCGGCAGGGGTTCGACTTCGCCTTCACCGTCGAGGACCAGATCGCCGAGGGCGACCGCGTCTGCACCCGCTGGACCTGCGACGCCACCCACACCGGCGACTTCATGGGCCTCCGGCCCACCGGCATCGACGTCCGGATCACCGGCACGCTGATCCAGCGCTTCCGGGAGGACGGCAAGGTCGTCGAGGACTGGTGGCAGTACGACATGCTCGGGCTGATGGAGCGGCTCGGCGCCGTGGAGGAGTAGGCGGGGAGTACGGGGGAACGCCGAGGCCCGGTGCCCCCGCGACGGGGGCACCGGGCCTCAGTGGTCGGCTACGGGCCTCAGTGGGAGTGGCCGTGGCCGCCGTGGCCGTGGTCCGCGGGCTCCTCTTCCTTCTTCTCCACCACGAGGGTCTCGGTGGTGAGGAGGAGGGAGGCGATCGAGGCGGCGTTCTCCAGGGCGGAGCGCGTCACCTTCACCGGGTCGATGACGCCGGCCTTGACCAGGTCGCCGTACTCGCCGGTCGCGGCGTTGAAGCCCTGGCCCTTGTCGAGCTCCGCCACCTTGGAGGTGATGACGTAGCCCTCCAGGCCGGCGTTCTCGGCGATCCAGCGCAGCGGCTCGACGGCGGCGCGGCGGACGACCGCGACACCCGTGGCCTCGTCGCCGGTCTTGTCGAGGTTGCCCTCCAGGACCTTGACGGCGTGGACGAGCGCGGAGCCGCCACCGGAGACGATGCCCTCCTCGACCGCGGCGCGGGTCGCGGAGATGGCGTCCTCCAGACGGTGCTTCTTCTCCTTCAGCTCCACCTCGGTGGCGGCGCCGACCTTGATCACGCACACGCCGCCGGCCAGCTTCGCGAGGCGCTCCTGGAGCTTCTCGCGGTCCCAGTCGGAGTCCGTGGACTCGATCTCGGCCTTGATCTGGTTGACGCGGCCCTGCACCTCGGACGAGTCGCCGCCACCGTCGACGATGGTGGTGTCGTCCTTGGTGATGGTGACGCGGCGGGCGGTGCCGAGCACGTCCAGACCGGCCTGGTCGAGCTTGAGGCCGACCTCCTCGGCGATGACGGTGGCACCGGTGAGGGTGGCGATGTCGCCGAGCATGGCCTTGCGGCGGTCGCCGAAGCCGGGGGCCTTGACGGCCACGGCGTTGAAGGTGCCGCGGATCTTGTTCACGACCAGGGTCGACAGGGCCTCGCCCTCGACGTCCTCGGCGATGATCAGGAGCGGCTTGCCGGCGCCGGCCTGGATGACCTTCTCCAGGATCGGGAGCAGGTCCTGGATCGAGGAGATCTTGCCCTGGTTGATCAGGATGTAGGGGTCGTCGAGGACGGCCTCCATGCGCTCCTGGTCGGTCACCATGTACGGGGACAGGTAGCCCTTGTCGAAGGCCATGCCCTCGGTGAAGTCGAGCTCCAGGCCGAAGGTGTTGGACTCCTCGACGGTGATGACGCCGTCCTTGCCGACCTTGTCCATCGCCTCGGCGATGAGCTCGCCGACCTGCTGGTCCTGCGCGGAGAGCGCGGCGACGGCGGCGATGTCGGACTTGTCCTCGATCGGACGCGCGGTGGCGAGGAGCTCCTCGGACACGGCCTTGACGGCGGCGTCGATGCCCTTCTTCAGGGCGGCCGGGGAGGCGCCGGCGGCGACGTTGCGCAGACCCTCGCGGACCAGGGCCTGGGCGAGCACGGTGGCGGTGGTGGTGCCGTCACCCGCGATGTCGTTGGTCTTGGTCGCCACCTCCTTCACCAGCTGGGCGCCGAGGTTCTCGTACGGGTCCTCGATCTCGACCTCGCGGGCGATCGTGACACCGTCGTTGGTGATGGTGGGGGCGCCGAACTTCTTGTCGATGACGACGTTGCGGCCCTTGGGGCCGATCGTCACCTTCACCGTGTCGGCAAGCTTGTTGACGCCGCGCTCAAGGGCGCGACGGGCGTCCTCGTCGAACTTCAGGATCTTCGCCATGGGAGCGGTTCAGCCCTCTCGGAATTCTGGTGGAACGAACGGCGCCCCGGGGCGCCCAGGAATGGGGCCTCGGGGCGCAGCTCAAAGCCTTCTGGCCTGGGGTGACTTACTTCTCGACGATCGCGAGCACGTCGCGGGCCGAGAGGACGAGGTACTCCTCGCCGTTGTACTTCACCTCGGTGCCGCCGTACTTGCTGTAGAGCACGACGTCGCCGGTCTTGACGTCGAGCGGCAGGCGCTCGCCGTTCTCGAAGCGGCCCGGGCCCACGGCCAGGACGACGCCCTCCTGGGGCTTCTCCTTGGCGGTGTCCGGGATGACCAGGCCAGAGGCGGTGGTCTGCTCGGCGTCGAGCGGCTGGACCACGATGCGGTCCTCGAGCGGCTTGATGGCAACCTTGGAGCTGGTGGTCGTCACGATCCGACCTCCCCCTTCGGAGATCACGGGGTTGACTGTCTGAGGTGGCGAACCAGGTGGATCCGTCGTCGCGGGTGCCGGACCTGCCCGTCGCTGTGTTGGCACTCTCCGGTGGGGAGTGCCAGAGCCGAGACTATGACCGCGATTAGCACTCGGTCAAGCGGAGTGCCAATTCATCGCTCCGTGGCGTGATCGGGGGCGCGGTCGTACGAACCTCCCGGACGCGTCCGGGGCCGCTTCCGGGACCGGTGGCAGGCTCCCCCACATGTCCCGTACGGGCCTTCCCGGACGCCTCGCAGCGCTTCCCTTCCGGGACCCCGGCCCGCACCGCCGCCCGTTCGACCGCCGTCCGTTCGACCGCCATCCGTTCGACCGCCCCGCGTTCCACCGCCGCCCGCTCCACCGGCCGCGCCGGGGTCCGGGGGCCCATCCCCTCCGCCGCCCTCCGGCCGAGCCGTTCGATCGAATCCACCGGACCGGCCGGAGAGGCGCAGGCGGTGAGGGACGGGAGGGCGAGCAGCGCTCCGGCCGCGGCCAGGGCGGCTGCCCGCCGCCGTCGGTGCCTCCCGGGTCTCACACGTAGTCCTCCAGCTTCGCGACCGCGTAGCCCTTGGCCGTGATCACGTTCATCACGCGACGGACCATGTCGGCCATGCTGCCCTTCCAGTCCTCCTCGCCCCGGAAGTGGGTGAGGACGATGTCGCCGGGGTGCAGGTCCCGGTCCCACTCGCGCCACTCCATGCGGTCGGGGAAGGCCTCGGCGGCCCACAGCGGGACGGCCTTGATCCCGCAGGACCCGGCCGCCCGCAGGGTGTCGTCGTTGTAGTTGCCGTAGGGCGGGCGGAAGAGCGTCGGCCGCTTGCCGAACTTCTTCTCGATGACGTCCTGCATGCCGCAGATCTCGCGCTCCTGCCGGCTGTAGGAGAGTCCGGGCAGGTAGCGGTGGTTGAGGGTGTGGTTGTTGAGGACGACCCCGCCCTTCTGCGACTTCTGCATCCGGGCGAAGTAGGCGTAGTCGTCGCTGATGACGTAGTCGCTGAGGAAGGCGCTGTAGGGGATCTTCAGCTCGTCCATCATCCGCAGCAGTTCGGGGTCCTTCTCCGAGCCGTCGTCGATCGTGAGGAAGACGATCTTCTCCTTGGTCGGCACGGTGGTGAAGACGGGCGGCACGCCCTCGCTCTTGGTCTCGAAGCCCTTGCGGGTGGTGATCTTCGGCTTGACGGCGGGCGGGGCGGGCGCTTCGAGCGGGGGCTTGGCGAGGCCCCACTTCTTGGCGGCGAGCGCGCGGGCGGCCTTCTGGAGACGGAGCTTCTCGGCCTTCCGCGCCTGCGACTCGGGCGCGGCGGCGGCGCCCTGCTTCGGGGCCTGCCGGCCGGAGGCGGGGGAGGGCGGCGCGGTGCGGTCCGGCCCGGCGCCGGAGCAGGCCGTGGCGGCGGAGGCGAGGGCGGCGACGGCGAGCGCCGCCCCGAGCGTCCGGCGGGAGCGGTGCACGCCTTTTGCCATCTTTTTTTCCTTTTGTCGTACGAGCTGCATGGCGCCGCATCCTGTCAGCGCGACGGCTCCTCCGGGCCGCGACACCGCCGTGCCCGCCCCACCGTCCCCCGGCCGGCCCACAGCCCCCGAGGGCCCAGAATGGGACGGGTGACCGATCTCGCCTCCTTCGCCGCCCTGCTCGCCCCCGAGGGGCAGACGCTCCTCGCCGCCCTGCGCGACTACGACCCCGCCCGGGAGCTGGCGGTCGCCTCCCGGCTGCGCCGCGACCATCCCGCCGAGCTGGTCACGGCGGCGCTCGGCCAGGCGCGGCTGCGGCAGCGGGCGGTGGCGAAGTTCGGCGCGGAGGACGCGTTCCGGATGTACTTCACGCCCAACGGCGTCGAGCAGTCGACCCGGGCCTCGGTCGGCGCGTACCGGGCGGCCCGGATGAAGGCGCTGGGCGTCGGGAGCGTGGCGGACCTGTGCTCCGGGATCGGCGGCGACGCGATCGCCCTCGCCCGCGCCGGGATCTCCGTCCTCGCCGTCGACCGCGACCCGCTGACCGCCGAGGCGGTCCGCGCCAACGCCGACGCGCTCGGCCTCTCCGGCCTGATCGAGGTCCGGTGCGCGGACGTGACGGAGATCGACACCGGCCCGTACGACGCCGTCTTCGTGGACCCCGCGCGGCGCGGCGGCCGGGGCAGGATCTTCGATCCGGAGGCGTACTCGCCGCCGCTGTCCTGGGCCGTCGAGGCGGCCCTGAGGGCCCCGCACGCCGCCCTGAAGGTGGCGCCGGGCATCCCGCACGAGGCCGTCCCGCCGGAGGCCGAGGCCGAGTGGATCTCGGACGGCGGGGACGTGAAGGAGGCGGTGCTGTGGTGCGGCACGGAGCCGGGCGCGCGCCGGGCCACGCTGCTGCCCTCCGGCGCGTCACTCGCCGGGCGCGGACTGCCCGACCCGGCGGTCCGGCCGGTCGGCCGCTACCTGTACGAGCCGGACGGCGCGGTCATCCGCGCGCACCTGGTGGCCGAGGTGGCCGAGGAGCTGGACGGCGGCCTGATCGACGGGACGATCGCGTACGTCACGTCGGACGCCCTCGTCCCCACCCCGTATGCCGCCGCGTACGAGATCACCGACGAACTCCCCTTCAACCTCAAGAAGTTGAAGGCGCTGCTGCGGGAGCGGGAGGTCGGCACCCTGACCGTGAAGAAGCGCGGCTCGGCGGTCGAGCCGGAGGAGATCCGGCGCAGGGTGAGACCGAAGGGCCCGAACGCGGCGACGGTGCTGCTCACCCGGGTCGCGGGGGCTCCGACGATGCTGATCGGCCGGCCGGCGGGCGGGGGCCGCTGAGCCCGCGTCCCCACGGGGCGGCGCGCCCCCGGCGCCCTCAGACGTAGTCCTCCAGGCGGGCCACCGTGAAGCCCTGCTCCTGGATGCGGCGGAGCATGGTGGCCGTCATCTCGGTCATCGTGCGGCCCTTGAGCTCGGACGGGCCGCGGAAGTGGGCCAGGACGATGTCGCCGGGGTGGAGCTTCCGGTCGCCGCGCTGGTACTGCATGTTCTTGATCTGCATGGACTCGCGCCACAGCACGATCGCGTCCACCCCGCAGGTCCCGGCCGCCGCGCGCGTGGCCTCGTTCCAGTTGCCGTACGGCGGGCGGAAGAGGCGCGGGGCCGTGCCGTACCGCTCCTTCAGCTTCTCCTGCTGGCCGCAGATCTCCCGGCGCTGGGCCTCCTGGGAGAGGGTGCGCAGATTGGGGTGGGTGAGGGTGTGGTTGGCGACGCCGTGGCCCTGGGCGACGAGCGGGGAGAAGTAGGCGTAGTCGGCGCGGATGGCCGCGTCGGTGAGGAACATCGTGAAGGGGACCTTCAGCTCCTTCATCATCGCGACGAACCCGGGGTCCTTCTCCGCCCCGTCGTCGATCGTGATGAAGACGATCTTCTCCTCGGTGGGGATCTCGCTGATCACCGGCACCGGCTCCCCCGCCCCGCGGACCACCGGCTTCACCGCCGGCGGCGCGGGCGGGGCCGCGAAGGGCTTGAGCCCCCACTTCCGGTACGCGGCGGCCGCCGCCGGGGCGCCCGGGGCGCCGGTCCCCGCGGTGGGCCGGGGCGCGGACGACGTCGGCGGGGCCGGGGCGGTGGGTGCGGGGGCGGCGGGGCGCTCCGCCGTGCAGCCGGTCACCAGCAGGGCCGCGGCGGTCAGCGCCGCCCGGAGCGCGATCGTCTTCTTCACGCGCCAGGAGATGCCCGGACGGCCCGAAAGGTTGCCCGACGACCGAACATGTGGCCGATCGGACATCCATCCGTACGGCTACTCGACCGCCTCGAACCGCCAGCGGTGGACCGGCCGGGTGATCAGCTCCGCGTCCGGTTCCGGCAGCTCGGGCAGCTCCGCGTCGAAGGCCTCCGCCTCCCACCAGGTGAGCACGAGGACCCGGTCCTGGGGCGCGCGGAAGACCTCCCGGCGCACCGGCTCGTACGCGAGGACCCGGGACCGCTCCCGGGCCCACTCCAGGAGCTCGGGGCCCCGGCCCTGCGCGGCCCGCGCCTCCCACATGAGGGTGAGCCTCACGAGTACAGGTTCTCCTTGCTGACCTCGTGCACGTGATCGTGGTCGTGCGCGTGGGCGCCCGGCACGTGCGGGTCCGTCACCGGCAGCGAGGAGTCCGCCGACAGCTCCAGGTCGGAGGCGGCCCGGCCCCGGGCGACCATCTCGGAGCCGAGGGCCGCGACCATCGCGCCGTTGTCCGTGCACAGGCCCGGCCGGGGCACCCGCAGCCGGATCCCGGCGCGCTCGCAGCGCTCCTGGGCGAGCGCCCGCAGCCGCGAGTTCGCGGCCACGCCGCCGCCGATCATCAGGTGGTCGACGCCCTCGTCCTTGCAGGCCCGGACGGCCTTGCGGGTGAGCACGTCCACGACCGCCTCCTGGAAGGACGCGGCCACGTCCCGCACCGGCACCTCCTCGCCGGCCGCCCTCTTCGCCTCGATCCAGCGGGCCACGGCGGTCTTGAGCCCGGAGAAGGAGAAGTCGTACGCCGGGTCCTTGGCGCCGCTCAGACCGCGCGGGAAGGCGATGGCCTTCGGGTCGCCCTCCTTGGCGAGCCGGTCGATGACCGGGCCGCCGGGGAAGCCGAGGTCGAGCACGCGGGCGATCTTGTCGAAGGCCTCGCCCGCCGCGTCGTCGATGGTGGCGCCCATCGGGCGCACGTCGGAGGTGATGTCGGTGGAGAGCAGCAGCGAGGAGTGCCCGCCGGAGACGAGGAGGGCCATCGTCGGCTCGGGCAGCCTGCCGTGCTCCAGCTGGTCGACGCAGATGTGCGAGGCCAGGTGGTTGACGCCGTAGAGCGGCTTGCCGAGGGCGTAGGCGTACGCCTTGGCCGCCGAGACGCCGACGAGCAGCGCGCCCGCGAGGCCGGGCCCGGCGGTGACGGCGATGCCGTCGAGGTCCTTGGCGGAGATCCCGGCGGTCTTCAGGGCGCGCTCGATCGTCGGGACCATCGCCTCCAGGTGCGCGCGGGAGGCGATCTCGGGCACGACGCCGCCGAAGCGGGCGTGGGTGTCGACGCTGGAGGCGATCGCGTCGGCGAGCAGGGTGGTCCCGTGGACGATGCCGACGCCGGTCTCGTCACAGGAGGTCTCGATGCCGAGTACGAGGGGTTCGTCAGCCATCAGATCTCAGTCCCGGTTCCTTGAACGGTCAGTCGCATCACGAGCGCGTCGATGTTTCCCGGCTGGTAGTAGCCGCGCCGGAAGCCGATGGGCTCGAAGCCGAAGCGCTCGTAGAGCTTCTGGGCCCGGGTGTTGTCCACGCGCACTTCGAGCAGGACCTCGTCGCACTCGAAGGCGGTGGCGTGCTGGAGCAGGTCGGTGAGGAGCCGGGCGCCGAGCCCGGTGCCCCACTGGTCGCGGGAGACGGCGATGGTCTGCACGTCGCCGAGGCCGCCGGCGGCGGCGAGCCCGGCGTAGCCGACGAGACGGCCGCCGGGGTCCTCCGCGACGACGTACCGGCGGGTGGCGCCCGGCCCCCGGGAGTGCGCGAGCTCGGACCAGAACATCCCGGCCGACCAGGCGTCCTCGGGGAACAGCTCGTCCTCCAGGGCGAGCACCGGTTCGATGTCCCACCAGCGCATCTCGCGCAGTTCCGCGCCGCCGGTCACTTGGGCGTGACCACCTTGTAGTTCTTCGGCACCTGGGCGTCGGGGCGGCGCAGGTACATCGGCAGCGGGTCGAGGAAGCCCTCGGCGTCCCCCGCCGCCAGCCGCTCCGCCGCGAGGGCGGCGAGCGCGGCGGCCGACTGGTGCTCGGGGTCGCGGGCGTCGGGGAAGGCCTCGGGGTAGAGGCGGGCGCCCGCGCCGACGACCGGGAGCCCGGCGAGGGACTCGGCGATGTCGGCGGGCCGGTCGACGGCCGCGTCGGTCGTGCGGGTGCGGTGGTCGTCGTAGCGCGCCCAGTAGACCTCCTTGCGGCGCGCGTCCGTGGCGACGGCGAAGGGCTCGTCGATCCCGGAGGCGTACGCGAGGCCGTCGAGGGTGCACAGGCCGTGCACGGGCACGCCGAGCGCGGACGAGAAGGCCGCGGCCGTGACGAGGCCGACGCGCAGGCCGGTGTACGGACCGGGGCCGACGCCGACGACCACGCCGGTGACCGCGTCGAGCTTCAGGCCCGCCTCGGCGAGGACCCGGTCGACGGCGGGCAGCAGCAGTTCCCCGTGGCGGCGGGCGTCGACCCGGGTCGAGGAGGCGACGACGGCCTCGCCGTCGTGGAGGGCGACGGTGACGGCGGGGGTGGCGGTATCCATGGCGAGCAACAGCACGCGAACAGCCTACGGCTCCCGGGCACGCTGCCCCGACCCCCGGGGCGGCGGCTGCTACCGTCACCCTTCGACACATTCGTACGAGAGGTGGGCACGGTGGCACGGAGCAGCTCGGGATTCGTGGCCGGGCTCACGGCGGTGGCGGTCGCCGCGGTCTGTTTCCTCGCCTACCAGGCCTCCGCGAACGTCCCCGCGGACCTCTCGGCCAAGCCGAAGGCCCCGAGCACGACGGCCCCCTCGGCCTCCCCCGGCGGCGGCCCGAAACGGCCGGCCCGCGACCCCCTCGCCGTCCCGGCGGCCTCGGGCACCGGGGAGCGGGTCGTGTACGGCCTCGCCGACCGCCGGGTGTGGCTGGTGGGCGGCGACGGCAAGGCCACCCGCACGTTCACGGTGATGCCGAGCACGGTGTCCCCGCCGCCGGGCGCGTACGCGGTGACCTCCCGGTCGGGCACGGTGCGCGGCTCGGACGGGGTGCGGATCGAGCACGTGGTGCGGTTCGCGACGACCCAGGACGTGGCGGTCGGCTTCAGCGCGGCGGTGGACGGCTCGATGCCGGAGCCGGACCCGGCGAAGAAGACCGGCGGCATCCGCATGAAGCGGGCCGACGGGGACGCGCTGTGGACGTTCGCGGTGATCGGCAAGAAGATCGTCGTCGTCGCCTGATCCGCGACCGCACGGCTCCGGGCGGGCCCGGGGCCCGCCCGGCGACGCGGCCTCGGCCGTGGTCCGCCGGACACCCCCTAGGCGGCCTCGTGCTCCTCGTACGCGTCCTCGGCGGTGTCGCCCTCGGGCCGCCGTCCCGGTGGGGTCGAGAGGGTGCGGGCGGCCGCGCAGGACGCCAGCAGCTCGCTCATCGTGACGTGCTCCCGATCGGGTTCCGCGCGCTCCGGCGTCGCCATGCCTGCCTCCCGTAGGTTAGGTAGACCTAACCAGCTCGTGCGTCCATGGGACCACGGCGCGCACGGCCCACGCAACATTTTGCCGACACGTTGTCGGAACCTACGTGGGGCGGAGGGGCCGGAGGTCAGAGCGCGCCCAGGTCCTCCCCCGTCCAGCGCGCCCCGACGCCGCGCAGCACGACCGTGCGCCGGTCGTCCTCGGTGTCGCCGGTGACGCGGTGGATCAGGACGTGCAGCCGGTCGTCGGTCAGCTCCTCGACCTTGCCGTCGCCCCACTCCACGACCACGACGGACTCGGGCAGCGAGACGTCCAGGTCGAGGTCCTCCATCTCGTCGAGCCCGCCGCCGAGGCGGTACGCGTCCACGTGGACCAGGGCCGGGCCGCCGACCAGGGACGGGTGGACGCGGGCGATGACGAAGGTCGGGGAGGTGACGGCGCCGCGCACCCCGAGCCCCTCGCCGAGGCCGCGGGTGAGGGTGGTCTTCCCGGCGCCGAGCTCGCCGGTGAGCATGACGAGGTCGCCGGGGCGGAGGATCCCGGCGAGCCGGCGGCCCAGCTCCCGCATCCGCTCCGGGGAGTCGACGGAGAGGGTGGCCTCGGAGACGGGCGTGGTGTCGGCGGGTACGGGCGGGTGCGCTGCTTCCATGCCGCCAATCTAGCTTTTTCCGGGGTCCGTCCTCGCCGTCGTCGGCTCCGGCACGGCCCCGGCCCGTACGAGCAGGTCGGCGAGCCGGTCGGTGACGGCCTCCGGGTGCTCCAGCATCACCAGGTGGCCCCCGTCCGGGACGATCACCAGCTCCGCCTCCGGGAGGAGGGCGGCGATGGCCTCGGTGTGGGAGCTGGGGGTGACGAGGTCGCGGTCCCCGGCGAGCGCGAGCACCGGCAGGTCGCGGAGGGCGGGCAGGGAGGCGGACTTGTCGTGCTCCGCGAAGGCCGGATAGAAGGCGGCGACCACGTCGATGGGGGTGGACTCGATCATCCGCTCGGCGAAGCGGGCGACCGCCGGGTCGACGTCCTTCGAGGCGAACGAGTACTTCTTGACGAGCCCGGCGAAGAGGTCGGCCGTCGCCCGGCGGCCGCGCTCGACCAGCTCCGCCTGGGCGCCGAGGGTCCGCAGGATCCCCGGCAGGATCCGCCGGACGGCGTTGACGCCCATGACGGGGAGGCCGTACGTGACCTCGTTCAGCTTCCCCGCGGAGGTGCCGACGAAGGCGACGCCGACGACCCGGTCGCGCATCAGCTCCGGGTACAGCTCGGCGAACGCCATCACCGTCATGCCGCCCATGGAGTGCCCGACGAGGACGAGGGGGCCCTCGGGGGCGGCGACGTCGACGACGGCCCTGAGGTCGCGGCCGAGCTGCTCGATGGAGACGGGGACGCCGTCGGGACCGGCCTGGGCGACGCCCTGCCCCGAGCGCCCGTGGCTGCGCTGGTCCCAGTGGACGGTCCGCACGAGACCGCGCAGGGCGGCCCGCTGGAAGTGCCAGGAGTCCTGGTTGAGGCAGTAGCCGTGGCTGAAGACGACGGTGACGGGGGCGGGTTCGCGGCGCCCGAAGAGCCGCCGGAGCCGGGCGGGGACCTCGGCGCCGTCACCGGCACCGACCTCGCCGACCTCGTCGACCTCGTAGTAGAGCACGGTCCCGTCGTCGGCGAGGGCGCGGCCGGGGGTGCCCCGGAGCCCCCCGTAGGGGCCGGTGGCGTCCAGGGCGAGCCGTGCCTTCTGGCGTACGGAACGGCCCACCGTGAGCCGCTCGACGGCCACTCCGGCGGCGGCTCCGGCCGCCAGGACGCCTATCGCGGCGCCGGCGAAACCGGCGCGGCGCCAGGTGCCGCCGCTACTGGACTCCCCCACGAGCGCTCCTCCTCATTCGCCCAGGTAGACGCGCGGGACGCGCGCGCCGATCCGGGTGACGATCTCGTACGCGATGGTGTCGGCGGCCACCGCCCAGTCCTCGGCGGTCGGTTCGCCCCGGTCGCCGGGGCCGAAGAGCACGGCCTCGGTGCCGGGCTCGGGGGTCTCCCCGCCGAGGTCGAGCACGAACTGGTCCATGGCGACGCGGCCGGCGATCGTGCGGACGGTGTCCCCGACGAGGACGGGACCGCGGCCGGAGGCGTGCCGGGGGACGCCGTCGGCGTACCCGACGGGCACGAGCCCGAGGGTGGTCTCGGTCCCGGTGACGTAGTGGTGGCCGTAGCTCACGCCGTGCCCGGCCGGGACCTGCTTGACGAGCGCGACGCCCGCCTTGAGCGACATGACGGGCCGCAGGCCGAGTTCGGCGGAGGTGCCGAGCTCGGGGCCGGGCGAGATGCCGTAGACGGCGATGCCGGGCCGGACCAGGTCGAAGTGGGCCTCGGGGAGGGTGAGGGTGGCCGGCGAGTTGGCGATGTGCCGGACCTCGGGCTCGACGCCGGCCTTCTCGGCGTAGTCGAGCATCGAGCGGAAGACGTCGAGCTGGGCGGCGATGGAGGGGTGGTGGGGCTCGTCGGCGCAGGCGAGGTGCGACCAGAGCCCGGTGACCTTGAGCAGCCCCTCGGCCTCGGCCCTGAGCGCCTCCCCGACGAGCTCGGGCCAGTCGGCGGGCTGGCAGCCGTTGCGGCCGAGCCCGGTGTCGGCCTTGAGCTGCACGCGGGCGCTCTTCCCGGTGGCGCGGGCGGCCGCGACGACCTCCCGCAGGGCCCACATCCCGCTGACGGACATGTCGAGCCCGGCCTCGATGCCCCGGTCCCAGGGGTCCCCCGGGGTCCAGAGCCAGCACATGACGGGAACGTCCGTGATCCCGGCGGCCCGCAGCGCGAGCGCCTCGTGCGGGGTGGCCGTACCGAGCCAGTCCGCCCCCGCCTCCAGGGCGGCCCGGGCACAGCGCACGGCGCCGTGTCCGTACGCGTCGGCCTTGACCACGGCCATGATCCGGACGTGGGGGGCGACGCGGGCGCGCAGCGTGCGGACGTTCGCACGCAGCGCCCCGAGGTCGATCTCGGCGCGGGCTCTGCGGGGCGGCGGTGTCTCAGTCATCGCGCCCAGTCTCTCAGGTACGGCCCCGGCCACCGCTTCCCCGGGCTGTAGCCCCGATCACCCTGCCGGGCGGCACCCCGCCCCCTCACGCCCCGGAGCGGCCCGCGACGGCGGAACGAACGGGAACGTTCCCGCACGAACCCGGGCGAGTCGGCGAACCGAACGCGCCCCGGCGGGGGTTCGGGAAGGGAGGGGACGGGGAAAGGCCCCGGCCCTACGACGGGGCCATCACGTCCCCCCACGCCCCCCGCAGCCCCCCCGCCACCTCCATGGCCGTCACCGGGGCCGTGCCCGACGAGGCGCGGCGGGCCGCGAGGCCGTGGAGGTAGGCGGCGCAGGAGGCCGCGTCGACGGGCGGGAGGCCCGCCGCGAGCAGCGAGCCCGCGAGGCCGGAGAGGACGTCGCCGCTTCCGGCGGTGGCGAGCCAGGACGTCCCGGTCGGGTTCACCCGTACGGGACCGGTGCCCCCGTGCACCAGCGTCGTGGAGCCCTTGAGGAGGACCGTCGCGCCGAAGCGGGCGGCCAGTTCGCGGACCGCCGCGAGCCGTCCCGCCTCGACCTCCTCCCGCGTGGCGGAGAGCAGCGCCGCCGCCTCGCCCGCGTGCGGGGTGAGGAGGGTCGGGGCGCCCCGGCCCCGTACGGCCGCCGGGTCGAGCCCCCGCAGCCCGTCCGCGTCGACCAGGACCGGCACGTCCGAGGCGAGGACGTCCGCGACCGCCTCCCGCGCCCCGGGCTCCTCGCCGAGGCCCGGCCCGACGACCCAGGCCTGGACCCGTCCGGCCTTCCGCGGCGGCCCGGTGTGCACCAGGGTCTCGGGGTGCGCGGCGAGCACCGCCTCCCCGCCGGCCCCGACGTACCGCACGGCCCCCGCCCCGCCCCGCAGCGCCCCGGTCACGGCGAGGACGGCGGCGCCGGGGTAGCGGGCGGAGCCGGCGACGACGCCGACGACCCCGCGCCGGTACTTGTCGCTCTCGGCGTCCGGCACCGGCAGCAGGCGCGCCACGTCCTCGTGCTGGAGCGCTTCGAGGTCCGGCACCCCGGGCAGGGTCGCGCCGAGCCCGATCTCCACGAGCCGCAGCGCGCCCGCGTAGGCGTGGGCCGGGTCGACGAGCAGCCCCGGCTTGTACGTCCCGAAGGTGACCGTCACGTCGGCCCGCAGCGCCTCCCCCGCGACCTCCCCGGTGTCGGCGTCGACGCCGCTCGGCAGGTCGACGGCGACGACGACGGCGTCGGAGCCGCGCGCGGCCCGGGCGACGGGGACGGCGTCGGGCCGCAGCCCCCCGCTCCCGCCGATGCCGGTGATCCCGTCGAGGACGAGGTCGGCGCCGGCGAGCGGCTCGAAGGGGTCGTCCGCGACCCGTCCGCCCGCCGCCAGGAGCGCCGCGAGCCCGCCCTCGTGGGCGCGCGCGCCGAGCAGCACGGCGGTCACGCCCGCGCCGCGCCGGGCGAGCCGGGCCCCGGCGTACAGGGCGTCGCCGCCGTTGTCGCCGGTCCCGGCGAGGACGACGACCCGGGCCCCGTACACCCGCCCCCTCCCGAGCAGCGAGCAGCAGGCGGCGGCGAGTCCGGCGGCGGCCCTGCCCATGAGGGCGCCTTCCGGAAGGCGGGCCATGAGGGCGGCCTCGGCGGCCCGGACGGTCTCCACGCGGTGAGCGGTACGCATGCCCCGCAGTCTGCCGCAGGCGGCGGGGGGCCGCCCGGAGGAGGGTTGACATCGTCCGCCATTCAACTTAGCTTAGGCTTACCTAAGTAAGTCGGACGGCGTCATGCCGCTCCGCACGCGCGCGGTACACACATCCTGTCGCCGGCCCTGGCAGCCGCGCGCGCCGTACGCCCCGGGGCCCGGCCGTTTCCGAACGGCCGGGCCCCGCGGCGTACGCCTCACCCCTCCGCGATCACCACCGCCGACGCCACCCCCGCGTCGTGGCTCAGCGACACGTGCCAGTGCCGCACGCCCAGCTCCACCGCCCGGGCCTCCACCGTCCCCCGCACCCGCAGGCGCGGCCGCCCGGTCTCCTCGACGTACACCTCGGCGTCCGTCCAGTGCAGTCCGGCCGGCGCGCCGAGCGCCTTCGCGAGGGCCTCCTTCGCGGCGAACCGCACGGCGAGCGAGGCCACCCCGCGCCGCTCGCCGCTCGGGAGCAGCAGCTCGTCCTCGACGAAGAGCCGGTCCAGAAGCCCCGGCGTCCGTTCGATCGACGCCGCGAACCGGTCGATCTCCGCCACGTCGATCCCCACCCCGATGATCATTTCCCACTCACTCCACGGTCACGGACTTGGCCAGGTTGCGCGGCTGGTCGACCTCGTTGCCCCGCGCGGTGGCGAGCTCGCAGGCGAAGACCTGGAGCGGCACCGTGGAGACCAGCGGCTGGAGCAGCGTAGGCGTGGCGGGGATCCGGACGAGGTGGTCGGCGTACGGGACGACCGTCTCGTCGCCCTCCTCCGCGATCACGATCGTGCGGGCGCCGCGCGCCCTGATCTCCTGGATGTTGGAGACGATCTTGTCGTGCAGGACGGACCGGCCCTTGGGCGAGGGCACCACGACCACGACCGGCAGGTCCTCCTCGATGAGCGCGATCGGCCCGTGCTTGAGCTCGCCCGCCGCGAAGCCCTCGGCGTGCATGTACGCCAGCTCCTTGAGCTTCAGGGCGCCCTCCAGGGCCACCGGGTGGCCGACGTGGCGGCCGAGGAAGAGGACGGTGTCCTTGTGGGCGAGGGAGCGGGCGAGGGCCCGCACCGGCTCCATCGTCTCCAGGACGCGCTCCACCTCGTCGCCGATGCGGGCGAGTTCGCGCACGACGTCGAGGATCTCGTCGCCCCACTTCGTGCCGCGCACCTGCCCGAGGTAGAGCGCGAGCAGGTAGCAGGCGACGAGCTGGGTCAGGAAGGCCTTGGTGGAGGCGACGGCGACCTCGGGCCCGGCGTGCGTGTAGAGCACCGCGTCGGACTCGCGCGGGATGGTGGAGCCGTTGGTGTTGCAGACGGCGAGGACCTTCGCGCCCTGCTCGCGCGCGTGCCGCAGCGCCATCAGGGTGTCCATGGTCTCGCCGGACTGGGAGATCGCGATCACCAGGGTGCGCGGGCCCAGGATCGGGTCCCGGTAGCGGAACTCGCTGGCCAGCTCGACCTCGCACGGGATCCGGGTCCAGTGCTCGATGGCGTACTTGGCGATGAGCCCGGCGTGGAAGGCGGTGCCGCACGCGACGACGACGATCTTGTCGGCCTCGCGGAGCACCGTGTCGGGGATGCGCACCTCGTCGAGGGTGAGCCGCCCGGAGGCGTCGATCCGGCCGAGGAGGGTGTCGGCGACGGCCTTGGGCTGCTCGGCGATCTCCTTGAGCATGAAGTGGTCGTAGCCGCCCTTCTCGGCGGCGGAGGCGTCCCAGTCGACGTGGTAGGCCCGCACCTCGGCGGGCACCCCGTCGAAGTCGGTGACGGTGACGCCCTCCCGGGTCAGCTCGACGACCTGGTCCTGGCCCAGCTCGATCGCGGCGCGGGTGTGGGCGATGAAGGCGGAGACGTCGGAGGCGAGGAAGTTCTCGCCCTCGCCGACGCCGACGACGAGCGGGGAGTTGCGGCGGGCGCCGACGACGGTGCCCGGCTGGTCGGCGTGCACGGCGACCAGGGTGAACGCCCCGTCGAGCCGCCGGCACACGAGCCGCATGGACTCCGCCAGGTCCCCGGTGGAGGAGAACTCCTCGGCGAGGAGGTGCGCGACGACCTCGGTGTCCGTCTCGGACGCCAGGTCGTGGCCGCGCTCCGCCAGCTCCCCGCGCAGGGCGGCGAAGTTCTCGATGATGCCGTTGTGGACGACGGCGACCCGCCCGGCGTTGTCCAGGTGCGGGTGCGCGTTGGCGTCGGTCGGGCCGCCGTGGGTCGCCCAGCGGGTGTGCCCCACCCCCACGGAGCCGCCGGGCAGCGGCCGTTCGGCCAGCTCCTTCTCCAGGTTGACGAGCTTGCCCGCCCGCTTGGCCGCGGCGAGCCCCCCGTCGGAGAGCACCGCGACACCGGCCGAGTCGTAGCCCCGGTATTCGAGCCGCCTGAGGCCCGCGACCACCACATCAAGCGCCGGCTGACCGCCGACGTATCCCACGATTCCGCACATGTCGGAAGACTACGGCGCGACCCGGCCCACCGGACGGAGCCGACACGGGCTCCGTCCGGCGGGACGGGCGGGGTCCCGGCGGCGTCAGCCCAGCTTCTTCGCCTGGGCCTCGATCACGGCCTTCGGGAGCTCCTTGACCTCGCCGCCGAAGCTGATCGTGGAGAACGAGGCCAGCGTGTTGCCCCGGCGGAAGGCGACCAGCTTGGTGACGAACTTCTCGCCGTCCACGTCCGAGGTCACCGTCCAGGCGAGCGCCTCCTCGCCCGCGGACAGCGTCTCCGGCGCCACCTCGGTGACCTTCGCCTTCTCGCCCTCGCCGGTGATCGTGAAGCCGCCCGCGCAGTCGGTCCCGGCCGTCTTCAGGGAGGCGAAGGCCTGCTGGGCGCCCTGCCCCTCGTACGAGCCGAGCGTCACGCCCGTGACCGGCGCGGCGAGCGCCCCCAGGGCGTCCTCCGGCGAGCCCGTCTTCTTGGGCACCTCGATGGCCTTGCGCTGCGCGGACGCGGCCGGGCCGCCGGTCGCGATGAACGACATGGCGTCGGCCAGCGGCTTGCAGGAGGCCTTGTCGGTGGAGACGGTCTCGGGCTTCACCACGTCGGTGGCCTTGGCCTTCTGCACCTGGTGGCCGGGCAGGTCGGCCTGCTCGACGATCAGCTTCTCCAGCTCGGCGGCGGACAGCGCCTCGGCGGCGGGGGCGGCGGTGGCGGAGGCGCTCGGCGCCGCGGAGCCCTTGCCGGAGTCCGTGCCCTTGTCACCGCCGCAGGCGGTGGCGAGCAGGGCGAGGGAGACGGCGGTGGTGGCGACGGCGACGGTGCGGATGGACGTACGCATGCGTGGTGGCTCTCTGCTTCTCTTCGTGCCGCCGGACGGCGGCTCCCCCCGCGTGAGACCAGGTGCACGCGGCAGGGGACATGATCGCCCAGGTCCGCGAGGACGACCAGCCCTTTTGCCGCGTGACCGACCCCACCACCCACGGCGGCCCCCGGTCCCCGACAATGGCGGTGTGATCACTTCGCCGCCACGAAGCGCCCGCGGGGATGGCCCCGGGGACGGGCACCAGGGCCCCCGCAACGGAAACGGACACCGCCGTCCGTCCGAGGCGACCCCGTACGTCGACCTCACCCGGGCCGAGTGGAGCGCCCTGCGCGACAAGACCCCGCTGCCCCTCACCGCCGAGGAGGTCGAGCGGCTCCGCGGACTCGGGGACGTCATCGACCTCGACGAGGTGCGGGACGTCTACCTGCCGCTGTCCCGGCTGCTCAACCTGTACGTGCAGGCCACCAGCGGTCTGCGCGGCGCCCTGAACACCTTCCTCGGCGAGAGCGCCGAGCAGCGCGGCACCCCCTTCGTCATAGGGGTCGCCGGCTCGGTCGCCGTCGGCAAGTCGACGGTCTCCCGCCTCCTCCAGGCACTGCTCGCCCGCTGGCCGGAGCACCCGCGCGTGGAGCTGGTGACCACGGACGCCTTCCTCTACCCGATGGAGGAGCTGAAGGCGCGCGGCCTGATGTCCCGCAAGGGCTTCCCCGAGTCGTACGACCGCCGGGCCCTGACCCGGTTCGTCGCGGACGTCAAGGCGGGCAAGGACGAGGTCACCGCGCCGGTCTACTCGCACCTGATCTACGACCGGGTGCCCGGCGAGCGGCTCGTCGTCCGCCGCCCGGACGTCCTGATCGTGGAGGGCCTGAACGTCCTCCAGCCCGCCCTGCCCGGCAAGGACGGCCGGACCCGCGTCGGCCTCGCCGACTACTTCGACTTCTCGGTGTACGTGGACGCGCGGACGGAGGACATCGAGCGCTGGTACCTGAACCGCTTCCGCAAGCTGCGCGACACCGCGTTCCAGGACCCCTCCTCGTACTTCCGCCGCTACACCCAGGTCTCCGAGGAGGAGGCCTTCGACTACGCCCGCACCATGTGGCGGACCGTCAACAAGGTCAACCTGCTGGAGAACGTGGCGCCCACGCGCGGCCGGGCGACCCTCGTGGTCCGCAAGGGCCCCGACCACAAGGTGCAGAAGCTGAGCCTGCGCAAGCTCTGAACCGCCGCAGGGCTCCGTAGGCTCTGCGCATGCTGCATCTGCGGATGATCGTCCCGCCCGACCGCACCCGGGCCGCGACCGACCTGATCGAGTCGACCGTCGGGACCGCCCATCTGGTGGTCCTGCCCGGCGCGGCCCGCGACCCGGCCGGGGACGTGGTGACGTGCGACGTGGCCCGCGAGGCGGGCGACGAGCTCCTCCGCGAGCTGCGCGGCCTCGGGATCGTCCGGGACGGCTCCATCGCCGTCCAGGACATCGACCTGTCGCTGTCCGAGCGGGCCGACGCCGCCGAGCGGGAGGCGCCCGGCGAGGCCGCCGACGCGGTGCTCTGGGAGGAGCTCACCGAGGCGACGCACGAGGAGTCGACGCTCTCGGCCACGTACTGCGCGTTCATGGTCCTGGCCACGATGCTCGCGGCCTGCGGCGTCGTCCTGGACAACGCGATCCTGATCGTGGGCGCGATGGCGGTCGGTCCGGAGTTCGGCCCGCTCGCCGGGATCTGCACGGCGGTGGTGCGGCGGGCCCCGAGGCTGGCCGCGCGCTCGCTGCTCGCGCTGTTCGTGGGCTTCGCGGTGGCGATCGCGGCCACCACGCTGTTCAGCATGGCGATGGACGCGCTCGACCTGTTCAGCCGGGCCCAGCTGGAGGCGGAGCGCCCCAACACCCGCTTCATCTGGCAGCCGGACCCGTTCTCCTTCGTCGTGGCGCTGCTCGCCGGCGCGGCCGGCACGCTCTCCCTGACCTCCGCCAAGTCGGGGGCCCTGGTGGGCGTGGCGATCTCGGTGACGACGGTCCCGGCGGGCGCGAACGCGGCCGTGGCGCTCGCCTACGGCGACCTGGGCCAGATGGGCGGCTCGGTCGAGCAGCTCGCGCTCAACCTCTTCGGCATCGTCCTCGCCGGGACGGCGACGCTGTACGCGCAGCGGGCCCTGTGGGACACCCAGCGCGGCCGCTGGCGCCGCCCGTCGCGCAAGGACCGCTGAGGGAAGAGGGCCGCCGACGGGAGAAGGCCGCCGACGGAAGAGGGCCCCGCCGTACCGGAGTCCGGTGCGACGGGGCCCTTCCGCATGACGGTGCCTCAGAAAGGCTAGCCCAGCGCGGACTTCACGACGTCCGCGAGGCGCTGCGCGACCGACCGGGCCTGCTCGATGTCGGCGGCCTCGACCATGACGCGGACCAGCGGCTCGGTGCCCGAGGAGCGGAGCAGCACCCGGCCCGTCGAGCCGAGCTCGCGCTCGGCCTCGGCGACGGCGGCGGCCAGATCGCCGGAGGTGGTGACGCGCGACTTGTCGACGTCCTTCACGTTGATGAGGATCTGCGGCAGCCGCTCCATCACGCCGGCGAGGTCCGCGAGGGACTTGCCGGTGGCGGCGACCCGGGCGGCCAGCATGAGGCCGGTGAGGGTGCCGTCGCCGGTGGTGGCGTGGTCGAGCACGATGACGTGGCCCGACTGCTCGCCGCCGAGCGCGTAGCCGTGCTGCTTCATGGACTCCAGGACGTAGCGGTCGCCGACCGCCGTCTGGACGAGGTTCAGGCCCTCGCGCTCCATGGCGAGCTTGAAGCCCAGGTTGGACATGACGGTCGCGACGACCGTGTCGCCGCGCAGGGTGCCGGCCTCGCGCATGGCGAGGGCGAGCACGGCGAGGATCTGGTCGCCGTCGACCTCGTTGCCCGCCGCGTCCACGGCGAGGCAGCGGTCGGCGTCGCCGTCGTGCGCGATGCCCAGGTCGGCGCCGTGCTCGACCACGGCGGCCCGGAGCGGCTCCAGGTGGGTGGAGCCGCAGCCGTCGTTGATGTTGAGGCCGTCCGGCCGGGCGCCGATGGTGACGACCTCGGCGCCGGCGCGGGCGAAGGCCTCGGGCGAGACGCGGGAGGCGGCGCCGTGGGCCTCGTCCAGGACGACCTTCAGACCGTCGAGCCGGTTGGGGAGGACCGCGATGAGGTGGGCGACGTACGTGTCGAAGCCCTCGTCGTAGTCGCGGACGCGGCCGACGCCGGCACCGGTCGGACGGTCCCAGGGGGCGCCCGTGCGGTGCTCCTCGTACACGGCTTCGATCTTGTCCTCCAGTTCGTCGGCCAGCTTGTGGCCGCCGCGCGCGAAGAACTTGATGCCGTTGTCGGGCATGGCGTTGTGGCTCGCGGAGAGCATCACGCCGAGGTCGGCGCCGAGGACGCCGGTGAGGTGGGCCACGGCCGGGGTGGGCAGGACGCCGACGCGCAGCACGTCGACTCCGGCGCTGGCGAGGCCGGCCACGACGGCGGCCTCCAGGAACTCTCCGGACGCGCGCGGGTCGCGGCCGACCACGGCGGTCGGCCGATGGCCCGCGAAGGTGCCCGCCTCGGCGAGCACGTGCGCCGCCGCCACGGAGAGGCCGAGCGCCAGCTCCGCCGTCAGATCCGCGTTGGCGACGCCGCGTACGCCGTCCGTGCCGAAGAGTCGTCCCACAGCTGTCCTCCGAGAATGCGTGCCCGAGCTTATGAAAGAGCGTATGAAAAAACGTACGCCCCGACGGCACGGGCAGTGCCGCCGGGGCGTACGGAATGCAGACCGAGCAGGCGATTAACGCTTGCTGTACTGCGGGGCCTTGCGGGCCTTCTTGAGACCGGCCTTCTTGCGCTCGACCGCACGGTCGTCGCGGGAGAGGAAGCCGGCCTTCTTCAGCGCCGGGCGGTTGTTCTCGACGTCCGCCTCGTTCAGCGCACGGGCCACGCCGAGGCGCAGGGCGCCGGCCTGACCGGAGACACCGCCACCCGCGATGCGGGCGATGACGTCGTAGCGGTTGTCGAGCTCGAGCACCTTGAAGGGCTCGTTGACTTCCTGCTGGTGCACCTTGTTGGGGAAGTAGTCCTCAAGGGTGCGACCGTTGATCTTCCACTTGCCGGTGCCCGGAACGATCCGGACGCGGGCGATGGCGTTCTTGCGACGGCCCAGGCCGGCGGCCGGCTGCGGGTCGCCGAAGCGGGACGCGAGCGACTCGGAGGTGTACTCACCCTCGACGAGCTCGGTCTCGGTGGTGTACTCCTCGACGCCCTCGAACTCGTCGACGGGGGTCTCGGGGGTGGTCTCGGCCACGATGCTCCTCAGATTTCTTTCGTTCTTAGGGGGTGTGGCCGGAACTACTGCGCGACCTGGGTGATCTCGAACGGGACCGGCTGCTGAGCAGCGTGCGGGTGGTTCTCGCCCGCGTAGACCTTCAGCTTCGAGAGCATCTGACGGCCCAGGGTGTTCTTGGGGATCATGCCCTTGATGGCCTTCTCGACGGCCTTCTCGGGGTTCTTGGACAGCAGCTCGTCGTAGCGGACGGAGCGCAGACCGCCCGGGAAGCCGGAGTGGCGGTACGCCAGCTTCTGGGTCTTCTTGTTGCCGGACAGGTGGACCTTGTCGGCGTTGATGATGATGACGAAGTCGCCCATGTCCATGTGGGGGGCGTACACCGGCTTGTGCTTGCCTCGGAGGAGGTTCGCGGCCGTGGTCGCCAGACGGCCCAGGACGATGTCCTGCGCGTCGATGATGTGCCACTGGCGAGTGACATCGCCGGGCTTGGGGCTGTACGTACGCACTTCGTAGCCTTCGCTTCTTCAGTGGATGGAGTCCAGACACACCTGAAGCGATCATGCAGCTGGGGCCTGCACTGCCGGGACGCCGCCCGTATGCGAGCCACTGGTAACTGCTCCAGGGAACCTGCGCAGGAGGCCCTTCGCGTGAGAACGACGAAGCCACTACGCATAACAAACCGCAACAGTACCCGCGCCCCCCCGGACGGGTCAAAACGCGCGGGCCCTACCGCGCCCGGTCGACCCGCCGCTCGTCCCACACCGGCTCGGTGGTCTCCCGCACGACCCCGTCGGAGCCGAAGACCAGATAGCGGTCGAAGCTCTTCGCGAACCACCGGTCGTGCGTGACGGCCATCACCGTCCCCTCGTACGACTCCAGACCGTCCTGGAGCGCCTCGGCCGACTCCAGGTCCAGGTTGTCCGTCGGCTCGTCGAGGAGCAGCGCGGTCGTCCCCGCCAGTTCGAGCAGCAGGATCTGGAACCGGGCCTGCTGGCCGCCCGAGAGCTTGTCGAAGGGCTGGTCGCCCTGGCGCTCCAGCTCGTACCGGCGCAGCACGGACATCGCCCCGCCCCGGTCCTTGGAGTGCTCGGTCCACAGGATGTCGACGAGCGGGCGCCCGGCCAGCTCCGGGTGGGCGTGGGTCTGCGCGAAGTGGCCGGGCACGACCCGGGCGCCCAGCTTCCACGTCCCGGTGTGCGCGACCGAGTCGTCCCCGGCGAGCAGCCGCAGGAAGTGCGACTTGCCGGAGCCGTTCGAGCCGAGGACGGCGACCCGCTCCCCGTAGAAGACCTCCAGCGAGAACGGCTTCATCAGACCGGTCAGCTCAAGGTTCTCGCAGGTCACGGCCCGGACCCCGGTCCGTCCTCCGCGCAGCCGCATCCGGATGTCCTGCTCGCGCGGCGGCTCCGGCGGCGGCCCGGCCTCCTCGAACTTCCGCAGCCGGGTCTGCGCCGCCGCGTACCGCGAGGCCAGCTCGTGGCTGATCGAGGCCGCCTGCCGCAGGTTCACCACGAGCTTCTTCAGCTGGGCGTGCTTCTCCTCCCAGCGCCGCTTCAGCTCCTCGAAGCGGGCGAACCGCTCCCGCCGCGCGTCGTGGAAGGTGTCGAAGCCGCCGCCGTGCACCCACACGTCCGAACCGGCCGGGCCGGGCTCGACCGCGACGATCTTCTGCGCGGCCCGGGAGAGCAGCTCCCGGTCGTGGGAGATGAAGAGCACGGTCTTGCGGGTCTCCCGCAGCCGCTCCTCCAGCCACCGCTTGCCGGGCACGTCGAGGTAGTTGTCCGGCTCGTCCAGGAGCAGCACCTCGTCGGGGCCGCGCAGCAGCGCTTCGAGCACCAGCCGCTTCTGCTCGCCGCCGGAGAGCGTCCGGGCCTCCCGGAACTGCGCCTTGTCGTACGGGACGCCGAGCGCGGCCGTGGTGCAGATGTCCCAGAGGGTCTCCGCCTCGTACCCCTGCACCTCGGCCCAGTCGGAGAGCGCCTGCGCGTACGCCATCTGCGCGGCCTCGTCGTCGACGGTCATGATCAGGTGCTCGGCCTCGTCGACCGCCTTCGCGGCCTCCCGGATCCGGGGCTGCGCGACCGAGACGAGCAGGTCGCGGACGGTCGAGCCGTCCCGTACGGAGCCGACGAACTGCGACATCACGCCGAGGCCGCCGCTGACGGTGACGGAGCCGCCGTGCGGCTTGAGCTCTCCGGCGATCATCCGGAGCAGCGTGGTCTTTCCGGCGCCGTTGGCCCCGACGAGGGCGACGACGGCCCCCTCCCCCACCCGGAAGGAGGCGTCCCCGAGCAGGACCCTCCCGTCGGGAAGGTAGTACTCCAGATGTGCGGCCTCGACGTGTCCCATGAGGTGCATTGTCGCCGCCCGCGTCGGCCCGGCCCAACCGGTTTAGGATGCGCGGCATGAGCTTTGGGGGACCGCAGTGGCCGCAGGAGCCGCCGCAACAGGGGCAGCAGGGGTACGGCGAGCAGGGCCAGGGGCACGGGCAGCAGCCCGGCGGCCACGGGCAGCAGGGGTACGGGCAGGGCCAGGGGTACGGGCAGGGGGCGGGCGGCTACGGCTACCCCGGCCCTCAGGGCAGCAGCGCTCCGGCCCCCTTCCCCGGCCCGCAGGGCGGCGGCCCCACCCCCGACTGGAGCGCCCTGGCCGACGCCTCGGCCTCCCGCAACCGCCGCAGGCGCCGGCTGATGATCGGCGGCGGCGTCCTGGCCACCCTGGTCGTCGGCGCGGTCGTCGCCACCGCCGTGGTGGCCAGCGGCACGAAGGACGACACCGCCGGGAAGGGCGGCGGGACCCCCACCGCCTCGGCCTCCCCCACCGAGGCCCCCACCCCCGAGCCGACGTTCTCCTCGGTGGCGCCGCCGCCCCCGCCGAACCCGAAGGACTACATCTCGGACCCGAAGAAGGACAAGGCCCCGCTCACCGCCGAGGGCCTCTTCCCGGGCAGGAAGCTGACCATGAGCGGCCGCCCGTACAAGAAGGGCGCGACCTCCGCCACGACGAACTGCGCGGCCGTCACCCAGGGCGGCCTCGGCACCGTCCTGAAGAGGAACGGCTGCCGGGAGGTGCTCCGCGCCACCTACGTGAGGGACGGCGTGGCGGTCACCGTCGGCGTCGCCGTCTTCCCCTCCGAGGCCGCGGCCCTCAAGGCGAAGGGCCAGGCCACCGGCGGCGTCGCCCCCCTGGTCGGCGCGGGCGTGGGCGACTTCTGCCACGCCACGGTCTGCCTGCGCCGGTCGAACTCGATCGGCCGGTACGCCTACTTCACCCAGGCCGGCTTCACCAGCGGCAGGAAGGTCACCAAGGCCGACCAGGGCGTCTTCCGGGCCAGCGACGACCTCGGCACCTTCGCCTTCAACCAGATCTACGCCCGCGGGCGCGCCCAGGCCTCAGCAGCAGCCGGCGCTCCCGGGCAGTGACCGCTTGTTGCGCGCCTCCTTGTTGCGGGCGGCGAGCAGCTCGTCGGCCGGGTAGCCGACCTCTTCGAGGGTGAGCCCGTGCGGGCGCACGACGTGCACGGCCGAGTCCCGGACGCCGGCCGCGAGCACCTTGCCCGGCCAGTCCACCGGCCGGTGCCCGTCGCCGACGAAGAGCAGGGCGCCGACGAGCGAGCGGACCATGTTGTGGCAGAAGGCGTCCGCCTTCACGGTCGCTTCGAGGACGCCGCCGGGCCGCCGCTCCCAGCGCAGCTCCTGGAGGGTGCGGATGGTGGTGGCGCCCTCGCGCTTCTTGCAGTACGCGGCGAAGTCGTGCTCGCCGACGAGCGCGGCGGCGGCCTCGTTCATGGCGTCCATGTCGAGGGCCCAGTCGTGCCAGAGGACGTGCCCGCGCAGCAGCGGGTCGACCCCGCCGGGGTTGTCGGTGACGCGGTAGGCGTAGCGGCGCCAGATCGCGGAGAAGCGGGCGTTGAAGCCGGCGGGGGCCTCGGTCAGGGACCAGACCCGCACGTCGTGCGAGAGGCGCCCGGCGAGCCGCCGCAGCAGCTTGTCGCGGTGCTCCTCCCACAGCTCCACGGGCAGGTCGACGTGGGCGACCTGCCCGCGCGCGTGCACCCCGGAGTCGGTCCGGCCGGCGACGGTCAGCTCGTACGTCTCCTGGGACCGGGTCACGGTCCGCAGGGCCGCCTCGATGTCGCCCTGCACGGTCCGCCGTCCCCCGGCCTGCCTGGCCCAGCCGGAGAAGTCCCTGCCGTCGTACGAAAGGTCCAGCCGGACCCGTACGAAACCGTCCTGCACGTCGTCGCTCACGCGGAAGATCCTCTCAAACACACGGGAACGGGCCCGCACCCCAGGGGGTACGGGCCCGCACACGGAACAGCCTGGAAGAACGCTTACGCGTCCTTCGACTCCTCGGCGGCCTCGTCGGCCTTGGTCTCCTCGGCCTTGGGGGCCTCGTCGGCCTCCTTGACGGCGCGCTTGGTGGCGGCCTCGGCCTCGGCGACGGTCGCCTTCTTGGCGATCTCGCCCTCGACCAGCTCGATCACGGCCATCGGGGCGTTGTCGCCACGACGGTTGCCGATCTTGGTGATGCGGGTGTAGCCACCGGGACGCTCCGAGTAACGCGGGGCGATCTCGGTGAAGAGGGTGTGGACGATCCCCTTGTCGGTGATCGACTGCAGCACCAGGCGACGGTTGTGGATGTCGCCCTTCTTCGCCTTGGTGATCAGGCGCTCGGCGACCGGACGCAGGCGGCGGGCCTTGGCCTCGGTCGTGGTGATGCGGCCGTGCTCGAAGAGCGACTTCGCCAGGTTGGCGAGGAGCAGCTTCTCGTGCGCGGCGGAACCGCCGAGGCGGGCACCCTTCGCGGGACGCGGCATGGTGTTTCTCCTTGTGATCTGCACCGGCCGTATGAGGTACCGATGTCAGTGTCCGAGCGGGCGGTCACCCGTCGGAGACCCCGCACCCCGGAGGGGCGCGGGGAACTGCGTGACCGGCCGAAGCCGGCCCGCAGCGCAATCGCGACCGTCAGTACTGCTCGGTCTCGACGTTGCAATCCTCTGGGGCGGACCCCAGGCGAATCAGTACTGCTCGGTCTCGACGAACCCGGCGTCCGCGTCGTCGTCGGCGCCGAAGGCGTCGGCGGCCGCGGTCGGGTCGAATCCGGGCGGGCTGTCCTTGAG
The DNA here is from genome assembly GCF_001280125.1 of Streptomyces sp. NRRL F-6492. Classification (GTDB taxonomy): domain Bacteria; phylum Actinomycetota; class Actinomycetes; order Streptomycetales; family Streptomycetaceae; genus Streptomyces. The sequence continues at coordinate 80,644 of NZ_LGEG01000233.1, forward strand.
CGCCAGGCCCATGCCGGCCAGCTTCGCCTTGACCTCGTCGATCGACTTCGCACCGAAGTTGCGGATGTCGAGCAGGTCCGCCTCGGAGCGCGCCACGAGCTCACCCACGGAGTGGATGCCCTCGCGCTTGAGGCAGTTGTAGGAGCGGACGGTGAGCTCCAGCTCCTCGATCGGCAGCGCCAGGTCGGCGGCCAGGGCGGCGTCCGTCGGGGACGGGCCCATGTCGATGCCCTCGGCGTCGATGTTGAGCTCGCGCGCCAGACCGAACAGCTCGACCAGGGTCTTGCCGGCGGACGCCATGGCGTCGCGCGGGCGCATGGCCTGCTTGGTCTCGACGTCGACGATCAGCTTGTCGAAGTCGGTGCGCTGCTCGACACGGGTCGCCTCGACCTTGTACGTGACCTTGAGCACCGGCGAGTAGATGGAGTCGACCGGGATGCGGCCGATCTCCTGGCCGACCTGCTTGTTCTGCACGGCGGAGACGTAGCCGCGACCGCGCTCGACGGTCAGCTCCATCTCCAGCTTGCCCTTGGCGTTCAGGGTCGCCAGGACGAGGTCGGGGTTGTGCACCTCGACACCGGCCGGGGGCGCGATGTCGGCGGCGGTGACCAGACCCGGGCCCTGCTTGCGCAGGTACATCACGACCGGCTCGTCGTGCTCCGAGGAGACGACCAGCTGCTTGATGTTCAGGATGAGGTCGGTGACGTCCTCCTTGACGCCCGGCACGGTGGTGAACTCGTGCAGGACGCCGTCGACGCGGATGCTGGTGACGGCGGCACCCGGGATCGAGGAGAGGAGGGTACGGCGGAGGGAGTTGCCGAGGGTGTAGCCGAAGCCCGGCTCCAGCGGCTCGATCACGAACCGGGAGCGGAACTCGTCGACGACCTCTTCGGTCAGCGACGGACGCTGAGCGATAAGCATGTTGTGTCCTTCAGTCGTGGACGCCCACTATTTGACGTCCGACTTGTCCTGCAAGGGTACGGGCGGCACGGCCCCGAAGAGCCGTACCGCCCGAAGTCCTGAACAAGCAGCCGTGCGTCAGACGCGGCGGCGCGGTTCACCCCCGCTCGCGCGGGGAATGCCGCCGCCCTGATCAGACGCGGCGGCGCTTGGGGGGACGGCAGCCGTTGTGCGGCGTGGGGGTGACGTCCTGGATCGAGCCGACCTCGAGGCCGGTGGCCTGGAGGGAGCGGATCGCGGTCTCACGGCCGGAGCCGGGACCCTTGACGAAGACGTCGACCTTGCGCATGCCGTGCTCCTGCGCGCGGCGGGCGGCCGACTCGGCGGCCATCTGCGCGGCGAAGGGGGTGGACTTGCGCGAGCCCTTGAAGCCGACGTGGCCGGCGGAGGCCCAGGAGATCACGTTGCCCGAGGGGTCCGTGATCGAGACGATCGTGTTGTTGAACGTGCTCTTGATGTGCGCGTGGCCGTGAGCGACGTTCTTCTTTTCCTTGCGGCGCACCTTCTTGGCAGCGCCCTGACGACCCTTGGGGGGCATCTATAACTCCTACGGGAGGTGGTCGGTCCTACAGCGAAGACCGCGTGGTCGAGCGTCCGCTGAGGACTACTTCTTGCCCGGCTTCTTCTTGCCGGCGATGGCGCGACGCGGGCCCTTGCGGGTACGAGCGTTCGTGCTGGTGCGCTGACCGCGGACGGGCAGGCCACGACGGTGGCGGAGGCCCTGGTAGCAGCCGATCTCGACCTTGCGGCGGATGTCGGCGGCGATCTCGCGGCGGAGGTCACCCTCGGTGCGGAGGTTGGCGTCCACGTACTCGCGGATCTTGACGAGGTCTTCCTCGGCAAGGTCGCGGACACGGGTGGACGGGTTCACGCCGGTCGCGGCGAGGATCTCCTCGGACCGGGTGCGCCCGATGCCGAAGACGTAGGTGAGTGCGACCACCACACGCTTTTCGCGCGGGATGTCAACACCGGAAACGCGTGCCATTCAATGGCTCCTGTGTTCTCGGGGGTCTGCTGCAGAACCGTTCCCGGCTGCCGTATGAGGTACAGGTCGGGTCCCCGGCCCCCGCCGGAGGTGCCGTCAACCGTGGAACACGGTCGGACGGGCTCTGCGTATGTACGTGTTGCTATGCGTCGCGCGAAGAACTGCGAAATGCAGGTCGGTCGGCGTGCGTCAGCCCTGGCGCTGCTTGTGGCGCAGGTTGTCGCAGATGACCATGACCCGGCCGTGACGGCGGATCACCTTGCACTTGTCGCAGATCTTCTTGACGCTCGGCTTGACCTTCATGGGATGTGAGGTTCTCCGGGTCAGTGCCACCACCCGCGCGCGGAGGCGGGGTGCGGGCAAGATCTACTTGTAGCGGTAGACGATCCGGCCACGCGTCAGGTCGTACGGAGAGAGCTCCACGACGACCCGGTCGTCCGGGAGGATTCGGATGTAGTGCATCCGCATCTTGCCGGAGATGTGCGCGAGGACCTTGTGACCGTTCTGGAGCTCCACCTTGAACATGGCGTTCGGGAGGGACTCGATCACGGTGCCCTCGATCTCGATGGCACCTTGCTTCTTGGCCACGCTTCGCCTTTCGAATCGGCTACCTTGATCGACTTTCGCCGCCGCGTGCGGACACACGGGTACACGAGAGCCGACGCATCAGTCTACGTCAGGGCCCAGGAAAAGACGAATCGGGAAGTCTGCCCACCCGAAATGATCCTTACGCAAGCCGCCACCCGGTAGAAAACGCGTACCTTCCGGACCTGGGCCAACGGATCCGGCGCGACCGTGATTCCCGGCCCCGCCGCCCCGCCCCCGACGCCCGCCCCGGCCGTCAGGCCAGCGGGTCCGGCGCCGCCACGACGCCCAGCTCGGCCAGCTTCGCCCTGCCGCCGTCGACCGCCGTCAGGACCAGGGGCCCCTCCTCCGTCACGGCCACGCTGTGCTCCCAGTGCGAGGACCAGGTGCCGTCCGTGGTGATGACGGTCCAGTCGTCCTCCAGGACCTCCGTGCGGGGGGTGCCGAGGGAGACCATGGGCTCGATCGCCAGGCAGAGGCCGGGGACCAGCTTGGGGCCCTTGCCGCGCTTGCGGGAGACGTAGTTCAGCAGGTGCGGGTCCATGTGCATCTCGGTGCCGATGCCGTGGCCGCCGTAGTCCTCGATGATCCCGTACCGGCCGAGGCTGTGGTCGCCGACCGCCGGCCGCGGCTGCCGCTTGATGTAGGTCTCGATCGCCCGGGAGACGTCGACCAGGCGGTTGCCGGTCTTCATGGCCGCGATGCCGGCCCACATCGACTCCTCCGTCACCCGGGAGAGCTCGATCAGCTCCGGGGCGTGGCCCGTGCCCACGAAGGCCGTGTAGGCCGCGTCGCCGTGCCAGCCGTCCACGATCGCGCCGCAGTCGATCGAGATGACGTCGCCGTCCTTGAGGACGGTCTTGTCGTCGGGGATGCCGTGGACGACGACCTCGTTCACCGAGGTGCAGATCGTCGCGGGGAACCCGCCGTACCCGAGGAAGTTCGACTTCGCCCCGTGGTCGGCGATGACCTTGCGCGCGACCTCGTCCAGGTCCCGGGTCGTGGCGCCCGGCACGGCCGCCTCGCGGGTCGCCGCGTGGATGGCGGCGACGACCAGCCCCGCCTCGCGCATCTTCGCGATCTGCTCGGGGGTCTTGATCTGCACCATCGTGGCCGGGGCCTTTCCGCTGGGTAAAAAGGGGGACGGAACAACGATACGGCCGCGGCGCCCCCGAGGGGCACCGCGGCCGTGTCGAACGAACCGGGGTTACTTCTTGAGCGCGTCCATCGCCTTGGCGGTGACCTCGTCCACCTTGCCGAGCGCCGAGATCGTCACGACCAGGTTCTGCGCCCGGTAGTAGTCGATGATCGGCTCGGTCTGCGTGTGGTAGACCTCCAGACGCCGGCGGACCGTCGTCTCGGAGTCGTCGTCGCGCTGGTAGAGCTCGCCGCCGCAGACGTCGCAGACGCCCTCGGTCTTCGGCGCGTTGTACGTCACGTGGAAGACGTGCGCACTGTCCTTGCGGCAGATGCGGCGACCCGCGATCCGCTTCACGACCTCGTCCTCGGGGACCTCCAGGTCCAGGACCGCGTCGAGCTCCATGCCCTCGGCCTTCAGGACGGCGTCCAGCGCCTCGGCCTGAGCGACGTTCCGGGGGAACCCGTCGAGCAGGAAGCCGTTGACGGCGTCCGGCTGCTCCATGCGGTCCTTGGCCATCCCGATGGTGACCTCGTCGGGCACCAGGTCGCCGGCGTCCATGAACGCCTTGGCCTTGAGGCCCAGCTCCGTGCCCTGAGAGATGTTGGCGCGGAACAGATCACCCGTGGAGATGTGCGGGATGTCCAGGTTCTTGGCAAGGAACGCGGCCTGCGTGCCCTTGCCCGCACCGGGCGGTCCGACGAGGACGATTCGCATCAGCGGAGGAACCCTTCGTAATTGCGCTGCTGGAGCTGGCTCTCGATCTGCTTCACGGTCTCCAGCCCCACACCCACGATGATGAGGATGCTCGTCCCGCCGAAGGGGAAGTTGGCATTGGCGCCACCGAAGCCTGCCAACGCCATCGTCGGCACGAGAGCGATCAGACCCAAGTACAGCGAGCCCGGCCAAGTGATCCTGTTGAGCACGTAGCTCAGGTACTCGGCAGTAGGTCGACCGGCCCGGATACCCGGGATGAAGCCACCATACTTCTTCATGTTGTCGGCGACTTCCTCGGGGTTGAACGAGATCGCCACGTAGAAGAAGGCGAAGAACACGATCAGGAGGAAGTAGGCGGCGATGTAGTACGGGTGGTCACCCTTGACGAAGTGGGCTTCGATCCAGGTCTTCCAGCCGGAGGTGGAGTTCGAGAACTGCGCCACCAGCGCCGGGATGTAGAGCAGCGACGACGCGAAGATGACCGGAATCACACCCGCCTGGTTCACCTTCAGCGGGATGTACGTGGACGTACCGCCGTAGGAGCGCCGGCCGATCATGCGCTTCGCGTACTGGACCGGGATGCGCCGCTGGGCCTGCTCGACGAAGACCACCAGGGCCACCATCACGAAGCCGATGAGGATGACGACGCCGAACTCGATCCAGCCCTGGGCGAGCTTGCCGCTCTTCTTGATGGCCCACAGGGCGCCCGGGAAGCCGGCGGCGATCGAGATGAACATCAGGATCGACATGCCGTTGCCGATGCCGCGGTCGGTGATCAGCTCACCGAGCCACATGACGAGGGCGGTGCCGGCGGTCATGGTGAGGACCATGACGGCGATGGTGAAGATCGACTGGTCGGGAACGACCTGGTCGGCGACGATGCAGCCGCTGAAGAGCGCGCCGCTCTTGGCGGTCGCGACGAGACCGGTGCCCTGGAGGATGGCGAGGGCGATCGTCAGGTACCGGGTGTACTGCGTGATCTTGGCGGTACCGGACTGTCCCTCCTTCTTGAGGGCTTCCAGACGCGGGATCACGACGGTCAGCAGCTGCAGGATGATGCTCGCCGTGATGTACGGCATGATGCCGAGCGCGAAGATGGTGATCTGCAGCAGCGCCCCGCCACTGAACATGTTGACCAGGCCGAACAGGCTGTTGTTGCCCTCGCTGGCCTGCTTGACACACTGCTGGACGGCCTCGTAGCTGACGCCGGGCACCGGGACGTGCGCCCCGAGCCGGTACAGCACGATGATGGCGAGCGTGAAGAGCAGCTTCTTGCGCAGGTCGGGCGTCTTGAACGCCCGGGCGAACGCGGTGAGCACGGTGCCTCCTGCGACCCCCGCGCTATGCGTCAAGGGTGACGGTCTTGAGGTTCGACGAATAGATGATTCAGTCATCGGCTCCGCGCGGGCATACCGCATGGAGCCTGGACAGTGCACGCCACCTTACCGGCGACCATGCCCCCCTAGGAACGACCAACCGGGGATGCCCCTTTTGAGAGGCATCCCCGGTCGGATGTTCAAGCCATCGAGCGGTCGTCTCAGACGAGCTCGGTGACGGTGCCGCCGGCGGCGGCGATCTTCTCCTTGGCGGAGCCGGAGACGGCGTCGACCGTCACCTGCAGCGCCACGGAGACCTCGCCCTGGCCCAGGACCTTGACGAGCTGGTTCTTGCGAACGGCACCCTTGGCGACCAGATCGGCCACCGTGACCTCGCCACCCTGCGGGTAGAGCGAGGTGAGCTTGTCCAGGTTCACGACCTGGTACTCGGTGCGGAAGGGGTTCTTGAAGCCCTTGAGCTTCGGCAGACGCATGTGGAGGGGCATCTGCCCACCCTCGAAGCGCTGCGGAACCTGGTAACGGGCCTTCGTGCCCTTGGTACCACGACCGGCCGTCTTACCCTTCGACGCCTCACCACGACCGACACGGGTCTTCGCGGTCTTGGCACCGGGGGCGGGACGGAGGTTGTGGGCCTTCAGCGGGTTGTTCTCCGCCATGTCAGTCAACCTCCTCGACCGTCACGAGGTGGCGGACGGTGTGCACCATTCCGCGGAACTCGGGGCGGTCCTCCTTGACAACCACGTCGTTGACCTTCTTGAGGCCGAGCGAACGCAGGGTGTCGCGGTGGTTCTGCTTGCTGCCGATGTACGACTTCGTCTGCGTGACCTTGAGGCGAGCCATTACGCACCCGCCCCGGCACGCGCACGGAGCAGAGCCGCGGGAGCGACGTCCTCGAGGGGCAGACCGCGGCGGGCCGCGATCTCCTCGGGACGCTGCAGGCCCTTGAGGGCCTCCACGGTCGCGTGCACGATGTTGATCGCGTTCGACGAGCCGAGCGACTTCGACAGGATGTCGTGAACGCCGGCGCACTCGAGCACGGCGCGCACCGGGCCACCGGCGATCACGCCGGTACCGGGGGAAGCCGGCTTGAGCAGGACGACGCCCGCGGCCTTCTCGCCCGTGATCGGGTGAGGGATGGTGCCCTGGATGCGGGGAACCTTGAAGAAGTTCTTCTTGGCTTCCTCGACGCCCTTGGCGATGGCCGCGGGAACTTCCTTGGCCTTGCCGTAACCGACACCTACGGTGCCGTCACCGTCGCCCACCACGACCAGCGCGGTGAAGCTGAAGCGGCGACCACCCTTGACAACCTTGGCGACGCGGTTGATCGCGACGACGCGCTCAACGTACGCGGTCTTCTCGGCGGCAGCGCCACCGTCGCGGCCCTTCCGGTCCCGCCGCTCGCCGCCACCGGCACCGCTTCCGCGGCGCTGGGGTCCAGCCATTGGATTTACCTCTCTCTGTTACGTCCGTTAGTCCCGGAACCGGGGCTTAGAACTTCAGCCCGGCTTCGCGGGCGGCGTCAGCCAGAGCGGCAATGCGCCCGGCGTACCTGTTGCCACCACGGTCGAACACGACAGCCTCGACACCGGCGGCCTTGGCGCGCTCGGCGACCAGGGAACCGACCTGCTTGGCCTTCGCGGACTTGTCGCCCTCGCCACCGCGGATCGACGCGTCCAGGGTCGACGCCGACGCAAGGGTGTGACCCTTGAGGTCGTCGATGACCTGAGCGGTGATGCCGCGGTTGGAACGCGTCACGACGAGGCGCGGACGCTCCGCCGTACCCGACACGTTCTTGCGGATGCGGATGTGGCGGCGCTTCTTGGCAGCGCCCTTGTAGGCGTCGCCCTTGGCGATCTTCACACCGTATGCCATGGCTTTACTTACCAGCCTTTCCGACCTTGCGGCGGATGACCTCGCCCGCGTACTTGACGCCCTTGGCCTTGTACGGGTCGGGCTTGCGCAGCTTGCGGATGTTGGCGGCGACCTCGCCGACCTTCTGCTTGTCGATGCCCTCGACCGAGAACTTGGTCGGCGACTCGACCTTGAACGAGATGCCCTCGGGCGCCTCGACCAGGATCGGGTGGCTGTAACCGAGCTGGAACTCCAGGTTGGAGCCCTTCGCGGCGACGCGGTAACCGACACCGCTGATCTCGAGCGCCTTGACGTAACCCTGGGTCACACCGGTGATCATGTTGGCCACCAGCGTGCGGGACAGGCCGTGGAGGGCCTTGTTCTGACGCTCGTCGTTCGGGCGGGTGACGTTGAGAACGCCGTCCTCACCCTTAACGATCTCGATCGGCGCGGCGACGGTGTGGTTCAGGGTGCCCTTGGAACCCTTCACCGTGACCGTGCGGCCCTCGATGGTGACGTCCACGCCGGCGGGAACCTGGATAGGCAGCTTGCCAATACGCGACATTAGCTATTCCTCCGTTCCCGACTACCAGACGTAGGCGAGGACTTCCCCACCTACGCCCTTCTTGCCTGCCTGCTGGCCGGTCAGGAGACCGTGGGACGTGGAGATGATCGCCACGCCCAGGCCGCCGAGGACCTTCGGCAGGTTGGTGGACTTCGCGTAAACCCGGAGGCCGGGCTTCGAGATCCGCTTGATGCCCGCGATGGAGCGCTCACGGTTCGGACCGAACTTGAGCTCGAGGACGAGGTTCTTGCCGACCTCGGCGTCCTCGACCTTCCAGCCCGTGATGAAGCCCTCCTGCTGGAGGATTTCCGCGATGTGAGACTTGATCTTGCTGTGCGGCATCGTCACGCTGTCGTGGTATGCCGAGTTCGCGTTACGCAGACGAGTCAGCATGTCCGCGATCGGATCAGTCATGGTCATGAATTGGCCTTCGGCCTCTCTCGCCGGGGTTTCCAGTGCGCCATCCCTCTCCCCACACAGGGGCGGGACGGGTGCGGCGCGGGGACCTACGGCGTAGTAAGTCGTACGGGCGGCGGACGCCCAACCCCACCAGCCTACGGCATGACGGGGGTGGGCCTCCGCCGACCCAATGCTTACCGAGAGACTCCGGAACTCCTGACACCCAAAGGGTGAAAGGGAGTTACCAGGAGCTCTTGGTCACGCCCGGCAGCTCGCCACGGTGAGCCATCTCACGGAGGCACACGCGGCACAGGCCGAACTTGCGGTACACGGAGTGGGGACGACCACAGCGCTGGCAGCGCGTGTAACCGCGCACGCCGAACTTGGGCTTGCGGGCAGCCTTCGCGATGAGAGCCTTCTTCGCCATCTCGCTTACGCCTCCTTGAACGGGAAGCCGAGGTGACGCAGAAGGGCACGGCCCTCGTCGTCGTTGGTCGCCGTGGTCACCACGGTGATGTCCATACCCCGGACACGGTCGATCTTGTCCTGGTCGATCTCGTGGAACATGACCTGCTCCGTGAGACCGAAGGTGTAGTTGCCACGGCCGTCGAACTGCTTGGGGGACAGGCCGCGGAAGTCGCGGATGCGCGGGAGCGCGAGCGACAGGGTGCGGTCCAGGAACTCCCACATGCGGTCGCCACGGAGCGTGACGTGGGCGCCGATCGGCTGGCCCTCGCGAAGCTTGAACTGCGCGATGGACTTGCGGGCCTTCGTGACGGCCGGCTTCTGACCGGTGATCGTCGTGAGGTCGCGGATCGCGCCGTCGATCAGCTTCGAGTCACGGGCGGCGTCGCCGACACCCATGTTGACCACGATCTTCACGAGGCCGGGGATCTGCATGACGTTCTCGTAGGAGAACTCCTCACGCAGCTTGCCCGCGATCTCCTCGCGGTACTTCGTCTTGAGACGCGGAGTGGTGGTAGCCATCAGATGTCCTCACCCGTCCGCTTGGCAACGCGGATCTTGTTGCCCTCGTCGTCGAAGCGGTAACCGACACGCGTGACGACCTTCTTGCCGTCCTTCTCCACGACGAGCTGAACGTTGCTCACGTGGATCGGGGCCTCGGTCGTCACGATGCCGCCGGCCTGCGAGGGGCCGGCCTTGGTGTGCTTCTTGACCCGGTTGACACCCTCGACGAGGACGCGGTTCTCGCGGGGGAAGGCCGTGACGACCTTGCCCTGCTTGCCCTTGTCCTTACCGGTGATGACCTGGACCAGGTCGCCCTTCTTGATCTTCATGCTTACAGCACCTCCGGCGCGAGCGAGATGATCTTCATGAACTTCTTCTCGCGCAGCTCACGGCCGACCGGGCCGAAGATACGGGTGCCACGAGGGTCGCCGTCGTTCTTGAGAATGACGGCGGCGTTCTCGTCGAAGCGGATGTACGAGCCGTCCTGGCGGCGGCGCTCCTTGACGGTGCGAACGATGACCGCCTTGACGACGTCACCCTTCTTCACGTTGCCACCGGGGATCGCGTCCTTGACGGTGGCGACGATGACGTCACCGATGCCCGCGTAGCGGCGACCCGAGCCACCGAGAACACGGATGCAAAGGATCTCCTTGGCACCAGTGTTGTCGGCGACACGCAGTCGCGACTCCTGCTGGATCACGTCTATCTCCTGATTGTCTGCCGGTTCCCGGCCGGGGCTTCACGAGGAAGCCCCGGCCGAGCCTGGCGGAACGAACTCGAAGGGTTACCCCTTCAAGAATTACTTGGCCTTCTCGAGGATCTCGACGACGCGCCAGTGCTTCGTCGACGACAGCTTCCGGGTCTCCATCAGGAGGACGCGGTCACCGATGCCGGCAGCGTTCTGCTCGTCGTGAGCCTTGAGCTTGTTCGTACGGCGGATGACCTTGCCGTACAGCGCGTGCTTGACGCGGTCCTCGACAGCGACGACGACGGTCTTGTCCATCTTGTCGCTGACGACGAGGCCCTCGCGGACCTTGCGAGCGTTGCGCTCGGTCTTCTGCTCAGTCACGTTGCTCTCGCTCATCAGGCGTTCTCCACCGTCTCGATGCCCAGCTCGCGCTCACGCATCAGGGTGTAGATCCGGGCGATGTCCTTACGGACGGACTTGAGCCGACCGTGGTTCTCGAGCTGGCCCGTCGCCGCCTGGAAGCGGAGGTTGAACAGCTCTTCCTTGGCCTCGCGGAGCTTGTTGAGAAGCTCCTCGTTGCCCAGCTCGCGCAGCTCGGACGCCTTGGTACCGGCCGACATCACAGCTCACCTGCTTCGCGCTTCACGATCTTGCACTTCATCGGCAGCTTGTGGGCCGCACGGGTCAGGGCCTCGCGCGCGATCTTCTCGTTCGGGTAGGACAGTTCGAACATCACCCGACCCGGCTTGACGTTCGCGATCCACCACTCCGGAGAACCCTTACCGGAACCCATGCGGGTCTCGGCGGGCTTCTTCGTCAGCGGGCGGTCCGGGTAGATGTTGATCCAGACCTTGCCGCCACGCTTGATGTGGCGGGTCATCGCGATACGAGCCGCCTCGATCTGGCGGTTGGTCACGTACGCCGGCGTGAGGGCCTGAATGCCGTACTCGCCGAACGCGACCTGCGTACCACCCTTGCTCATGCCCGAGCGCTTGGGGTGGTGCTGCTTGCGGTGCTTGACCCTACGGGGGATCAGCATGTCGGTCAGGCCTCCGTTCCGGTGCTCTCAGCCGGAGCGGCAGCGGCGGCGGGAGCGTCGGCCTTGGGGGCCTCGGCAGCCGGCGCGGACTGCTGCTGCGGCTTGCGGCCGCGGCCGCCACGCTCGCCACCACGGCCACCACGGCCGGCGGGACGGTCGCCAGCGCCACCCGCACCACGGGCCGGGCGGTTACCCGCACGGGCCGCGGCGTTCTCGGCGCGGACCTCGGCGATGTTCTTGACGTCGCCCTTGTAGATCCAGACCTTCACGCCGATGCGGCCGAAGGTCGTCTTGGCCTCGAAGAAGCCGTAGTCGACGTTCGCGCGGAGCGTGTGCAGGGGCACGCGGCCCTCGCGGTAGAACTCCGAGCGGGACATCTCGGCGCCGCCGAGACGACCGCCGCACTGGATCTTGATGCCCTTGGCGCCGGCCTTCATCGTGCCCTGCATGCTCTTGCGCATGGCACGACGGAAGGAGACGCGGGAGGAGAGCTGCTCGGCGACGGCCTGGGCGACCAGCTGGGCGTCCATCTCGGGGTTCTTGACCTCGAGGATGTTCAGCTGGACCTGCTTGCCCGTGAGCTTCTCGAGGTCGCCGCGGATGCGGTCGGCCTCGGCGCCGCGGCGGCCGATGACGATGCCGGGACGCGCGGTGTGGATGTCCACACGCACACGGTCACGGGTGCGCTCGATCTCCACCTTCGAGATGCCGGCGCGCTCCATGCCGGACGTCATCATCCGACGGATGGCGACGTCTTCCTTGACGTAGTCCTTGTACAGCTTGTCGGCGTACCAGCGGGACTTGAAGTCCGTGGTGATGCCGAGCCGGAACCCATGCGGGTTAACCTTCTGGCCCATTACCGGGTTCCTTCCTTGCTGCTGACGACCACGGTGATGTGGCTGGTCCGCTTACGGATCCGGTAGGCACGGCCCTGAGCACGCGGACGGAACCGCTTCAGGGTCGGGCCCTCATCCACGTACGCCTCGCTGATGACCAGCGAAGAGGCGTCAGTGTGGTCGTAGTTGTGCGCGGCGTTGGCGATGGCGCTGTCCAGCACCTTGCCAACCGGCACGCTCGCGGCCTGCGGGGCGAAACGCAGGACCGCCTGAGCCTCCGTGGCGTCCATGCCACGGATAAGGTCCACCACGCGGCGGGCCTTCATGGGCGTGACGCGGATGTACCGCGCCTGGGCCCTGGCTTCCATGGTTGTCCTTCCAGTGTCTGTCATGGTCATTCCACCCCGCTACTAGCGGCGCTTCGACTTCCGGTCGTCCTTCACGTGACCCCGGAAGGTGCGCGTCGGCGAGAACTCGCCGAGCTTGTGGCCGACCATCGACTCGGTGACAAACACCGGAATGTGGGTCTTGCCGTTGTGCACCGCGATCGTGTGGCCGAGCATGGCCGGGATGATCATCGAGCGACGGGACCAGGTCTTGATGACGTTCTTGGTACCGGCTTCGTTCTGGGCGTCCACCTTCTTGACGAGGTGGCCGTCGACGAAGGGTCCCTTCTTGAGACTGCGCGGCATCTAAACCCGCTCCTAGCGCTTCTTGTTCGTCTTGCGGCGGCGGACGATGTACTTGTTCGAAGCCTTCTTCGGCGAACGAGTACGACCCTCCTTCTGACCCCACGGGGAGACCGGGTGGCGACCACCGGAGGTCTTGCCCTCACCACCACCGTGCGGGTGGTCGACCGGGTTCATCGCCACACCGCGGACGGTCGGGCGAACACCCAGCCAGCGCTTACGGCCGGCCTTGCCCCAGTTGATGTTCGACTGCTCGGCGTTGCCGACCTCGCCGATGGTGGCGCGGCAGCGGGCGTCGACCAGACGGATCTCGCCGGAGGGCATGCGGAGGTGGGCCATCGTGCCCTCCTTCGCCAGCAGCTGCACGGAGGCACCGGCCGAGCGCGCGAACTTGGCGCCGCCACCGGGACGGAGCTCGATCGCGTGGATCGTGGTACCGACCGGGATGTTGCGGAGCGCCAGGTTGTTGCCGGGCTTGATGTCCGCGCCGGGGCCGTTCTCGACGCGGTCACCCTGCGTCAGACCCTTGGGGGCGATGATGTAGCGCTTCTCGCCGTCCACGTAGTGGAGCAGCGCGATGCGCGCGGTGCGGTTGGGGTCGTACTCGATGTGAGCGACCTTGGCCGGCACGCCGTCCTTGTCGTGACGACGGAAGTCGATCACGCGGTAGGCGCGCTTGTGGCCACCGCCCTGGTGACGGACGGTCACACGACCGGTGTTGTTACGGCCGCCCTTGCTGTGCAGGGGGCGGACCAGCGACTTCTCCGGCGTGGACCGCGTGATCTCGACGAAGTCGGCTACGGAGGAGCCACGACGGCCCGGCGTAGTCGGCTTGTACTTGCGGATACCCATTTCTCAGTCCTCGTCCGATATCGGACGACTCGACCGCCGTCAGGCGGTCGGGCCGCCGAAGATGTCGATTCGGTTGCCCTCAGCAAGGGTCACGATGGCGCGCTTGGTGTCCTTGCGCTTGCCGAAACCGGCCTTGGTCCGCTTGCGCTTGCCCTGGCGGTTGATCGTGTTGACCCCGGTGACCTTGACCGAGAAGACCGCCTCGACGGCCTGCTTGATCTGGGTCTTGTTGGAGCCGGGCGCGACGATGAACGTGTACTTGTTCTCGTCGAGCAGGGCGTAGCTCTTCTCCGAGACGACCGGCTTGACGAGGATGTCACGCGGGTCCGAGAAGGTCTTGCTGGTGACGACGGCCTCGCTCATCAGGCGTCGCTCCCTTCGGTCTCAGCGGTCTGGGGGCCAGACACGAAGGACTCGAGGGCGGCCTTGGTGAAGACCACGTCGTCGGAGACGATCACGTCGTACGTGTTGAGCTGGCCCGGCTCCAGGATGTGCACCTGGGGCAGGTTACGAGCGGACAGCCACGCGGCCTCGTCGGAGCGCTCGACGACCAGGAGCAGGTTCTTGCGCTCCGAGATCTTGCCGAACAGCGTCTTGGCGGCCTTGGTGGAGACCTCACCCTCGACCACGCCGGTGACGACGTGGATGCGGGAGTGCGTGGCCCGGTCCGAGAGGGCACCGCGGAGGGCGGCGGCCTTCATCTTCTTCGGGGTCCGCTGCGAGTAGTCACGCGGCTGCGGGCCGTGGACGACGCCACCACCGGCGAACTGCGGGGCGCGGGTCGAACCCTGACGGGCGCGGCCGGTGCCCTTCTGGCGGTAAGGCTTCTTGCCACCACCGCGGACTTCGCCACGGGTCTTGGTCTTGTGCGTGCCCTGACGGGCCGCGGCCAGCTGCGCGACGACGACCTGGTGGATCAGCGGGACGCTGACCTTGGCGCCGAAGATCTCCGCGGGGAGCTCGACGGTCCCGGCCTTGTCGCCTGCCGGCGAAAGGATGTCAATGGTGCTCATCGGTTCCTCAAACCCCCTTGGCCGCGGTGCGGACCAGGACGAGGCCACCGTTCGGGCCGGGGACCGCGCCCTTGATGAGCAGCAGACCCTTCTCGGCGTCAACGGCGTGGACGGTCAGGTTCTGGGTGGTCACACGCTCGTTGCCCATGCGACCAGCCATCTTCATGCCCTTGAAGACACGGCCCGGGGTGGCGCAGCCACCGATGGAACCGGGCTTGCGGTGCACGCGGTGGGCACCGTGCGACGCCTTGCCACCACGGAAGTTGTGGCGCTTCATGACACCGGCGAAGCCCTTGCCCTTGCTCTTCGCGGTGACGTCGACCTTCACGCCGGCCTCGAAGACCTCGGCGGTGATCTCCTGGCCGAGCGTGTACTCGGAGGCGTCGGCGGTGCGGAGCTCCACCAGGTGGCGGCGCGGGGTGACGTCGGCCTTGGCGAAGTGACCCTTGAGGGGCTTGTTCACCTTGCGCGGGTCGATCTCGCCGAAGGCGATCTGGACCGACTCGTAGCCGTCGTTGTCGTTCGTGCGGACCTGGGTCACGACATTCGGACCGGCCTTGACGACGGTGACCGGGACGACCCGGTTGTTCTCGTCCCAGACCTGCGTCATGCCGAGCTTCTCGCCCAGGATGCCCTTGATGTTCTTAGCCATCTCGCGCGTCACCTCAGAGCTTGATCTCGATGTCGACGCCCGCCGGCAGGTCGAGACGCATGAGCGAGTCGACCGTCTTCGGCGTGGGGTCGAGGATGTCGATGAGGCGCTTGTGCGTGCGCATCTCGAAGTGCTCGCGCGAGTCCTTGTACTTGTGCGGCGACTTGATGACGCAGTACACGTTCTTCTCAGTGGGCAGCGGCACCGGGCCCGCGACCGACGCACCAGTGCGGGTCACCGTCTCGACGATCTTCTTCGCCGAGGAGTCGATGACCTCGTGGTCGTAGGCCTTGAGCCGGATGCGGATCTTCTGTCCCGCCATGGCTACTAGTAGTCCTTTGTCTCGTAACGCTCTGGACTCGGGGGTCCTCATGACTCCACCTCCGACCCACGCGGTCGGGCGTGTCGCGCTCCCTCTACGCAGAAGTCCCTGAGGACTTCCCAACCAAGGGGGCGCGGTCCCGAAGTACCGCGGAGCCGGGGGGCAGCTGCAACATCTGCAAAGGGCCCGCCGAGTGCCTGGCCGGTACCCCGCTGACGCTTCCCAGAAGATTCCCGTACGTCCGCCCCTGACGAGGGGCGACGAGTACTGTGGGACTCGCTTCCGGTCCTCCCGACGGGAGGCGCGCAGCATCGGCACTCAACCGAGCAACCCCGACAGTCTGCCATACGGGGCCATCCGGCCGCCAATCGGGATCGAAGACTGTACCCCACGTCACGTACATCCATGCGCCGGGGCGCATGGGCCGGGGTCATCCCGGAGGGCGTTCTCCGCCGTGCGGCATCAGGGCGAGCAGCTCCGCCGTCCCGGTGTCGGCCGGGAGGATCCGGTGCGGCAGCCGGGTGAGCCGGGCCGCCTCGGCCCCGTACCCCCGGTCGAGGACGAGCCGGAGCACGTGCCGCACCTCGGCGATCCGGGCCGCGCGCTCCTCCCCCTCGGGCAGGGCCCGCGCCCAACCCCCTTCCACGATCGTCGCCTTGGCCCTGGCCACGTACCGCTCCAGGGTCTCCTCCGGCAGGTCGAAGAAGGCGGCGACCCGCGCGGCGGGGAGACCGCCGACGGCGCGCAGGACGAGCGCGGTCCGGGACGGCGAGGGCCGCGGCCTCGCCGCGCGCGCATGCCTCCGCCTCGCGCGCCCGGAGCCCGACCCGTGGGCCCCGTCCCCCGCCCGCGTGCGTACGGCTCAGATGACGCCCTGCGCCAGCATCGCCTCGGCGACCCGTTCGAAGCCCGCGATGTTGGCCCCGGTGACGTAGTCGCCCGGGGCACCGTACCGCTCGGCCGTCTCGTGGCAGGCGGTGTGGATCGAGGTCATGATCCCGGCGAGCTCCGCCTCCACCTTCCGCGCGCTCCAGGACGTGCGGGAGTGGTTCTGGGCCATCTCCAGGGCGCTGACGGCGACGCCGCCCGCGTTGGCGGCCTTGCCCGGGCCGAAGGCGACGCCGGCCCGCTGGAACAGGCGGACCGCCTCCGCCGTGGTGGGCATGTTGGCGCCCTCGGCGACGGCCTTCACCCCGTTGCGGACCAGGGCCGCCGCGTCGTTCCCGTCGAGCTCGTTCTGCGTCGCGGACGGCAGGGCGACGTCGGCGGGGACCTCCCAGACCCGGCCGCCGGGCACGAAGCGCGCGGAGGCGCCCCGGCGTTCGGCGTAGTCGGCGACGCGGCCGCGCTCGACCTCCTTGACCTGCTTGAGCAGGGCGAGGTCGATGCCCTTGTCGTCGTACACGTAACCGCTGGAGTCGGAGCAGGTCAGCGGGTGGGCGCCGAGGGCGAGCAGCTTCTCGATCGTGTACAGCGCCACGTTGCCGGAGCCGGAGACGACGGCCGTCCGGCCCTCCAGGTCCTCGCCGCGCTCGCGGAGCATCGCCGCCGCGAAGAGCACGCTGCCGTAGCCGGTGGCCTCCGGGCGGATCGCGGAGCCGCCCCAGCCGGCGCCCTTGCCGGTGAGGACGCCCGCCTCCCAGCGGTTGGTGATCCGCCGGTACTGGCCGAAGAGGTAGCCGATCTCCCGGCCGCCGACGCCGATGTCACCGGCCGGCACGTCGGTGTGCTCGCCGAGGTGCCGGTACAGCTCGGTCATGAACGACTGGCAGAAGCGCATGACCTCGGCGTCGCTGCGGCCGTGCGGGTCGAAGTCGCTGCCGCCCTTGCCGCCGCCGATGCCGAGCCCGGTCAGGGCGTTCTTGAAGATCTGCTCGAAGCCGAGGAACTTGACGATGCCCAGGTTGACGGAGGGGTGGAAGCGCAGGCCGCCCTTGTACGGGCCGAGGGCGCTGTTGAACTCGACGCGGAAGCCCCGGTTGACGTGCGTCCGGCCCCGGTCGTCCTGCCACGGCACCCGGAAGACGATCTGCCGCTCGGGCTCGACGAGCCGCTCCAGGAGCCCCGGCTCGGCGAACTCGGGCCGGGCCGCGAGCACCGGGGCGAGGGTGTCGAGCACCTCGTGGACGGCCTGGTGGAACTCGGGCTGCGCCGGATTGCGGTGCTCGATCCCGGCGCGGAGGGCGTCGAGGCTGGAGCGGGCGGTCTGCGGGTCGGGTCGGTTCGGCACGTGGAACCCCCTTCTGGCACGGCTGTACGCCGGCGGAGAACCGGGTGGGAGCGCTCGGCGCCGTTGCCGCGCGCGGGGAGGGACGGACGGCCGCTCCGGGACTCCGTCGTCCCCGCCGCCGCGCCCACTGTTACATCCATGTGAATGCAAGCACCAGTAAGCGGGTGCCGGGGTCCGCCATCCGAGACGGCCGCCGGTCCCGCCTCCGCACGCCCCTCTCGCACACACACAACCCTTTCGCACAGGTTTTCGTCTTCCAGGAGACCGCCGAGCGAAGGGCCCCGCAGTGCCGCACACCCGACCCCGCCGCCGGACGGTGCTCACCGCCGCCCTCGCCGCCACCGCGGCCGCCGCCGGGTGCTCCGTACCGCAGCCGCGCCGGAGCGCGCCGACCGCCGACCCCGCACCGGGGAAGCCGATCGCGTCGACGCGGGCGCGCCGGGCGCTCCTCATGCAGGTCGCCGCGCACCCGGACGACGACCTGTACTTCATGAACCCGGACTCCCAGCGACTGCTCGACGCGGGCGTCCCGCTCGTCTCCGTGTACGTGACGGCCGGCGAGCACACCGGCCGGAACCGGATCGAGGGGATGCCCGAGACGCCCCCGGACCGGGCGGCCTACGCCGCCGCCCGCCACCAGGGCCTGCGCCAGTCGTACGCCGTGGCGCTCGGCCTGCCGGTGTTCACGCCGTGGCGGCGCGGGACGCTGGCGCTGCCCGGCGGCCGGCGCGCCGAGGTCGACACGCTGACGCACCGCGGGCGCCGGGTCGAGCTGGTCTTCCTCAACCTGCCGATGCACACCCCCCGCCGGTACACGGCCCTGCCCGCGCTCTGGGAGGACCGCGCCCTGGAGCTGCGGACCCACCTGCCGGCCGGCTCCCCCGTCGCCCGGGCGGACGCCTACGACTACGACGGCCTTGTCGACGTCCTCGCCGGGCTGCTCGCCCGCTACCGGCCCACGGTGGTGCACACCCTGGACCCCGACCCGGACGTCCAGCACAGCGACGAGGCCACCCGGCGGCGGGACTCCGAGCAGCCCGGCCACTCGGACCACGGGGACCACACGGCGGTCGCCTGCTTCACCTGGGCCGCGCTGTGCCGCCGGGTCTCGGACGCGGTCCGGGACGGCGAGCCGATACCGGTGTTCACCACGACGGCCTTCCGCGGCTACTACAACCGGCACTGGCCCAAGAACCTCCCGCCGGAGGTCCTCGAGGAGAAGGCGGCCCGGCTCGTCCCGTACGGCGGGGACCCCTCCTGGCGGTGCGGGAACCCGTCGGGCTGCGGCGACTACGGCGTCGGCGGCGACCGCCCGCTGACCAACCGCAAGGGCTGGGTCCGCTCCACCCACCACCGCTGGCCCGGCGCCCGCCCGGCCCTCGCCGAGGAGCCGGACGGCCGGCTCGCCGCGTACGGGGTGCTGGGCCTGCGCGCGGTCCGCTGGCGCGAGTCGGCGCCCGGCAGCGGCCGCTGGAGCGAGCCGGAGGACCTCGGCGGCGGCCCGCTCGCCCCGGCGCTCGGCCGGGCGGTCCTCCCCGACGGGCGGGTGCTGCTCCTCGGGGTGCGGTTCGCCGCGCTCGACGGGCACGGCGGCGCCAACCGGCGCGAGGTGGCGCTCCTCGAACAGCGCTCCCCCGGCGGCCCGTTCCTCGCCTGGCGGGGCCTGGGGAACCCGGAGCGGAGCGACGACCGGGGACGCCGGCTCGGCTCCCCGGTGGCGGTGGCGGCCCCCGACGGCCGGGTCCACCTCTTCGTACGGAACGCGGACAAGCGCCTCTCGACCCGGGTCCGGGCGGCGGACGGCTCCTGGGGCCCCTGGCGCACGCTCCCCGGGGACGCCGAGGTCCAGGACGGCCCGGCCGTCTCGGTGGACGCGGCGGGCCGCGTCCACGTGTACGCGGCGGGCCGGGAGTCCGTACGGCACTGGGTGGACGGACGGGAGCGGGCGGAGCGGCTGCCGCTCTCCGGGTCCGCCCTGGCGAGCGCGGACGGCGAGCTGTTCCACCGGCCCCCGGCGGACGCCCGGCTGCTCGGCCCGGCCGGCGACACCGGTCTCGACGGGTACGGCGAGGTGGTCGCCGCGCGCTCGGCGGCGCTCGGCACGGTCCTGCTCGGCACGGACCCGCGCGGCCGGACGGCGGTGCGGGCCGGGGGCCGGACCCGGGTCCGTACCGCGCGGGGCGGATCGGCGGGCCCGGCCGCGCTGCACCTGGGGGCGCGGGGCGCGACCGTGGTGGGGCTCGGCGCGGACGGCCACCCCTGGAGCTGGCGCCCGTAGGACCCCGGACACGCGAAGGAAGCCCCGGACACGTGGAAGAAGCCCCGGGAACGCGAAGAAGCCCCGGGAACGCGAAGAAGCCCCGCACCTTCCGGTGCGGGGCTTCTC
This sequence comes from Streptomyces sp. NRRL F-6492, assembly GCF_001280125.1. Lineage (GTDB taxonomy): Bacteria > Actinomycetota > Actinomycetes > Streptomycetales > Streptomycetaceae > Streptomyces. The sequence goes on from NZ_LGEG01000233.1 coordinate 100,857, forward strand.
CCTACTGCTCAGCGGCTCCTGCGAGCCACCAGGTCGGTGCGAGATCAGGCAGTGATCTTGACGACCTGGCCGGCGCCGACGGTCCGGCCACCCTCACGGATGGCGAACTTGAGGCCCTCCTCCATGGCGATGGGCTGGATCAGCTCAACGCTCATGGCGGTGTTGTCGCCCGGCATGACCATCTCGGTGCCCTCGGGGAGGGTCACGACGCCGGTCACGTCCGTGGTACGGAAGTAGAACTGCGGGCGGTAGTTGTTGAAGAACGGGGTGTGACGGCCACCCTCGTCCTTCGACAGGATGTAGGCCTGGGCCTCGAAGTTCGTGTGCGGCGTGACCGAACCCGGCTTGATGATGACCTGGCCGCGCTCGACGTCCTCACGCTTGATGCCACGGAGGAGCAGACCGACGTTCTCACCGGCCTGGCCCTCGTCGAGCAGCTTGCGGAACATCTCGATACCGGTGACCGTGGTGGTGGTCTTCTCGGTCTTGATGCCGATGATGTCGACGGTCTCGTTGACCTTGAGGATGCCGCGCTCGATACGACCGGTGACGACGGTGCCACGACCGGTGATCGTGAAGACGTCCTCGATCGGCATCAGGAACGGCTTGTCGACGTCGCGCTCGGGCTGCGGGATGGACTCGTCCACCGCGTGCATGAGGCCGAGGAGCTTCTCGCCCCACTCCTTGTCGCCCTCGAGCGCCTTGAGCGCCGAGACGCGGACGACCGGCAGGTCGTCGCCCGGGAACTCGTACTCGGAGAGGAGTTCACGAACCTCGAGCTCGACGAGCTCCAGGATCTCCTCGTCGTCCACCATGTCGGCCTTGTTCAGGGCGACGACGATGTACGGAACGCCGACCTGGCGGGCCAGGAGCACGTGCTCCTTGGTCTGCGGCATCGGGCCGTCGGTGGCGGCGACCACGAGGATGGCGCCGTCCATCTGCGCCGCACCCGTGATCATGTTCTTGATGTAGTCGGCGTGACCCGGGCAGTCGACGTGCGCGTAGTGACGCGACTCCGTCTGGTACTCGACGTGCGCGATCGAGATGGTGATACCGCGCTGGCGCTCCTCGGGAGCCTTGTCGATCTGGTCGAAGGCCGAGGCCTCGTTCAGGTCCGGGTACGCGTCGTGCAGCACCTTGGTAATGGCGGCCGTGAGGGTCGTCTTACCGTGGTCGATGTGACCGATGGTGCCGATGTTGACGTGCGGCTTAGTCCGCTCGAACTTCGCCTTCGCCACGGGGGTCCTCCTGGAGAGTGGTTCTGTACGCCTTGCTCATCGGCGCCAGGTGATCTTTGCTGGGATGCCATCCGCCGGAGCCCGGTCCTCGGGTCTCGGGGGCCGAGCCCCGGCGTCTGGTGTCAAGCCTAAAGCGTGAACTCGGGAGAGTTACTCGCCCTTGGCCTTCGCGATGATCTCCTCGGCGACGTTCCGGGGAACCTCGGCGTAGGAGTCGAACTGCATCGAGTAGCTTGCGCGACCCGAGGTCTTGCTGCGGAGGTCTCCGACGTAGCCGAACATCTCCGAAAGGGGCACGAGGCCCTTCACGACGCGAGCGCCGCTGCGCTCCTCCATGGCCTGGATCTGGCCACGGCGGGAGTTGATGTCGCCGATGACCTCACCCATGTAGTCCTCGGGCGTGGTGACCTCGACGGACATCATGGGCTCGAGGATGACCGGCGAAGCCTTCCGCGCGGCCTCCTTGAAGGCCTGCGAACCGGCGATCTTGAACGCGAGCTCGGAGGAGTCGACCTCGTGGTAGCCGCCGTCGAGAAGAATGACGCGGACGCCCGTCATCTCGTAGCCGGCCAGGATGCCGAACTGCATGGCCTCCTGCGCACCCGCGTCGACCGAAGGGATGTACTCCTTCGGGATGCGGCCACCGGTGACCTTGTTCACGAACTCGTACGAGGCGTCGCCGCCCTCGATGGGCTCGATCGCGATCTGCACCTTGGCGAACTGACCGGTACCACCGGTCTGCTTCTTGTGGGTGTAGTCCACGCGCTCGACGGTCTTGCGGATCGTCTCGCGGTACGCGACCTGCGGCTTGCCGACGTTCGCCTCGACCTTGAACTCGCGACGCATGCGGTCGACGAGGATGTCGAGGTGGAGCTCGCCCATGCCACCGATGATGGTCTGGCCGGTCTCCTCGTCCGAGTGGACCTGGAAGGAGGGGTCCTCCTCCGCGAGACGCTGGATGGCGACACCCAGCTTCTCCTGGTCACCCTTGGACTTGGGCTCGATGGCGACCTGGATGACCGGCGCCGGGAAGTCCATGGACTCCAGGATGACCGGGTTCTTGTCGTCGCACAGCGTCTCACCGGTGGTGGTCTGCTTGAGGCCCATGACGGCGACGATGTCGCCGGCGCCCACCGAGTCGATCTCCTCACGCTTGTTCGCGTGCATGCGGTAGATCTTGCCGATGCGCTCCTTCTTGCCCTTGACGGAGTTCAGCACCGCGGTGCCGGCCTCCAGGCGACCGGAGTAGATCCGGACGAAGGTGAGCTTGCCGAGGTGCGGGTCGCTCGCGATCTTGAACGCGAGGGCCGACAGCGGCTCGTCGTCGGACGGCTTGCGCCGGACGACGACCTCGGGGTCCTTGACGTCCTGGCCCTCGATGGCCTCGACGTCCAGGGGCGAGGGCAGGTAGCGGACGACCGCGTCGAGCAGGGGCTGGACGCCCTTGTTCTTGAACGCGGTGCCACAGAACACGGGGGTGACCGTGGTCTCGCCGCCCTTGCCGGAAGCGATGGTGATGCGACGGACAGCCGCGTAGAGCTGCTCCTCGGTGGGCTCGACGCCCTCCAGGAAGAGCTCCATGAGCTCCTCGTCGTTCTCCGCGACGGTCTCGACCAGCTTGCCGCGGTACTCCTCGGCGAGCTCGGTGAGGTTGGCCGGGATGTCGACGACGTCGTACATCTCGCCCTTGCTGGCCTCGGCGGACCAGACGAGCGCCTTCATGCGGACCAGGTCGACGACGCCCTCGAAGTCGGCCTCGGCACCGATCGGCAGCTGCATGACGATCGGGGTGGCGCCGAGGCGGCCCACGATCATGTCGACGCAGCGCAGGAAGTCGGCGCCGGTGCGGTCGAGCTTGTTGACGAAGCAGATGCGCGGAACGCCGTAGCGGTCCGCCTGACGCCAGACGGTCTCGGACTGGGGCTCGACGCCGGCCACACCGTCGAACACGGTGACAGCACCGTCGAGCACGCGCAGCGAACGCTCCACCTCGACGGTGAAGTCGACGTGGCCCGGCGTGTCGATGATGTTGATCGTGTGATCGACATTCTCGAGCGGCCAGTGACAGGTCGTCGCGGCGGACGTGATCGTGATGCCGCGCTCCTGCTCCTGCTCCATCCAGTCCATCGTGGCAGCGCCGTCGTGGACTTCACCGATCTTGTACGAGACACCGGTGTAGAACAGGATCCGCTCGGTGGTGGTCGTCTTGCCCGCGTCGATGTGCGCCATGATGCCGATGTTGCGCACCTTGGCAAGGTCAAGCGAAGTGGTAGCCATATCGGCTCAGTCTTCTCTCGGTCTCGATGTGGGTTGCGACTACCAGCGGTAGTGCGCGAAGGCCTTGTTGGACTCGGCCATCTTGTGCGTGTCCTCACGCTTCTTGACGGCAGCACCGAGGCCGTTCGAGGCGTCGAGGAGCTCGTTCATGAGGCGCTCGGTCATGGTCTTCTCGCGACGGGCGCGGGAGTAACCGACGAGCCAGCGGAGGGCCAGCGTGGACGCGCGGCCCGGCTTGACCTCGATCGGCACCTGGTAGGTGGCGCCACCGACACGGCGGGACTTGACCTCAAGGGCCGGCTTGACGTTCTCCAGCGCGCGCTTCAGCGTGATGACCGGGTCCTGGCCGGTCTTCTCGCGAAGACCCTCCATGGCGCCGTACACGATGCGCTCGGCGGTGGAACGCTTGCCGTCCAGCAGGATCTTGTTGATCAGCGAGGTGACAAGAGGAGAGCTGTAGACCGGGTCGATGATGACCGGGCGCTTCGGGGCGGGGCCCTTACGAGGCATTCTTACTTCTCCTTCTTGGCGCCGTAGCGGCTGCGAGCCTGCTTACGGTTCTTGACGCCCTGCGTGTCGAGGGAACCGCGGATGATCTTGTAACGAACACCCGGCAGGTCCTTCACACGGCCACCGCGCACGAGCACGATGGAGTGCTCCTGCAGGTTGTGACCCTCACCCGGGATGTAGGCCGTGACCTCGATGCCGGAGGTCAGACGCACACGCGCGACCTTACGGAGGGCCGAGTTCGGCTTCTTCGGGGTGGTCGTGAACACACGCGTGCAGACGCCGCGACGCTGGGGCGAACCCTCGAGTGCGGGCGTCTTGTTCTTCTCGACCTTGTCCTGCCGGCCCTTACGGACCAGCTGCTGGATCGTAGGCACTACTTCTCCGGTTTCTGTGTGCCGTCGGTACAACTAACCTGGAACATTCACCGACCCACGCGGTCGGGTGTGTCGGATCCTGCGGACCCCCGCCGGAAGCGGAAGGAACGGCGCGGATCGCGGCGGCCGATATATGACTCGCCTTGCGGTTGAAGACACGCACGCGAGCCCAGGCACACCCCAGGCACAAGGTCTGAGCGTACCTATCGCACGGACTCCGGTCAAAACAAATGGCCACGCGCACCCGGGCCCGACCGGCGGCGACCGCGCGGGACCCGGGGGCCCGGTGAACCCGAAGGACTGAATTTCCTCACTCAATGCATCCAGGCTACTCCACAGCGTGACAAGCTCCAGGCCCATCGCCTCCTGAAGCCCTTCCATCACGAAGAGGAACCGTGGATTCACCAGAGCAGCAAGCCGCCGAAGGATTCCCGACACCGCTCCCATGGCTGACACGAGCCGGTGCCTCGCCCTACGTCCCCGGCACCCCCCGGGAGATCGTCGGGAACCTCCGCGCCCTCCTGCTGAGCGTCGCGGAGGACGGAACGATCGACCGGCCGTTCGCCTGGCCCGGCGCCGAGAGGCCGATCCCGCTGCGGAACGCGGTGCACGCGCTCGGCTCCTGCGGACTGGTGACGCGCGAGGGCCGCCCTCCCCGCCTGGCACTCACCCGCGCGGCCCGGCACTTCCTCGACTCCGGGGACGAGCTCCACCTCGTCGCCGTCCTCCACGCGAACGTCAGGTTCCTGGGGGAGGCGCTCGCCGAGGTGGGGGACGGCATCACCCACGCCGGGCTGAACGAGGTCGCGGGGACGGAGTACGGCCTGTCCTGGAACTCCCTCGACCAGGTCCGCCGACGGGTGTACTGGCTGCGCGCGGCCGGGCTCGTCGAGTACTGGACCAACGGCAGGATCGTCCCCACGGAACGCGGACGGGCGTTCCTGGAGCGCCTGGAGACCGCCGACCGGGACCAGCTTCCGCACCGGCGCCCGCCCGCCCCGGAGCCCGTGGAACTCCCCCCGCTCCCGGCCCCGTTGGCCCTGGCCCTGAGCGGAGCGGACCAGGCCGCGCTGCGTGCGAGGAAGCGCCTGCTGGGCTACGTCGCGGGGGGCGTGCGGATGGACGCGCTGGCCCGCCTCGTCAACGCGGCGGTGCCGGACATCACCCGGGCCGGCTTCAAGGCCTTCTGCGCCGAGGAGTTCGGCGTCCTGGAGTCCTCCGCGGAGCAGACGCTGGGAACGCTGCGCGCACTCGGTCTCCTGACCCAGGTGGGCACCGACACGTTCGCCGCCACGGAGTACGCGACCAGCTGCCTGGAGTCCGACGAGCCCGTGGATCTCGTCCGCCTGCTGCACCTCCACGTCGCCCTCCTGGGCGAGACGCTCGACGCGCTGGAGAACAGCGCGCCCACGTCCGCGCTCGCCCTCGTCCTGGCGGAGCGGTACCCCGACATCCCGCTCACCCACCAGGACGTCACGCGCCGCGTCGCGCTGTTCCTCGAGACCGGCCTGGCCGAGCGGATCGGACTCACCGTCCGGCGAACGGAGTTGGGCGCCGCGCTGGTCCGCACCCTGCCCCTGCTCAGGCCGGCGGACTCCGGCCCGGCGGACTGCGCCGACGCCCCGGCCGCCCCGGCGGGTCCCGGCACGCCGTCGGCCGCCGCGGCCGACGGCGACCGCGCGCACCACGTCGGATCACTGGCCGCCGAAGTCGTCCGGGCAGCCGGTGACAGCTCCGACCACCGCCGCTTCGAGCGGGCCGTCGCGGCCGCCTTCCGTGCCCTCGGCGTCGACGTCGAGAGCCACGGCGGGCCCAGGAGGACGGACGCCGTCATCGAGCTGTGGCGGTCGCCGACCGTGCGGCACCGGATCGCCGTGGAGGCCAAGACCGACGGCGCCGGGCTGGTGACCGATCAGGACGTCAGGTTCCGGCGGCTGGGCGAGCACCGCGCCCGTCACGCGGCGCAGGGGACCGTACTGGTCGGCCCCGGGTTCGACGCCAGGCTCGTGCGGGAGGCCGCGAGCGAGAAAGTGGCCCTGCTCACCGCGCGCGAGCTCGCGGACGCCCTCGTGCGGCACGCCCGTACGCCGCTCGCGCCGCGCGAGCTCGCCGCACTCGTCACCTGGGGGGAGGCGGACGCGCTGGAGCGCACCTGGGGGGCGGCGGAGCGGAGGCAGGAGACCCTGGGCCTGGTGGTGCATACGCTGTGGCGGAGCGGGAACGATCCCGTCGAGGTCAGGCACACCACCGGCGCGCTGGGCGTCAACGACATCTGGCGGGAGACCAGGAAGGCGCTGGAGACGCCGCTGGACCCGGACGAGACCGGGGCGGCTCTCGCCTTCCTGGAGACCCCGTTCCTCTCCGGGGTGGAACGACAGGGCGGCGGCCACGTCATCACGGCGCCGCCCTCGCTGATCGCGGCCCGTCTGCGCGCGCTGGCCGCCGCCGTCGAGTCGGCCGGCGAGGACGGACCGCCCGGAGACCACAGCCGGGAGGGGACGCCCGCTCCCCCGGGACGACCGGGCCCCGTGCCGCCGGGACAGACCTCCGTGCCCCACCAGCAGCGGGCCTCCACCGACGTCCCGGCGTCCGCGGTGCGGGCATGGGCCAAGGCGCGGGGGCGTGCCGTCAACGAGCGGGGCAGACTGCCGGAGCGCCTGATCACGGACTACCTGCGAGCCCGTGACCTGGAGTGACGGAACGCTCAGGGACGCCCCTGCGCGAGGAAGGCGCCGAGGGAGCGGACCATCGCGGCGGCGAATTCCTCGCGCACGGGCGGGGGCACCCGGTCGAGCGAGAGGTACGGGTTGAGGTCCTCCAGTTCGACGAGGAGCAGCCCGCCGTCGGGGGCGCGGCAGGCGTCGACGCGCTGGATGCCGTGGCCGAGGGCGTTCCAGTCGACGAAGCGGCGCGCGAAGGCGAGGTCGCCGGCGGTCGGCTCGTACGGCTCCAGAACCCAGCGGCGCTCGGGGTCGGGGGCGTACAGCGCGTACTGGAAGAGGTCGTCCACGAAGTAGAAGGAGACCTCGTACCGGAAGTCGACGCGCGGCTGGACGAGGAGCTCGCCGTACGCGAGGCCGGCCAGCTCCTCGTACGGCAGGAAGCTCAGCCCCATGGAGTCGGCCCCGGCCTTGGGCTTCACCGCGTACGACGCGGCCCCGGGCAGCCGCTCCAGGTCCTCGGCCCGGTCGACGGTGGGGATGACGGGGTATCCGGCGGCGGTGAGGTCGAGCAGGTACTGCTTGCCCGCCATGTCGCCGCGTCCGTGGAGCGGGTTGTAGACCCGGGTGCCGAGAGCCAGGGCCCGCTCGCGGAAGGCCTCGTACGCCTCCCGGTAGCCGAGCACCGGGCCGCTGTTGCGCACCACGACCGCGTCGAAGGCGTCCAGGAGGGCGGTGGCGTCGAGCGGGTGGCAGAGGGCCAGGTCGAAGTCCTCCCGCAGCCGGGCGGTGAGCGCCACGTCCTCGTCGCCGTAGCGCCTGCCCCGGGCCGGATAGGCGAGGTCGGTGACGTACAGCAGGCAGGGGCGGGCGGTCACGGGGCGGCTCCTCGGTCGGGCGGGGCCGCCAACCTACCGAAGCCGCCGGAAACCGCCGAGGGCGGCCACCCCGTGATCGGGATGACCGCCCTCGGCGTCGAGCGCGACTCGCTTACTGGTTGTACGGACCGTAGTCGTAGTCCTCCAGCGGAACGGCCTGGCCGGAGCCCGAGCCGAACGGCGAGTAGTCGATGTCGTCGTAGCCGACGGCCGAGTACATCGCGGCCTTGGCCTCCTCGGTCGGCTCGACCCGGATGTTGCGGTAGCGGGACAGACCCGTACCGGCCGGGATGAGCTTACCGATGATGACGTTCTCCTTGAGGCCGATGAGGCTGTCGGACTTGGCGTTGATCGCCGCGTCCGTCAGCACTCGGGTCGTCTCCTGGAAGGAGGCGGCCGACAGCCAGGACTCCGTCGCCAGCGAGGCCTTGGTGATGCCCATCAGCTGCGGACGGCCGGAGGCGGGGTGACCGCCCTCGGTGACCACACGACGGTTCTCGGTCTCGAACTTCGACCGCTCGACCAGCTCGCCCGGCAGGAGCTCCGCGTCGCCGGACTCGATGATCGTCACGCGGCGCAGCATCTGCCGGATGATGATCTCGATGTGCTTGTCGTGGATCGACACGCCCTGCGAGTTGTAGACCTTCTGGACTTCGCCGACCAGGTGGACCTGGACCGCGCGCTGACCGAGGATCCGGAGCACGTCGTGCGGGTTGGTGGCACCCACGGTGAGCTTCTGGCCCACCTCGACGTGGTCGCCCTCGCCCACGAGCAGACGGGCACGCTTCGAGATCGGGAACGCCGTCTCGTCGGTGCCGTCGTCCGGGGTGACGACGATCTTCTTGGTCTTCTCGGTCTCCTCGATGCGGACGCGGCCGGCCGCCTCCGAGATCGGGGCGACACCCTTCGGCTGCCGGGCCTCGAAGAGCTCGACGACACGGGGCAGACCCTGGGTGATGTCGTCACCGGCCACACCACCGGTGTGGAAGGTACGCATCGTCAGCTGGGTACCGGGCTCACCGATGGACTGGGCGGCGATGATGCCGACCGCCTCACCGATGTCGACCAGCTTGCCGGTGGCGAGCGAACGGCCGTAGCAGAACGCGCAGGTGCCGACGGCGGACTCACAGGTCAGGACCGAACGGGTCTTGACCTCCTCGACGCCCGCGTTGACCAGGGCGTCGATGAGCACGTCACCCAGGTCGACGTTGGCCGGCGCGATGACCTTGCCGTCCACGACGACGTCCTCGGCGAGCATCCGCGCGTACACGGAGGTCTCGACGTCGTCCGTCTTGCGCAGGGCGCCCGTCTCGTCCTTCGCCGCGATCCGCAGCTTCAGACCGCGCTCGGTGCCGCAGTCCTCCTCGCGGATGATGACGTCCTGCGAGACGTCCACCAGACGACGGGTCAGGTAACCCGAGTCGGCGGTGCGCAGGGCGGTGTCGGCGAGACCCTTACGGGCACCGTGCGTCGAGATGAAGTACTCGAGGACGGACAGGCCCTCGCGGAAGGACGCCTTGATGGGACGCGGGATGGTCTCGTTCTTCGCGTTCGACACCAGACCGCGCATACCCGCGATCTGCCGCATCTGCATCATGTTTCCTCGGGCACCCGAGTCGACCATCATGAAGATGGGGTTGGTCTTGGGGAAGTTCGCGTTCATCGCCTCGGCGACCTCGTTGGTCGCCTTGGTCCAGATCGCGATGAGCTCCTGCGTGCGCTCTTCCTTGGTGATCAGACCGCGCTCGTACTGCTTCTGGACCTTCTCGTCCTGCGCCTCGTACCCGGCGACGATCTCCTTCTTCGCCTCGGGGACGACGACGTCGGAGATGGCCACGGTGACGCCGGAGCGGGTCGCCCAGAAGAAGCCGGACGCCTTCAGGTTGTCGAGCGTCGCCGCCACGATGACCTTGGGGTAGCGCTCGGCCAGGTCGTTGACGATCTCGGAGAGCTGCTTCTTGCCCACCGAGTAGTCGACGAACGGGTAGTCCTCGGGCAGCAGCTCGTTGAAGAGCGCGCGGCCCAGGGTGGTGCGCAGGCGGAACGAGTCCCCCTGCTGCCACTCGGGCTCGCCCTCCTCGCGCGCCGGCGGGGTCCAGCCGCGCGGCGGGATGGTGCCCACCGGGAAGCGGATGTCGACCGGCGACTGCAGCGCGAGCTCGCCGGCGTCGAACGCCATGATCGCCTCGGCCGTGGAGCCGAACGCGCGGCCCTCGCCCTTGGTGTCACGGAGCTCGCCGTCGGTGGTCAGGAAGAACAGACCGAGGACCATGTCCTGGGTCGGCATCGTGACCGGACGGCCGTCGGCCGGCTTGAGGATGTTGTTCGAGGACAGCATCAGGATGCGGGCCTCGGCCTGCGCCTCCGCGGAGAGCGGCAGGTGGACGGCCATCTGGTCACCGTCGAAGTCCGCGTTGAACGCGGTGCAGACGAGCGGGTGGATCTGGATGGCCTTGCCCTCGACCAGCTGCGGCTCGAAGGCCTGGATGCCGAGGCGGTGCAGCGTGGGCGCACGGTTCAGCAGGACCGGGTGCTCGGCGATGACCTCTTCGAGGACGTCGTACACGACCGTGCGGCCGCGCTCGACCATCCGCTTGGCGCTCTTGATGTTCTGCGCGTGGTTCAGGTCGACCAGGCGCTTCATCACGAACGGCTTGAAGAGCTCCAGCGCCATGGCCTTCGGCAGACCGCACTGGTGCAGCTTGAGCTGCGGGCCGACGACGATGACGGAACGGGCCGAGTAGTCGACTCGCTTGCCGAGCAGGTTCTGACGGAAACGACCCTGCTTGCCCTTGAGCATGTCGCTCAGGGACTTCAGCGGGCGGTTGCCGGGACCGGTGACCGGGCGACCGCGACGACCGTTGTCGAAGAGGGCGTCCACGGCCTCCTGGAGCATGCGCTTCTCGTTGTTCACGATGATCTCGGGCGCGCCGAGGTCGAGAAGCCGCTTCAGGCGGTTGTTGCGGTTGATCACGCGGCGGTACAGGTCGTTCAGGTCGGAGGTCGCGAAGCGGCCACCGTCCAGCTGCACCATCGGACGCAGGTCCGGCGGGATGACCGGCACGCAGTCGAGAACCATGCCCTTGGGGCTGTTCGCGGTCTGCAGGAACGCCGAGACGACCTTGAGGCGCTTGAGCGCGCGGGTCTTCTTCTGGCCCTTGCCGGTGCGGATGATCTCGCGGAGGCGCTCGGCCTCCTCCTCCAGGTCGAAGGACTCCAGGCGCTTCTGCAGCGCCGCGGCGCCCATCGAGCCGTCGAAGTACGTGCCGAAGCGGTCACGCAGCTCGCGGTAGAGGAGCTCGTCGCCCTCCAGGTCCTGGACCTTGAGGTTCTTGAAGCGCGACCAGACCTCGTCCAGACGGTCGATCTCGCGCTGCGCGCGGTCGCGCAGCTGCTTCATCTCGCGCTCGGCACCCTCGCGCACCTTGCGGCGCACGTCGGCCTTGGCGCCCTCGGCCTCCAGCTCGCCGAGGTCGTTCTCGAGCTTCTTGGCGCGGGCCTCCAGGTCGGAGTCGCGACGGTTCTCGATCTGCTGGCGCTCGACGGAGACGTGCGCCTCCAGGGAGGGCAGGTCACGCGTACGGCGCTCGTCGTCGACGTACGTGATCATGTACGCCGCGAAGTAGATGACCTTCTCCAGGTCCTTCGGGGCGAGGTCGAGCAGGTATCCGAGGCGCGACGGGACGCCCTTGAAGTACCAGATGTGGGTGACGGGAGCGGCGAGCTCGATGTGGCCCATCCGCTCGCGGCGCACCTTGGCGCGGGTGACCTCGACGCCACACCGCTCACAGATGATGCCCTTGAAGCGGACACGCTTGTACTTGCCGCAGTAGCACTCCCAGTCCCGGGTCGGACCGAAGATCTTCTCGCAGAAGAGTCCGTCCTTCTCGGGCTTGAGCGTGCGGTAGTTGATGGTCTCCGGCTTCTTGACCTCGCCGTGGCTCCACTGACGGATGTCGTCAGCGGTGGCCAGACCGATCCGGAGCTCGTCGAAGAAGTTGACGTCGAGCACTATGCGTCAATCCCTCTCAGGGTTGTAAGGCTGTGGGTCTGATACGGGGGTCCTGGGGCCGGCGGGGGGACCGTGACTGGTCCCCCCGGCCGGACTCCCGTCAGACCTCTTCGACGCTGCTCGGCTCGCGCCGGGACAGGTCGATGCCGAGCTCCTCCGCTGCGCGGAAGACGTCCTCGTCGGTGTCGCGCATCTCGATGGACATGCCGTCCGAGGACAGCACCTCCACGTTGAGGCACAGGGACTGCATCTCCTTGATGAGCACCTTGAAGGACTCGGGGATGCCGGGCTCAGGGATGTTCTCGCCCTTGACGATGGCCTCGTAGACCTTCACGCGGCCGGTCACGTCGTCGGACTTGATCGTCAGCAGCTCCTGGAGGGCGTAAGCGGCGCCGTACGCCTCCAGCGCCCACACCTCCATCTCACCGAAGCGCTGGCCACCGAACTGGGCCTTACCACCCAGCGGCTGCTGGGTGATCATCGAGTACGGGCCGGTCGAACGCGCGTGGAGCTTGTCGTCGACCAGGTGGTGGAGCTTGAGGATGTACATGTACCCGACGGAGATCGGGTCCGGGAACGGCTCGCCGGAGCGGCCGTCGAACAGCCTCGCCTTGCCGGTCGGGAGCACCATGCGCTCGCCGTCGCGGTTCGGGATGGTGTGGTTCAGCAGGCCCGCGAGCTCGTCCTCGCGCGCACCGTCGAAGACCGGGGTCGCGACGTTGGTGCCGGGGGCGACCTGGTCGGCGCCGATCGCCTGGAGGCGCTGCGCCCACTCGTCCGCGAGGCCGGAGACGTCCCAGCCGCGGCTGGCGAGCCAGCCGAGGTGGATCTCCAGGACCTGTCCCGGGTTCATTCGGGACGGGACGCCGAGGGGGTTGAGGATGATGTCGACCGGGGTGCCGTCCTCCAGGAACGGCATGTCCTCGATCGGCAGGATCTTCGAGATGACGCCCTTGTTGCCGTGACGGCCGGCGAGCTTGTCACCGTCGGTGATCTTGCGCTTCTGGGCGACGTAGACGCGGACCAGCTGGTTCACGCCGGGGGGAAGCTCGTCGCCCTCCTCGCGGTCGAAGACGCGCACGCCGATGATCTTGCCGATCTCGCCGTGGGGCACCTTCAGGGAGGTGTCGCGGACCTCGCGCGCCTTCTCGCCGAAGATCGCGCGGAGCAGGCGCTCCTCCGGGGTCAGCTCGGTCTCGCCCTTGGGCGTGACCTTGCCGACCAGGATGTCGCCGGCGACGACCTCGGCACCGATGCGGATGATGCCGCGCTCGTCGAGGTCCGCGAGGACCTCCTCGGAGACGTTCGGGATGTCCCGGGTGATCTCCTCCGGGCCGAGCTTGGTGTCACGGGCGTCGACCTCGTGCTCCTCGATGTGGATCGAGGAGAGGACGTCGTCCTGCACGAGGCGCTGCGACAGGATGATCGCGTCCTCGTAGTTGTGGCCCTCCCACGGCATGAACGCCACGAGGAGGTTCTTGCCGAGCGCCATCTCGCCGTCTTCGGTGGCGGGACCGTCGGCGAGGACCTGGCCCTCGACGACGCGGTCGCCCTCGTCCACGACGACCTTCTGGTTCACAGAGGTGCCCTGGTTGGAGCGGGAGAACTTGTGCAGGCGGTACGTGATGTACGTGCCGTCGTCGTTGGCGACCGTGATGTAGTCGGCCGACAGCTCCTGGACGACACCGTCCTTCTCGGCCTTGAGCACGTCGCCGGCGTCGGTGGCGCAGCGGTACTCCATGCCGGTGCCGACGAGCGGGGCCTCGGACTTGATGAGCGGAACGGCCTGGCGCATCATGTTCGCGCCCATGAGGGCGCGGTTGGCGTCGTCGTGCTCCAGGAACGGGATCATGGCGGTCGCGACCGACACCATCTGGCGCGGCGAGACGTCCATGTAGTCCACGTCGGCCGGGAGGACGTAGTCGACCTCGCCGCCGCGCTTGCGGACCAGGACGCGGTTCTCGGTGAAGCGCAGGTCGTCGTCGAGGCCGGCGTTGGCCTGCGCGATGACGAAGCGGTCCTCCTCGTCGGCGGTGACGTAGTCGACCTCGTCGGTGACCTGGCCGTCGACGACCTTGCGGTACGGCGTCTCGATGAAGCCGAACGCGTTGACGCGGCCGTACGAGGCGAGCGAACCGATCAGACCGATGTTCGGGCCTTCGGGGGTCTCGATCGGGCACATGCGTCCGTAGTGGGACGGGTGCACGTCTCGGACCTCGAAGCCGGCCCGCTCGCGGGACAGACCACCGGGACCCAGCGCCGAGAGACGACGCTTGTGCGTCAGACCCGACAGCGGGTTGTTCTGGTCCATGAACTGCGACAGCTGGCTGGTGCCGAAGAACTCCTTGATGGAGGCGACGACCGGCCGGATGTTGATCAGGGTCTGCGGCGTGATCGCCTCGACGTCCTGCGTGGTCATCCGCTCGCGGACGACGCGCTCCATACGCGCCAGGCCCGTGCGGACCTGGTTCTGGATGAGCTCGCCGACGTTGCGCAGACGACGGTTGCCGAAGTGGTCGATGTCGTCGGTCTCGACGACGATCTCGTTGCCGTTCTCGCCGATCGTCTCGGTCTCGCCCGCGTGGAGCTTCACGAGGTACTTGATCGTGGCGATGACGTCGTCGGTGGTGAGCACGCCGGCGTCCAGCGGCTCGTCCGCGCCGAGCTTCTTGTTCACCTTGTAGCGGCCGACCTTCGCGAGGTCGTAGCGCTTCGGGTTGAAGTAGAGGTTCTCGAGCAGCGTCTGAGCGGCCTCACGGGTCGGCGGCTCGCCCGGGCGCAGCTTGCGGTAGATGTCGAGCAGCGCGTCGTCCTGGCCCTGGGTGTGGTCCTTCTCCAGGGTGGCGCGCATGGACTCGTACTCGCCGAACTCCTGGAGGATCTGCTCGGTGGTCCAGCCGAGGGCCTTCAGGAGGACGGTGACGGACTGCTTGCGCTTGCGGTCGATGCGGACACCGACCAGGTCGCGCTTGTCGATCTCCATCTCCAGCCAGGCACCCCGGGACGGGATGATCTTGGCGGAGAAGATGTCCTTGTCGGACGTCTTGTCGATCGAGGAGTCGAAGTAGACGCCCGGCGAACGGACCAGCTGCGACACCACGACACGCTCGGTGCCGTTGATGACGAAGGTGCCCTTGTTGGTCATGAGCGGGAAGTCGCCCATGAAGACCGTCTGGGACTTGATCTCGCCGGTCTCGTTGTTGGTGAACTCGGCGGTGACGAAGAGCGGGGCGCCGTACGTGAAGTCACGGTCCTTGCACTCGTCGATCGAGTTCTTCGGCGGCTCGAAGCGGTGGTCGCGGAAGGTCAGCGACATCGACCCGGAGAAGTCCTCGATCGGGGAGATCTCCTCGAAGATCTCCTCCAGGCCGGACTTCGTGGGGACGTCCTGTCCCGACTCAAGGGCAGCCTCGACGCGAGCCTTCCAGGCGGCGTTGCCGAGCAGCCAGTCAAAGCTCTCGGTCTGCAGCGCGAGGAGGTTCGGAACCTCGAGGGGCTCCTTGATCTTTGCAAAGGAGATGCGCAGCGGGGCGGTGCTTGCGCCGTTGTTCGTATTGGTCGAGGCGTTGCGCGAGGCGGCCAAGAGGGGGTCCTTCCGAGGGCTCGGACTCACTACGCGCGTACCGGTCCCCAGCAGAGCTCCAGGGCAGACGTTTCCTGATGTGACCGAAGGGCCAGGTCAGAAGGGGTCGGCCGATGAAGCGGATGCGAAGGTATGCCCCTGGTGACGGGCAGGGGGCAGCTAACAGGCAGCGCAAAGGGTCAGTGTAGCCACTTGGCTCACTGATGTCCAGGGCGAGTTCTTCGCGACCCTCGTTGCTCTCAACTCCGCGCTACTTCGCGCCGTGCGGCGCACCTCGATACTGCCCGTTCCGCCGTCGATCCATGCCTCGGATACGGATCGTTGTGACGACGCGTCCTGAGAATTGCGCGCTGCGTGCGGTTCGTCAAGGGGCCCCGCTCCGCGGGGCGCACGGCGAAGATCACCATACTCCGCTTCCGACGGCCCCCCGGACGCCCGCCACGCCCGCTTCCGGGAACGCCGAAAGGCGACCACCCATGTGGATGATCGCCCTTCGGTGCTCCCGCGTTACACGGGGGCAGGAGTCGGCTCAGCGAACCGAAACGGCCTTACTTGACCGTGACAGCGGCACCGGCGGCCTTGAGGGACTCGGCGGCCTTCTCGGCGACGTCCTTCGCGACCTTCTCGAGGACCGGCTTCGGGGTGCCGTCGACGAGGTCCTTGGCCTCCTTGAGGCCCAGGGAGGTGAGCTCGCGCACGACCTTGATGACCTGGATCTTCTTGTCGCCGGCACCCTCGAGGATGACGTCGAACTCGTCCTGCTCGGCCTCGGCCTCGGCCGGGGCGGCGACGCCCGCCGGGGCGGCGGCGACGGCCGCGGCGGCGGTGACGTCGAACTTCTCCTCGAAGGCCTTCACGAACTCGGAGAGCTCGATGAGGGTGAGCTCCTCGAACTGGGCGAGGAGTTCGTCCTGGGTGAGCTTCGCCATGATGGGCGATCCTTCCACTAATTCGGCAGGTGCCGGATGTATAGAGAGGCGGGCGTACTGTCGGCCCGCTGCGATCCGCGCACTAGGCGGCGCGGATCAATGCGCGAGCCGAATTACTCGGCACCGCCCTGCTCGGCGAGCTTGACGCGAAGCGCCTCCGCGGTGCGGACGAACTTCGACGGCAGCGCCTGGAAGAGCGAGGCAGCCTGGGACTGCTTGCCCTTGAACGCGCCGGCCAGCTTGCTGAGCAGAACCTCGCGGGACTCGAGGTCCGCGAGCTTCTTGATCTCATCGGCGGAGAGCGCCTTGCCATCAAGGACACCGCCCTTGATGATGAGATTCGGGTTCTCCTTGGCGAAGTCACGCAGGCTCTTCGCCGACTCCACCGGGTCACCGGTGATGAAGGCGACCGCGGTCGGACCAGCGAAGTGCTCGTCCAGCGCGGTGATCCCGGCCTGGTTGGCCGCAATCTTGGTCAGCGTGTTCTTCACCACGGCGTACTGGGCGTTCTCACCGAGCGAACGACGCAGCGTCTTGAGCTGCGCCACGGTGAGACCCCGGTACTCGGTCAGCACGGCGGCGTTCGAGCTGCGGAACTGGTCCTCAAGCTCGGCTACCGCGGCAGCCTTGTCGGGCCTTGCCATAGAGCGTCGGCCTCCTTCCGGGTGATGAGGACCGCTCAGAAGGGGCTGACAAAACAAAACGCCCCGGGCGCAGGCGCACGGGGCTCAGCTCGACCGATCCACGAGGAACCGGGAACTCTTCCACATTCACCTGCGCGGGTCGTTCGCATCTCTCAGCGAATCCTTCGGCCACCGCACCCTGATGGGCGCAGAGACGACCAGCGGTCTTTGGCTTCTGTGGAAGCTTACGCGACCGGGTCGGCCGGGGGCAAATCAGCCCTGACCGATCCTTCCGGTGAACCTCTTGAGCAGCTCCGTGAAGCCGATCGTGTCCCCGGCGGCCGGGGGCCGGACGTCGGCCCGGACGCCGTAGTCGCTGTAGGTCGTGGTGAGTTCCGTCAGCGCCCCGCCGGCCTCGGTCCGGACGTCCATGCGCGCCGGGCGGCCGTCCGCGCCGATCCGGACCTCCACGTACCTGCCTCCCGGGAGCTCTCCCCCGTAGGCCTGCGCGCCGGAGCCCCGCACCGGGCCGAGGTGCTTCAGCGTCGGCGAACCGGCGAGGAGGCCGAGCTCCCGGGCCGGGTCCTGGTCCACGCTGCCCAGGCCGGCGGTCAGCTGGGTCACGAGCCCGGCGCCCGCGCCGGCGCCCGCGAGGTCGACCTTCATCCAGCGCTTGCCGCCCGTCCGCGCGGTCTGCGCGGCGCCCACGTCCAGGTAGGCGGCTCCGCCGGCGGTGAGCACGCGCGTCTCGGCGGGGGCTCCGGGGACGGCCGCCAGGTACGTCGAGTCGGTGACCTTCAGGTCCGCGACCGAGGGGCCCCATCCCTGGACGCCGGTGAACGTGCTGCTGCCGGCCGCCTGGCCGCCGCTGACCACGACGCGCATCCCGACCTTGGCGCTCCCGGCCCGCGCGGCCTCCCCGGAGGCGGCCCGTACGGCCTTCGCGGCCTCCTCGCGGCTCTGCGTCCCCGGTGCCGGGGACGCGGACGCGGAGCCGGTCGCCTTCGTGTCGCCGCCCTGGCACCCCGCGAGGCCGGTCACGACGACCGCGGCCGCCAGGACGACGGCCGCGCGCTTCCCTGCGTTCCCGCTCATGCGTGCCCCCACTTCTCGATCGTTGCCTCGGTCCCGACCGTAGACAAGAAGCCGGCCCCGCGCCTCCGGAGAGGTGCGGGGCCGGCTGACCACTTCAGCGAGCCGATGGGGCTCAGACCGCGGCCGGGTCCTCCTCGACGAGGAGGTTGCGGGTGCGGTTGGAGTCCAGCGGGATGCCGGGGCCCATCGTCGTCGTCAGGGTCGCCTTCTTGATGTAGCGGCCCTTGGCGGCGGACGGCTTCAGACGGAGGATCTCCTCCAGGGCCGCGGCGTAGTTCTCGACCAGCTTCGTCTCGTCGAAGGAGACCTTGCCGATGATGAAGTGCAGGTTCGAGTGCTTGTCGACGCGGAACTCGATCTTGCCGCCCTTGATCTCGTTGACGGCCTTGGCGACGTCGGGGGTGACGGTGCCGACCTTCGGGTTGGGCATGAGACCACGCGGGCCGAGGACGCGGCCGAGGCGGCCGACCTTGCCCATGAGGTCCGGGGTGGCCACCACGGCGTCGAACTCGTTCAGGCGGTTGCCCTTGGAGATCTCGTCGATGAGCTCGTCGGAGCCGACGATGTCGGCGCCGGCGGCGATCGCGGCCTCGGCACGGTCACCGGTCGCGAAGACCAGGACCCGGGCGGTCTTGCCGGTGCCGTGCGGGAGGTTCACGGTGCCGCGGACCATCTGGTCGGCCTTGCGCGGGTCGACACCCAGGCGGAAGGCGACCTCGACGGTGCCGTCGAACTTCGTGGTGGCGGTGTCCTTGGCGAGACGGACGGCCTCGAGGGGAGCGTAGTTCCGCTCGCGGTCGACCTTGGCGTCCGCGCCGCGGAGAGCCTTGCTGCGCTTCACTTCTTCTCCTGTTGGTTCAGGTATGGAGTCGTGGTGCGGGCCGCGCCGGCCCTACCACTGGGTCACGAGGGGGCTGATCAGCCCTCGACCGTGATGCCCATGGAACGGGCGGTGCCAGCGATGATCTTGGACGCGGCGTCCAGGTCGTTGGCGTTCAGGTCGGGGAGCTTGACCGTGGCGATCTCGCGGACCTGGGCGGCGGTGAGCTTGGCGACCTTGGTCTTGTGCGGCTCGCCGGAGCCCTTGTCCACACCCGCGGCCTTGAGGATCAGCTTGGCGGCCGGCGGAGTCTTGGTGATGAAGGTGAAGGAACGGTCCTCGTAGACCGTGATCTCCACCGGCACGACCATGCCGCGCTGCGACTCGGTCGCGGCGTTGTAGGCCTTGCAGAACTCCATGATGTTGACGCCGTGCTGGCCCAGTGCGGGACCGACCGGCGGGGCCGGGTTGGCCGCACCGGCGTTGATCTGGAGCTTGATAAGCCCCGTGACCTTCTTCTTCTTGGGAGGCATTGCTCTCTCCGGGTCCTAGTGAGAGTGTTCAGCCCGCCATCCGGACATCCGGATGCAGGCATACCGCACCACGATAACGGGTATGGAGGTGCGGCTAAAAACCGAGCAGGTCAGAGCGGCTGTCACAGCCCCTCTGACCTGGTCGGAAAACCGTGTGATCAGTTCTTCTGGATCTGGTCGAAGCTGAGCTCGACCGGAGTCTCGCGGCCGAAGATCTCGACGAGGCCCTTGACCTTCTTCGAGTCGGCGTTGATCTCGTTGATCGTGGCCTGGAGGGTGGCGAAGGGGCCGTCGGTGACGGTGACCGAGTCGCCGACCTCGAAGTCCAGGACCTGGACCTCCAGCTTGCGGGCCGGAGCCGGCTTGCCCTCGGCCTCGGCGGCCTCGCGGGCGGCCTTCTCCTCGGCCTCCGGGGCGAGCATCTTGACGATCTCGTCCAGGGTCAGCGGGTACGGGTCGTAGGCGTTGCCCACGAAGCCGGTGACGCCGGGGGTGTTGCGGACGACGCCCCAGGACTCGTTCGTGAGGTCCATGCGGACGAGCACGTAGCCGGGGAGCTTGTTCTGCTTGACGTTCTTCCGCTCGCCGCCCTTGATCTGGACGATCTCTTCCTCGGGGACCTCGGCCTGGTAGATGAAGTCCTCGACGTTGAGCGAGACGGCGCGCTGCTCCAGGTTGGCCTTCACGCGCTTCTCGTAGCCCGCGTAGGTGTGGATGACGTACCACTCGCCGGGGAGGGTGCGCAGCTCCTCGCGGAGCGCGGCGACCGGGTCGACCGGGGCGGCCTCCTCCTCGGTCTCTTCCTCGACCTCGGCGGCCTCGTCCTCGACGACGGCCTCGTCCTCGTCGGCCTCGTCCTCGACGAGGGCTTCGTCCTCGTCGGCCTCGTCGGCGGCGTCCTCGTCCTCGACGAGTTCGTCGGCGACGGCCTCGTCCTCGACGGTCTCCTCGGCGGCGGCCTCGCCCGCAGCGTCGTCAGCAGCGTCGGCCTGGTCCTCGTCGGCGGCCTCGACGGTGTCCAGCTCGTCCTCGACGGGCTCGGACTCGAAGGCGTCGTTCAGGTTCGCGTCAGACACGGTGGCTGCTTCTTCCTGCGATACAGATGGGGTGGAACAAAAAGTCAGCCGAAGACGTACTTGACTGCTTCCTGGAAGCCATAGTCAATCACGGTGACGAGGCCGATCATGATGACGACGAAGATGATCACCACGGTCGTGTACGTCGACAGCTGGCTGCGCGTGGGCCAGACGACCTTGCGGAGCTCCGCGATGATCTGACGGTAGAAGAGGGCGAGGCGACCCAGAGGGCCCTTCTTCCCGCGCTTCCCGCCCTTGCGGGACTTCCTCTTCGAGTCTGCGGCGTCATCGTCGGCATCAGGCGTGTCGATGGAGCCTACGGCGTCCGTCACGATGTCTCACCTGATTCCGGGTCGGCCGTGCCGCGCCCGGGTGAGCCGCACGGCGGTGCAATGAAGTACGTACATGCGCACAACACCTGGCGGTGTGTGTAGCAGGGCCGGAGGGACTTGAACCCCCAACCGCCGGTTTTGGAGACCGGTGCTCTACCAATTGAGCTACGACCCTTTGTCAGTGCCCCAACCTACCGCATCGTGAGACGCGGCCGGTGCGGACCAACGAGGAGTGAGCATACGTGGTCTTGGGCCCCTACGTCGAACAGGAGACGCTCCGACCTGCCGCAGGACGCGTGTACGACCGGGAATGACCGTTCCTGTCCGGTCCGTGAAACCTGTGTGCCCGGCCGGAACGCGGTCTGGGACGATGGGCCGCATGAGCGCTGCTACCCCTCCCACCGAGCGTCGGGTCTCCGCCCGGATCGGTGCGATCTCCGAGTCCGCCACCCTCGCCGTCGACGCCAAGGCCAAGGCCCTCAAGGCCGCCGGTCGCCCGGTGATCGGTTTCGGCGCGGGCGAGCCCGACTTCCCGACCCCCGACTACATCGTCGAGGCGGCCGTGGAGGCCTGCAAGAACCCGAAGTACCACCGCTACACGCCGGCCGGCGGCCTGCCCGAGCTGAAGTCGGCCATCGCCGCCAAGACGCTGCGCGACTCCGGCTACGAGGTCGACCCGTCCCAGATCCTGGTGACCAACGGCGGCAAGCAGGCGATCTACGAGGCCTTCGCCGCGATCCTCGACCCGGGCGACGAGGTCATCGTCCCGGCGCCGTACTGGACGACGTACCCCGAGTCGATCCGCCTCGCGGGCGGCGTCCCGGTGGAGGTCGTGGCCGACGAGACGACCGGCTACCGGGTCTCGGTGGAGCAGCTGGAGGCGGCCCGCACGGAGAAGACCAAGGTCGTCCTCTTCGTCTCCCCCTCGAACCCGACCGGCGCCGTCTACAGCGAGGCCGACGCCGAGGCGATCGGCCGCTGGGCCGTCGAGCACGGCCTGTGGGTCCTGACGGACGAGATCTACGAGCACCTGGTCTACGGCGACGCGAAGTTCACCTCGCTGCCGGCGCTCGTGCCCGAGCTGCGCGACAAGTGCGTCGTGGTCAACGGCGTGGCGAAGACGTACGCGATGACGGGCTGGCGCGTCGGGTGGATCGTGGGCCCGAAGGACGTCGTGAAGGCCGCCACGAACCTCCAGTCGCACGCCACGTCCAACGTGAGCAACGTCGCGCAGGTCGCCGCGCTCGCCGCCGTCTCCGGGAACCTGGACGCGGTCGCGGAGATGCGCACCGCCTTCGACCGGCGCCGGCAGACGATCGTGCGGATGCTGAACGAGATCGACGGCGTCGTCTGCCCGACCCCGGAGGGCGCGTTCTACGTGTACCCGTCGGTGAAGGGGCTGCTCGGCAAGGAGATCCGCGGGCAGCGCCCGGCGACCTCGGTCGAGCTGGCCGCCCTGATCCTGGACGAGGTCGAGGTCGCGGTCGTCCCGGGCGAGGCCTTCGGCACCCCGGGCTACCTGCGCCTGTCGTACGCGCTGGGCGACGAGGACCTGGTGGAGGGCGTGTCCCGGATCCAGAAGCTCCTGGCCGAGGCGACGGACTGATCGCGGCGGCACGCGGGCCCCGGTTCTTCGGAACCGGGGCCCGTTTGTGCGTTCGGGCGGGGTCCCGATCGGGGAAAGGGACTGTCCTCCCCCGTTCGGGTGCGGCAGGATCGGTCGATGCTGGCCTTTTCAGAGGGACACCCCCCGAACCCCCCGCACGACGACCGCGACCTCACCCTGTTGCCTAAGGCCCATCTCCACCTGCACTTCACCGGTTCGATGCGGCCCACGACGCTGATCGAGCTGGCCGACAAGTACGGCGTGCACCTCCCGGAAGCGCTGAGCAGCGGTACGCCTCCCAAGCTGCGGGCGACCGACGAGCGCGGCTGGTTCCGCTTCCAGCGGCTCTACGACATCGCCCGCTCCTGCCTGCGCTCGCCGGAGGACATCCGGCGGCTCGTCCGCGAGGCGGCCGAGGAGGACGTCAGGGACGGTTCGGGGTGGCTGGAGATCCAGGTCGACCCCACCTCGTACGCCCCGCACCTCGGCGGGCTCATCCCGGCCCTGGAGATCATCCTGGACGCGGTCGAGTCGGCGTCCCGGGACACCGGGCTCGGGATGCGGGTCCTGGTGGCGGCGAACCGGATGAAGCACCCCCTGGAGGCGCGCACCCTGGCCCGGCTCGCGGTGCGGTTCGCGGACCGGGGCGTGGTGGGCTTCGGGCTCTCCAACGACGAGCGGCGCGGCATGGCCCGTGACTTCGACCGGGCGTTCGCGATCGCCCGGGACGGCGGCCTGCTCGCGGCCCCGCACGGCGGCGAGCTGACGGGCCCGGCGTCGGTGCGGGACTGCCTGGACGACCTGCGGGCGGCGCGGGTCGGCCACGGGGTGCGGGCGGCGGAGGACCCGAGGCTGCTGCGCAGGCTCGCCGAGCGCGGGGTGACCTGCGAGGTCTGCCCGGCGTCGAACGTGGCCCTCGGGGTGTACGAGAGGCACGAGGACGTGCCGCTGCGGACCCTCTTCGACGCGGGGGTGCCGATGGCGCTCGGCGCGGACGACCCGCTGCTCTTCGGCTCGCGGCTCGCGGCGCAGTACGAGATCGCCCGCCGGCACCACGGCTTCACGGACGCGGAACTGGCGGAGCTGGCCCGGCAGTCGGTCCGGGGTTCGGCGGCCCCGGAGGGGGTACGGGAGAAGCTGCTCGCGGGCATCGACGACTGGATCGGGTCCTGAACGGGCTTTGAGCGGGCGGGTCCTGCCACGGGGGAGGCACGGGATGATGAGGCTGACCGTCTTCGGCGCGACCGGCGGCACGGGCCGGGAGATCGTCCGCCAGGCGCTGGCCGCGGGCCACGAGGTGACGGCGGTGGTGCGGAACCCGGCGCGGCTCGCGGTGACCGGCACGCGGCTCGTGGTCCGGCGGGCCGAGGACCTGTCCGCACCCGGGCCCCTGCGCGCGGCGGTCGCCGGCCGGGACGCGGTGCTCTCGGGCCTCGGGGCCAGGAGCCGGGCGGACGCGGGCGTGGCGGCCCGGCTGACCCGCTCGGTGCTCGCGGCGATGGAGGCCGAGAAGGTGCGCCGCCTCCTGGTGGTCAGCGCGGCCCCGCTGGGCCCGGTCCCGGACGGTCAGGCCCTCGTGGACAGGGCGGCCCGCGCGGTCGTCGGCGCCGTCCTGAAGGACGTGTACGCCGATCTGCGGGCCATGGAGTCCGACCTCGCCGCGAGCGGCGCCGACTGGACCGCCGTGCGCCCGCCGCGGCTGACGGACGGGCCGGTCACCGGCCGGTACCGCACGGCCGTCGCCGGCACCCCGCCCCGGGGCCGCTTCCTGGCCCGCGCGGACGTGGCGCACGCGATGCTGGCGATGATCGACGACCCTGCGACGGTGAAGCAGGGCGTGGGCGTCGCGTACTGACCGGCGGGCTTCCTAGATCTCGACGCCGACGGTGACGGGCTCGTTGACGAGGGTGATCCCGAAAGCCTCGCGGACCCCGGCGACGACCTCGCGGGCGAGGGCGAGCAGGTCCTCGGTGGTCGCGCCGCCCCGGTTGGTGAGGGCGAGCGTGTGCTTGGTGGAGATCCGGGCGGGCCCGGAGCCGTATCCCTTGGTGAACCCGGCCCGGTCGATCAGCCAGGCCGCCGAGGTCTTCACGTCGTCGCCGTCGTCCCCGGCGGGGAAGGCCGGCGGGACGACGTCCGGGCCGAGCCGCTCGGCCACGCGCGCGAGGAAGGCCTCGTACTGCCCGGCCGTGAGGATCGGGTTGGTGAAGAAGGAGCCGGCCGACCAGGTGTCGTGGTCCTCCGGGTCCAGGACCATGCCCTTCCCGGCGCGCAGCTTCAGGACGGTCTCGCGGGCGGCGGCGAGCGGGACGCGGTCGCCGGGCCCGACGCCGAGGGCGCGGGCGGTCTCGGCGTACTTGACGGGCGCGGAGAGCCCGTCGGCGTCTTCGAGCTCGAAGCGGACGCGCAGCACGACGTACCGCTCGGGGTGCTCCTTGAAGCGGCTGTGCCGGTACGTGAAGGCGCACTCGGCGTTGGTGAGCGTGACCGTCTCGCGGGTGGTCCGGTCGTACGCGACGACCTCGGTGACGGTGGCGGAGACGTCCTGCCCGTACGCGCCGACGTTCTGGATGGGGGTGGCCCCGGCCGAGCCGGGGATCCCGGCCAGGCACTCGATCCCGGCGAGCCCGGCCTCGACGGTCCGCGCGACGGCGTCCGTCCAGACCTCTCCGGCGGCCAGCTCCAGACGGGTCCCGTCGAGGGAGAAGCCGGTGGTGGCGATCCGCAGCGCGGTGCCGTCGAAGCCCTTGTCCCCGATGACCAGGTTGGACCCGCCGCCGACGATCAGCAGCGGCGTCCCGGCGTCGTCGGCCTCGCGGACGGCCGCGATCACCTCGTCGTCGGTGACGGCGGTGACGAGCCGGGAGGCGGGGCCGCCGAGGCGGAAGGTGGTGAGGGGGGCGAGGGGGGCGTCGTTGAGGAGCTGCACGTTCCAAATAGTACTTACCTGTTGCGCGCGCAACAGGTAAGTACTGGGCCGCCCCTCAGGCGAGCCGCACCACGGCCCGGCTCATCCCGAGGACCTTCTGGCCCGCGCTGGTCGCCGTGAGGTCGACCCGGACCAGGCCGTCGTCCAGCTTGGCCGCGACCTTGGCGCTGACCTCGATCAGGGCGCCGGTGTCGTCGTCGGGGACGACGACCGGCTTGGTGAAGCGGACGCCGTACTCGACGACGGCGGCGGGGTCGCCGGTCCAGTCGGTGACGACGCGGATCGCCTCGGCCATGGTGAACATGCCGTGGGCGATGACGTCGGGCAGGCCGACCGCGACCGCGAACCTCTCGTTCCAGTGGATGGGATTGAAGTCCCCGGAGGCGCCGGCGTACCGGACGAGGGTGGCGCGGGTCACCGGGAAGGTCTGCGCGGGCAGTTCGGTGCCGACCTCGACCTCGTCGTAGGCGATCTTCGCGGTCATGGTCAGGCCTCCTCGGGCGCTCGGGAGACGAGCTTGGTCCAGGCGGTGACGACGTGTTCGCCGGTCTCGTCGTGGACCTCGCCGCGGATGTCCAGGATGTCGTTGCCCGCCATCGACTTGATCGCCTCGATGGTGGAGGTGACGGAGAGCCGGTCCCCGGCGCGTACGGGACGGGTGTGGGCGAACTTCTGGTCGCCGTGGACGACCCGGCTGTAGTCGAGGCCGAGCTGCGGGTCCTCGATGACCTGTCCGGCCGCCTTGAACGTGATGGCGAACACGAAGGTGGGCGGGGCGATCACGTCGGGGTGGCCGAGCGCCTTGGCCGCCTCCGCGTCGGTGTACGCGGGGTTGGCGTCCCCGATCGCCTCGGCGAACTCGCGGATCTTCTCGCGGCCGACCTCGTAGGGCGGGGTGGGCGGATAGGTCCGGCCCACGAAGGACTGGTCGAGCGCCATGGACTCGATACCTCCTGGATCTGTTGCCGACAAACGACACGAGGCCGCCCCCGAACGGGGACGGCCTCGTGTACGAGCCTGATTAACGCGTCTCGCGGTGCGCGGTGTGCGAGTTGCAGCGAGGGCAGTGCTTCTTCATCTCAAGACGGTCCGGGTTGTTACGCCGGTTCTTCTTGGTGATGTAGTTCCGCTCCTTGCACTCCACGCAGGCCAGCGTGATCTTCGGGCGGACGTCGGTGGCAGCCACGTGAGTGCTCCTTGGACGGACGGTTGGACGGATGAACGCATAAAAGGGTAGCCGATCGAAGGACCGACCCCGCAATCGGCTACCGTGTGTAGCGGTGACCGGACTTGAACCGGTGACACAGCGATTATGAGCCGCTTGCTCTACCGACTGAGCTACACCGCTTTGATGATCCGGAGCCCGTCCGAAGACGGGTCCTTCTCACCAGAGCCCCAATACGGAATCGAACCGTAGACCTTCTCCTTACCATGGAGACGCTCTACCGACTGAGCTATTGGGGCGAGCGAGGAAGACATTACACGGTCCCCGGCCCATCTCCCAAATCCGTTTCTCCGGGGCGTTCCGGCCCCTCCCACCAGGTGTCACGTACGCCACACGAGCCCTCATCGGTACGCCCGTCGCGCCCTTCCCCGCAGGTCATCGCGGGCGCCCCTAGGCTCGGGACCACGCCGCGTGGCCCCGAGCCCGAGGAGCCCTGAGGAGCCGGATGTCAGCCGACAGCAAGCAGCCCCAGCCGCCCGGGGACGGGGCCGCGGCCGGCGCCGGCCCGACCTCGCTCCTGCTCTCGCACGCGCGCCTGGCCGACGGGCGGACCGTGGACGTACGGCTCGTGGGCGACCGGATCGAGGCGGTCGGCACGGCGGGCAGCCTCGCTCCCGTGCCCGCGGGCGCCCGGGTGGACCTCACCGGCTATCTGCTGCTGCCCGCGCCCGCCGAGCCCCACGCCCACGCCGACACGGCGCTCTCCGCCGACCGCCCCGGTCCCGTCCCGTACGACGGGGAGGAGGTGCGGCGCCGGGCCACGGAGGCCGCGCTGCTCCAGCTCGGACACGGCGCGACCGCGCTGCGGGCGCACGTGCGGATCGGCGGCGACCGCGGGCTCGGGCCGCTGGAGGCGGTGCTCGGGGTCCGGCGCGCGCTGCACGGCCTCGGCGAGCTGACGCCCGTCGCCGTGCCCCGGCTGCTCACGGGGGCGGCGGGCGCGGACGGGCGCGCGCTGCTGCGGGACGCGGTGCGCGGGGGCGCGGGGGCGGTCGGCGGGTGCCCGGACCTGGATCCCGACCCGGCCGGGCACCTGACGGCGGCCCTGGGGATCGCGGCGGAGTACGGCGTGCCGGTGGACCTGCACACCGAGGGGGACGATCCGGCGTGGCTGGCCCGCCTGGCGGCGATGGCCGGGGAGCTGGGGTCGGGGGTGACGATCGGGCCGTGCGCGGGCCTCGCCCGGCTCCCCTCCGAGGTGGCGGGGCGGGCGGCGGACCGGCTGGCGGCGGCCGGCGTGGCGGTGGTGTGCCTGCCGCAGGGCGGGTGCGCGGACGCGGGGCCGCGGGGCCGGGAACCGGGGGGTACGGCGCCGGTGCGGCTGCTGCGGTCGGCGGGGGTGCGGGTGGCGGCCGGGAGCGGGGCGCTGCGGGACGCGGCGAACCCGGTGGGGCGCGGGGACCCGCTGGAGGCGGCGTACCTGCTCGCCTCGCAGGGCGGGCTCGCGCCGGAGGAGGCGTACGGGGCGGTGAGCGCGGAGGCGCGGGCGGTCCTCGGGCTTCCGGAGGTGCGGGTGGAGGCGGGCTTCCCGGCGGAGCTGCTGGCGGTGCGGGGGGAGCGGCTCGCGGGCGCGCTGTCTCTGGCGTACAGCCGGATCGTGGTGCACCGGGGGCGGGTGGTGGCGCGGACGAGCGCGGTGCGGGAGTACTGCGACTCGGCGGCGGCGACGGACCTGCCGCGGCAGGCGCGGACGAGGCGGCCGCCCGGGCCGGGGGGCCCTCAGGCCGGTCCCGTCGTACGGTCGTGAGTATGCGCATCGTCATCGCTGGAGGACACGGACAGATCGCCCTGCGCCTGGAGAGGCTGCTCTCGGCGGGCGGACACGAGGTGGCGGGGATCATCCGCCGGCCGGAACAGGCGGCGGACCTGCGGGAGGCGGGTGCCGAGCCCGTCGTCCTGGACCTGGAGACGGCGTCGTCCCACATGGTCGCCGACGCCCTGAAGGGCGCCGACGCGGTCGTCTTCGCCGCGGGCGCGGGCCCGGGCAGCGGCGCGGACCGCAAGGACACGGTGGACCGGGGGGCCGCGGTGCTCTTCGCGGACGCGGCGGAACGGGCGGGGGTGCGGCGGTACGTCGTCGTCTCCTCGATGGGCGCGGACGCGTCCCACCCGGGCGAGGAGATCTTCGACACCTATCTGCGGGCCAAGGGCTCGGCCGACGACGAGATCCGCTCCCGTACGGCCCTGGACTGGACGATCCTGCGCCCCGGCACCCTCACGAACGACGCGGGCACGGGCCTGGTCCGCCTGGAGGCCCGCACGGGCCGCGGCCCGGTCCCCCGCGACGACGTGGCGGCGGTCCTCGCGGAACTCCTGGAGACCCCGGCGACGGCCGGCCTCACCCTGGAGCTCACCTCGGGCTCGACCCCGCTCTCGGTCGCGGTGAGGTCGGTGGCCGGAAACTGACCCCTCGGGGAGGTCAGGAGGAGAGGACCTCCCCGACGAACTCGAAGATCCGGGCCACCCACTTCTTGAGGCGGTGCCGGCCGTTGCAGTACCGCCGCCTGCGCCACCACCGACGCTGCGGAACGGGCCGCCTGCACCACTTGCACGCCAGTGGATCCACTTCGATCTCGATCGCCCCCATGGGCCGGGACCCTAGCGCCCCGTCAGCGCCCGTCCCTGGTCACAGGTTTACACGCAGACGGCCCCTGACCGCGTTTCCGCAGATCAGGGGCCGTCTCTATCGCGTGGCGACGCCAGGATTCGAACCTGGGTAGGCTAAGCCGACGGATTTACAGTCCGCTCCCATTGGCCGCTCGGGCACATCGCCATGAGATCGCTGCCGTGGAGCCGCTTTTCGGCGGTGTTCCTTGGCAACGACGTAAACAATACCTGATCCCCC
This sequence comes from Streptomyces sp. NRRL F-6492, assembly GCF_001280125.1. Taxonomy (GTDB): domain Bacteria; phylum Actinomycetota; class Actinomycetes; order Streptomycetales; family Streptomycetaceae; genus Streptomyces. The sequence continues at coordinate 130,402 of NZ_LGEG01000233.1, forward strand.
GGGGTGCTCCGCCACCGGATTGATCAGCGGTTCGGGCCGCGGCTCACCCCCTAGGCTTCGGTCTGTACCCCACAGCATCCGAGCAAGGAGCCACGAGTCATGGCCGACTCCAGTTTCGACATCGTCTCCAAGGTCGAGCGGCAGGAGGTCGACAACGCCCTCAACCAGGCCGTCAAGGAGATCTCGCAGCGCTACGACTTCAAGGGAACCAACGCCTCGATCTCCTGGTCGGGCGAGAAGATCCTCATGCAGGCGAACGGCGAGGAGCGGGTCAACGCGATCCTCGACATCTTCCAGTCCAAGCTGATCAAGCGCGGGATCTCGCTCAAGTCGCTGGACGTCGAGGGCGAGCCGCAGCTCTCCGGCAAGGAGTACAAGCTCTTCGCCTCGGTCACCGAGGGCATCTCGCAGGAGAACGCCAAGAAGGTCGCCAAGGCCATCCGGGACGAGGGCCCCAAGGGCGTCAAGGCGCAGGTGCAGGGCGACGAGCTGCGGGTCAGCTCGAAGAGCCGCGACGACCTCCAGGCCGTGCAGGCGCTCCTCAAGGGCAAGGACTTCGACTTCGCGATCCAGTTCGTGAACTACCGCTAGTCCCCCGCCGAAGGTCGTGTCCGAATCCCGCCAGCCCCGTTGTCGGCGGGCCCGCACACTGGGGCGTGGAAGGCCCGTGCGGGAGAGGAAGCAGTCATGACCGTGTACGCGTACGTCGACGGCCCCCTGGGCGAGATGCTGCTCGTCGGGCGGCTCGCCGCGGGGGGTCGTGCCGTGCTGTGCTCGCTGTCCCTGCCGGGGCAGAGGGGGGCCGTCGTGGTCGAGGACGGGTGGACGTGTGCGCCCGGGGCCTTCGAGGAGGTCGCCGGGCAGTTGCGGGAGTACTTCGCCGGGGAGCGGGAGCGGTTCGAGGTGCCCCGCGACGACCGCGCCGGGACCGAGTTCCAGCGGCGTGTCTGGCGGGCGCTCGAAGAGGTGCCGTACGGCTCCACCGTCTCGTACGGGGAGATCGCCCGGCGGGTCGGGGCGGCCGGGGCCGGGGTGCGGGCCGTGGGGACCGCGATCGGGCGCAATCCGCTGCTCGTGGTGCGGCCCTGCCACCGGGTGATCGGGGCCGACGGGGCCCTGCGCGGCTACGCCGCCGGGGTCGAGCGCAAGGAGCGCCTGCTGGGCCTGGAGGGGGCCCTGGCGTGAGTGAGGGGCTCTTTCCCCGCGAGCGGGTCGTCGTGGCTCCCGGAGCCGTGCACGTGCCCGCGTGGCTCCCTTTCCCGCGGCAGCGGGAGCTGGTGGACGCCTGCCGGGAGTGGGGGCGCGGGCCCTTCCCGTACCGGCGGACCGTGCTGCCGGGCGGGGGCGTCATGTCGGTGCGGTCGCTGTGTCTGGGGCGGCAGTGGGTGCCGTACCGGTATCTCGACGCCGTCGGCCTCGAACTGCCCGGGTGGCTGGTTTCGCTCGGGCGGGAGGCCGTCGCCGAGGCCTACGGGGACCATGGTGGCTTCGCGCCCGACACCGCGCTGGTGAACTTCTACGCGCCGGAGGCGCGGATGGGGATGCACCAGGACCGGGAGGAGCGTTCCGGTGCGCCGGTGGTGTCGCTGAGCCTCGGGGACCGGTGCGTGTTCCGCTTCGGGAACGAGGAGGGCCGGGGACGGCCCTACCGGGACGTCGAGCTGGCCTCCGGGGACCTGTTCGTCTTCGGCGGGCCCTCGCGGTGGGCGCACCACGGGGTGCCCCGGGTGTTCCCCGGGACCGCCGAGCCCGCCCTCGGGTTGCGGGGGCGGCTCAACATCACCCTGCGGGAGACCGGGGTCCCGCGGTCCGGTCAGTAGCCCTGGGGGACGTGGACGCCCGGGGCCTGGTCCGTGGAGACGATCTCCTTGCCCAGCGGCAGCAGCGAGACCGGGATCAGCTTGAAGTTCGCGATGCCCAGCGGGATGCCGATGATCGTGAGGCAGAGGGCGATGCCGGTGGTGATGTGGCCGAGGGCCAGCCACCAGCCGGCGAGGACCAGCCACAGGACGTTGCCCACGCAGGAGGGCGCGCCCGCGTCGCGGCGGTCGACGACCGTCTTGCCGAAGGGCCACAGGGCGTAGAGGCCGATGCGGAAGGCGGCGAGCCCGAAGGGGATGCCGATGATCGTGACGCAGAGCAGGAGTCCCGCGAGGACGTAGCCGAGGAACATCCAGAATCCGCACAGGATCAGCCAAATGACGTTCAGGATCGTCTTCACGGGCGTCGACCTGCCATCTGTTCGAGCCGGGCGATGCGTTCGGCCATCGGCGGGTGGGTGGAGAACATCTTGGAGAGGCCCTGGCCGGGCCGGAAGGGGTTCGCGATCATCATGTGGCTCGCGGTCTCGATCCGGGGCTCGGGCGGCAGCGGGAGCTGCTTGGTGCCGGCCTCCAGCTTCCGCAGGGCGCCCGCCAGGGCGAGCGGGTCGCCGGTGAGCTGGGCGCCGGAGGCGTCGGCCTCGTACTCCCGGGAGCGGGAGATGGCGAGCTGGATGACCGAGGCGGCGATCGGGCCGAGGATCAGGATCAGGAGGTAGCCGAGGAGGCCGGGGCCGTCGTCGTCGTTGGAGCGGCCGACCGGGATCAGCCAGGCGAAGTTCACCAGGAACATGATCACGGAGGCGAGTGCTCCGGCGACCGAGGAGATGAGGATGTCCCGGTTGTAGACGTGGCTGAGCTCGTGGCCGATGACCCCGCGCAGCTCCCGCTCGTCGAGGAGGGCGAGGATGCCCTCGGTGCAGCAGACGGCGGCGTTGCGCGGGTTGCGGCCGGTGGCGAACGCGTTGGGCGCCTGGGTCGGTGAGATGTAGAGCCGGGGCATGGGCTGGCGCGCCTGCGTGGAGAGCTCGCGCACCATCCGGTAGAGCGCGGGCGCCTCGAACTCGCTGACCGGGCGGGCGCGCATGGCCCGCAACGCCAGCTTGTCGCTGTTCCAGTACGCGTACGCGTTGGTGCCGAGCGCCACGACGAGCGCGACGATCAGTCCCGTACGCCCGAAGAAGCTGCCGATGACGATGATGAGGGCCGAGAGCCCTCCGAGGAGTACGGCGGTCCTCAGCCCGTTGTGCCGGCGGTGCACGGTACGCCCTCCAGGTGGTGCGGCAGGGGAACCCTTTTCTTCGTGGTGGTCCACTCACCCAGTGGACCCTTCCGTACTGGTCAACGCCAGGCGGGAGGTTCGGGTTCCCCGGCCGCGCCGGGGTGTCCGCGTGGGCCGTTCGGGTGATCAGCGGGGCGCCGGGAGCTCGACCTTCTCCAGGAGGGTGCCGACGGGCTCGACCTCGCTGGTGCAGTGGGCGCAGCGGGAGGCGATGGCCGGGATCTCGGCGTAGCAGCGGGGGCAGTCGCGCTTCTCCGACTTGGGGTCGGCGGCCTCCTCCCTGGCGAACTTGTGCTGGATCCCCGTCATGGGCACGACGATCAGGAAGTAGAGGACCGCGGCGGTGATGACGAAGGCGATGGTCGCGGAGATGGCCAGGCCGTAGGGGAAGACGGTCTTGCCGACGCTGAACGTCGCGTCGTTGAAGTTGCCGACGGAGCCGGTGGCGAGACCGATGAGCGGGGTGATGAAGGCTTTGCTGAAGCCGGTGACGACGGAGGTGAACGCCGTTCCGACGGCCAGACCGATGGCCATCGAGATGACGTTCCCGCGGAGTATGAAGTCCTTGAATCCGTTCAGCACGGGGTACTGCTCCTAGGTTCTGCTCGGACGGGGGTCAGAAGAGCGTCGTCGTCGCGAAGCGGAGGGCGAACTGCGGGTAGCCCGACAGGACTGCTCCGGCGGCGGCGGTCAGCGCGATCGCCAGGGTGATCGGCGCGGAGGACCGGTGGGGGGCGACGCCGCCCTCCCGGGCTCCTTCCGGAGCTCCTCCCGGACCTTCTCCCGGTGCTTCCACCGGCGCTCCTTCCGGGGTGCGGAAGAGCAGGGCCGTCCAGCGGAGGTAGTAGTACAGCGCGATCACGACGTTGAGCGCCATGACCACGGCCAGCCAGCCCAGGCCCGCGTCGACGGCCGCCGAGAAGACGGTCACCTTGGCGAAGAGGCCGATGATACCCGGGGGCAAACCGGCCAGATTCAGGAGGAAGAAGGCGAGCGCGAGGGCGGCGGCGGGGCTCGCCGCGTACAGGCCCCGGTAGTCCTCGATCCGGTTCCGGGGGCGCACGCGCGCGACGAGCGCGACGACCGCGAAGGCGCCGAGGTTCACGACGGCGTACATCAGGGCGTACGCGACGGTGGCGCCGATCTGGTCGTTCGCGGAGTACGCGGCGGCCGCGATCGGCACCAGGAGGTAGCCGGCCTGGGCGACGGAGGACCAGGCGAGCAGCCGGACCGCGCTCCACGCGCGCGTGGAGGGCTGGCGCAGGGCGGCGACGTTCCCGGCGGTCATGGTGAGCGCGGCGAGGACGGCGAGCGCCGGGCCCCACACGTCCGCGTACGAGGGGAAGGCGACGACGGTCACCAGGATCAGGCCGGTGAAGCCGACGGCCTTGCCGACCACGGAGAGGTAGGCGGCGACGGGCAGCGGGGCGCCGACGTAGGTGTCGGGGACCCAGAAGTGGAAGGGGACGGCGGCCGTCTTGAAGGCGAAGCCGACGAGGGTGAGGGCGACGCCCGCCTCGGCGAGGGTCTGGAGCTGCCCGGGGACGTCGTCGAGGCGCTGGGCGATCTCCGTGAGGTGGAGGGTGCCGGTCGCCGCGTACACGAAGCTCGCGCCGAGCAGGGTGACGGCGGTCGCGGTGACGGAGGAGAGGAAGAACTTGAGGGCGGCCTCGCCGGACATGCGGTCGCCGCGCTTGAGGCCGACGAGCGCGAAGGCGGGCAGGGAGGCCACCTCCAGGGCGACGACGAGGGTCGCGAGGTCCCGGGAGGCGGGCAGCAGGGCGGCTCCGGCGGCCGAGGAGAGCAGCAGGAACCAGTACTCGCCGGCCGGGAGCTCCTCGCGGGTCTCGTCCAGGGAGAGCAGCGCGGTGAGGAGCGCCCCGCCGAGGACGAGGAGCTGGACGACGAGGGTGAAGTGGTCGGCGGTGTAGCTGCACGCCGTGACCCGCGTGTCGGGGGTGAGGCAGAAGGTGGAGCGGTCGCCGGCCCGCAGCGGGACGAGGAGGGCGAGGGCGGCGGCGAGGCCGCCGATCGCGGTCAGGCCGAGGAGCCGCTTGCGCTCCGGCGGGACGAAGAGGTCGGCGACGAGGACGGCGAGGGCGACCGCGGCCGTGAGGACGGGGGGCGCGATCGTGAGCCAGTCGACGGACTGGACGAGCTGCGACGTCACTGGGTGCCTCCGGCGAGGAGCTTCTGGACGGCCGGGTCGGTGAGGCCGAGGAGGACGGCGGGCCAGAGTCCGGCGAGGACGGTGAGGGCGACGAGCGGGGTCCAGGCGGCGAACTCGTACCCCTGGACGTCGGCGATCGGGGTCTCCCCGGCGGGCCGGGGGCCGCCCATGCAGACGCGGCGGACGACGATCAGGAGGTACGCGGCGGTGAGCAGGGTGCCGAAGGCGCCGATCGCCGTGAAGGTGAGGAAGGCGGGGCGGCTGAGGCCCTCGGCCGGGTCGAAGGCGCCGAAGAGGGCCAGCATCTCGCCCCAGAAGCCGGCGAGGCCGGGCAGGCCGAGGGAGGCGACGGCGGCGAAGGCGAGGAGGGCGCCGAGGCGGGGTGCGCGGCCGTAGAGGGCGGCCCCGGTGGCGCCGGCGAGGGTGTCGAGGTCGGCGGTGCCGTACCGGTCCTTGACCGCGCCGACCAGGAAGAAGAGCAGTCCGGTGACGAGGCCGTGGGCGATGTTGGCGAAGAGGGCGCCGTTGACGCCGGTGGGGGTCATGGTGGCGATGCCGAGGAGCACGAAGCCCATGTGGCCGACGGAGGAGTACGCGATGAGGCGCTTGAGGTCGCCCTTGGCGCCGGGGCGCGCGAGGGCGAGGCAGACGAGCGAGCCGTAGACGATCCCGGCGACGGCGAAGGCGGCGAGGTACGGGGCGAAGGTCCGCATGCCGTCGGGCGCGATCGGCAGGACGATCCGGACGAACCCGTACGTGCCCATCTTGAGCAGGACGCCGGCGAGGAGGACGGAGCCGACGGTGGGGGCGGCGGTGTGGGCGTCCGGGAGCCAGCTGTGCAGTGGCCACATCGGGGTCTTCACGGCGAGCCCGATCCCGATCGCGAGAACGGCGACGACCTGCACGGACGTGGTCAGGCCCCGGCCGTTGTCGGTGGCGAGTGCCACCATGTCGAACGTGCCCGCCTTCACGCCGACGAGGAGCAGGCCGAGCAGCATGACGACGGAGCCGAGGAGCGTGTAGAGGACGAACTTCGTGGCGGCGGCGCGCCTGTTCTCGCCGCCCCAGCGGGCGATGAGGAAGTACATCGGGACGAGGACCGTCTCGAAGGCCAGGAAGAACAGGACGAGGTCGAGGACGGCGAAGGTGGCGAGGGTGCCGGACTCCAGGACGAGCAGCAGGGCGACGAAGGCCTTCGGGGAGGGCCCGCTCGGCATCTTGAAGTAGCTGTGGAGCGCGCAGAGGAAGCTCAGGAGCGCGGTCAGGACCAGGAGGGGGAGGGAGATGCCGTCGACACCGAGGTGGATCCGCACGTCCAGCGCCCTGATCCAGCTGATGTCCGTCGTGGCCTGCGTCCTCGACGGGTGGTCGTGGTCGAAGCCGAGCGCGAGGACGATCGCGGCGAGCAGGATCACGCCGGTGACGGTGACGCCGTGGCGCAGGACGGCCTGGTCGGGTGACGTCCCCTTCAGTCCGGGCGGGGCCGGGAGGAGGGCGGCGGCGGCGCCGAGGAGCGGGCCGGCGACGATCGACGCGAGAAGGAACTGCATCACGGATTCGCTGATATCGATCACGGCTCACGCTCCGGCGACGGCGTTGGCGAGGGCGACTGCGGCGATCGCCAGGACGACGGAGCCGGCGAGCAGGGCGCTCAGATAGGTCTGGACGTTGCCGGTCTGGGCGCGGCGGACGAGCCACCCCAGGCCCTTGGCCGAGCCGGCGGCGCCCCGGACGTACGTGTCGACGACCTCGCGGTCCAGGAAGCGGGCCAGGGAGGCGGCGGCGAGTACGGGGCGGACGAAGGCGGCCCGGTAGGCGGCGTCCAGGTGGAAGCCGTCGGCGGCGGGGCGGTACAGCGGCCCGAGGAGGGCGCGGCCGGGGTCGGCCGGGTCCTCGGCGGGGTGCGGCAGGTGCAGCGCCTCGGCCTCGACCAGGCCCGCTTCGGCGTCCGGGTGGGCGACGTGCGGACTGGGGGCGGGGACCGGGGCGGTCAGGGCCCGGGCGGCGAGGGTGCGCCAGACCGCGTAGGTGACGGCGGCTCCGGCGACGGCGAGGCCGGTGCCGAGGACGGCGGTGGTGAGGGTCGGGGCGAGGTCGTGCCCGTCGAACCAGTCGGGGAGGTACCGGACGGTCAGGCCGAAGCCGAGGGAGGGGACGGCCAGGACCCACAGGACGCTCGTCATCGCGATCGGCTGGCGGATCGGGGTCTCCCCTGCTCGAACGGGGTCGAGAGCTCGGGGAAGGTCGGGGGCCTCGGCGCCCCGGCCCCGGAAGGCGCGCAGCCAGAGGCGGAGGGCGTAGGCGGCGGTGAGGAGGGCGGTCAGGAGGCCCGCGACGAGGACGGTCCAGCCGGCTCCGGCGGGGGCGACGGTCCGGTCCCCGAGCGCGGTGTGCTCGGCGGCCACCAGGACGGCCTCCTTGGAGAAGAAGCCGGCGAAGGGCGGGATCGCGGCGAGCGCGAGGAGGGCGACGGTCGTCGTCCAGTACGCGTCCGGGATCCGCTTCGCGAGGCCGCTCATGCGGGACATGGCGGTGAGCGAGTTCGTGCCGGCGGCGTGGATGACCACGCCGGCGGCGAGGAAGAGCAGCGCCTTGAAGGCGGCGTGCGAGAGGAGGTGGAAGACGGCGGCGCCCCGGTCGCCGACGGCGAGGGCGCCGGCCATGTAGCCGAGCTGGCCGATCGTCGAGTAGGCGAGGACCCGCTTGATGTCGTCCTGGGCGAGCGCGGCGAGCGCCGAGCCGACCATGGTGATCGCGGCCGTCACGGCGAGGACGGTCATCGCGGCGGCGGAGGCGGCGAAGACGGGCAGCAGCCGGGCGGTGAAGTAGATGCCGGCGGCGACCATCGTCGCCGCGTGGATGAGCGCGGAGACGGGGGTGGGGCCGGCCATGGCGTCCGGGAGCCAGGTGTGCAGCGGGAACTGGGCGGACTTGCCCGCGACGCCGGCGAGCAGCAGCAGCGCGATCGGGGTGGGGTGGTCGAGGCCGCCGGTCGCGACGGCGCCGAGGACCCCGGTGATCCGGAAGGTGCCCGCGTCGGCGGCGAGCGCGAAGAGCCCGATGAGGAAAGGCACGTCGCCGAGCTTGGTGACGAGGAAGGCCTTGAGGGAGGCGGACCGGGCCTCGGGGGTCTCCCAGTAGTGGCCGACGAGGAAGTACGAGCAGATGCCCATGACCTCCCAGCCGACCAGGAGCACCATCAGGTCGCCGGAGTAGACGACGAGCAGCATCGCGGCGGTGAAGAGGGAGACGAGCGCGGCGTACGAGGGGTAGCGGGGGTCGTCGCGGAGGTAGCCGGTCGAGTAGACCTGCACGCAGGTCGCGACGGTCCCGACGAGGACGGCGACGAGGGCGGCGAAGCCGTCGACGTGCAGGGCCAGGTCGATCGGGACCGAGCCGGTGGGGGTGAGCTGGGTGGCGGCGTCGATCGCCTTCCCGCCGCCCTGGCGGACCGCCACCAGGACGGCCAGGACGGCCGCGGCGAGGACCGGGAGGACGGCGAGGGGGCGGACGAAGCCGGGGGCGGTGCGGCCGAGGAGGAGTCCGGCGGCGGCGCCGAGGAGGGGCAGGAGGGGGACGAGGACGGCGAGGGTGGTCGTGGTCACGCGGCGGCCTCGGCCTTCTCGTCGTTCGGGCCCGTGTGCGGGTCCGGGTCCGTGTCCGGGTCCGTGTCCGGGTTCTCCGCCGTGTCGCGGAGGCGGTCGATGTCCGAGGTGCCGCGGTTGCGGTGGACCATCAGGACGATCGCCAGGCCGATGCCGATCTCCGCGGCGGCGACGGCGATGGTGAAGAGGGTGAGGGCCTGGCCGGCGTGGAGGGCGTCGCGCAGCCAGACGTCGAAGGCGACGAGGTTGAGGTTGACGGCGTTGAGCATGAGCTCGACGGACATCAGGACGAGGATCGCGTTGCGGCGGGCGAGGACGCCGTAGAGGCCGGTGCAGAAGAGGAGGGCGGCGAGGACGGCCGGGTAGGCGAGGTGCATCAGCGTTCCCCCTCCTTCTTCTTCCGGGAGAGCACGATGGCGCCGACCAGGGCGGCCAGGAGGAGCACGGACAGCGCCTCGAAGGGCAGCACCCAGTGCCGGAAGAGGATCGAGCCGGTGACCTCGGTGGAGCCCTGGACGGCGCCGTCGAGGTCGATCCGGGTCGTGCGGAACGCGTCGACGACCACCCAGACGAGCGCGGCCGCGGCGGCCAGGGCCACGGCGAGGGCGACCGGGCGGTTGGCCGAGTCGGTGTCCGGGGAGCGGCCGACGGGGGCCTTGGTGAGCATGAGGCCGAAGAGGAGGAGGACGACGACGGAGCCGACGTAGATCAGCACCTGGACCCAGGCGATGAACTCGGCGGTCAGGAGCAGGTACTCGACGGCGAGGCCGCCGAGGGCCACGACCAGCCAGAGGGCGGCGTGCACCAGCTGGCGGGTGGTGACGGTGACGACGGCGGCGCCGAGGGTGACGAGGCCGACGAGGAGGAAGGCGATCTCGACGCCGGTGGGCGAGAGGAAGCCGTGTTCCTGTGCCGTCTGTGCGGTCCGTGCCGCTGTCAGGATCACCGCTGCTCCCCTTCGGCGGCCGCCGCTGCCGCCGCCTTCTCCGCCGCCTTGCGCGCGGCGGCGATCTCCTTCGGTTCCTCCGCGCGCGGGTCGAGCGCGGGCGGTTCCGGGACCGTCCACATCCACTCGCGGAGCTTGTCGCGCTCGTGCGTCAGCTCGTGGATGTCGGTCTCCGCGTACTCGAACTCGGGCGACCAGAACAGCGCGTCGAAGGGGCACACCTCGATGCAGATGCCGCAGTACATGCAGAGCGCGAAGTCGATGGCGAAGCGGTCGAGGACGTTCCGGCTGCGCTCGCGGCCGCCGGGGGCGGCGGGGGGCACCGTCTCCTTGTGGGAGTCGATGTAGATGCACCAGTCGGGGCACTCGCGGGCGCAGAGCATGCAGACCGTGCAGTTCTCCTCGAACAGGCCGATGACCCCGCGGGTGCGGGGCGGGAGTTCGGGCTGGACGTCGGGGTACTGCGCGGTGACGGTCTTCCTCGTCATCGTGCGGAGGGTGACGGCGAGGCCCTTGGCGAGGCCGGAGCCGGGGATGCCGGGTCGGGAGGGCGGGAGAAGAGGGGCCATTACTGGATCGCCACCTTCACGATGCCGGTGAGCGCGATCTGCGCGAGGGCGAGCGGGACGAGCGTCGTCCAGGCGAGCCGCTGGAGCTGGTCCTCGCGCAGGCGCGGGTAGCTGACCCGCAGCCAGATGACGACGAAGGCGAGGACGGCGGTCTTCAGGAGGGTCCAGACCCAGCCGAGGCCGTCGGCGCCGAGGGGGCCGTGCCAGCCGCCGAGGAACAGGACGGTGGTGAGGCCGCAGAGGACGACGATGCCCGCGTACTCCGCGAGCAGGAAGAGCGCGAAGCGGAGGCCGGTGTACTCGGTGTACGCGCCAAAGATGATCTCCGAGTCCGCGACCGGCATGTCGAACGGCGGCCGCTGGAGCTCGGCGAGGCCGGCCACGAAGAAGACGAGCGCGCCGACGATCTGCCAGGGCAGCCACCACCACTCGAAGGCGTTCAGGATGCCGGGGAGGGAGACGGTGCCGGCGGCCATCGCGACGGAGGCGGCGGCGAGGAGCATCGGGAGCTCGTACGCGAGGAGCTGGGCGGCGGTCCGCAGGCCGCCGAGCAGCGAGAACTTGTTCGCGGACGCCCAGCCGGCCATGAGGCTGCCGAGGACGCCGACGCCCATGACGGCGAGCACGAAGAAGATGCCCGCGTCGACCACCTGGCCGACGGCCCCCTCGCCCGGACCGATCGGGATCGCGACGAGGACGAGGAGGTACGGGAGGAGGGCGACGGCCGGCGCGAGCTGGAAGACCCGCCGGTCGGCGTCCTTCGGGACCACGTCCTCCTTCTGCGCGAACTTCACGCCGTCGGCGACGAGCTGGGCCCAGCCGTGGAAGCCGCCTGCGTACATGGGGCCGAGGCGGCCCTGCATGTGGGCCATGACCTTGTGCTCGGTCTGGCCGACGACGAGGGGCAGCACGAGGAAGACGGCGAAGACGACGAGGAGCCGGAGGGCGACGTCGAGTACGTCGTTCACGCGGGATCGCCTCCGGCGGGGTGGGTGGGGTCGGGGTCGGGGTCGGTATCGGGGGCCGTGTCGGTGGGCCGGGGCTTGCCGGGTGCGGGGGTCGCCCCGGGGCCGTCGGCCCCGGCCCCCGGCTCCGGGGCGGGGCGCGCGGGGTGCGTGGGGTGCGCGGGGTGCGCGTCGGAGCCCTGTACGTCGGCCGGCCCGTCGGGCTCGGCAGCCGTGCCGGGCTCGGTCGGAGCGGCCGGCTCGGTGGCGGTGTCCGGCTCCGCCGGGGTGGCGGGTTCGGCCGGGGCGGCCGGGGTCTCCTGGGTGGCCGGAGCCGCCGGAGTCCCCGGCTCGGTCGGAGCCGCCGGAGTGGCGGGTTCCTCGTCGAAGGCCGGGCGGGCGTGGTGCCAGGGGGCGTCCGAGCTGCGGGTGTGCCGGGGGGTCGTCGGCTCCGGGGGCGTCTGGCTCACCGAGCCGTCCGAGGCGGAGCGGGAGCGGCGCGGGGGGCGCGCCGTCGCGTCCGGTGCGGACGTGTTCGGTACCGGGGAACCCGGTGCTTCCGCACCCGGTTCCGTCGCGCCCGGCGCCTCCGTGCCCCGTACCGTCGACTGGCTCGCGGAGCCGTCCGACGCGGAGCGGGAGCGGCGGGGCGGGCGGGTCGTTTCGGGCGGGGTGTCCGCCGTCGTGTCCGCCGCCTCCGGGGGCGTCTGGCCGGTCGAGCCCTCCGACGCCGAGGGCGTACGGCGGACCGGGGCGCCCGGCTCCCCCGCCGGCTGGCTCGCCGAGCCGTCGGCGGCCGAGCGGGTGCGGCGGGGCGGTGCGGCCGGTGCGTCCTGGCTGGCCGAACCCTCCGACGCCGAGCGGGTGCGGCGAGCCGGTGCCGCCGGTGCCTCCTGGCTCGCCGAGCCCTCCGACGCCGAGCGGGTGCGGCGGGGTGGCGGGTCGGTCGGGGTGGGGTCCGTGGTCGTGCGGGTGCGGCGGGCCGGGCGTTCGGC
>NZ_LGEG01000234.1 GCF_001280125.1 Streptomyces sp. NRRL F-6492
CCCTTCCCCACCCTCCGCCCGCGTGTGAGCATGAGCCATGACCGCCTCCGAGCAGCTCCCCGGCGCCCCCGCGCCCGCCGCCTCGTATGACGCCGTCGTCGTCGGGGGCGGGCACAACGGGCTCGTCGCCGCCGCCTACCTGGCCCGCGCCGGGCAGACCGTCCTCGTCCTGGAACGGCTCGGCTCCACGGGCGGGGCGGCCGTCTCCACCCGCCCCTTCGCCGGGGTGGACGCCCGCCTCTCCCGCTACTCGTACCTCGTCTCGCTCCTCCCGGAGAAGATCGTCCGGGACCTCGGGCTGACGTTCGCGGTGCGGAAGCGGTCCGTCTCCTCGTACACCCCGAAGGGCGACGGCGGCCTCCTCGTCGGCGGCGGCCCCGAGCGCACCCGCGCCTCCTTCGCCGCGCTGACCGGCTCCGACCGCGAGTACGAGGCCTGGCAGGCGTTCTACGCCCGCACCGGCCGGGCCGCCCGCCGGATCTTCCCCACCCTCACCGAACCGCTCCCCACCCGGGCCGGCCTGCGCGCCCGCGTCGACGACGCCGACACCTGGCGGATGCTCTTCGAGGAACCCCTCGGCATCGCGGTGGAGGAGAACTTCGCCGACGACCTGGTCCGGGGCGTCGTCCTCACCGACGCCCTCATCGGCACCTTCGCCGACGCCCACGACCCGACCCTCCTCCAGAACCGCTGCTTCCTCTACCACGTCATCGGCGGCGGCACCGGCGACTGGGACGTGCCCGTGGGCGGCATGGGCGCCCTCACCGACGCCCTCGCGGACGCGGCCCGCGCCGCCGGGGCCCACCTGCGCACCGGCCACGAGGTCACCCGGATCGAGACCGACGGACACCGCGCCGAGGTCACGTACCGCACCGCCGACGGCGAGGGCACCGTCGGGGCGGGCCGCGTCCTCGTCAACGCCTCCCCGCGCGACCTCGCCGCCCTGCTCGGCGACCCGCCCCCGCCCGCCCCCGAAGGCGCCCAGCTCAAGGTCAACATGCTGCTCACCCGGCTGCCGAGGCTCCGGGACCGCTCCGTCGACCCCCGCGAGGCCTTCGCCGGCACCTTCCACATCGCCGAGGGGTACGGACAGCTGGCCGCCGCCCACGCCGAGGCCGCCGCCGGGCGCCTCCCCACCGCCCCGCCCTCCGAGATCTACTGCCACTCCCTCACCGACCCGACGATCCTCGGCCCGGAGCTCGCCGCCCGCGGACACCAGACCCTCACCCTCTTCGGACTGCACACCCCCGCCCGGCTGTTCGCCGCCGACAACGACCGCGCCCGCGCCGAACTCCTCGCCGCCACGCTCGCCCAGCTCGACGCCCATCTGGACGAGCCGATCGCCGACTGCCTCGCCACCGACGCCGACGGCCGGCCCTGTATCGAGGCGAAGACCCCGCTCGACCTCGAACGCGACCTGCGGCTGCCCGGCGGCCACATCTTCCACCGCGACCTCTCCTTCCCGTACGCCGACGAACCGGCCCACGGGGAGGACGGCGGCCGCTGGGGCGTCGGGACCCGCCACGCCAACGTGCTCCTGTGCGGCGCGGGCGCGGTCCGGGGCGGGGGAGTGAGCGGCATCCCCGGCCACAACGCGGCGATGGCCGTCCTGGGGCGGTGACCTGCCGGGGCCGGTGACCCGCCCGGGCCGCGGCGCCCCGGGGCGGTGACCTGCCCGGGGCGGCGACGTTACGGGCGGGCCGCCGCCCCGGAAGGGTGAGCGCCCCCTCCGCGTGTTGACGCCGGGCCGTCCCCGCCCGGGGTGTGAAGCTGATCTGCGAGCGCGCTTAAGAAATCCTCGATGGACCGGGAGCCGCGCGTACGGAAGATTCTCTTCCAGGGATCTTGGGCGCACAGCCCTGCCCCCACCCCCACATCACAGGACACGCACGTCGGGAGCCGTTGCATTGAAGGCACTGGTCAAGCTGAAGGCGGAGCCGGGACTCTGGCTCACGGACGTGCCCGAGCCGGAGACCGGCCCCGCAGACGTCCTCATCAAGGTCAAGCGGACCGGCATCTGCGGCACCGACCTGCACATCCGCTCCTGGGACGGCTGGGCGCAGAGGACGATCGACACCCCGCTGACGATCGGCCACGAGTTCGTCGGCGAGGTCGTCCACACCGGCCGTGACGTCGCCGACATCGCCGTCGGCGACCTGGTCAGCGGCGAGGGCCACCTCGTCTGCGGCAAGTGCCGCAACTGCCTGGCCGGCCGCCGCCACCTCTGCCGCGCCACCATCGGCCTCGGCGTCGGCCGCGACGGCGCCTTCGCCGAGTACGTGGTCCTGCCCGCCTCCAACGTGTGGGTGCACCGCGTCCCCGTCGACCTCGACGTCGCCGCGATCTTCGACCCCTTCGGCAACGCCGTCCACACCGCGCTCTCCTTCCCGCTCGTCGGCGAGGACGTCCTGGTCACCGGCGCCGGCCCGATCGGCATCATGGCCGCCGCCGTCGCCAAGCACGCCGGCGCCCGCAACGTCGTCATCACCGACGTCAGCGAGGAGCGCCTCGAACTCGCCCGCAAGACCGGCGTCACCCTCGCCCTGAACGTGGCCGAGCGGACCATCGCGGACGGCCAGCGCACCCTCGGGCTCAAGGAGGGCTTCGACGTCGGCCTGGAGATGTCCGGCAACCCGCACGCGATGCGCGACATGGTCGCCAACATGACCCACGGCGGCAAGATCGCCATGCTGGGCCTGCCCAGCGAGGACTTCGCCGTCGACTGGGCGAAGATCGTCACCTCCATGATCACGGTCAAGGGCATCTACGGCCGCGAGATGTTCGAGACCTGGTACGCCATGTCGGTGCTCCTGGAGGGCGGCCTCGACCTCGCCCCCGTGATCACCGGACGCTACGCGTACACCGACTTCGAGGCCGCCTTCGACGACGCGGCCTCCGGCAAGAGCGGCAAGATCATCCTCGACTGGACTGCGGGAGCCTGACCCATGTTCGATTCCGTTCGCGACGACGTCCGAGCCACCCTCGAAGAGATCCGGCAGGCGGGACTCCACAAGCCCGAGCGCGTCATCGGCACCCCCCAGTCGGCCACCGTCGAGGTGACCGCCGGCGGCCGCCCCGGCGAGGTGCTCAACTTCTGCGCCAACAACTACCTGGGCCTCGCCGACCACCCCGAGGTGGTCGCCGCCGCCCACGAGGCCCTGGACCGCTGGGGCTACGGCATGGCGTCCGTCCGCTTCATCTGCGGCACGCAGGAGGTCCACAAGGAGCTGGAGGCGCGCCTGTCCTCCTTCCTCGGCCAGGAGGACACGATCCTCTACTCCTCCTGCTTCGACGCCAACGGCGGCGTCTTCGAGACGCTCCTCGGCGCCGAGGACGCCGTCATCTCCGACGCCCTCAACCACGCCTCGATCATCGACGGCATCCGCCTCTCCAAGGCCCGCCGCTTCCGCTACGCCAACCGCGACATGGCCGACCTGGAGCAGCAGCTCAAGGAGGCCGTCGAGGGCGGCGCCCGGCGCAAGCTGATCGTCACCGACGGCGTCTTCTCGATGGACGGCTACGTCGCCCCGCTCGACGAGATCTGCGACCTGGCCGAGCGCTACGACGCCATGGTCATGGTCGACGACTCGCACGCCGTCGGCTTCGTCGGCCCCGGCGGCCGCGGCACCCCCGAGCTGCACGGCGTCATGGACCGCGTCGACATCATCACCGGCACCCTCGGCAAGGCCCTCGGCGGCGCCTCCGGCGGCTACGTCGCCGCCCGCGCCGAGATCGTCGCCCTGCTGCGCCAGCGCTCCCGCCCGTACCTCTTCTCGAACACCCTCGCCCCGGTCATCGCCGCCGCCTCCCTCAAGGTCCTCGACCTCCTGGAGTCCGCCGGCGACCTGCGCGAGCGCCTCAGGGCCAACACGGAACTCTTCCGCTCCCGCATGACCGAGGAGGGCTTCGACGTCCTCCCCGGCGACCACGCCATCGCCCCCGTCATGATCGGCGACGCCTCCGAGGCCGGACGCATGGCCGAGCTGCTCCTGGAGCGCGGCGTGTACGTGATCGGCTTCTCGTACCCGGTCGTGCCGCAGGGACAGGCCCGCATCCGCGTCCAGCTCTCGGCCGCCCACTCCACGGAGGACGTGAACCGGGCCGTGGACGCCTTCGTGGCGGCCCGCGCCGCCCTGGCCGGCTGACGCCGGGACGGCGGCGTGAGCAGGCCCTCCGGCCTGCGAGACTGGGGACATGATCGAAGCGCGGCGGTTGCACATCCTCCGTGCGGTGGCCGACCACCGCACGGTCACGGCGGCGGCCGCCGCGCTCTACCTCACCCCCTCCGCCGTCTCCCAGCAGCTCGCCGCCCTGGAGCAGGAGACCGGCCACCGCCTGGTCGAGCGCAGCGCCCGGGGCGCCCGCCTCACCCCGGCCGGCGAGATCCTGCTGAGCCACGCCAACGCCGTCCTGGCCCAGCTGGAGCGCGCCGAGGCCGAACTCGCCGCCTACGGCTCGGGCGAGGCCGGTACGGTCACGGTCGCCGCCTTCGCCACCGGCATCGGCCTCGTGGTGGCCCCCGCCCTCGCGGCGCTCGCCCGCACCGCGCCCGGCATCCGCGTCCGGGTGCGGGACGCCGAGGGCGACGAGAGCCTGCTCATGGTCCTGGACCGGCAGGTGGACGTGGCCGTCGCCGTCGAGTACCGGGGCGCCCCGGCCGAGGACGACGACCGGCTCACCCGCGTGCCCCTCTACGCGGAGCCCTTCGACGCGGTCCTGCCGCTCGGCCACCCCCTGGCGGCCGGCGAGCGGGTCGCGCTCGCCGCCCTCGCCAAGGACGACTGGATCGGGCAGTCCACCGGCAACCCCTGCCACGACGTGACCGTCCTGGCCTGCGAGTACGCCGGCTTCGCCCCCCGCTTCGCACACGTCTCCGACGACTTCCGCGCCGTCGTCGCCCTCGCCTCCGCCGCCGCCGGGGTCGCCCTCGTGCCGCGCTCGGCGCTGCGCGGGACGGACCTCACGGACGTCGGGATCCGCCCCGTGGACGGGGTCGCCCCCACCCGCCGGGTCTTCGCGGCGGTACGGCGCGGAGCCGAGGAACACCCCCTGATCAGCCCGCTCCTGACCGAACTGCGCACGGCGGCGGCCGGCTGGGGGCCGCGACCGCGCACGGGGTGATCAGTCCCGGGACGCCGTCCACCCCACCGCCTCGACGCGCGCCCCGTCCGCGGGCCGGGCCTCGTCGAAGAGCGGGCGCCCCGAAGCGTCGAGGACCCGCACCCCGTCCACGTACACGCCCCGTCCGACGTACCGCGCGTCCGTCGTGTACCGCCACCGCAGCCGGACGGGGACGGCGCCCCGGGCCGGCTCCGGCACCTCGGCGGCGAGCCGGTGCCAGACGCGCCCGGACCAGCCGCCCACCGCCCCCGCCGGGTGGGGCAGTGGCTCCCCTCCCGGGCGCGCGGTGACGAACGGCAGCGGCTCCCAGCTCGCCCCGCCGTCGCGGGACACCTCCAGGAAGGCGGCGTCCGCGTCCGGTTCGGTGTCCCACCACAGCGCGCACTCCAGGCGCGCGGCGCCGGGGACCGGGGGCAGGGCGAGGGTGGCGGTGGTGCCGCTCTCCATGCCGGAGAACCAGGCCGTGCGCCCCCGGACGGGCCGTACGGGCACGGCCCTGGCCAGCCGGTTCGCGGTGGCGACGCGCGGCGCGGAGCCGGAGCGCCAGGAGCGCACCGGGTGCACGGAGTTGCCGAGGACGATCAGGAAGGCGTCGGTCGTCGGGTCCAGGACGAGGCCGGTGCCGGTGAAGCCGGTGTGCCCGGCCGTGCGGGGCGTGGCCATCGCGCCCATGTACCAGTGCTGGTGGAGCTCGAAGCCGAGCCCGTGCGCGTCGCCGGGGAAGGCGGTGTTGAAGTCGGTGAACATCAGCTCCACGGACGCGGGGGAGAGGATGCGGGCCCGGCCGTACGCCCCGCCGTTGAGCAGGGCGCGGGCGAGGACCGCCAGGTCCCAGGCGCGCGAGAAGACCCCCGCGTGCCCGGCGACCCCGCCCAGCGCGTACGCGTTCTCGTCGTGGACCTCGCCCCGCACCATGCCCCGGTCCAGGCCCGACCAGGGCGGCCGGGCGTCCTCGGTGGCGGCGATGTCCGGCCGCCAGGAGGGCGGCGGGTTGAAGCGCGTGCGGCGCATCCCGAGCGGAGCGGTGATCTCGTCGTGGAGCAGGACGTCCAGACCGCGACCGGTGATCTCCTCCAGGACCAGCTGGAGCGAGATCAGGTTGAGGTCGGAGTAGAGGTACGCGGACCCCGGCGGGTTCGCGAGCCGCTCCTCCCAGAGCAGCCGCAGCCTCCCCTCCCGCGTCGGCTCCCGGTACAGCGGGATCCAGGACCGGAACCCGGAGGTGTGGGTCAGGAGCTGGCGCACCGTCACGTCCCGCTTCCCGCCGCCGCCGAACTCCGGCAGGTACGCGGCGACCCTCGCCTCCAGGTCGAGCGTCCCGCGCTCGATCTGCTGCACCGCGAGGATCGAGGTGAACAGCTTGGAGACGGAGGCCAGGTCGAAGACGGTGTCCTCGGTCATCGGCCGCCGCTGCTCCGGCGGCAGTTCGACGCCGGTGTCGGTCTTCTCGTCGTAGGCCGCGTACCGCACGGCCGAGCCGATCGCCCGGTGCAGGGCCACGGTCCCGCCGCGCCCGGCGAGCAGGACGGCGCCCGCGTACCAGGGGTGCGCGGGGGAGGGGCCGAGGAACGCCTCGGCCTCCGTCACCAGCCGGTCCAGGTGCGGCGCGAGCAGCCCGGCCCGCGCGGCCGAACCGCGCCGCAGCGTGGTCCGCCGCGCGACGGCCCCGGCCCCGGAGCCGCCTCCGGCCCCCGGCCCGCTTCCGGCTCCCGACCCGCCTCCGGCTCCCGCCGCGAGGCCGGCGCCCGGCACCGCACCGATCGTCACCGCTCCTCCGAGGGCCAGGAGCCCGCCGCCGAACGCGCGCCGGGTCGAACGTCCTCGTCTCGCCGCATCCTCCGTCATGCCCACTGTCTCCCACCGGGGACAGGCGCCAAACGGCTCCCCCCCCCGGCACATCCCTTCAGGTAGCATCGGTCGTGAAGATCTCTTTGCTTTCAAAGCAAAATAAAGAGTTTGAAACCGAAAAGAAGGGGGATATACGCGTGCCGAACGCCCACGAGGAGGACGAGGACCCCGGACCGGATCTGGACGAGGCCGTACGCACGCTGCTGCTGCTGATGCCTCGGACGGTCGCACGGGTCAAGCGCGTCAGGATCCCCGAGGACCTGCGGTCGCTCACCCTCGCGCCCCGCCACCTCTCCCTGCTCGCCCACCTCCTCTTCGACGGACCGCTGAGCGTCAACGAGCTCGCCGCCCATCTGGAGGTCGCCCCCACCACCGTCAGCCTGATGGCGGGGGACCTGGCGAAGCAGGGCGTCCTGGAGCGGGTCGAGGACCCCGCCGACCGCAGGCGCAAGATCGTGTCGATCTCCGAGCGGCACCGGGCCGCCATCGACGGCTGGCTCGGGCGCAGCGCCGACGCCTGGCGTGCGGCCCTGGCTCCGCTCGACGCGAGGGAGCGGCGGATGTTCATCGAGACGCTCGCCGCGTACGAGCGGGGCCTCGCCGAACCCCTGGAATGAACGAAATCGGGCGAAAGCCCCCTTTATGGCAGGATGCGGATCATGAGTTCGAGCACGGCGGCATTGACACGTCAGTGGACCACCTGGGGACCAGTGGTGGCGGCACTGGCCCTGGGAGCGGCCTGGGGGCGTGACCTCCCCGGCTTCGTCGTGGGGCTCATCGCGCTCTGCCTCCTCGCGGCGGTCCTCGCGGCGGTCCACCACGCCGAGGTGATCGCCCACCGCGTCGGCGAACCCTTCGGCTCGCTCGTCCTCGCCGTGGCCGTCACCGTCATCGAAGTCGGACTCATCGTCACCCTGATGGCCGGAGGCGGTGAGAAGACCTCGACCTACGCCCGCGACACCGTCTTCGCCGCCGTCATGATCACCTGCAACGGCATCGTCGGCATCTCCCTCCTCGTCGGCGCGCTCCGCAACCGCGTCGCGGTCTTCAACGCCGAGGGGTCCGGCGGCGCGCTCGCCATCGTCTGCACCCTCGCCACGATGACGCTGGTCCTGCCGACCTTCACCACCAGCCACCCCGGCCCCGAGTTCTCCGGCATCCAGCTCGTCTTCGCCGCCGTCGCCTCCCTCTTCCTGTACGGCGTGTTCGTCGGCGTCCAGACGATCCGGCACCGCGACTACTTCCTCCCCGTCCCGCGGCCCGGCCACGAGTCGGAGGACGAGCACGCCGCCCCGCCGGGCGACCGCGAGGCCTGGTTCAGCCTCGGCCTGCTCCTCCTCGCCCTCGTCGCCGTCGTCGGCAACGCCAAGCTGATCTCGCCCACCATCGAGGACGGCGTCCAGTCGGCCGGTCTGCCCAAGGCGGTCGTCGGTGTCGTCATCGCCCTGATGGTGCTGCTCCCCGAGACCCTCGCCGCCGTCCGCGCGGCCCGCCGGGACAGGATGCAGACCAGCCTCAACCTCGCCTACGGCTCCGCCATCGCCAGCATCGGCCTGACCGTCCCGGCGATCGCGCTCGCCTCGATCTGGCTGTCGGGGCCCCTGGTGCTCGGCCTGGGCCCCCTCCACCTGGTCCTGCTCGTCCTCACCGGTGTGGTGAGCGCCCTGACCGTGGTGCCCGGACGGGCCACGCTCCTCCAGGGCGGCGTCCACCTCTCCATCTTCGCCGCCTTCGTGTTCATGTCGTTCAGCCCCTGACGGCCGCCACCCGCCGTCCCGGCGGGCGCGGGCCGGCCTTCCCGCCCCGGAACCGGGAGGCCGCCCGGCGCCCGCCGGGGCGGCCACGGCGTCCACGGGCGCCGAGGCGGTGGCGACGGCCGTGGACGCCGCGCCGCACGGCACTTGACCTTCCGTGAGGTGCGCGCCGAGGATCGCGCCATGAGCCGACTCCCCAGCCGCACCGTCGACGGCGTCCTGCGCGCGAGCGCCCGGCGCGTCCCCGACCGGACCGCCCTCCGGTACGCCGACCGGAGCTGGACCTACGCGGAGCTGGACGCGGCCGTCTCCACCGCCGCCGCCGTCCTGCGGGAGGCCCACCACGGCATCGGACTGCCGGAGTGCGCCCGGGTCGCCACCTACGGCCACAACTCCGACGCCTACCTCATCGCCTTCCTGGCGTGCGCCCGGGCCGGCCTGATCCACGTACCGGTCAACCACCACCTGACCGGCGACGACCTCGCGTACGTCCTGGAGCAGTCGGACAGCTCGCTCGTCCTCGCCGACCCCGCCCTCGCGGACCGGATCCCGGACGGCTTCCCCGTCAAGCCGCTGCGGGACGCGCCCGGTTCCCTGCTCGACGCGCTCGCCGAACCGGAGACGTACGACACCGACCGCGACGCCCGCGACCTCGCCCAGCTGCTCTACACCTCGGGCACCACCGCCCTGCCCAAGGGCGCGATGATGACCCACCTCGCCCTGGTCCACGAGTACGCGAGTGCGATCGAGGCCCTCGACCTGCGCGAGGACGACCGGCCCGTGCACGCGCTGCCGCTCTACCACTCGGCGCAGACGCACGTCTTCCTGCTGCCCTACCTCGCCGTCGGCGCCGAGAACACCCTCGTCGACGGCCCCGATCCGGCCGTCCTGTTCGACCTGGTCGAGACGGGCCGCGCCGACAGCCTGTTCGCCCCGCCGACGGTCTGGATCGCCCTCGCCAACCACCCGGAGTTCGCCTCCCGCGACCTCTCCGCGCTCCGCAAGGCCTACTACGGCGCCTCGATCATGCCCGTGCCCGTCCTGGAGCGCCTGCGCGCCCGGCTGCCGGAGCTGCGGTTCTACAACTGCTTCGGCCAGTCCGAGATCGGCCCGCTCGCCACCGTCCTCGGCCCCGACGAGCACGAGGGCCGGATGGACTCCTGCGGCCGCCCGGTCCGCCACGTCGAGGCCCGCGTCGTCGACGAGAACGGCGACGACGTCCCCGACGGCACGCCCGGCGAGATCGTCTACCGCTCGCCGCAGCTGTGCAAGGGGTACTGGAACAAGCCCGAGGAGACCGGGGCGGCCTTCAGGAACGGCTGGTTCCACTCGGGGGACCTCGCGGTCCGCGACGCCGAGGGCTACTACACGATCGTCGACCGGGTGAAGGACGTCATCAACTCCGGCGGCGTCCTGGTCGCCTCCCGCCAGGTCGAGGACGCCCTCTACACCCACCCCGGAGTCGCCGAGGCGGCCGTGATCGGCCTGCCCGACGACCGCTGGATCGAGGCGGTCACCGCGGTGGTCGTCCCGCGCGGCGAGGTCACCGAGACCGAGATCCTCGCCCACGCCCGCGAGAAGCTCCCCCGCTTCAAGGCCCCCAAGCGCGTCCACTTCCTGCCCGAACTGCCCCGCAACGCGAGCGGCAAGATCCTCAAGCGCGAACTGAGGGACCGGTTCGCGAAGGCCTGAAGGGCGTGTGTCGAAAGTGGCGTCGTCTGCCCGAAGGGCAGGCCCGGCGGTGTCCGGTGCCCGACCTGCGCGTGCCGCTCCTGGTGCTGCTCGCCGGGCGCAGCCGCACCCATCGGGCCGCCGAGGCCGCCGACCGGGTCCGGCGCACGCTCCCGGAGGCCGAGGTGGCCCTGCTCCCGGACGCCACCCACCACTCCCTGCCGCTCACCGAACCGGCGCGGCTCGACGCCCGGCCGCTCGCCTTCCTGGGCTGACGGCGCCGGCCGCCGCGTGATCCCGTCCCACGGGACGGGCCCTACTCGGACCCCCGCAGGTCCACGATCCGCCTGATCTTGCCGACCGACCGCTCCAGCGTCTCGGGATCCACCACCTCGACCCCGACCGAGACCCCGATGCCGTCCTTGACCGCCGCCGCGATCGTCCGGGCCGCCTCCGCCCGCTGCCCGGCCGTCGCGTCCGCCCGCGCCTCGGCCCGTACGGTCAGGGCGTCGAGCCTGCCCTCCCGGGTCAGGCGCAGCTGGAAGTGCGGGGCCACGGCCGGGGTGCGCAGGACGATCTCCTCGATCTGGGTGGGGAAGAGGTTCACCCCGCGCAGGATGATCATGTCGTCGCTGCGTCCCGTGACCTTCTCCATCCGCCGGAAGACCCGCGCGGTCCCCGGCAGCAGCCGGGTCAGGTCCCGGGTCCGGTAGCGGACCACCGGCATGGCCTCCTTGGTGAGCGAGGTGAAGACCAGCTCCCCCTCCTCCCCGTCCGGCAGCACCTCGCCCGTGAACGGGTCCACGACCTCCGGGTAGAAGTGGTCCTCCCAGACGTGCAGGCCGTCCTTGGTCTCCACGCACTCCTGGGCCACGCCCGGCCCCATGACCTCCGACAGGCCGTATATGTCGACCGCGTCGATCGCGAACCGCTCCTCGATCTCCTTGCGCATCTCCTCCGTCCACGGCTCGGCACCGAAGACGCCCACCTCCAGGGAGGTCGACCGCGGGTCCACGCCCTGCCGCTCGAACTCGTCGAGGAGGGTCAGCATGTACGAGGGGGTGACCATGATGACCTCGGGCCGGAAGTCCTGGATCAGCCGCACCTGCCGGGCCGTCATGCCGCCCGAGGCGGGGATCACCGTACAGCCCAGGCGCTCCGCCCCGTAGTGGGCGCCGAGCCCGCCGGTGAACAGGCCGTAGCCGTACGCGACGTGGACCTTGTGCCCGGGGCGCACGCCGGCGGCGCGCAGGGAGCGGGCCACCACGTCCGCCCAGACGTCCAGGTCCCCGTCGGTGTAGCCGACGACGGTGGGCCGGCCGGTGGTGCCGCTGGAGGCGTGGATCCGCCGGACCCGCGACGGGTCGACGGCGAACATCCCGAAGGGGTAGTGGTCGCGCAGGTCCGACTTGGCGGTGAAGGGGAAGCGGGCCAGGTCCGCGAGCGCACGGCAGTCGTCCGGGGAGACCCCGGCCGCGTCGAAGGAACGGCGGTAGAAGTCCACGTTCTCGTACGCGTGCCGCAGGGTCGCCCGCAGCCGCTCCAGCTGGAGCGCCGCCAGCTCCTCCCGTCCGAGCCGCTCGCCGCCGTCCAGCAGGTCTTCCGTCATGCGCCGCTCCTCCACGCTCTCCACCGCGCTCGTCGCCGTACCCGTGAAGCAACCTACCGATCATTCGGTAGATCCGCTCGGGTCAGTAAAACCGGAGGTACGGGGGGCTTGGCAAGGGGGCGGACACGAGGAGCCGCGAGACGGGACGTCCGGTCGCCTCTCCCGCGGCCCCTGCCGCGACGCGGCGGCCCGCCGGGCGGGACCGTCCCCGCCCGCCAAAACCCGTTGCCGGGCCCCGGCCCGGGTGCTGGAGTGACCGCCATGGAACCCCAGCACCCCCGCGCACCCCGCGACCCCCGTGAACTGCGCGACCTGTACGACCGCCAACTGCGCCGCGGCGCCCGCCCCGACGGCCCCGGCAGCCGCGTCGAACGCGTGGGTGCCGTCGTCCGCCAGACCGGCCCCGCGCACGCGTGGAACGGCGTCCTCTGGTCCGGACTCGACGCCGGCGACACGGCGGGCGCCGACGCCGCCGTCGCCGCGCAGATCGACCACTACCGGGCCGCCGGCCTGCCCTTCGAATGGAAGCTGTACGGGCACGACGCCCCCGCCGACCTCGGCGACCGGCTCCGCGCCGCCGGCTTCACCGCCGGGGAGCCCGAGACCCTGATGGCCGCCGAGGCCGCCGCCCTGCCCCGGGACGTCCCGCTGCCCGAGGGCGTCGAACTCCGCGCCGTCACCGACGAGGCGGGCGTACGCCAGGTGGTCGAGGTCCACGCACGCGCCTTCGGCACCGACAGCGCCCCCATCGGGCGCCGACTCCTCGATCAGCTCGCGGCCGCCCCCGACGCCGTCGCCGCCGTCGTCGCCCTCGCCGACGGCGAACCCGTCAGCGCGGCCCGCCTCGAACTCCACCCCGGCACCGACTTCGCCGGCCTCTGGGGCGGCGGCACCGTCGAGGGCTGGCGCGGCCGCGGCCTCTACCGCGCCCTCGTCTCCCACCGCGCCCGCATCGCCGCCGACCGGGGCCACCGCTACGTCCAGGTCGACGCGGCGCCCACGAGCCGCCCGATCCTCCGCCGCCTCGGCTTCCTGGAACTGGCCACCACGACCCCGTACACGTACGAGGTCTGAGCCGGGCCCCCCTTCTCAGGCCGTCCAGTGCGCGGGGCGCTCGAAGCCCTCCGGGAGGCGGGTGGCGGCGTTCCCCCGGGCCGAGTTCAGCTGGGGCTGCGTGAGGAAGAGGGCGTCCGTCAGGTCCGCGCCCGACAGATCGGCGTCCCGCAGGTCGGCGCCGATCAGATCGGCGAGCGACAGGTCCGCCCCCGTCAGGTCGGCGGCGATGAGCAGCGCCCCGCGCAGGTCCGCGCCCCGCAGCCGCGCTCCGCGCAGCCGCTTGCCGATCAGGTCCGCCCCGCGCCGGCTCTTCGGCCGGCCCCCGGCCGTGGCGCGGACCAGCTCGCTCGTCCTGAGCAGCAGCGGGTTCACCTCGGCCCGCACCGCGTTCACGTCCAGCTTCTCCAGCGCGTCCGGCGCTCCCGCCGCGAGCGCCTCGACCCGGGCGAGCGCCGCCCGCACCTCGGCGTGGACGGGACGGGCGGCGGGCGGGACCAGGGCCGCGGTGAGGTACCGCAGCAGCTCGTGGAGCCCGCGCACCACCGGGAACACCTCGTACATCCGCCGGGCCGTCTCCGGCGCCTCGCGCCACGACACGCCGCCGAAGGTCGCCTGGGACACCCGCTGGCCCGCGCCGAAGCAGTCGTACACCGTGCAGCCCTGGAAACCGCTCGGCCGCAGCCGCGTGTGGATGCCGCAGCGGAAGTCCTCCCGCAGGTTCCGGCAGGGCTCGCCGGAGGACTTGTCCACGGCGAAGTCCGCCGACCTGGCGAAGGGCAGCGCCACACAGCACAGACCGAAGCAGTTGGCGCAGTCGCCGCGCAGGGCGGATTCCCGGGTGTCGGGCACGGTGAGACGGTTCCTTAGGGGTGCGGGGTCGGCCCGGGGGAGGGCCCAGGAGGTCCGTGAGGACCGGGGGAGGACCCGGAGGGCGACCGGGCCCGTCCACCGTATCGCGCGCCCGGCTCCCGCTCCCGGCGAAATCCATTGCCAAGATCATCACGGTCCGGTGAGGATCGGCGCATGCCGACGTTCACGACGTATGACGGGACCGAACTCGCCTACCGGACACGGGGGGAGGGCGAGCCGCTGGTGTGCCTGGCGGGCGGGCCGATGCGCGACGCCGCCTACCTCGGGGACCTCGGCGGACTCACCGCCCACCGCACGCTCCTCCTCCTCGACGCCCGCGGCACCGGAGCGAGCGCCGAACCGGCCGACCCCGGCACGTACCGCTGCGACCGGCAGGTCGGCGACGTCGAGGCGCTCCGCGCCCACCTCGGCCTGGAGCGGATCGACCTCCTCGGCCACTCGGCGGGCGGCAACCTCGCGACCCTCTACGCCGCCGCCCACCCCGAGCGGATCCGCTCCCTCGTCCTCGTCACCTCCGCCGCCCGCGCGCTCGGCGTCACCACCACCGACGAGGAGTGGGACGCGGCCGCCGAGGTCTTCGCGGACCGGCCCTGGTACCCGGAGGCCAGGGCCGCGCTCGACGCGACCGGCCCCGACACCCCCCTGTCCCGCGTGTGCGAGATCGCCGCGCCCTTCTCCTACGGCCGCTGGGACGAGGCCGCCCGGCACCACGCGGCCGCCGCCGACCGGCAGACCCGCTGGGAGGCCGCCGGCGCCTACCACGGCGAGGGCGCCTACGACCCGCCCGCGACCCGCCGCGCCCTCGCCGCGCTCACCGCTCCGGTCCTGGTCCTCGCGGGGGAGCACGACGCCGGACCGGCCCCCGCCAAGGCCGCGGAGGCGACCGCCCTCTTCCCCTCCGCCGAACTCGCCGTCCAGGCCGGCGCCGGGCACCACCCCTGGGTGGACGACCCGGACGCCTTCGTCCGCACGGTCGCCGCCTTCCTCGACCCCGCCGTCCGCACGGTCGCCGTGGACGGCGTGCGCCTCGCCCACCGGGTCGCGGGACCCGAGGGCGCCCCGCCCGTCGTCCTGGTCCACGGACGCGGCGAGAACGGCACCACCTGGGCGCGGATCGCGGCCGACCTCGCCGCCGACCACCGGGTGTACGCGCTCGACCTGCGCGGCCACGGACTCAGCGACCGGCGGCCCGGCGGCTACGGCTTCGACGCCTTCCGCGACGAACTCGGCGGCTTCCTCAAGGCCCTCGGCCTCACCGGCGCCACCGTCGTCGCCCACTCGATGGGCGCCGCCGCCGCGTACCTCCTCGCCCAGGAGGAGCCCGGCCTCGTCGGCCGCCTCGTCCTGGAGGAACCCCCGGTCTTCTTCCCGCTCGACCCGCCGCGCCCCGCCGCCGAGCGCCCCGAGGGCCCCCTCGACTTCGACTGGGAGATCGTCCCGGCCACCGACGCCCAGCTGAACGCCCCCGACCCGGCCTGGCGCGAGCGGCTCGCGTCCCTCACCGCCCCCACCCTCGTCCTGGCCGGCGGCCCGACCAGCCACGTGCCCCAGGAACACCTGACCTGGCTGGCCGACCGGATCCCCGGCGCCCGCCTCGTCACCATCGGGGCCGGACACCTCGTCCACACCGACCGTCCGGCCGCATTCCTCACCGCGCTCCGGGAGTTCGGCCTGTAGGGCCCTCGCCCCCTCACCCGCCGTGGCGCTCCTGGGCGGCCATCACCTCGTCGCCGTGCTCGAAGGCCCACGCCCCGAACGCGTCGATCGGACCGAGCAGGGTCCGCCCCAGCGGGGTGAGCCCGTACACGACCCGGCTCGCCGTCCCTGCGCGGACGCGCCGCTCCACCAGGCCGTTGAACTCCAGCCGCCGCAGCGTCTCGGTGAGGACCTTGGAACTGATGCCGCCGACGCGTCCGCGCAGTTCGACATGGCGGCTCGGGCCGTCGCGCAGGGCCCAGAGCACCACCGCGTTCCAGGTGTTGGCGAGCAGGTCGAAGGCCAGTCGGGCCCGGCAGTCGGCGAGGTGTCCGTCGGAAGTCACGTACCGGATGGTGCCCTATCGGCTCCCTAGTGTCGTTCCCGAAGTGCCGGACGTCGGCGCCGGAGGACCGGAAGGACGGGAACGATGAGGATCGGTGTGCTCGGAACGGGCAACATGGCGGACGCCCTCGCCACCCACTGGGTACGGGCGGGCCACGAGGTGCTCGTCGGCGGCCGCGACGGGCGGCGGGCCGAGCGGCTCGCCACCCGGCTGGGCGGCGGGACGCGGCACGGCACCCCGGCGGAGGCGGCCGGGTTCGGCGCCGTCGTCCTCGCCGCGCTGCCGTACGGCGCGGGGGCGGAGGTCGTCGCGGACGTACGGTCCGCCCTGGCCGGGCGGGTCCTGCTGGACTGCTCCAACCCGGTGGGACCCGGCTTCCGGCTGCTCACGGACGGCGGCCCCTCCGCCGCCCGCCGACTGGCCGACGCGGCGCCCGGGGCGCGGGTCGTCAAGGCCTTCAACCTCTGCCACGAGGACGTGTGGCGGATGACCCCGCCCGTCTTCGGCGGCCGGCCCCTCGCCGTCCCGGTCTGCGGGGACGACGGGGAGGCGCTCGCGCTGGTCGCGGAACTGGTGCGGGACACCGGCTGCGCCCCGCTGGCCGGGGGCGGCCTCGACCGCGCCGCCCTCCTGGAGGCCACCGCCGCCCTCTTCATCGGCCTGTGGGTCGGGGAGGGCGCGGACGCCCAGGCGATCGCCCCGCCCCTGGCGTTCGCGGCCGGCCCGGCGGAGGGCGCCCCGCCGCGCCCGTGACCGCGCCCGTGACCGCGTCGGCCTACCCTGGCGCGCATGAACGCGGAACGTGATCTCACCCGGCTCCTCGCCGGCCTGCGACCGGAACTCGACCCCGGCCGGTACGTCTTCACCACGGTGGACGGCCCCGTCCCGGCCGGGCTCGCCCCGGTGGTCACCGTCACCGAGCCCGAGGGGCTCACCCTCGTCGTACGGCAGGAGGAGGCGGACGCGGCCTCCCTCCCGTACGACTACGTGGCGGGCCGGATCACCCTGCGGGTACACTCCGCGCTCGACGCCGTCGGGCTCACCGCCGCCGTCGCGCGCGAACTCGCCGACGCCGGC
The DNA here is from genome assembly GCF_001280125.1 of Streptomyces sp. NRRL F-6492. Lineage (GTDB taxonomy): Bacteria > Actinomycetota > Actinomycetes > Streptomycetales > Streptomycetaceae > Streptomyces. The sequence goes on from NZ_LGEG01000234.1 coordinate 17,048, forward strand.
ATGAGCTGCAACGTCGTGGCGGGCTTCCACCACGACCACCTCTTCGTCGAACACGCCCGCGCCGAGGAGGCGTTGGCCGCCCTGAACCGGCTCGCGGAGCGGTCGGGCGGCCGGACCGGATGACGCGTACGGGCGGCTCCGGACGGCGCGCGCGCACCGGACCTCGGGCGGCACGCGCCGCCCCGGGGCCCGGCCGCGCGTCCCACCCGGAGCCACGGGTCCACCGGGGCCCCGGCCTCCCGTACGGGAGCACCCGGAGCGACTGATCGGATGCCCGGAGTGGTGAGTGCCCCCGTCCGCGAGCCTCCCGGAGGGGACCGCCGAGCGTGCGGCGGGAGCCGCGGCACCCCCGCGCGGGCGGGGCGGCGGCACGGGGCCGCCCGGCGCACCGCGCCCCCCGCCCGGGCACGTACCATGGCCGTATGTCCTTCCTCCGCCGCCGCAGCGCCGCCACACCCGCGGGCCCGGACTTCGACGTCCTGGCCATGGACCCGGGGGACTGGCCCGGCAACCTCGGCGCCGGCCTGCTGCCCGCGCCCGACGGCTCCTGCCAGGGCGTGTTCCTCCGGTACGACCTGTTCGGCGGCCGCGGCCCCGCGATGATCATCGGCAACCTGCCGGAGGGCTCCCCGGCCCGCGAGCTCGCGGACGCCCAGATCCCCTTCGAGGTGGCGCAGCTCCTCGCCGCCCTGGAGAACGACGAGCCGGTCGAGGTGCTCGACACCGAGGACGTCCCCGTGATGCAGGGCGACAACCTCCTCATCGTCCGACGCCTCAAGCTCTCCGAGAGCCGCATCTCCTGCGTCCAGTTCGACCGCAGCGACAACGTCCTGGTGACGATCGCCAGTTGGGACCGGCCGATCACCGACGACCTCTACGCGCTGCTCAAGCCGCTGCCCGCCGAGCTGTTCCAGCAGGGCTGACGGGGGAGCGGGGCCGATGAGCGCGCGCGTCGACAGCTGGATCTGGGCGGTCCGCCTGACCAAGACCCGCTCCCAGGCCGCGGCGGCCTGCCGGGCCGGGCACGTCAAGGTCAACGGCGAGCGGGCCAAGCCCGCCCAGCCCGTGAAGCCCGGCGACGAGGTCCGGGTCTTCCACGGCGGCCGGGAGCGGATCGTCGAGATCAAGGTCCTGCACGCCAAGCGGATCGGCCCGCCGGTCGCCGCCGAGGCGTACGTGGACAACAGCCCGCCCCCGCCGCCCCGCGAGCACGTCGCGGTCGCCGCCGTCCGCGACCGGGGCGCCGGCCGCCCCACCAAGCGCGAGCGCCGGGAGATCGACGAACTGCGCGGCCGCCGCACCTGAGACGGTCAAGCCCCCGGGAACCTCCCGGGGGCTTTCGCGCGCGTCGGCGGGGTGCGGCGCGCGCGTGGGTCAGCGCGGCGCGGACCCGAGCAGCTCCGTCACCCGCGCGGCGGACGTGCCGAGCCCCTTCGGAGCGTGCCGCAGCAGCGGGGTCCCGGCGCCCGAGCGCACGTCCTCGGCCCGGTAACGCCGCACGCTCCGGTGCCAGTTGAGGATTCCGGCGAGCCAGTCCTCCAGCTCCCGCAGATACGCCCCGAAGGCCGCCCTGCCCTTCTCGTCGAGTCCGAAGTCCTCGTACAACAGCGGCACTTCGTGCTTCTTCACGTGCTCGTACTGGCGCAGCCGGCCCCGCATCAGGTCGTCGACCATCGCGACCGCCGTCGGGTAGTCGCAGTCGAAGAACTTCTGGAGCACGAGCACGCCGTTGTGCACCTCGCCCTCGACCTCGATCTCCTTCTGGTAAGAGAAGAGGTCGTTGAGGAGCGTCGCGTAGTCCATGACCGACCGCTCCAGGGCGCGCACCGTGCCCGTGCGGTAGAGCGCGGCCGGCAGCGCGTCGGCGTGCCGCAGCCGGCACAGCAGGGTGGTCAGCTCCGAGCCGAAGGTGGAGCGGCGCATCTCGATGTAGTCGACCGGGTCGGGCACCCGGTGCTGCGCCTGGTTGTGCAGCTCCCACAGCCAGCTGTCCAGCATGGCGTCGAGCGCGTGCCGCAGCTGCCCGCGCGCCTCCGGCGACATCGGGCCGGCCGTCCGCGCCCACAGGTCGGCCAGCGAGCGCTCCATCGGGTTCACGGCGAGCGCCGCCCCCAGGGCCGGGTCCTCCAGCGGCATGCAGGCCTTGAACCGCCCGGTCTGCTCCTTCGCGCCGATGAGGTCGCGCGGGCGGCCGAAGACCATCGGGTAGTGGTCGTCCCCGTACGTCCCCCAGGTGAGCCACTCGGAGCTGAGCTCCAGCTCCTCCAGGGTGGCGTCGGGGTCGAGCCCCGCCGCGCAGAGCGCCAGGTCGAAGCCGTCCATCATCGACCGGTCCCAGATGTCGTCCAGGAGCCCCATCCGTTCGGCCCAGTCCTCGGAGAGCCGCTTCGCCTCCTGGTGGTGCGGGCTGAGCGCCAGCGGGTACGGCAGGTCGAACTCCGGCAGCAGCGAGGGCCCCACGTACTGGTGCGGCACGTGGGTGAGGGCCCGCAGCCGCGAGGCCGCCGGCCGCCCGAAGAGGTTCCGGACGTCCAGGGCCGAGGTGCCGATGACCCCGGCCAGGTGCGAGGAGCCGCCGACCATGCCCTCGTTCATGTACCGGCTGGAGCGCATGTGCCACTCGTGCCCGCCGGACTGCCAGTCCTGGAGCCCCTTCGCGTACGCCGCGACGGCCGCGCACTCCTCCGGTGTGAGCCCCTCTTCGGCGGCGAGCGGCGGCACCTCGGTCAGGGCCGTGTTCTCGAACTGGTGGAGGCGCGAGGTCAGCAGGTCGTTGACGGCGTTCGCCGCCTCCTGCGTCGTGCAGCCCAGGAACCGCTCCAGGACGAGCACGCCGTTGCTGTTCTCGCCCTCGTCCTCCACCTCGCGCTGGTACGAGAAGAGGTCGTTGCGCAGGTGCACCGCGTCCGAGAAGGTGTCCCGCAGCACGCACAGCGGCCGGGAGCGCGCCACCCGGTCCGGGACCTCCGCCCCCGCCGCGTACTCGACGAGCCCCGCCGACCAGGGCGCCCCGCCCACCTTGCGGCGCATCTCGATGTACTCGACGGGGTTGGCGACGCGCCCCTCGTTGATGTTGTCGAGCTCCCAGAGCGACTCGTACAGCAGGTGCTCGGTCGCCTCGGCGAACCGCTTCCGCCAGCCCTCGGACATCGCGGGGACGGTCCGCCGCCAGAGGTCCGCGAGGCCCGCCTCGACCGGGTTGGCCGGCTCGGGCATGTCGGCCGGGTCGGCCGGCATGAACATCGGCAGCCGGTCCAGATAGGCCTTGCTCCCGGCCCGGTCCTGGGTGCGCTTGAAGACCTCCAGGAAGTGGTCGTCGAAGAAGAAGACCCAGGTGTACCAGTCGGTGACGAGGTTCAGGGCCTCCTCGCCGCAGTCGGGGTGGGTGTAGGCGCAGAGCAGCGCGTAGTCGTGGGAGTCGAGGTCGTGCTCCTCCCAGACCCCCGAGCCCTCCAGCATCCCCCTCTCGCGCGCCCAGTCACGCGTGTGCGTGCGGGCGGCCTCCACGTGGGGGTTGAGGCGCGCCGGATACGGGACGTAGAAATCCGGCATGACGAAGGGCTGTGGCATGTGCTGGGGGGCCTTCCGGTGTGCGAGGGGCGTCTGACCGGCCCAGCCTTACCCCTCGCCCGTACGGCGCACGCGATCTCCCGAATAGTCGTATGAACGCCGACGGGGTGGTGCCGGACCGCGCGTCCGGCACCACCCCGCGGCTTTCGGCCGCCCCCTCCGCTAGATCCGGGAAACCCGCACGTCGGCGGCCTTCACGAAGGCCACCCGATGGCCGAACTGGATCTCGTAGTACTCCTCCTGGCCCCGGACGACCGTATGCCCGGACGTGTCGAACGTGGGTGCGAAGAAGTACTCGCCCGGGGTACGGCCGCCCACCACGTACCGCTGACCCGCGAGCAGCCCGTACGGCAGCGGCGACACCGCCTGGACCGGCACGCCCGCCGGATAGGCCGAGGCCTCCGGATAGGCCCGCCCGTACACCGGCACCTCCGCGAGACCCGGCCGCGGCGTCAGGACGAGCCCCCGCCCGTTCACCGCCGTGGGCCGGGTGCGCGGGTTGTGGAACCAGGCCTTCTGGCCGAGGTACCAGACCGCCGTCCACTCGCCCCGGCGCTCCGCCACGGCGAAGCTCTGCCCCGTCGAGGCCCGCGCGCCCGTGTCGTTGACGCCGGTGGTGGAGTCCTCCCCGCCCGGACGCAGCCCGACGTCCTTCACCAGCGGCGCGTCGGCGCTCGGCGCGGTGTGCAGGCGCACCGCCCCGCTGCCGTGCGGCGCGCACGCCGTCCCCGCCGTCACGCAGCCCGTGTGGACCGGCCGGTGGGTGTCGTAGTCCGGCCGGATCGTCACCACGCCCGCGTGCGGACCGGCGCTCGGGACGATCGGACGGCCGAGCAGCCGGAAGTAGTGCGCCCAGTCCCAGTACGGGCCCGGGTCCGTGTGCATGCCCCGGATCGAGGACGTCACCGTGCCCGGCACGTTGTCGTGCCCCAGGACGTGCTGCCGGTCCAGCGGGACGTCGTACCGGGCGGCGAGGTACCGCACCAGGCGCGCCGACGAGCGGTACATCGCCTCCGTGTACCAGGAGTCCGGCGCGGTGAGGAAGCCCTCGTGCTCCAGGCCCACCGACTTGGCGTTCACGAACCAGTTGCCCGCGTGCCAGCCGACGTCCTTCAGCGGCAGGTGCTGCGCGACGTGCCCGTCGGAGGAGCGCAGCGAGTACTGCCACGACACGTACGCCGGGTCTCGCACCAGGCCCAGGGTGACGTCCCAGGTGGCCTCGGTGTCGTGGATCACGATGTAGTCGATCGACTGGGAGACGGGCCTGTTCCCCTTGTCGTGGTTGCCGTAGTCGCCGTCGCCGAACTCCTCGTACGGCGCGGGGATCCACTCGCAGGCCACCGTCCGCGGGCACTCCACCGGACCGGCCGACGGCGCGCGCAGGCCGAGCGCCGCCACCTGCCCCGTGGCGGGCGCGACCGACGGGTCGGCCGGGAGCGTCACCACCTGTCCGCCGTCCGTCGTCCGGGTCTGCCCGCTCCGGATCACGTCGAACACGTCGTTCGCGTACGTGGCCGCCGTCGCCGAGTCGTCCGCGCCGGAGTACCGCGCCACCGCCCCGTACCAGTCCGCCGGGTCCGCGCTCGCGGGCAGTCCGGCCTCCCGCTGCGCGGCGGCGAGCAGGGCCGCGCCGCCCTCGATGTTGGCGGCCGTCCGGGTCCGCAGCTCCTCGGCCGGGATCCCGGACAGCGCCGACGCCCGCTCCAGGGTCCGCAGCCGCTCCGGCAGCCGGTCGGCGGACGGCACCGGCGCGGGCGCCTCCGTGCGCGCCGGGCGCGAGGAGTCGCCGCGCGGGTCCTCCTCGCCGTCCGAGTGGTGCGGGGCGGCCCGCGTCAGGGCCGCCACCGCGTCCGTCAGGTGCATCGGCCCGTACCCGCCGGTCACGCTCGGCGCGCCGCCGTGGCCGTCCCACCGCGACTGGAGGTACGAGACGGCGAGCAGCACGCTCTCGGGCACGCCGTGGCGCGCGGCCGCCCGGGCGAACTGCCCCTGGAGGGAACCGGCCTCGGGCGCGTCGGCACCGGCCGGTGGCGCGGCGGACAACAGGGGGAGCAGCAGGGCGGCGGACGCCAGGGCGCCCACCGCCCTCGGTGTACGTCGGTGGGACCCGGAACGGAGCAAGGCGGCCTCCAGGGGGCGTGGGGGTGACACGGGGGGCGTGCGGGGCCGGACCCGTACAGGGGTATCGGCTCCCGAACGATCCGTCAATCACACCCGCACCGTAGGAAGTTCCCACGTCAGAGCGGGAATGGAGGCCGGATGGCGGAGTTTCGCGACGACGGGCCCCGGGCCTGGGACGCGTCACTGGAGTGGACCGCTGGAGGGGCGTCCGCGGGGGAGGACGCGACCGGAGAAGAGGGAGGACGCGATCGGAGAGGACGAGGAGGAAGCGACCGGAAAAGCCGGTGCGCCGCGTCCCGGTGTGTCGGCACCGGGCGCACGGCGCACCACCCCCGTGGTCGGCGGGGCCCGCCCTTCAGCGCGTCCCGACCGCCGCGCGCACGGCCCGCCGTGCCATGGCGCAGTCGTCGTGCAGCCGCCTGAGCAGCAGCCGCTGTTCCTCCCCGGGGGCGAGCGCCCCCGAGGGCACCGGCACGGAACCGGCCGGCGGGGCCTCCTTCATGGTGCGCTGCACCGCCGTCTCGTAGGTGCGGATCTCCCGCGTGAGCACGATCATCAGGTTCACCAGGAAGGCGTCCCGGGAGGCCGGGCCCGCCTGCTGGGCGAGCTGGCTGATCTGGCGCCGGGCCAGCGGCGCGTCACCGAGCACCGCCCACAGGGTCGCCAGGTCGTAGCCGGGCAGGTACCAGCCCGCGTGCTCCCAGTCCACGAGGACCGGTCCCGTCGGGGAGAGCAGGATGTTGGAGAGCAGCGCGTCACCGTGGCAGAACTGGCCCGTCCCCTGGCGGCCGCCCGCGTGCGCCAGACCGTGCAGCAGCTTCTGCAGGTCGTCCCTGTCCCGGTCGGTGAAGAGCCCGAGCTCGTGGTAGCGGGCGATCCGGGCGCCGTAGTCCAGCGGGGCGTCGAAGGTCCCGGCCGGCGGCCGCCAGGCGTTGAGCCGGGCGATCGCGCCGAGCGCGGCCCGCACGTCGGCGCGGGGCGGTGCCTCGACGGGGTGGCGCGAAAGGGCCGCCGCCCGTCCCGGCATCCGCTCGATCACCAGCGTGCAGTTCTCCGGGTCCGCCGCGACCAGCCGGGGCGCCCGCACCGGCGGACGGTGCCGGACGAAGGCGCGGTAGGCAGCTATTTCGTGCCGGAACCGCTCGACCCAGGCCGGCGAGTGGTCCAGTAAACACTTCGCGACCGCCGTGGCCCGCCCGGTCGTCCCGACGATCAGTACGGAACGACCGCTGCGCCGCAGGACCTGCACCGGCTTGAACTCCGGGCAGATGCGGTGGACCGAGGCGATCGCCATCTTCAGCTGGGCGCCCTGGGGGCCGGACAGATCGATTCTTCCGCTGACCGGCTGGGTGCCCGTGCCGCCCGCCCAGCGCCTCGGCCGGACGGCCTGGGGAGCGGGGGCGAGGTACGGTCCGGCGCCGGCGGGGACGATGCGGTGCTGCGGCCGGGGCGGGGCGGACACGGAGGACGATGCTGTGTACATGGAGGTGACAGATCCCTTCGTGCGCCGACGAGTTGCGTGCGTCGCCCCGCCCGCCCCCCGGTCCGCACCCTGGGGAATGAGGGCCGGTCGACGGGGCGGGGTGGCGCGTTCCTACCTGACACCCGTGCGCGGGTGGCGGAACATCGGGCGCACCCTGGCGAACCCTGGCGAATAGTCGCCAGCCCCGTGACAGGGGGTTACTGTCAACTCAGCCGAGAACCTGGGGGCTTAGACGTGACCGGAGAAACCAACACCCGTCTCGCGGACCTGTTCGGCCTGGCCGGCTGGTCCAAGGGCGAACTCGCGAGGCTCGTCAACCGGCAGGCGGCGGCCATGGGCCACCCCCAGCTGGCGACCGACACCTCGCGGGTGCGGCGGTGGATCGATCGGGGCGAGACCCCGCGCGATCCCGTCCCCCGGGTGCTGGCAGCCCTGTTCACCGAGCGACTCGGCCGTGTCGTGACCATCGAGGACCTCGGGTTCGTACGACACGGGCGTACAGGGAAGCGGCAGGACGTCGACAAGACGGAGAACCCTGACCAACTGCCCTGGCCACCCGATCGTACGGCGGCGGTCCTCACCGAATTCACGGGAATGGACCTCATGCTCAACCGACGCGGCCTGGTGGGCGCGGGTGCCGCGCTTGTCACCGGCTCCGTACTCAGCAACGCCATGCACGACTGGCTGCAGACCGACCCCGCCCGCCCGGGCGCCGCTCCGCGTGCCACCGATCCCCTCCACGCCGACCCCGCCGGGTTCGACCGCTACGAGGCCGCCCCCATCGGGTCGGAGGAGATCGAGGCCCTGGAGTACTCCGTGGGGGTGTTCCGCGCCTGGGACGCCTCCCGGGGCGGCGGTCTCCAGCGCAAGGCCGTGGTGGGCCAGCTCAACGAGGTGGGCGGCATGCTCGCCTACCGCCACCCCGACCACCTCCAGCGGCGCCTGTGGGCCGTCGCCGCCAACCTGGCCGTCCTCGCGGGCTGGATGTCCCACGACGTCGGCCTCGAACCCACGGCGCAGAAGTACTTCGTCATCGCCGCCCACGCGGCCCGCGAGAGCGGTGACCGGCCCCGGGCCGGCGAGGCCCTGTCCCGCGCCGCCCGGCAGATGGTGCACCTGGGCCGCCCCGGCGAAGCCCTCGACCTGATGAAGCTCGCCAGGACGGGCTCGGGCGAGCGGCTGCTGCCCCGCACCCGGGCCATGTTCCACACCATCGAGGCCTGGGCACAGGCGTCCATGGGCCGGGCGCAGGCCATGCGCCGCACCCTCGGCGAGGCCGAGGACCTGTTCGTGTCGGACCGGGGCGACGAGAAGACGCCGGACTGGATGCAGAACTTCGACGAGGCCGACATGCACGGCATGGAGGCCCTCGCCTACCGCACCCTCGCCGACCACGACCCGACCGCCGCCATCCCCGCGCAGCGCCACGCCAAGCTGGCGATCGAACTGCGGAGCAAGGGGCACGAGCGGTCGCACCTCTTCGACCACATCTCCCTCGCCTCGGCCTGCTTCATCGCCGACGACCCGGAGCAGGCCGACCGGTACGCCCGGCTCGCCCTCATCTCCATGGGGGACACCTCGTCCCACCGGACCTGGGACCGGCTGCGGCAGATGTACCGGCTCACCGGCCAGTACGCCGACCACGCCGGGACCGACAGCCTGCGCGAGGAGATCGAGCTGGCCCTCACCCGGTCGCCCGTGGTCCGTCCGAGGCCGGGGCAGGCCTGATCCCCGGCCCCGGAGGGACCGGGGTCGCCGTCGTCGCCGTTGTCGTCGACGGGGGTCGGCTCAGTGGCCGACCCGGACCACCATCACGCAGGCGTCGTCCTCGCGCGACTCCTCGCCGAACTCCTCGACCACCACCCGCACGCCCTCCTGCGCGTCCCGCGCTCCGGCGAGCCGGGGGCCGAGGGCGAGCAGCCGCCGTGCGCCCGTGTCGTCGTCCGTACCGCCGCCACGGGTCAGCCCGTCGGTGTGCAGGACGAGCAGGTCGCCCGGGAGCAGCCGGGTCTCGGCCTCGTCGTACGCGGCGCCGGTCGTCGCCCCGAGGAGGACGCCCTCGGGCCGCCGGAGGGCGCGTCCCGTCCCGTCGCGGAAGAGCAGCGGGGCGGGATGGCCGGCCTGCGCCCAGGTCAGGGTCTGGGCGACGGGGTCGTAGCGGCAGCACATCGCACTGCCGAGCGCGGGCTGGACGGAGGTCTCCAGGAGCTGGTTGAGGTGGCCCATCAGGGCGGCGGGACGGATCCCGGCGACGGCCATGCCGCGCAGCGCGCCGAGGAGCATCGCCATGGAGGAGGTCGCGGCGACCCCGTGGCCGGTCAGGTCGCCGACGGTCAGCAGGGCGTCCCCGTCCGGCAGCGCGAGCGCGTCGTACCAGTCGCCGCCGATCAGTCCGGTGCTGGCGGCCGGGAGGTAGTGCGCGGCCACGTCGAGCGGGGCCGGTCCGTCGTGGGCGAAGTGCAGCGAGCCGCGCCACGGCGGCAGGACCGCCTCCTGGAGCTCGACGGCGACCCGGCGCTCGGTGCGCTCGATGTCCCGGCTGCGCTCCAGGCCGGCCCGGCTCTCCCTGACCGCCCGCTGGCTGCGCCGCAGTTCGCTGACGTCGCGCAGGACGGCCCACATGGAGGCGGTGCAGCCGTCGGAGTCGAGGACGGGCTCGCCCGTCATGTGGACGGTGCGCACCCGGCCGTCGGTCCGCACGATCCGGAACTCGCCGTCGATCGGCTTCCCGTCGATCAGACAGTCCGTCACCATCCCCTGGAGGAGGGGCTGGTCCTCGGCGAAGACCATCGTGGGCATCTCGTCGAGCGACAGCGGGCCGTTCTCCCGGGTGCGGCCGAAGATCCGGTACAGCTCCTCGGACCAGCTGACCTCGTCGGTGAGCAGGTTCCACTCGGCGCTGCCGACCCGGGAGAGCAGCGCGCCGGTGCGCGCCGGGGCGGCAGCGCCGTACGCGGTGCCGGGATCGGGGTCCGCCGCGAACCCCGTGTCGTGGACGGTGTCCGCCCCGGGCGGGACCTCCACCGGGACGCCGGCCCGCAGCTGCCCCAACTGGGCGCCCAGGTCGTCGAGCTGGTGCACGGCGAGGTCGCACAGGGCACGCCGCCACCGCCGCCGCGGGTCGTCCTCGTCCGCCACGGCGCCCCGGCGGACGGCGTCGAGCTCGCCGCGCAGGCGGCGGGTCTGCGAGATCAGCGCGTCCACCGCGCCCGGCTCCGGCGGCTGGGCGGGACGGTCCGCGAACAGAGGGGACGGCATGTCGTACTCCGATACAGGCGCGGCGCGGCCGAGTGTGAAGAGGCGGCCCGCGTACGACTGTTGCACAGCCCGGGACGGCTCGTAAGAGGTTTGGCAACACTCGATCCGGTGGTGCTTCCGGCATATGCCAAAGGCCCGGTGGGGTCGGCGGTGAAGGTCGGAAAGGGTGCGAACGGAGGTTCGGCGAGAGGGGATTGTGTACGAAGAAGGCCATGGGCGCGGCGTGCACGCGGCCCGCCGCTCCCGGGCCGCGTACCGTACCGCCCGCAGCACGACCCGCCGTCCCGAAAGGCCCCGCGTGACCTCGCTCGCCACCGCCCAGCGCTCGCTCGCCGACCCGTCCGTACGACACCCGCTGTGGCCGCCGCTCACCGCGGGCTGCCCCGTCACCTCCACCGACGACGTCGCGTACCCCCTCGACGTCGACTACGCCTACGACCGGGTCCCCGCCGACCTGTTCGACCGCCCGGCCGCCCACGGCCTCGAACGGTGGGCCCCGCTGCTCCCGCCGCTCGCCGCGCCCGGCCTCGGCGAGGGGAACACCCCGCTGGTCGAACTCCCCGACGGCGTCCTGGTCAAGGACGAGTCCCGCAACCCGACCTGGAGCCACAAGGACCGGCTCAACCGGGTCGCCGTCAGCGCCGCCGTCGCCTCGGGGGCGAAGGGCGTCGTCGTCTCCTCCTCCGGCAACCACGGCGCGGCGGCGGCCGCCTACGCGGCCCGCGCCGGACTGCCCTGCGCCGTCTTCACCTCCCCGTACGCCCCGCCCGCCGTCGCCTCCCACCTCCGCGCCTACGGGGCGACGGTGCTCACCGTCCCGTACGCCTCGGTGCGCCCGCTGATGCGCCGGATCGTCGACGAGCTCGGCTTCCAGAACGTCAGCAGCCTCACGGACACCGCCCACACCGGGCACCCCTTCGGACCGGAGGGCTACAAGACCCTCGCGTACGAGATCGCGCTCGACCTCGGCCGCGCCCCGGCGGAGGTCCACGTCCCCACGGGGTACGGCGAGTTGCTCTTCGGCGTCGCCAAGGGCTTCCAGGAGCTCGCCCGGCTCGGCGTCACCGGCTCCGTCCCCCGCGTGTACGCGGCCGAGCCCGCCGCGGCCGGCGCCCTCACCGAGGCCCTCCGCACCGGGCGGGACGTCGCCCGCGTCCCGGTCGGGCCGACCGCCGCGTACGCCATCGACTGCGAGATCAACGGCTACCGGGGCGTCCTGGCCGTCCGGACGACCGGGGGAGCGGCCCGCACGGTCTCGGACGAGCGGATGGCGGCCGCGCGGGCCGAACTGGCCGCCCAGGGCATCTGGTGCGAGACGTCCGCCGCCGCCGGACTTGCCGGGCTGCGCGCCCGCGGACCGCGCGAGACCGACGGCCCGGTGGTGTGCGTGGTCACCTCCGGCGGCTACAAGGACGTCGCCACGGCGCAGGACACGTACGCGCCGATGGAGCCGGACTGGAGGACGATCGAGAAGCGGCTGACCCGCGCCGCCCTCTGAACTCCGACCGGTCGCGGCGGGGCGGGCGTTCGACGGGGAAGCCGCCGACGACGAGACCTACGGGGACGACCGGCGCCGCGGGAGCGGCTCACCCCCCGGCGCCCCCGGGGCCGCCCGTGCCCGCCTTCGGGAGCACGACCCGGATGCCGAACCCGTACGTGCCGGTCGCCTCCGCGATTCCCATGAAGAGCGGGGCGAAGTTCTCCTGGCCCCGGGCCGTCCGGATGCCGCCCGGGTCGAGCGGGGAGCCGTCGGGCCGGCCGAGGTCGTGGAGGAGACCGCGCACCACGTCCTTCGCCGCCGGGTCCTCGCCGGAGAGGAAGACCGTGGACGGCCCCTCCAGGGAGCCGGGGCTCCCGCCTCCGCCTCGGTCCCGGGGCCGTATCCGTGTCGATCCCGCGCCCCAGGGCGGGCGGCCGACGGGGGCTGCGAGAGGATGGGAGGGTGTCCACCTCACCGAGCCCGGCCCAGGACCCCGCGTCCCCGGCGCGATCGCTCCGTACCGAGCGGCTGTTGCTGCGGCCCGTCCGCGGCGGTGACGTCCCGGCCTTGACGCGCCTGTGGACCGATCCCGACGTGCGGCGCCACCTCGGCGGCCCCGTCACCGGGCCCGTCATCCGCATCCGGCAGCGGCGGATCGTCGGGGCGCCCGGGTTCCACGCCGTGATCCGCGCCGAGGACGGCGTCCTCCTCGGACTCGTCACGGTGGAGGACGGCGGGCGGGGCGGGGAGACGGAGGTCTCGTACCAGTTCCTGCCCGAGCACTGGGGGCACGGTTACGCGCGCGAGGCGGTCGGCGCGGCCGTCGCGCGGGCCCTGGAGGGCACGCCGAGCGTGGTCGCGGTCACCCAGGAGGCCAACCACCGTTCCCGCCGGCTCCTGGAGGCCGTGGGCCTGGAGCACGCCGAGTCCTTCGTGGAGTGGGACGCCCATCAGGTGTTGTACCGGCGGCGGGGCGACCGGACCGCCTGAGCCCCTTCCGGCCGCCGTCCCCCGCCGAAGCCGCCCGCGGTTCCCCGACGCGCCCGCCCGTCCGCGCCCGCCTCTCCTCACCGCGGCCGCCCGCCCTCCGCCAGCGCCGTCACCGCCCGTGCCAGCCGCGCCGCCCTCGTCCTCGCGGTGCGGGCCTGCCAGAGGCTCAGGATCACCAGATAGCGGTCCGTCCGGTTCAGGGCCTCGAAGGCCCGCGCGGCGCGCGGCTCGGCCGCCAGGGCCGCCGCGAGGTCGTCCGGCACGGTCGCGTCCTTCTGGGAGGGGTACGCGGCCTCCCACCGCCCGTCCGCCCGCGCCGCCCGCACCTCGGCGAGGCCCGGCTCGCGCATCCGGCCGGCGGCGGTCAGCGCCTCGACCTGGCGCACGTTGACCCGGGACCAGAGGCTCCGGGGCCGGCGCGGGGTGATCTTCTGGAGGTAGGACCGCTCGTCGCGCGCCATGCGCTTGCCGGTGATCCACCCGTAGGCGAGCGTGCCGTCCAGGATCTCCCCGGCGGTCGGCGAGGCCAGGTCCGAGCCCTTGCGGGCGAGCAGCAGCCAGATGCCCGGGGTGTCGCCGTGGTGCCTCTCCAGCCACGCCTCCAGCTCCTCCCCGCCGTCGAACGCCATGACCGCGAGCCCCTCGACCGTCTCCACCGGAACCTCCCCCGCAACAGGACCTGGACGCTGACACGATACGGTCGGCGGCCGGGACACCCGCTCCCCCTCCGAGGAGATCCGACCATGTCCTTCCTGGTGATCGGCGAGTGCGTCGCCGACGTCGTCCGCGCGCCCGGCGTCGCCGACCGCGTCCACCCCGGCGGCAGTCCCGCCAACGTCGCGTACGGACTCGCCCGCCTGGGCCGGGACGTCACCCTGCTCACCCAGCTCGCCGACGACCCCGCCGGGCGCCTGATCGGCGCCCATCTGCGGGACGCGGGCGTACGGGTGGAGGTCGGCGGACACCCCGGGCGCACCCCGTCGGCGGTCGTGGCCCTCGACGCGGAGGGCCGGGCCGCGTACGCCTTCGACATCGCCTGGACGCTGGAGGCCGTGGCGCTGCCCGCGCGGGCGCCCGCCCATGTGCACATCGGCTCGATCGCGGCCGTCACCGCCCCCGGCGCCGCGGCCGTCCTGGCCGGGGCCGAGCGGCTCCGCGACCGGGCCACCGTCAGCTACGACCCCAACGTGCGGCCCGGACTGATGGGGGAACACGCTTCGGCCGTCGCCCGGGTCGAACGCTGTGTCGCCCTCGCCGACCTGGTCAAGGCGAGCGACGAGGACCTGGCCTGGCTGTACCCGGGGCAGGAGCCGGCGGCCGTCGCCGCCCGCTGGCTGACCCTCGGCCCGGCCGTCGTCCTGGTCACCCGGGGCGCGGCCGGCTCCTTCGCCGTCACGCGGCACCACACGGTCGCCGCCGGGGCGCCCCCGGTCGACGTCGTCGACACCGTCGGCGCGGGCGACTCGTTCATGTCGGCCGTCCTGGACGGGCTGGCCGGGCGGGACCGGGCGGCCCTCGGCGCCCTCTCCGCCGGGGAACTGGCCGAACTGCTCGCGCGGGCCGGGGCGGCGGCGGCCGTGACCGTCTCCCGGGCCGGGGCCCGGCCGCCCGACCGGGCCGAACTGGACGCGGCCCGCCGGGATCCGGCCGGGGCGTGACGCGGCCGTGGCCCCCGGAGGAATCCTCCGGGGGCCACGGGCAGGTGTGGTGCGTCGGTGCGGGGACCGTCAGTAGGCCGGGGCCAGCTTCGGGTTCGGGCCGTACGCGTTCTGCTGCTGCTCGCCCTCGAGGCAGTTGAAGACCAGCAGGACGATGCCGCCGATGAGCGGGACCAGGGCGATGAGGATCCACCAGCCGGAACGGCCGGTGTCGTGGAGACGCCGGACGGACACGCCGAGGGCCGGCAGGAAGACGGCCAGCGTGTAGATGAGGCTCAGGATCTGTATGCCCAGGACGTTGTCCAGGATGGCGAGGATGACCGCGGCGATGAAGTTGAAGAGCGTGAACATCCAGAATTCCTTGCGGCGCGCTCGGCCGCTGAACACCGCGTACTTCTTGAGAACGTCGAGGTACCAGTTCACTTTGTCCCCCCAAGGACTGGGTATGCGAGCGGGAGAGCCTGTCCCTGTGGAGCAAGCTTTACGCAGAACTTAGGTGGCCGAAACCGCGTGGGTCAATTCGTTACCGTGTGGATGCGGTTCGCCGGTGGGGGACGGCGAACGGCGGCACCTCCTGGGAGTTCAGGTGCCGCCGTTCCGGACGGGGTCGGTGGGGGAGCGAGGAGGGGCCGGACGTCACGTCCTCCCCTTGCTCATGAGCAGTCCGCCGGCGGTGAGCGCGAACAGGCAGACGCACGCGCCGGTGATGACGTTGCTGAGGATCATGCCCGTGTCGGGGCCCCGGGTGACCACCCACGGCGAGACGATCAGCCACGCGCCGAGCAGCAGGACCGCGAAGTTCAGGTCCCGCGACCGCTCGGGGACCATCGACATGCACAGGCCCATGACCGCGAGGGCGATGCCGACGATCAGGTTGCTGACGGCGAGTTCCGGCCGGGCCGCGGCGAAGTGGACCGTCCACGCCGAGATCGCCGCGTAGACGCCGGCGAGGATCACGAGTTCCTCGACCGCCGCCACGCCCCGGGTCCGGAGCACACGGGCATAGCGGTCCCGCATTTCCGGTGCGTCGGGGTGTCCTGAGATATCGCCGTGTCGATGAGAGACGTCGGCCATGTGACTCGCCTCCTTCTGGTGTCCCGCAAGTCGGGCCGCACTCGCGACGCGTCGCGCCGCTGTTTCATTGTGCTCTTATCTGGCCTTTATGTGTAGTTCTGTCCCTTGAGGGATGTGCACAGAATTCGGGCTCCGGACGTGCCGGATTCCACCAAAGGGCACCACTCGTTCGTCAGGGGACCGGCGTAGCCTGGAAGGGAACTCGGGGAATCGACCTTCCAGAGCCGGGAGCGAATGATGACCGGCATCGTACGCAGAAGCTTCGACTCGGCGGACGAGACCCGCCCCTTCGAGGACGGCAAGGGCAGGCTGGACCTGCTGACCGACGCGGGCGGCCCGGTCGGCCGCGCCGTGTTCGAGCCGGGCTGGCAGTGGACCAAGCACGTCAAACCGATCGCGGGCACCGACAGCTGCCGGGCCGCGCACGTCGGATACGTCGTCGGCGGCCGGTTGAAGGTCGTCATGGACGGCGGCGAGACCGAGGAGTTCGGACCGGGCGACTTCATGCGGGTCGAACCCGGTCACGACGCGTGGGTCGTCGGCGACGAGCCGTGCGTGGTCCTCGACTGGGCGGGCTTCGGCGACTACGCCAAACCTGCCTGACCTGCGGTCGCGCGTCTCAACGGTGCCCGAACCTCACCCCCTCCCACGGCACCCGGTCGTGCGGGAAGGACTCCGGGCGCCGTTGGGCGAGCGTGCGCGGCTCGGCTTGTTCGACCACCGGTTCCGCCCCCTCGACGCGCAGCAGCCACCCGGCCAGCGCCTCCCGCAGCCCGTCGGCCACCTCCCGGTGCGAGGCGAGCCCCACCAGGTTCTCCAGCTCGTACGGGTCGGAGACCAGGTCGTACAGCTCCGTCTCCCGGTAGCGGTCGGCCGCCGGCTCGCGCCAGGCATCGGTCCCGGGCGGCGCCGACACCACGTACTTCCACCGCTCGGTCCGCACCGCGCGGCCGACCTGGTCCTCGCTGAGCTGGACGAAGACCGACTCCGGCCGCTCCGGGTCCGTCCCGCCGCCGACGAGCGGCAGCAGCGATCGGCCCTGCACCCCCTCCGGCACGTCGAGTCCCACCGCCTCGACCAGCGTCGGCATCAGGTCGGCCGTGGACACCGGCCGCCGGACCAGGCCGCCGCCCCGGAAGCCGGGACCGGTCAGCGCCCACGGCACCCGCACCGAGGAGTCGTGCGCCGACCGCTTGTACTCGGAGTTGCGCGTGCGGAAGTGGGAGCCGTGGTCGGCGGTCCAGGCCAGGACCGTGTCGTCCTCGATGCCCAGGGAGCGCAGCGCGTCCCGCAGCCGGCCCACCCCCTCGTCGACCCGCTTGACCTGCCCCAGATAGCCGCCCAGGTGCCGGTGCGCGCCGCCGTGCGGGGCGCCGGGGCTCAGCGCGGCGAGGTCCGGCGGCAGCCAGCGCCCCTCGTACCGCTCCCGGTACCCGGCGGGGGCCGGGTAGTCGTCCGTGGGGTTCTGGTGGTGCGGTTCGAGCAGCGAGAGGAAGAGCAGGAACGGCCGGTCGTGGTGGTCGGCGACGAACCGGATCGCCGCGTCGACCAGGGCGTCCGAGCGGTAGCCCGGCAGCCGGACCGGCTCGCCCTCCTCGTCGTGCACCACGGTGCGGTACGCGTCCGAGGTGAACTCCAGCCGGTCCGAGGCCAGCCAGTGCGCGTAACCGCCCCGGCGCCCGGGCGGCACGGGGCCGTCCGGGTTCTCCTCGCCGGCCAGGTGCCACTTGCCGATGTACCCGGTCGCGTACCCCGCCGCCCCGAGCACCGAGGCGAGGGTGGGGACGTCCTCCGGCAGCGGGAGGCCGTTGCGGAAGACCCCGGTGGAGGTCGGCCAGCGGCCGGTCTGCAGCGCCGAACGGGCCGGCGCGCAGACCGGGTTGGGGGTGATCGCCCGCTCGACCAGCGTGCCCTCGCGGGCCAGCCGGTCGAACTCGGGGGTCACCCCCGCCGGATTGCCGTGGACGCCCGCGGTGTCCCACCGCTGCTGGTCGGTGAGGACCACGATCACCCGGGGCGGGACGTCCGTCATGCGGCGGAGGTCTCCGCCGCGCCGGCCGCCGCGTCCGCGGCCGTGTCCGCCGTCGAGGCGCCGGAGGCGATGCCGAACGCCGGGTCCGGCACGGACTCGGGCGCGAGCAGCACCGAGGAGCGCCCGTCCACGCCGACCGGCACGTCGCCGTCGATGGTCACCCGGCGCAGCTTGCGGTCGTGCTCGTCGGAGTCGTCCACGCCGTAGTGCTGGGTGGCGCGGTTGTCCCAGATGGCGACGTCGCCGACCTGCCACTGCCAGCGGACGGTGTTCTCCGGGCGCTCGACGTGCCGCTGGAGGAGGGAGAACAGGTCCCGGGAGTCGGCGCCCGTCAGACCGCTGATCCGCTGGACGAAGTTGCCGAGCAGCAGGGTCCGCTCGCCGGTCTCCGGGTGGACCCGCACGACCGGGTGCTCGGTCAGGAACTTCGTCGAGGCGAAGACCTCGCGGAAGCGCACCAGCTGCTCGGGCAGGACGCCGGGGCGCAGGGCCGCGTAGTCGTAGTCGTTGGAGTGCACCGCGCGCAGGCTGTCGGCCAGCGCCCGCAGCGGCTCGGGGAGGTTCTCGTACGCGGTCGCCGTGTTCGCCCACAGGGTGTTTCCGCCGTACGGCGGGATGACGATCGCGCGGAGGATCGAGAAGGCGGGGTAGGCCGGGACGAAGGTCACGTCGGTGTGCCACTGGTTGGCCCGGCCGCCGTAGTCCGAGTCGATCGGGAAGGAGTAACGGCCGTCGGCCGAGGGGACGGTGGGGTGGGCGACGGGTGTGCCGAGGAGCCGGCCGAAGGCCTCCTGGGCCTCTTCGTCCAGGTGGCCCTGGTCCCGGAAGAAGACGACCTTGTGCGCCAGGAGGGCGGCGCGGATCTCGGCGACGGCCCCGGCGGACAGGTCGCCGCCGAGGCGGACGCCGGAGATGACGGCCCCGAGGCGGCCGCCGACCTTCTGGACGGTGATCTCCTGGAAGGGGGCCTCCTGGGCGGGGGCCTCCTGGTCGGTGGTCTTCCGGTCGGTGCTCTTCTGCTCGGCGGGAGAGGTGGTGGCGGTCGACATGGCGGGGATCCTTTCGGGGCCTGGGAACAGGCCGGAGCAATTAATCTCGGAGCGGAAGTAATGAGCCGACGGATGGACCGTCACGGACGTACGCGCCCGCCGGGCCCGGAAGCGGGGTGAAGGGCCCGGAGGGGTACGGGTCGGACGGGACCCGGTGCCGATGCGGCGGCGCCGGAGGAGCCGGGTCACGGGGGCGGCGCCGGCGAACCGGCCACGCGAGGGGTCGCGAGGGTCAGACGCCGGAGACGGCGGGACAGGAGGAGGTCGCGAACATGTCCCGGAGCCTCGCAGCGGCCGCAGCGACGCGTCAAGCGCCCGTCCGCTCCCCGAACCACCGCCCCCGGTGGTTGAATCGGCGCCTGCCCGGTGCCGCGGGACCGGCCTTCCGCGCCCTGCCGCACCCCCCTTGACCAGGGGCGATCCCATGTCGTCGGCAGAGCGCGGCCGCTACCGGACGGCGGGTGACGGCCACGCCGCCGGCCGCCGGGGATTTCACACCGCCGCAACATGGCCGGACCGCCGCACCAGTGAGCCAGAGAGGCACCCATGACCACGACCACCCCGTACGGCCCCCGGATGGCGGGCGACGGCAGGCGCGAGGCGAACGCCGCCACCGTCCTGCGGACCGTCCTCGACCACGGGCCGGTCGCCCGCAGCGCCGTCGCCCGGCTCTCCGGCCTCAGCCCCGCCGCCGTCTCGCGCCAGGCCACCGACCTCACCCGGCTCGGCCTCCTGCGCGAGCTGCCCGAACTCGCCGGGGGCGGGGGAGTGGGACGGCCCCAGATCCCCGTCGACCTGCACATCGGCGCCACTGCGGGGCCCGTCGTCGGCGGCCTCCACCTCGGCGTCCCCGGTTCGACCTTCGCCCTGGTCGACCTGCGGGGCCGGGTCCTGGCCCGGCACGCCCACGCGCACGAGGGCATCGCGCCGGACGCCCTGCCCGGAGAACTCGCCCGCGAGCTGCGCGGCTTCCTCGACGAGCACGCCCGGGGCCGCCCCCTTCTCGGGGTCGGCGCCGCGATCGGCGGCTGGGTGGACCCGGCCGCCGGGATGGTGGTCCGCCACGACGCCCTCGGCTGGCGCCGCCGGCCGCTCGCCGCCGAACTCGCCCGGGGCCTCGGCGGGCGCACCGTGCGCCTGGACAACCACGCCCGTTCCATCGCCCAGTCGGAGATCCTCTTCGGCCGGCCCGCCGCCCGCCGCAGCCTCGTGCACCTCTTCGTCGGCAACGTCGTCGACGCGGCCGTCGGGCTCGCCGGGGTCGTGCACCAGGGGCCCGGGGCGGCGGCCGGCGACGTGGCGCACCTGCCCGTGCCCGACTCCACGGCCCCCTGCCCGTGCGGGCGTTCGGGCTGCCTGGAGGCGACCGCGTCGAACACCGCCCTCGGGCTCACCGCCGTCCGCCGCGGCATCGTGCCCGAGCCCGACACCTCACTCGTGGTGGACGCGGCGGCGGCCGGGGACCGGCGCGCCGACCGGCTGCTGCGCGAACGGGCCCGCGCGGTCGGCCGCGCGGTGGCGCTCCTGCTCGACGTCCTCAACCCCGACCTGGTCGTCGTGACCGAACAGGCCAGCGTCGTCGAACCCGACTACCTGGAGGAGATCCGGGGCGCCGCGATCGACCTCTCGCACGTCTGCGGGGACCCCGAACGCATCGTCAGTCCACATGCCGGACCGGCCACGCTGCCCGTCGCGGCGGGCACCGTTCTTCTGAACCCCCTGTTCAGAAGGCCTCTTGAGACCTTCGAAGAGCTCCTCCCCGCAGGGGCCGAAGACTGAGGTCGTCTCAGAATGCGGTCAACGCCGGTTGACCGCTCCGCGAAGCCGCTGTCATATTGCTCCCGTGAATCCGGACATGCGCCTCATCTCCCGCAGGCACGTCGACCTCTGTCGACAGGCCAGCGCGGTCTGTGCCGTCCGCGCCTGACCCCGGCGCCGGTCGTCGCACCGGCCACGCCGCTCCCGCACCGGTCCCGCGTGACCCGGGACGCCCGCCGCACCCCCGTCACCGACGGCCGGCGAGCGCCCCGACGTTCCGGCCGCCGACCGGTCGCGCCACCGCGACTCCGTGACGCGAAGGCTCCGAAGCTCCCGTCGGGTCCCCGGCTCCCGGACTCCCGGGCGCCGCACCTCCCCGTAACCCCGTAACCGGTTCCGCGTACCTCCGTACACGAAAACCGCACTCGCCCCCACCTCTCTCGTGGCTCCTTCCTTCCGCAGCGGAAAGAATTCCGCCCGCCCTGCGGACCTCCACCCCTTTTCACAGGCAGGCATCGATGACCGAGCTGTTCCCCACCACGCCCACCGCCCTCTCCCGGCGCACCACCCTGCGCGCCGCGGGCGGCGGCACCCTGCTGCTCGGGCTCGGCCTGGCGGGCTGCCGCTCGGCGGTCTCCGAGGGCGCGACCGAGGCGCCCGGCGCCAAGGCGACCGCGGAGCCCCGGCGCGGCGGCACCCTCACCGTCGCCGTCAACTCGGACTTCACGCCCAGCCTGCTCTTCGCCCAGAGCGGCCAG
Organism: Streptomyces sp. NRRL F-6492; assembly: GCF_001280125.1. Classification (GTDB taxonomy): domain Bacteria; phylum Actinomycetota; class Actinomycetes; order Streptomycetales; family Streptomycetaceae; genus Streptomyces. The sequence goes on from NZ_LGEG01000234.1 coordinate 38,279, forward strand.
TCGCTCCAGCAGCGGCTGGTCTACAACACCCTCGTCCGCTACGACGACCGCCTGAAGCCGCAGCCGGAGCTCGCCACCTCGTGGGAGTACGCCGAGGACGGCCGCAGCATCGTCCTCAAGCTGCGCACCGGCGTCACCTACCACGACGGCCGTCCCTTCACCGCCGACGACGTGATCTTCGCGGTGAAGAACCTCCAGAACCCGCTGCGCGCCGCCCAGTTGAGGGCCACCGCCGCCGCGATCACCGGTTTCGAGAAGCGCGGCGACCACGAACTCGTCCTCAAGCTCGCCCACCCGGTCAACAACCTGTTCGACCTCTTCGAGTTCATGATCATCACCGACCGGAACAGCGTCGAGGACGCCGTCGCCGGCAAGAAGCTCAACGGCACCGGCCCCTTCAAGCTCACCAAGTGGAGCCCCGGCACCGGCCTGAGCTTCACCCGCAACGAGAAGTACTGGCAGCCCGACCGCCCCTACCTGGACGCCGTCGAGTTCCGCGTCATCTCCCAGGCCGACGCCCTCCTCTCCTCCCTGCGCACCGGCCAGACCCAGCTCTCCTACGGCGTCCCCGGCCGGAACCTCGCCGTCCTCGCCGCGAACCCCGAGCTCGTCATCAGCGAGTACGCCACCGGCGGCGGCGCCCACTACCTCGGCGTCAACACCACCGTCGCCCCGCTGAACGACAAGACCGTCCGGCAGGCCCTCGCCTGGGCCGTCGACCGCGAGCGGATCCTCAAGCAGGTCCTCGGCGGCTACGGACTCGCCTCCGCCACCCCCTGGCCCAAGTCCTCGCCCGCCTTCAGCGAGGCCGGCCGCACCCACTACACCTACGACCCGGGCAAGGCCCGCGAGCTCCTCAGGTCCGCCGGCCACACCAAGCTCGACCTGCCGCTCCTCCACATCAACCTGCCCGGCGACACCGCGGTGGCCGAGGCCATCCAGTACGACCTCAAGCAGATCGGCGTCCGGGTCACCCTCGAACCCACCGACCCCGCCACCGCCCAGAAGAACCTCATCTCCCAGTCCATGCCCGGCCTGTGGACCATGAGCCACGGCTTCGCCCAGGTCCAGCCGTCCACCCTCGCCGTCAGCGCCTATCCCTTCAACGAGGCCAAGAACACTTCCAGGTTCCGCTCCGCCCACTACACCGAGGTCGTCCGCGAGGCCTGGACCACCCCCGAGACCGGCGCCCGCGCCAACGCCCTGCGGCAGCAGATCACCGACACCCTCCTCGACGAGGCGTTCATCATCGACCTCGTCATCCGGGGCGCCGTCCAGGTCGCCGCCAAGAAGCTGCACGGCGTCACCCTCAACAAGTTCTCCTACCTCAACCTCGACGACGCCTACCTGGCGGGCTGAGATGCGCGGCTATCTGCTGCGGAGGCTCCCCTCCGCGCTCCTCGTCCTCCTCGTCGCCTCCTTCGTCGTCTTCGCCGTCCTCCGGCTCGTCCCCGGAGACCCGGCGGCCGTCCTCGCCGGACCCGACGCGAGCGCCGAGACCGAGGCCGCCATCCGGGCGCGCCTCGGCCTCGACGAACCCCTGCCCGCCCAGTACCTCCACTGGCTCGGGGACCTGGTCACCGGCGACCTCGGACCGTCCTACGCGATCGGCGGGCAGACCGCCGACCTCATCGCCGACGGACTCGGCGCCACCGTCGAACTCACCCTCGGCGCCCTGCTGTTCGTCGTCGTCCTCGGCGGCGCCTTCGGCATCCTCGGCGCCACCTCCCGCAGCCGCTGGGTGCGCACCGCCGTACGGGCCGTCACCACCGGGGCCCTCGCCGTGCCGCCCTTCGTCACCGGCGTCCTCCTCGTCCTCCTCTTCTCCGTCCTCCTCGGCGTCCTGCCCCCGGGCGGTCGCGTCCCCCTCCTCACCGCCCCCGACCTGGGCGTCCAGTACCTGCTGCTGCCCGCCCTCTGCCTCGCCCTGCCCAGCGCCGCCGTCCTCGGCCGCTACCTCAAGGACGGCATCGAACGCGCCCTCGGCGAGGACTACGTCCGCACCGCCACCGCCGCCGGCATCGCCCCCCGCCGCCTGCTCTGGCGCCACGCCCTGCCGAACGCGCTCCCGCCCGTCGTCACCCTCCTCGGCATGCAGACCGGCAACCTGCTCGGCGGCGCCGTCCTGGTCGAGGCGATCTTCGCCTGGCCCGGTCTCGGCCAGCTCGCCGAACAGGCCCTGGTCCGCCGGGACTACCCCGTCGTCCAGGACCTCCTGCTCCTCCTCGTCACCGTCTTCGTCCTCGTCCAACTGTTCACCGACCTCGTCCACGCCTGGCTCGACCCCCGGATCAGGTGGGAGTGACCATGCCGAATCACCCTGTCAAGCCGTCCCCGGCCACCGTCGGAACGACCCCGGCCCGCAGGCCCCTCCACCCCTACCGGGCCGCCCTCGCCACCGGCCGCGGCCGCACCGGCCTCGTCCTCGTCGGCCTGGTCGTCCTCGCCGGACTCCTCGCCCCGCTGCTCTCCGGCCACGGTCCCACCGACCAGAGCGCCCTGACGCTCGCCGGGCCCGGCACCCCCGGACACCCGCTCGGCACCGACGACCTCGGCCGCGACCTGCTGTCCCGGCTGCTCCACGGCATCCGCGCGGACCTCGGCATCATCGCGGTCGCCGTGCCGCTCGGCGCGGTCCTCGGCTGCCTCTCCGCCCTGGCCGCCGCCGCCCACCCGGCCGCCGACACCGTCGTCCAGCGCGCCTTCGACCTGATCCTGGCCTTCCCCGGACTCATCCTGGCGCTCGCCGTCACGGCCATCCTCGGCCCCGGCCGGCTGCCCGTGATCCTGGTGATCGCCCTGGCCGAGATCCCCGTCTTCGGACGGCTGCTGCGCACGGGGATCCTCGTCCAGCGCGGCCGGGAGTACGTGACCGCCGCCCGCGTCGGCGGCACCTCCGGCGGCCGGATCCTCACCCGGCACATCCTGCCCAACGCCGCCGACCCGCTCGTCGTCCAGATCGCCGTCTCCCTCACCGTCGCCGTCTTCATCGAAGGCGCCATGAGCTTCCTCGGCGTCGGCGTCCGGCCGCCCGAACCCACCCTCGGCGCCGTCCTCAGCCAGTCCATGCCCTATCTGGCCCAGGCCCCGCACTTCGCCGCCGGACCGCTCGTGACCGTGACCGCGCTCGTCCTCGGCCTCTCCCTGGTCGCCGAGGCACTGAACCGGGAGATACGCCGATGACCACCCCTCCGCTCCTCGACGTCCGGGGCCTGGACGTGGGGTTCACCACCCCCGACGGCCGGCCCCTGCACGCCGTCCGGGACGTCTCCTTCACGCTCCGCAGGGGCGAGACCCTCGCCGTCGTCGGCGAGTCCGGCTCGGGGAAGTCCACCACCGCCCTGGCCCTGCTCCGGATGCTCCCCGGCACCGGCCGGATCACCGGCGGCTCCGTCCTCCTCGACGGGGAGGACCTCGCCACGGCCACCGAGGACCGGCTGCGGGAGGTGCGCGGCGCGCGCGTCGGCATGATCTTCCAGGACCCGATGACGGCCCTGAACCCCGTCCTCAGCATCGGCCGCCACCTCGACGAGGTGCTCAGGGCGCACGACGGCCGGGACCGCACGCCCACGGACGACACCGGTACCGGCACCGGTACCGGCACCAGTACTGCCACCGGCGCCCACCCCCACACCGCCGCCGGCAGGCCGGCCCGTCGCGCCGGGAGCGCCCGCCGCGACAAGGCCGCCCGCCGCGCCCGCGCCGTCGAACTCCTGCGCCTCGTCGGCATCCCCGACCCCGAGCGCCGCCTCGACGACCACCCGCACCAGTTCTCCGGCGGCCAGCGCCAGCGCGTCCTCATCGCCATGGCCCTCGCCGGCGAACCCGACGTCCTCCTCGCCGACGAACCCACCACCGCCCTCGACGCCACCGTCCAGGACCAGATCCTCACCCTCCTCGGCGAGCTCACCCGCACCACCGGCACCGCCCTCGTCCTCATCACCCACAACATGGGCGTGGTCGCCCGCGCCTGCGAACGGGTCCTCGTCATGTACGGCGGCACCGTCGTCGAGGACGGCCCCACCGCCGAGGTCCTCACCCGCCCCCGGCACCCCTACACCGCCGGCCTCCTCGCCGCCGTGCCCCGGCTCTCCGCGCCCTCCGGCACCCGCCTCACCGGCATTCCCGGCACCCCGCCCGACCTCTCCCTGCCCCTCGCCGGCTGCGCGTTCGCCACCCGCTGCGCCCTCGCCGAGGACCACTGCCACACGACCGCGCCCCCGCTCACCGCCCTCACCGACACCGTCCGCGCGGCCTGCCTGCCCGCCGCCGAACGGGCCGAGCCGCTGCCGCCGCCCCCACCGCCCGCCCGGATCGAACGGCCCGCGCCCGGCGCCGTCGTCCTGGCCGCCGAAGGGCTCCGCAAGACGTACCGGGGCCGGGGCCGCCGCACCTTCACCGCCCTCGACGACGTCTCCCTCACCCTCGCGGCGGGGGAGACCCTCGGCATCGTCGGCGAGTCCGGCTCCGGCAAGTCCACCCTCGCCCGGGTCCTCGCCCACGCCCACCCCTCCGACGGCGGCCGGATCCTCCTCGACGGCCGGGACGTCACGCGCCCCGGCCGCGCCGAGCTGCACGCCGTGCGCCGCCGCGTCCAGATGGTCTTCCAGGACCCGTACGCCTCCCTCAACCCCCGCATGAGCGTCGGCGAGATCGTCGCCGAGCCGCTGCGGGCCTTCGGGACCGTCGCCCCGGCCGGACGGGCCGACCGCGTCGCGGAGCTCCTCCGCCTCGTCGGCCTCGACCCGGCCGCCGCCGACCGGCACCCGCGCTCCTTCTCCGGCGGCCAGCGCCAGCGCGTCGGCATCGCCCGCGCGCTCGCCCCGGAGCCGTCCGTCCTCATCTGCGACGAACCCGTCTCGGCCCTCGACGTCTCCGTCCAGGCGCAGATCGTCGGCCTCCTCACCGACCTCCAGCGCGACCTGGGCCTCGCCCTCGTCTTCATCGCCCACGACCTGGCCGTGGTCCGCCAGGTCAGCCACCGCATCGCCGTGATGCACGAGGGCCGGATCGTGGAGACCGGCGCCGCCGACGAGCTGTGCGAGCGGCCCCGCGACCCCTACACCCGCGCGCTGCTCGCCGCCGCGCCCGAACCCGTACCGGTCGCGCCCGCCCCCGTGCCCGCGACCGTCAGGGCGGAGGCGGTGTCCGCGTGAGCGCCTGCTGCACCCCCGGCCGCACCTGCGCGGGCTGGAGCGGCCACCCGGCCTCCGCCGAGCCGCTCCCCCTGCCGACCGTACGGACCGCCCCGCCGGACGAGCCCCTGCTCGAACTGGCGGGCGGCACCTTCCGGATGGGCGACGCCTTCGGCGAGGGCTACCCCGCCGACCACGAGGGGCCCGTACGGGAGGTGACCGTCGCGCCCTTCGCGATCGGCGCCACCGCCGTCACCAACGCCCGGTACGCCGCGTTCACCGAGGCCACCGGACACCGCACCGACGCCGAACGCTTCGGCTCCTCCTTCGTCTTCCACCTCCTGCTCCACCCCGCCGCCGGGCGCCACGTCCTCGGCCGGGTCCCGCAGGCCCCCTGGTGGCTCGGCGTCGAAGGGGCCTGCTGGCACGCCCCGGAGGGCCCCGGCTCCGACCTCGAAGGCCGCGCCGACCACCCGGTCGTCCACATCTCGTACGACGACGCCCTCGCCTACTGCGCCTGGGCGGGCGTCCGGCTGCCCACCGAGGCCGAGTGGGAGTACGCGGCGCGCGGCGGCCTCGACGGCGCCCGCTACCCGTGGGGCGACGACCTCACCCCGGACGGCCGGGAGAGGTGCAACACCTGGCTCGGGGACTTCCCGCACCGCTCCGACCGGCCCGGCGGGCACGTCGGCACCGTCCCCGTCACCGCGTACGAGCCCAACGGCCACGGCCTGTACAACACCTCGGGCAACGTCTGGGAGTGGTGCGCCGACGCCTTCGGGACCGCGGCCCCCGGCGAGCGCGCCATCCGCGGCGGCTCGTACCTCTGCCACTCCTCCTACTGCAACCGCTACCGGGTCGCCGCCCGCTCCCACAACACGCCCGACTCCTCGACCGGCCACGGCGGCTTCCGCGTCGCCCGCTCGCTCCCCCCGGAAGGACCCGCCCCCGCATGACCACCGGCACCCCCGGCGAAACCGCCCCGACCGCCACCCGCCGCGACCCCTACGAGGGCTTCGCCGGACGCGTCGGCCGCACCTTCGCCGAGTCCGAACCCGCCTGGCCCGCCCGTACCGCCCCGCCCGCCGGGGCACCCAACATCGTCGTCGTCCTCGTCGACGACATGGGCTTCAGCGACATCGGCCCCTTCGGCTCCGAGATCCCCACCCCGGTCCTGGACGCCCTCGCCGACGACGGCGTGCGGCTCACCAACTACCACACCATGCCGCTCTGCTCGCCGGCCCGCGCCGCCCTGCTCACCGGCCTCAACCCGCACCGCGTCGGCTACGCCATGGTCGCCAACTCCGACCCCGGCTTCCCCGGCTACGGCATGGAGATCGCCGACGACATCCCCACCCTCGCCGAACTCCTCCACGACGCCGGCTACGCCACCTACGCCGTCGGCAAGTGGCACCTGGTCCGCGACTCCGCCTCCAACGCCGCCGACCACCGCGGCAACTGGCCCCTCCAGAAGGGCTTCGACCAGTACTACGGCGTCCTGGAGGGCCTCACCAGCCTCTTCCACCCGCACCAGCTCGTCCGGGACAACAGCCCGCTCGACATCGACGAGTTCCCCGACGACTACTACTACACCGACGACATCACCGACCAGGCGATCTCCATGGTGAAGTCGCTGCGCGCCCACGACCCCGACAAGCCCTTCTTCCTCTACCTCGCCCACAACGCCGTCCACGGCCCCCTCCAGGCCAGGGCCGAGGACATCGCCCGCCACCGGGGCCGCTACGACGAGGGCTGGGACGTCCTGCGCGAGCGGCGCTTCGCCGCCCAGCTCGCCGCCGGGCTCTTCCCGCCCGGCACCGAACTCCCCGCCCGCAACAGCGAGGCCGGACTCGACGTGCCCGCCTGGGACTCCCTCACCGAGGAGCAGCGGCGGCTCTACGCCCGCTACATGGAGGTGTACGCGGCGCTCGTCGACAACATCGACCAGAACCTCGGCCGGCTCACCGCCACCCTCGACGCGCTCGGCGAACTCGACAACACCATCGTCGTCTTCACCTCCGACAACGGCGGCACCGGCGAGGGCGGCGCCGAGGGCACCCGCTCCTACTTCAGCCGCTTCGTCCACCACCCCCGCCTCCCCGGCGACTGGAACCCCGACGTCGACCGCGACCCCGAACTCATCGGCGGCCCCCGCAGCCTGGTCCACTACCCGCGCGGCTGGGGCATGGCCTCCAACACCCCCTTCCGCCTCTACAAGGGCCACACCTACGCCGGCGGCGTCCGCGTCCCCCTCGTCCTGTCCTGGCCCGAGGGCGTCCGCGACGGCCGCCTCGCCGCCGGCCTGCGCCCCCAGTACCAGTACGTCACCGACATCGCCCCCACCCTCCTCGAACTCGCCGGTCTAGCCCGGCCGGAGAGCCGCCGGGGCGTCCCCCTCCAGGAACCGGACGGCGTCAGCTTCACCCCCGTCCTCGCCGACCCCGCACACGACTCCACCCACCCCGAGCAGTACTGCGAGATGACCGGCAACCGCAGCCACTACCGCGACGGCCGCAAACTCGTCACCCTGCACCGTCCGGGCGCGCCCTACGACGACTCCGAGTGGGCCCTCTACGACATCAGGACCGACCCCACCGAGATCCACGACCTCGCCGCCGACCACCCCGACCTGGTCAAGGAGCTGTCGGCCGCCTGGGAGGACGCCGCCCGGCGCAACGGCGTCTTCCCGCTGCCCGACCACAGCGGCGCCCTCGCCCGCCGCAACCCCGCCGAGCAGCGCCTCTCCCGCCCCCTCACCCTGCTGCCCGGCACCCCCGAACTGGAGCGCTACCGCTCCTCCCGGCTCGTCTCCCTGCGCTCCTTCGAGATCGCCGTCGCCATCGAGGAGACCGGCGACGGGGTCCTCGTCTCCCACGGCGACCAGGGCGGCGGCTACAGCCTGTACGTCGAGGACGGGCGCCTCGTCCTCGCGTACAACGAGTACGGCACCCTCCACGAGACCGACGCCGGGCCCCTCGGCCCCGGCCCGCACGACGTCCTCGTCACCGCCACCGCCGAGGAGGGCCTGCGCTGGCGGTTCGCCGTCACCGTCGACGGCGAGCACCGGGCCGCGCCCGACAGCGTGCACCAACTGATCGGCATGGCGCCCTTCCAGGGCATCAGCGTCGGCGTCGACCGCAAGTCCCCGGTCTCCTGGCCGCTCCACGAACGCCACCGCTCCTTCCGCTTCACCGGCCGTCTGCGCTCCGTCACCTACCGGCCCGGCGCCCCCGGCCCCGACGCGCCCGAGGCGGTCGCCGCCGCGCTGGAGGAGGCCGCCGCGGCCTTCGAGTAGGAGCCCGTCCGCGTGTCGGCGGGCCCGGGGGACGCTCCGGGCCCGCCGACACGGAGGGGCGGCACAATGTCCGTATGGAAGAAGACGAGCGAACCCCGGCTCCCCGTCACGCCGACTCCGACGTCCGCGAGGCCGTCGAGGGCGAACTGCGCCTGCTCGACCCCGCCGTGCGCGCCTCCCGCCGGCTCGCCGCCGAACTCCTCGACCCCGAGTTCACCGAGGTCGGGGCCTCGGGGCGCCGCTGGACGTACGAGGAGATGCTCGCCGCCCTCCCCGACATGGCCGGCGACACCGGGGAGGGGACGCACTACGAGCCCGCCGCCTTCACCGGGACGCTGCTCGCGCCCGGCGTCGTCCACCTCACGTACGAGACGGTCCGCGACGGGCACCGCGCCCGGCGCAGCTCGCTCTGGCGCCGCGCGCCCGAGGCGGACGGCGGACACCTGCGCCTGTACTACCACCAGGGGACGCCCGTGCCCGGGAAGGACGCTCAGCCGTAGGCGTCCGTGACGCAGTCGGCGGCGCACCGGCCGTGCTCGTACCGGCTCCGCAGCGCCGCCGCCGCGTGCCGCCGCTCCACCCCGTCGTAGCCGTAGCGCTCCTCGGCCGTCCGCGCCACGGCCTCCACGGTGACGATCGCCGGCTCGCCCTCACCGGCGGCCCGCCGGGCCGCCGCGATCACCAGGTCGGCCGCCCGCCGGAGGTTCCGGGCGTACTCCCGCTGGGCGAACGACCGCGCCCGCGAGGCGGCGAACGGCCGCACGGCCCGGCCCTTGTGCAGCAGACCGAACGCGATGAGTCCCGCGGCGGGCAGCACGAGGAGCAGCGCCCCCGCCACGGCACCGGCGTCCCACCCCATCACCCGCCCCCTTCCGCACGGCCCCGCGACTCCGCGAGGGCCTTCCGATTTTAGGGGGTTTCTTGCCGATCCGGCCCGATCGACAAGAAACCCCCTGAGGCCCGCGGGCGGCGCACGGCCGGTCGTCCGGCCGGGACACCCGGTCCGGTCCCCATGCCGGTACCCCGTGCCGTGTCACACGTTCTTCATGTCCCGTGCATGGTCCGCCGGGACGGGCGCGCCCATGATCGGCGAGGGGTCCCGCCCCGCCCTCTCTCCCCGCCCCCGCCCAAGGAGCCTCGCCATGTCCAGCCGCCGCCGTTTCCTCGCCGGGTCCGCCGCCACGCTCGGCCTCGGCGCCCTGCCGGCGACCGGCACCGCCGAAGCGCGGACGGCCGGGACGGCACCCGCGGCACCCGGGGCGGCCGCCACCCGGCCGCCGAACCTGGTCGTCGTCCTCGCCGACGACCTCGGACACGGCGAACTCGGCGCGTACGGACAGAAACTCATCTCCACCCCGCGCATCGACGCGCTCGCCGCCGGCGGACTGCGCTTCACCGACGCCTACTCGACGGCCGCCGTCTGCGCCCCCTCCCGCTGCTCGCTCCTCACCGGCCTGCACACCGGGCACGCGACCGTGCGCGCCAACCCGTCCGGAGCCCAGGGCGCCCTCACGGCCGCCGACACCACCTTCGCCCAGGTGCTCGGGGCCCGCGGCTACCGCACCGGCCTCATCGGCAAGTGGGGCTTCGGACCGGAGAGCGCCGGCCAGGACAGCCACCCCAACGCCCGGGGCTTCGAGGAGTTCTACGGCTACATCGACCACGGCCACGCGCACCAGTACTACCCGGCGTACCTCTGGAACAACGGCGTCAAGGAGACGATCCCCGCCAACGCGAACGGCGCCAGGGGCGCCTACGCGCCGGACCTGCTGCGCCGGCGGGCCCTCGACTTCCTCGACCGGCACGCGGCCGAACCGTTCCTCCTCTTCCTCGCCCCGACCGTGCCGCACGCCCCCAGCGACGTCCCCGACACCGGCGCGTACGCCTCCCGGAACTGGAGCGGGGCCAACAAGGGGCACGCCGCGCAGGTGAGCCTCTTCGACGCCCTCGTCGGCGACGTCGTCGACCGGCTGCGCGCCCTCGGCCTGGAGGACGACACCGTCCTCCTCGTCACCAGCGACAACGGCCCCCACGAGGAAGGCGGGGTCGACCCCGACCTGTTCGACTCCAACGGACCGCTGCGCGGCTACAAGCGCAACCTGTACGAGGGCGGGATCCGCGTCCCCCTCGTCGCCTGGGGCCCCGGCCGGGTCCGGCCCGGCACCAGCGACCGCCCGACCCCGCTCACCGACCTCCTCCCCACCCTCGCGGAACTCGGCGGCGCCCCCGCCCCCACCGACGTGGACGGCCTGTCGGCCGCGCCCCTCCTCACCGGCGGCACGGACCCGGCCCGCCACGACCACCTCTACTGGTACCGCGACGAGAAGGGCGTCACCTCCCGCGCCAACGCCCAGGACGGACAGCGCGCCACCTGGCTCGCCGAGGCGCTCCGCAAGGACCGCTGGAAGGCGGTCAGGTTCGCGCCGGTCCGCGACCGCGCCCTCCCCGACGACCAGTGGCAGGTCGAGCTGTACGACCTGGCCGCCGACCCCGGCGAGAGGTCCGACCTCGCGGCCCGCCACCCGGCCCGCGCCGCCGAACTGGTCGCCCTGATGCGCTCCTCCTGGCGCGACCGGTACCCGCGCACCGCCTTCGGGGCGTCCCTGACGGTGCCGTCCCTCGCGGTGCCGGGGAAGCCCTTCACCGCCACCGCCGTCCTCGCCAACGGCTCGGCACGCCCCTGGACCTCGGCCGCCCTCGCCCTGAGGGCCCCGGCCGGCTGGACCGTGCGCCCCACCACGGCCACCGCGGCGGCACAGCTCGCCCCCGGCGCGCGGCTCACCGCCGTCTGGCAGGTCACCCCGCCCGCCGGCGCCCCGGCGACCACCCCCCGGACGCTGACCGCCGAGGGCACCGCCACCGCCCCCGGCGGCCCGGTGCGGTACGCCGCCGACGGCGCCGTCACCACCCCGCCCCCGGCGCCCACCAAGGACAGCTACCTCTCCGACCTCCCCTGGATCAGCGCCGTCAACGGCTGGGGCCCCGTCGAGCGCGACGCCTCCAACGGCAAGAACGCCGCCGGCGACGGCACCCCGATCTCCTTCGGCGGCACCACCCACCCCAAGGGCCTGGGCGTCCACGCGTACAGCGACGTCGCCTTCCACCTGGGCGGCGCCGGCGACCGCTTCACCGCCCTGGTCGGCATCGACGACTTCTCCGCCCGCCAGAGCACCGTCGGCGCCACCCGCGCCACCGTGTACGGCGACGACCGCGTCCTGCACACCACCGGCGTCCTGACCGCCGCCACCGGCCCCGTCCCCCTCGACCTCGACGTCCGGGGCGTCCGGGTCCTCCGCCTGGAGGTCGCCGACGCCAACGACAGGACCTCCTTCGACCACACCTCCTGGGCCCTGGCCCGCGTCACGGTCGTCTAGTCCGTCCGCCAGACGTGGACCTCGGTGCCCGGCTGCCGCTCGGAGAACAGACCCGAGGGGGAGGCCTCCCGCAGCAGCCGGCGCAGGTCCGCCTCGAACTCCTCCAGGCGGGCGCCGTACAGGTGCGGAGCCGAGTACGACATCGAGAACACCCCGGCCACCACGTCGTCCTCCGTGCGGTCGAGCACCTGCCCGCCGGGGACGGCGTGGCGCTCGGGCCCGGAGAAGCCCGCGCGGGCGAGCACCGCGGCCTCCCCGCCCGGCGTCCCGTCCGGGAGCACGCCCCGGCCGGCCCGGCGGACCGGCCCCAGGTGGCGCGCCACGAGGCGGCCGATCGCCGCGCGGGGCGCCACCGGACGCGGAAGGCCCTCGAAGGACCGGACCTCCGTCTTGTCGTCGGCGACGTGGACGAGCGCCCCGCCGGGCCCCAGCATCCCCTTCACCGCGGCCGCCACCCGCTCCCGGTCCATCCAGTGGAAGGACTGGCCGAAGGCCGCCACGGCGAACGCGCCCAGACCGGCCGGCAGCTCCTCGGCCCGCATCCGCACCCCCCGGGTCCGCCCGCCGGCCCCCGCC